>CAMWUI010000018.1 GCA_947177395.1 uncultured Paraprevotella sp.
AGCCGCCCTTGAGCGGACTTCCGTTGACCAACACGGCAAAATTGGACGCTTACACAATGCCGTTGTATGAGCAAAATGGTTTTATTTATACATAATATTATACGCGCGCGCATGCGTACGCGTGTGTGTGAGGGGCCGGTGCAAGATGCAAGATTGCAAGATGCAGGGTGTCGGAGCATGCCGGGCATGATGCGTCCGCAGGCAGGAAGCCCGTGGGAATACTTCGCCACGGCATACGGCGCCGGGCCACGGGCGCGAGGGGGCGGCGGCCGGTGAAAAGTCCGATAATTGGTACAATCAGTTCTTCTGTATTCCACTTTTTATTAGTAACTTTGCAATCAAATGTAAAATGCAATTTTTTAAACGAGAAAGAACTATGTTTAGGACAAATACGTGCGGCGAACTGCGCCTGACGGATGCGGGGCGCGGCGTGACGCTGGCCGGATGGGTGCAGAGAGTCCGCAAGATGGGAGGTATGACGTTCGTGGACATCCGCGACCGCTATGGTATTACGCAACTTGTGTTTAACGAGGAAGCGGATGCTTCGCTCTGTGAACAGGCCAACAAACTGGGACGTGAATATGTCATTCAGGTAACCGGAACGGTGAGCGAGCGCGAGAGCAAGAACAAGAACCTGCCCACCGGAGACGTGGAAATCATCGTGTCGGGGCTGACCGTGCTCAACGCGTCGCTGACTCCGCCTTTCACCATCGAGGACAATACGGACGGCGGCGACGACATACGCATGAAATACCGTTACCTGGATTTGCGCCGTGCGGCCGTGCGCCGGAACATCGAATTGCGTCACCGCATGACGATGGAGGTGCGCCGCTATCTGGACAGCCTCGGCTTCCTTGAGATAGAGACGCCCATGCTCATCGGTTCCACGCCCGAGGGCGCACGCGATTTCGTGGTGCCTTCGCGCATGAACCCGGGACAGTTCTACGCCTTGCCCCAGAGCCCGCAGACGCTGAAGCAGTTGCTTATGGTGGCCGGTATGGACCGCTACTTCCAGATAGTGAAATGCTTCCGCGACGAGGACCTGCGCGCCGACCGCCAGCCGGAATTTACGCAAATCGACTGCGAGATGAGCTTCGTGGAGCAGGAGGACGTGATTGCCACGTTCGAGGGCATGGCCAAGCACCTGTTCAAGGCCATACGCGGGGTGGAACTGGTCGAACCGTTCCCGCGCATGCCGTGGAGCGAGGCGATGCGGCTGTACGGAAGCGACAAGCCTGACACGCGCTTCGGCATGGAGTTCGTGGAACTGATGGATGTGCTGAAAGGCACGGGCGAGTTCGGCGTGTTCAACGATGCAGCCTATATCGGCGGCATCTGTGCGCCGGGTTGCGCCTCGTACACCCGCAAGCAGCTGGACCAGCTGACGGACTTCGTGAAGCGCAGCCAGATAGGTGCCAAGGGGCTGGTATATGCCCGTGTGCAGGAAGACGGCAGCGTGAAGAGCAGTGTGGACAAGTTTTACGCTCCCGAGGTGTTGTCGCGCCTGAAGGAGGCCATGCAGGCTGCTCCGGGCGATCTGATTCTTATCATGAGCGGCGATAACGCCATGAAGACCCGCAAGCAGTTGTGCGAACTGCGTCTGGAGATGGGCAACCGTCTGGGATTGCGCGACAAGAACAAGTTCTCCCTGCTGTGGGTGGTGGACTTCCCCATGTTCGAGTGGAGCGAGGAAGAAGGCCGTCTGATGGCCATGCACCATCCCTTCACGCATCCCAAGGACGAGGATATTCCTTTGCTGGACACCGACCCGGCAGCCGTGCGTGCCGATGCGTACGACATGGTGTGCAACGGTGTGGAAGTGGGCGGCGGTTCCATCCGTATCTTCGACCCGGACTTGCAGAACAAGATGTTCACCATACTGGGCTTTACGCCCGAGCGTGCGCAGGAGCAGTTCGGTTTCCTGATGAATGCCTTCAAATACGGTGCGCCTCCCCACGGAGGTCTGGCATACGGTCTTGACCGCTGGGTCAGCCTGTTTGCCGGTCTGGACAGCATCCGCGACTGCATCGCCTTCCCGAAGAACAACAGCGGGCGCGATGTCATGCTGGATGCCCCGTCGCGCATCGACGACAAGCAGTTGGACGAACTGAATCTGAGGATTGAACTGAAGGACTGACGGGACTTTCCTGACAGGAGTTATATGTTTACCGGGACTCACAGGCTTGCGCACGGCAGGTCTGCGAGTCCCGGCTTATTACTGCTTTAAAAAAGGGGATTTTATCGTCTGTTTCTTATTCGGCTCCCTGTTTTTTTGTATTTTTGTCCTTCGATTCGATGCTTTCGTTTGGGCACGAAGAAAACATGTTATAAAGAACCGTATGCCACTGACATTACCCGACAGACTTCCCGCTATCGACATCCTGAAGGAGGAAAACATATTTGTCATCGACAACACGAGGGCTTCGGCGCAGGACATTCGTCCGTTGCGCATTGCCATCCTCAACCTGATGCCGCTGAAGATTACGACGGAAACCGACCTTGTGCGCCTGCTTTCCAACACGCCCTTGCAGGTGGAAATCTCCTTTATGAAGCTGAAGGGGCATGTCTCCAAGCATACGCCGGCGGAACACATGGAAGCGTTTTACCGTGACTTTGACCGTATGAGACAGGAGAAGTTCGACGGGATGATTGTCACCGGTGCGCCCGTGGAGCATCTGGATTATCCGGAAGTCACCTACTGGGATGAGATTACCGGGATATTCGACTGGGCACGCACGCATGTCACCTCCACCTTGTTTATCTGTTGGGCGGCCCAGGCGGGACTGTTTCATTACTACGGGGTGCCCAAACATGCGCTCGAGGCTAAGATGTTCGGCATTTTCCGGCAACATGCACTAGTGCCCCGGTTGCCCATATTCCGGGGCTTTGACGATGAGTTTTTCATGCCCCACAGCCGCCATACGGAACTGCGCCGGGAAGACATACTCAGGGTGCCGGAACTGCAATTGATTGCGGAATCCGATGAGTCGGGCGTGGGAATGGTGATGGCACGCGGAGGGCGCGAGATTTTCGTTACGGGGCATTCCGAATATTCCCCGCTGACACTGGACACGGAATATCGTCGGGACCTAAACAAGGGACTGCCCATAGAAATGCCGAAAAACTATTATCGGGACAATGACCCCGAAAAAGGACCGCTCGTGACGTGGCGGGCGCATGGGAACCTGCTGTTCTCCAACTGGCTTAATTATTATGTATATCAGGAAACTCCGTACGATATCGATACGATACGATGATGAGGCAAAGAAAAATAGAATTGCTGGCACCGGCCAGAAACCTGGCGTGTGGCATCGCGGCCGTTGACCACGGGGCGGATGCCGTGTACATCGGCGCACAGCGTTTCGGCGCGCGGGCTGCCGCCGGCAACACGGTGGAAGACATTGCCCGGCTGGTGGAATATGCCCATCTGTTCCGGGTGCGTGTCTATGTGACAGTGAATACCATCCTGCGGGATGACGAACTGGCGGACACGGAGCAGCTGATATGGGAGCTTTACCGCAAGGGGGTCGATGCGCTTATCGTGCAGGACATGGCATTGTTGCGCCTGAATCTGCCGCCTGTCCCGTTGCATGCGAGCACGCAGATGGACAATCGTACACCGGAGAAAGTGGCCTTTCTTCATCGGCAGGGATTCCGGCAGGTGGTGCTGGCCCGGGAACTGGGGCTGGAGGAGATAAGGCGTATCCACGAAAGTTGTCCCGTGCCGCTGGAAGTGTTTGTTCACGGGGCTTTGTGTGTGAGCTACAGCGGTCGGTGCTACGTGTCCCAGCATTGTTTCGGGCGCAGTGCCAACCGTGGGGAGTGTGCCCAGTTCTGCCGGTTGAAGTTTGATTTGACGGACAGGGACGGCAACATGATAGAGCAAGGCAGACATTGGCTTTCGCTCAAGGACATGAACCGTAGCGATGACCTGGAAGCGTTGCTCGATGCCGGTGTTTCGTCGTTGAAAATAGAGGGAAGGCTGAAGGATGTTTCTTATGTGAAGAATATCACGGCATATTATCGCAAGCGGCTGGATGAGATTCTGCATCGCCGTCCGGAGTATGCCCGGGCTTCTTCGGGACGGGTGACAACCACCTTCAGACCTCAGCCGGAGAAGAGTTTCAACCGCGGTTTCACGGATTACTTTCTTCGCGGGCGCAAGTCCGATATATTTTCCTTCCAGACCCCGAAATCGTTGGGCGAGGAAGTCGGTACGGTGAAGGAGGTGCGGGGACGGCAGATGACGGTGGCCGGCCTGAAGAGTTTCTCTAACGGTGACGGACTTTGTTATATCGACGATAAAGGAGAACTACAGGGATTTAGGGTAAACCGTGTGGAAAATAATAAGTTATTCCTTACAGAAAATATTTCCGTTCGCCCCCGGACCCGGCTCTACCGGAACTATGACCAGGAGTTTGAACGGTTGTTGTCCCGTCCGTCCGCCGAGCGGAAAATGGCTTTGAAATGGCTGCTGGAGGACGTAGGGCGGGGCTTCGCCCTGACAGCGGAGGACGAGGACGGAACAAGGGTGACTCAAGTGTTCGATTGCGACAAGACGATGGCCGAAAAGCCGCAGGAGGAGAATGTCCGCCGGCAATTGTCCAAACTGGGAAACACTCCTTTCGAGGTTACGCAAACGGAAATAAAGTGGGAGAGGGATTGGTTTATTCCTTCGTCCGTGCTGGCCGAATGGAGGCGTCGGACAGTGGACACATTGCTTTCCGCACGGCGCGCCACTTATCCGCTGGAACGTTCCGTGCGTCCGTCGCGGACGAAGGAAGATTCTTTTTATGCGGGGCAAAGCCTGACTTATCTGGCCAATGTGATGAATGGCGAGGCCGCCGCGTTCTACCGCCTTGCCGGTGCGCATGAGGTGGCGCCGGCTTTTGAGCGGGAGGAGCCCCGTGACGCAGTGCTCATGGATTGCCGCCATTGTTTGCGTTACAGCATGGGGTGGTGCCCGAAACACTCGCGGCAGCGTTCGCCGTACCGCGAGCCGTATTACTTGGTCTCGTCCGACGGGCGGCGCTTCCGGCTGGACTTTGATTGCCGGGATTGTTGTATGAAAGTTTATGCGGATGGAAAAGCGTAGATACAAGTCGGCGCACGCCGTGTGCATCCGGAGTGTGTTGCTGGTGCTGTTGTGTTCGTCGTGCTATTATCGTTCCGACCCTTCTTCCGGCCGGTGGAATTTGGCGGAGAGAGCCGGCGATTCACTCGATTTCGCCGTGCCCCGCCACTATGCGCATAATTTTAATTTTCTCGTATGCGCGGATTCCATGAAACTGATTCTGAAGGGACCGGAAAACGGCGTTCAGACGGACACGACGGCGGCCGGCGCCACTGTACAGGCGGGGGACCGCTTGGCGGTGGCGGATATATGGGTGGTGCCGGCGGACACGGTGGACAGCATCTGGGTGAAGGTGGCACGTGACCAGCAGACAATGGGATGGATGCGCGAGTGCGATTTGCTGGAAGGAGTGGTTCCGGACGACCCCATATCCCTGTTCATATATACGTTTAGTGATGTCCATCTCATCTGTTTCCTGATACTTATAGGACTGTTGACGGTGCTTTACTTTATCTATCGTATCCGGAAACGCAGGGTCCGGATGGTACATTTCGACGATATAGGCAGTTGCTATCCGACGTTGCTCTGCCTCACACTTTCGGCTTCGGCGACATTGTATGCCAGCATCCAGATGTTTGTTCCCCAGACCTGGATGGAGTTCTATTTCCATCCGACGCTCAATCCTTTCGGCCTGCCGCTCATTCTGGGGCTGTTTGTGGCTTCTGTCTGGCTGATAGTCCTGTTGGGTATAGCCACGGTGGACGATGTGCTGCGGCAGCTATATCCCTCGGCGGCCATATCCTATCTGTTCTTTCTGCTCGGGATGTGTATCGTCTGTTATCTGTTTTTCTCTCTTTCCACCCTGTATTATGTGGGCTATCCCTGTTTGCTGGCGTACGCGTTCTGGGGGCTGTGGCGCTACTATCGTCACGGCCACTGCCGCTATCGTTGCGGCTATTGCGGAAACAAGATGCGGGAGAAAGGGGAGTGTCCCCGTTGCGGAACGGTGAATGAGTGACGCAGGGGGCGGCTTCCCGCAGTGTGTTCAGAAATGAACTTTCAGGTCGGCGCCCAACTGCATGGGGCGTCCCGGTTGGGTGAACCGTAGCTCCTGCGTGGTCGCTTTGCTGGTGAAACAGAAGATATCGTAGCGCGTGTCCGTCAGGTTCTTGCCCCAGATGTCCAAGCAGACATTTCCGAAGTTGAACGTGACATGGGCGTTCAGCAGGGCATAGAAAGGCTGTTTCAGAAGGTTGTCTTCTGTCCAGTAGATTTCTCCGACTCCGGTCATGTCGGTACCGACAGTTACTTCCTTCAGGACCTTTTGGTTCGCGCGGAAAAATGTGTAGTCAATTCCGGTCGATAGGGTATGCCGGGGCGCAAACGGCACATGATTGCCGTTATAGTTGACAGCTCGTCCTTTGTCGTCCGTCAGACCGGGGTCGTATTCTCTGAATATGGAATGTGTGAAACCGTAGGAGGCATTCCATGCCAAGCGGTTGTCTGCCGCACAGCCGCGCAGGGCTATTTCCATACCGGTGCTCCGCCCACGTCCGGCATTCACCATGGCACGTCCCAGTCCGCTGCTTACCATTTTGGAAATCTGCTGGTCATGTACATCCATATAGAATGCGGCCGCGTCGATTTGCAGTTTGTTGCCGAAGAAAGAGAAATGTCCTCCGACTTCGTAATTATAACTGTACTCTGGGCTGAATCTCGTCTGTGCCGGTGTGCCGGTGAACTCCTCCTGCGGAATGTTACCCAATATCATTTGTTTGACGTTTTCCGGCATACGGTTGAACATTGGGTCATTCAGCTTTTCCTCGGTACTGGCTTTTGCCGAGGCCATCATGCGGCTTTGCAGGTCTCCCTGTACGAGGTCGCTGAACATCTGCACGTTGTAACCTCCGCTTCTGTACCCTTTGCTCCAGCTTACGTAAACGTTGTTGCGATGGTCGATGCTGTACAACAAGGCGACTTTGGGAAGCCACTGCAGATAGTCGTGGCAGAGTTCGCCGGCAAAGTCGCTGGCATCCGACAGGTTGTCCAAATTGAGCGGCATCATTGGCGAGGTCAGGGCGATGTCGTAGCCGAGTTGCCCGCCATAGTTGTGCTTCAGCCTCATCTTTTCGTATTCTATGCGGATGCCGGCCGTCAGCCGCAACCCGGAAATGTGGAACAGGTTTTTAAACGTGCTTTGGTGGAACACGGCCACGTCTGTCGTTGGTGTGTCGAAAGAACCGTCCGCAACGAAGTCCGGTTCGTGCATGTGCAGTGTAAGTCCCATGCCGGACGGTTTCAGCCGGCTGTTGGCGCGGTCGAACACCTTGTTCATGAAGGCCTCGGTCAGTGTCACGGGGCTTTGCGTGCGCAAGCCCTGGTGCATGGCATACGCTCCGTTGATCCATTCCCACCGGGTGTCGGGATGGCTTTTCAGCGTGATTTCCTCGCTGACGGAGTTGATTCTTTGCTTTTGGGTAAGTGAAAAATAATCTAAGTTGGTGAAATCCTGGTCGATGGTCATGTTGTCATTCAGGTTCTGGTAAGCCGTCACGGCAGACAGCGTGAACCGTTTGGCCGTGTATGTGGCTGTGAGACTGCTGTTCAGCAGACTGCGCCTGTAGAAACAGGGGCGGTTGGAACTGATTTGGCCGACGTAGGGAAGCAAATCCTCCGGCAGGTCGTTTTCGCTTCCTGCGAGATGATAGGCGTATCCGCCTTCGTCGCGGTAGGAATAATCCGCGTTGAAGTCTACTTTCCAGCGGTCGGAAGGCAACCAGATTGTCCGGATGCGTCCTCCCGTCCGGTGCAGTTCATCCACAGGCTGATTCGTAAGTGCGTTTTCATACAGTCCGCGGCCGCTTTCATAAAAAGTTCCGGCAGAGAATGCCACATGGCGGTTTATTCTGTGGTGGTGGGAGAGTGTGAACCGGTAGCGGTCGTCGCGCGGAGACAGTCCCGTCCGTATGTCTGTACCCTGATAGCGGAAAGGATTGCGCGTATATACCCGGATGAGACCGCCCATCGTATTCCGCCCGTAGAGGGTGCCCTGCGGCCCGCGCAGGACATCGATGCGTTCTACGTCGAGAAAGTCTATGTCGTATGCGCTCTTGTCGGCATAGGCCACGTTGTCCACATACAGGCCGACAGCCGGTGTGTTGATGCGCGACCCGATGCCCCGGATATAAGCGGCGGACGTAAGCGACGATCCGTAGTCGGGCATAAAGAAATTCGGCACATAAGCAGACAGTTCCTTTAGCGATTCGCTGTGGTTCGCTTCCAGTTCGTGCAGCGAAAATAGGGAGGCGGATACAGGTTGTTCCCTCAGTTTGTTCGTTTCTTTGGGAGTAGACACGATGACTATTTCCTCTATGTCCCTTACGGAAGCCGTGTCTGCCGGCAGTATATTCTCTGCGTGCAGGGGAAAGCAGCCGATCAGTGCGGCTGTCAGTATGGTTGTCTTCATACGGATACGTCGGTTACAAAAAACGTTGCAAAGGTACGTATACGTTTGCTGACACGCAATCCTCATTTGTTAGGAGATTCAGATGCGGTCTGCCTCGATATATCCGTTCATGACGGCGTAGATGGTGAGACCGGAAACGGAGCGGATGTTCAGTTTTTCGGTGAGGTTCTTCCGATGCGAGATGACGGTGGTCAGGCTGATGCCCAGCCTATCGGCGATTTCCTTGTTGAGCATCCCCCGTACGATGAGTATGAGCACCTCCACTTCGCGGGCTGTTAGTCCGTTGGGTTCGCACCGCTCTTCCCGGACCGGATGGCTTCCCGTCAGATGCGGGGGCAGATGGCGTCCGTGGCTGTGGGCGCTTTGTTGCAGGCGGAGCAGGGCGCGCACGAGTTGTTCCTCCGGCAAATTGACGTCCAAGGTGTGGAATTCGGTCTGGTGGGGCATTCCCTGTGAAGTCGTCAGCACGATGGTCTTGTGCTTTCGCTGCAGGAAGAAAGCCGCATGTTCCAACAGGATGCCGGAAGAAATGAAATAGTGGACGTAGGCGTCGGGGGTGTCGCGCATCAGGGTGTCGAAACTGTTGAACGTACGCACGACAGTCCCTTTCATCATACGTTCGATAAGAGTCTGTAGTCCGATGCACGTGAGTGTGTTGGAGTTTACGATGGCTATTTCCGGTATGTTGTGGGGCATGCAGGGATGTTTTTTATTTGCAAAGGTAAGAAAAATAGATAAAAGAGACATGCGTCTCTGGTGGAATACGGACGAAACGGCACGGATTAACATCTTTTATTCAGTCGGATTTGTCCTGCCGCGACTCTTTTCGTATTTTTGTATAGAAACATAAGGAAGAAACAGCATGAAAGGAACGGAGAAAACAGTGTGGACGGCATTCGTGTGTCTGTGCTTGTGTATGTCATGCAAGTGCCATAAGGCGGAAATCAGGGAATTGCCCCGGCCGGATGGGAAACGCATGTCTGTTGTCGGGAGCGGACGCGACAGTCACGGTTGTCTGTCAGGCGCCGGATATCTGTGGAGCGAGATGTTGCAGGACTGCATACGTCCTTTAGAGGCCGGCATTTGTCTGAGGGACGTGGCCCGGCCGGATGGCTCATTGGGTGCGTATGCGGTGTTTGCCCCCGATTCATCCCGTGTGGAGGTGTATATGCCCATGTCTTCCCGCCCTTCTGTCCTGGTGCTGGAGGACGGCAGTTGGAAGGGGAAAGAGTATAGGTTTTGTCGTTCGGCGGAGCAACATTGGCAGTTGTGGAAAGGTGGCACGCTGGTTTATTCGGAATAAGAGTTTCTCATTGATACGGTATGGCCAAAGAAAAAACAGTATATGTCTGTAACCATTGTGGTTACGATTCCCCGAAATGGGTGGGCAAATGCCCTTCCTGCGGACAATGGAACACGTTTAAAGAGTTTTCCGTACACAAGGATGCGACTCCGACCCGTCCGGCATTTTCCGCGACGGATGCCGACGGGGGAGGACGTTCCCGTCCGGTGCCGGTAGGTGAGATAGAGGCGGCCGAAGAACCGCGTATGGACATGTGCGATGCGGAGCTCAACCGCGTGCTGGGCGGGGGATTGGTGCCGGGTTCGCTGGTTTTGTTGGGCGGAGAACCCGGCATAGGCAAATCAACGCTGATATTGCAGACCGTGTTGCGGATGCCGGAGCGCCGCATCCTGTATGTGAGCGGTGAGGAGAGTGCCCGCCAGATTCGTCTGCGGGCGGACCGTCTTGTGTCCGTATCCCCTGCCGGTCTGCCTTCGGATTCCGTCCGGTTGTCGGCCCGGTGTATGGTGGTGTGCGAGACTTCTTTGGAACGCATCTTCGATCATATACGCGAGACGGAGCCTCAGCTGGTGGTCATAGATTCCATCCAGACCATTGCGACGGAAACCGCTGACAGTTCGCCCGGCAGCCTGACGCAGGTGCGCGAATGTGCGGCGGCCCTGCTTAAATTTGCCAAGCAGACGAACACGCCGGTCATACTCATCGGGCACATCAACAAGGAAGGCACGCTGGCCGGTCCCAAGGTGCTGGAGCACATCGTCGATGCCGTGTTGCAGTTCGAGGGCGACCAGCATTATCTTTACCGCATCCTGCGCAGCATAAAGAACCGTTTCGGGAGCACGGCGGAACTGGGCATCTATGAGATGCGGCAGGACGGGTTACGCCCGGTGGGCAATCCGTCGGAGTTGTTGCTGAGCGAGGAGCACGAAGGACTGAGCGGAGTGGCCATCGCATCCGCCATCGAGGGGGTGCGCCCTTTTCTCATCGAGACGCAGGCATTGGTCAGCACGGCTGCTTACGGGACTCCGCAGCGTTCGTCTACGGGCTTCGACTTGCGCCGGCTGAACATGCTGCTGGCGGTGTTGGAGAAGCGGGTCGGCTTCAAACTGGCGCAGAAGGATGTATTTCTGAATATAGCCGGCGGACTGAGGGTGACGGATCCGGCCATCGACCTTTCCGTGATAGCCGCAGTCCTGAGCAGCAATGTGGACACCGGCATCGAGAGCGGTGTCTGCATGGCAGGAGAGGTGGGGCTTAGCGGCGAGATACGTCCCGTGAGCCGCATCGGGCAGCGCATTGCCGAAGCGGAGAAACTGGGCTTCCGCAGCATCGTGATTCCTCATTACAATCTGCAGGGATTGGATAGAAAACGACTGAAGATAGAACTTACGCCCGTGCGGAAGGTGGAGGAGGCCTTACGTGCCCTGTTCGGGTAATTACCTCATATACGGAATGAAATATGATTGAAGAATATCAGTTGAGAACGTTGCCTGAACAGGCTGTGAACGAACAGGCTCTGACACGGTTCATAGCCAGGGAGAAGGGGCTGGATGCCCGTACGATACGGGCTGTCCGCGTGCTGAAGCGAAGCATAGACGCCCGGCAACGCACCATATATATAAATATAAAGGTACGTGCGTATATCAACGAAGAGCCGGTGGACGATGAATATGTCCGTACGTATTATCCCCTTGTGGAGGGACGTCCGCGCGTCGTTGTCGTCGGGGCCGGACCGGGCGGACTTTTTGCGGCTTTGCGCCTGATAGAACTGGGGTTTTGCCCGGTTGTGATAGAGCGGGGAAAGAATGTGCGCGACCGCAAAGTGGATCTTGCCAGGATATCCCGTGAACACCGGGTTGATCCGGAGAGCAATTATAGTTTCGGCGAAGGCGGCGCCGGCGCTTATTCGGACGGGAAACTATATACCCGCAGCAAGAAACGCGGCAACGGCGACAAGATCTTGCACGTGTTTTGCCAGCACGGAGCGTCGACGGCCATCTTGAGCGATGCCCATCCGCACATCGGTACGGACAAGTTGCCCCGCGTAATCGAGAATATGCGTCAGACCATTCTCCGGTGCGGAGGCGAAGTTCACTTTGAAACCTGTATGGAGCGTCTGCTTATTGCCGGAGGAAGGGTGGAAGGCATCGTGACACGCGCCGGTGATACCTTCCGCGGACCGGTTATCCTGGCCACGGGGCATTCGGCCCGCGACGTGTACCGCCGGCTGTGGCAGGATGGTGTTTCCCTGGAAGCCAAGGGACTGGCTGTGGGAGTCCGTCTGGAGCATCCCGCGGCACTGATAGACAGCATACAGTATCACCGGCGTGACGGGCGCGGGCGCTATTTGCCGGCGGCCGAATACAGTTATGTGCATCAGACCGACGGGCGAGGAGTGTATAGCTTCTGCATGTGCCCCGGGGGCTTTGTCGTCCCGGCGGCCAGTGGCCCGCAACAGATTGTGGTGAACGGCATGTCGCCCAGCAACCGCGGTTCTCAGTGGAGCAACTCCGGTATGGTGGTGGAGATGCGTCCCGAGGACTGGGCGGAGCCTTCCGTCTGCACGTTCATGCAGGAGTATGTCCGCAGCATGGAAGAAACTTCCGGCCAGCCGGCGTGGTGGCAGTCGGTGGAAAAGAGCGGGGGCAACATCATCCATCCGCTGGCTCTGATGGCTTTTCAGGAGGCATTGGAGCGGCAGGCCTGGGTGCAGGGCAACCGCAGGCAGACGGCTCCCTCGCAACGGATGGCGGACTTCGTGAACCGGAGGTTGAGCTACGACTTGCCCCGCAGTTCCTACGCGCCGGGAGTACTTTCATCCCCGCTGCATTTCTGGTTGCCCTCATTCGTCAGCGACCGTCTGGCCGCAGGATTTCGCCGTTTCGGGCAGATGAGTCACGGTTTTCTTACCAATGAGGCGCTTATTTTAGGGGTGGAAACACGCACGTCCTCTCCCGTGCGCATATTGCGTGACGCGGAGACGTTGCAGCATGTCGGGGTGGAAGGCTTGTTCCCTTGCGGGGAAGGAGCCGGGTATGCCGGTGGCATCGTGTCGGCAGGTGTGGATGGTGAGCGGTGTGCCGAGGCCGCGGCGGCTTATATGGGCAGGCTTGGCTAAACGGCCTGCGAACATCGCACCCTTACAATGCCCATTCTAAGGGGCTGTGGATGCTCATTCGCAGACTTATGGCACTTCTTCTCTTAGGGTTGAAGAGAACGGTTGATCTGTTCTATGTAATCCAGCACTTCCGTCCGTCCCAAACGGGATTCGGAGGAGGTGACGAAGTAAGGGGGTAGCTCTTCCCATTGTTCTCCGATATATTTCAGATACGACGCAACGTTGCTTTTCAGTTTGCTGCCGGACAGTTTGTCGGCTTTCGTAAATACGATGCTGAACGGAATCTCGTTTTCCCCCAGCCATTCCATGAACTCCATATCTATCTTCTGAGGTTCGTGGCGGGAATCGATCAGCAGAAACAGGTTCGTCATCTGCCGGCGTTTGAGGATGTAGGACGTGATGATTCCTTTCAGTTTTTCCTGTTCCTTCTTGTTTCTTTTGGCATATCCATAGCCCGGCAGGTCTACCAGATACCATTCTTTGTTGATGAGGAAATGATTGATAAGCAACGTCTTGCCCGGCGTAGCTGAAGTCTTGGCCAGCTTGTTGTTGCGGGCCAACATGTTGATAAAGCTGGACTTTCCCACATTGGAACGTCCGATGAAAGCATATTCTGGTAAATCTGTGTCCGGACATTTACTGACAAGTGCATTACTGATGATAAATTCCGCGCTGTTTATTTCCATTGTATCTTTTTCTATATTTGGCGACAAAGGTAGGTCTTTTTCCCTGACTTTTCCCTATCTTTGCAAAAAATATGTGTTTTAGCAAAATAGAATGAACCAACAATATTCTTCGGTTTTACTGGAAAAGGCCGTGAATGAATTCTCCAAACTTCCCGGTATCGGTCCTAAAACCGCCATGCGTCTGGTGCTGCATCTCCTGCGTCAGGAGACGGCGGATGTGGAAGCGTTCGGACAGGCAGTCATCACCTTGAAGCATGAAATCAAATATTGTCGGGTATGTCATAATATATCGGACGAGGACGTGTGCCGCATCTGTTCCAATCCCCGGAGGGATGCCGTCACGGTCTGTGTCGTGGAGAGCATCCAGGATGTGATGGCTATTGAAAACACCCAGCAGTTTCACGGCTTGTACCACGTGCTGGGCGGTGTGATTTCCCCCATGGACGGGGTAGGGCCTTCCGATTTGCAGATACAGTCGCTGGTGGAGCGCGTGGCGGCCGGCGGAGTGGAAGAGGTTATTCTGGCGCTGAGCCCCACGATGGAAGGGGACACGACCAACTTTTATATCTTCCGTAAACTGGCGGATATGCCCGTCAAGATTACCGTCATAGCGCGCGGAGTGGCGCAGAACGACGAGTTGCAGTATGCGGACGAGGTCACTTTGGGACGCTCCATAGCAAATCGTATTCCATTTAACGGACAGATGTGACAGTGAGGAGTATTAATGGATAAGAGAATCGGTATGAATGAATGGATAAAGAAAATGCGTCGGGGATATTATGTCTTTCTGGGATGTTCCCTGCTGTTGGTGCTCACCGGCGGGTATTTTGCATGGAAAGGTGTCTCTTTTTTCATGCTTCCTTCGGCGGATGAAGAGGTTGTATATCTCTGTTCGGCCTTTTCAATCGTGGCGACGTTGGTGCTGGTTCCCGTGGGACTGAAACTGCCTTTTCTCACGGTTGTGCGCAGGTGGGTGACCGGCGATTCCGGAAAGGTGATGCAGCGATATTACAAGAGCTATGTCATGCGTCTGGGATTGTTGACGGTTCCGGTGTTGGCCTGTTGGGGAAGTCTGGGACTGATTCCGTCCGACAGCGCGTTCTATCTGTTGGTCATCAGTGTGTGCCCTTGCCTGCTGGTGTATCCCGGTGAAGACCGCGTGTGCCACGAACTGGGCGAGAACGACGGAGGGGGCAAATAAGTTATTCAGCAAGAAAAAAATGAAACTGTCGATAATCATCGTAAATTATAATGTAAAATACTATCTGGAGCAATGTCTGCTTTCCGTCCGACGCGCCGTCCGGGGAATGGAGGCGGAGGTCTGGGTTGTGGACAATGCCTCGACGGATGATTCCGTGGCTTATATAAAGGAACGGTTTCCGGAAGTGCGTTGCATTGCCAACGAGGAGAATGCCGGTTTTTCGAGGGCCAACAACCAGGCCATCCGCCGGTCGTCCGGCGAGTATGTATTGCTGCTCAATCCTGATACTATATTGGGAGAAAGCGTTTTGCATGATTGTATCGGTTTTATGGACGCCCATCCTGAGGCAGGAGGCTGTGGAGTGGGGATGCTGAAAGCCACCGGAGGTTTTGCCTGGGAGTCGAGGCGCGGATTGCCGACCCCGTTCACGGCTTTTTGCAAGATGAGCGGACTTTGTTCTCTTTTTCCCCGTTCCCGCGTGTTCGGCAAATACTACATGCGGTATCTGGACCGCAATGCGGTGAATGAGATAGAAGTCATTTCCGGCGCATATATGTTGTTGCGGCGCAGTGCGTTGGAGCGGGTCGGACTGCTGGATGAGGACTTTTTCATGTATGGCGAGGACATCGACCTTTCCTACCGGCTGATGCAGGGGGGATATACCAACTATTATCATCCGGCCCGTATCTTGCATTATAAAGGCGAGAGCACGGAGAAGAATTCCTTCCGTTATGTGCATGTGTTCTACCGCGCGATGGTGATATTCTTCGACAAGCATTTCCGCCACCGCTACCGTCTCCTGTCGCTCCTTATCCGGTTGATAGTCGTGTTCAGGGCAGTGCTTGACTTGCTGATGACCAGGATGAAAGCCTTGCGTTGCGCTTTGTTGGGAGAACCGGGGCCTAAGGTCGTCCGTCATCTGTTTATCGGCTCTCCGGAGCATGCGGAAGAAGTGCGCGGACTGTGCGCACGCAATCATATAAGCATGGATTATCTGACCGTTGCGTCGGATGAGAAACCCCGAGGACATTTGCAGGCGGGTATTCCGCTGGATGATTATCACATCATCGTGTATGACACCGATGTGTATTCATACGCTACGATATTGGGCATTATGGAAGAAGGCAGCACGGGGAAGAACCCCTCTTTGCTGCTGGGTACGTATGCCTCGGAAACCCGGGTGTTGATAACGCCTCACGACATATACATCTGATGGAACAAACGTTTTCTCTCCGGACGTCCCGCCTCCGTCTCCGGGCCATGGAGCCGGAAGATCTGGATTTCTTTTACGAAGTGGAGAATAATACGGTGCTATGGTGTTGCGGCAATTCCAATGTCCCGTATTCACGCTATGCTTTACGCCGTTTCTTGTCGGAAAGCCGCAATGATTTGTTCGCCGACGGGCAGTTGCGCTTGGTCATAGAAGGGTGTACCGGTCATGAACCGTTGGGCTGCCTGGATGTGATGTCGTTCGACCCCTTGCACAATCGTGCGGAAGTAGGTATCGTTGTCGTGCCGCATCGCCAACGGGATGGCATCGGGAAGGAGGCCATGCAATTGCTTCTTTCGTATCTCGGTAATTATCTCCGTTTGCATCAGGTGTACGCATACGTGTCGGAGCGGAACACTGCCGCCTGCGCACTGTTCCGTTCATTGGAGTTTACCGAATCGGCTCGTTTGGCCGACTGGCTCCGTCTGGGAGACGAACATGTCGCCGCCTTGCTGTTTCAAAAACTTTTTTAGTTTTAAACGAAGAAAAATACCTCATAAGTTTGCAGTTTAAAATAAATGTAGTATCTTTGCACTCGCAATCGGGAAGTGTCCCGGTTTATTAATAGAGAGGTGCGTTAGTTCAGTTGGTTAGAATACATGCCTGTCACGCATGGGGTCACGGGTTCGAGTCCCGTACGCACCGCAAAAGAGGATGCTTCGGCATCCTCTTTTGTTGTTGGCGATACTTCATTAGTACCAACATGGGGCCGTGGAAAATCAATGGGGTACACGTAACAGCCCGCTGAACCACAGGGCGAAAAAACAGAAGGATAAATAAACCATTTGTCGCCAGCAATCAAAAAGTTTGATCCATTGAAGCCTTTTTCCGCAAACGATACCCAATCAGCCGGGAACAAAAGTTTTTGCGGCATTATCACTTCTTTCTGTAAATGGCCACATGTTTATAGCTCGGCAAGGAGACATATACCCCTAAGTAGTCTCCGCAGACTTGCCGCCCATATAGCAAGCCCGGGCATACGCCTTTTCCCGCGAGTAAGGAATGATTTCGTACGCTTGCAAATCAAATTTTCCCATATTCATTGTTGTTTTGTTGATATTCCAATAACCATATTCAGTGTAAAGTTACAATTTCCTGCATCCCTTCAAATACTTCCAACGCCTTCTTTTTATTCAACCCGGCCTTAACCGCAACAGTAATAATATCCTCTTTCGTCGGTTTGATACAATCGTTGATCGAGGTTGTGCGGAATCCGTTTATTCCATCGCTTGGTAATAGATCGTAGGCCGGTGCAAAATGCCAGTCACCACCACGATAAATGAAGGCAAAGTTTTTGGCATGGTCGTCTTTGTTGCCTATTAGGTAATTGAATACCATGAGGCGATAAACTTTCCACATTTCCATTGCATTATGAGTCAGAACCGCGCACACCTGAAAGATATGTGCGTAGTCTATGCTTGGCATACGATAATCAGCACCGATAAGTCCGGCAATGCTTACCACATGTAGTTTACCTCCAGGTGTACGGTCAAAACGCTCCACACCGAAGTACTTATCCTCGAACAGCCGTGTTTCGGGCATCTCGATACCACATTTCTTTGCAAGAAGCGAATAATTGTATTCATCAGCACCAATATGTTGGGAATCTCTCTTTGCACGAAATTTTACTAACCATTCCTTTCCGTCACAGCGAGTGAATATTTTCGGCCGGGCACCACCGGGGGAGCCTCCCCTGTATTGAAACTCCTCGATACCCTTTCCTGTGTATTCGTCACTGTCAAGAATCTGTTCAGCTTCCAATGCCAGTTTCTCGAAATCCGCGTACTCTTGTTTCGACGCGACGCTTTTGTCTGGGCGAAATTCCAATGCCCCGCGCCCTGTCGAACCTACCAATGCAAGCCGGTCGAGCAATGACAATGTGTGCGGATTGATGCCGTTCTGCTGCAGGTATCTGTCAAGGACCAGCAGTCCCCATCCATCTGGCAGACAATCGTCAAAGACGCCAAACCCGCCTTCAAACGGGCGAGGCTTGGCGATAAAAATACCGCTGTGCAATGGCAGTTCAAACGGAGATATGGAGAATCCCGAATTGAGCCACTCTGCCGAATACTCAAATGCGCATAAGCCTTCTTTGGTTAGTGCCAGCCGCCCCACCAAATTGTTGCCACAGATGACCTCTATTTGCTTGATACTATTCATTTTTCTTCCCTCTTTTGCGGGTAACATTCTGTTCATTCAGCACATCATCAAGGGATTGATACTGTTTTTGTGCAAAAAGTGCATCAAATTCATACAGTGCATTCAAGGCAAATCCTATTTGAAGCAATCCTCTCAATGAAATCTCTCCCGTCTGTTCAAATCTGCGATAAGTGGCAAACTTGATTCCGGCTCTTGCAGCCAAGCCTTCTTGAGTTAAGTTCAATTCCAATCTTCTGGTTTTTACCCTTGCTGCAATCTGCAAAGCCACTTCGCCGGGATTAGAAACATTAAATGCTATAATATTGTTCATTGTATTGGAAAATGCAGGTCAACAAATAATATATTATTCGATACAAAGATAATAAATTATCAGCAAATACAGCTCATTCGTTCATCAATACCAATCCAGATTGGAGCTGTAGCTGCTCTGTTTTTTCCATTTCAGCACGTCGGACAGAGCCGATGCGTTGGCCGAGAAGGTGAAGTTGTATGACGTGTAGGGACTCAGTACGACACTGGCCGTCATGGAGAAACAGTGGAGGTCGCGGCTCAGAGAAGCCGTTGTCATGGAGAGACGGTGGTAATTGAAATCGTAACCGGAAGAGAAGTTGATGTTCCATCCGTCCGAGATGCCGAGATTGCCCGAGAAGTTGAGCGTATGCGTCAGTTTGAAGGGGTAGCGCATGCGTTTGACCTTGATGGCAGCCTGCGTGTTCTCGCGCATGCTCACACCGTAAGATACGGATAGCGACCAGGGAAGCTTGAACTTCAGATACCCGTCTTCGTCCACTTCCGATGTTTGCTCCTTGTCCCTGTTGCTCCGCCTCGACTCCCTGCGGTCGGGATCCAGATTGGTGTCGGAAATTTCGTCTTCGTCGTCATCCTCTCCTTCGTTTCCTTTCCGCTTGGTCCCTTTTTTGCCGCCTCCGAACAGTTTCGAGAAAGTCTGGTTGTTAAATGTGTAGGAGAGGTTCTGCGACATGCCCTGAAAACGTCCGAAGCGTCCGTAAGACCATTCCGTCCGGTCGCCGACCCGCACATTGCCCTTGTCGTCGAATTCGTAGGCATAGGTGGCGAACATGGCATTCAAACTGAAAGTGTAGCTTTTGGTCAGTTTCAGGCGGAGGCGCATGGACAGGTCGCTCCAAGGTCTTTGGGCAGCGGCCATGTTGTAGCTCAAGCTTCCCCCCAGTTCGTCGATAATGCTGATTTTCCTGCTGCCGGTGGAATCCTTCTCGCTACGCAGTTTCATTTCGACGTTGTTGGACACATCCATGGACACGCTTCCGGTCTTTCCTTGCGAGGGAGCGCCGTAGAGACTGCCGCTGTAGGGAGAATAGCTGACTGTGGACACGTTCCCGTTTCTGTCTGTCCGGACGTATGAGTCCCAGTAACCGAAGCGCGGGGCGCCGAAGTCCGGCGAATAGTTCAGCGACACGGAGGGAGTGAACACATGGCGCACCGTCTGTATTTTCCGGTTCAGGAATTTGGGTACGGGCGTGTAGAAACCGTACAGCTTGGTGGATGCCGTGAGGCTCATACTGTAGTCGTATACGTTGTTGAATCCCCACACCGTGTCCCGCACTTCCCGTTGTGCCTCCGTGTCCCAGCTGCGCATGATCTTGTTGGTGTACATGCGGTCGTGGAACGAGAAATTAGGCGTGATATTCAGATAGTTGCCGACGGAGAACGTCGCACTCACAGGCACATCGTGCTTCATGCCGTTGCGCCAGTCTTTTATCAGGTTCGACTTGAAGAGCTGTTCTTCCTTGGTCGTTATGCTGTTGCTGAGCGTTCCGGTATAGCTGACGGCAATCTTCTCGTACCAGCGTTCCTTGCCGGCCATCTTTTTCCGTTTGAACGGGTTGAAACGTGCCAGCGATATGTTCAGGCTCGGCAGGGTGACGGCCACTGTGGAGTCGCGCATGTTCTGCGACAGGTTGAACGTACCGGAAAGCGTCAGGCCGATTTTGGAGAAACTTTTGGAGTAGCTGACACTGGATGTACGGGTGCTCTGCGTATAGCTTTCCGGATTGTACATGCTTGTCAGGTTGTTCCGTTCATAGCTTTGGGAGGCGAAGTTTACGCTGGCGGAGAACGATTGGGTGGGGTTGGCTTTGGCGTCCTGCCGGTGGGTCCATTGCACTTTGAAACTGGTGGTTTCCGCATAATCCGGCATGTTTTTCTCGCCCTCGACGGTCTTCTGATAACTCAGGTTGAAGTTGCCGGAAAAGCGGTAGCGCTTGCGGTAGTTGGAGAGGGCGCTCAGTCCCCACGAACCTTTCGTGTAGATTTCTCCCAAGGCTTTCAGGTCTATCATGTCGTTGATGGCAAAGTAGTAGCCTCCTTCGCGCAGGTAGAATCCCCGGCTTGTCTCGTCGCCGTATGTGGGCATGATGAATCCCGACGAATACTTTTTACTGAACGGGAAGAACCCGTAGGGGATAGCCAGCGGCAGGGGCACGTCCTCCACCACCAGATAGGCCGGACCGAACACGGCGTCTTTTCCCGGCCGCGCCTTGACCCGCGTCACAGCCAGGTAGAAATGGGGGTGTTTGGCATCGCATGTCGTGTATTTGCCCCGTCGCATGTACATCACTCCTTCCGAGTCGCGTTTGGACTCTTCGCTGATGAGGTAACCGTCTCCCTGGTTCGTATAGATGTTGCTGATGAAAGCCTTGCGCGTCTTGAAGTTGTAGCTGATGCGTTCCGGGTCGTATTCTTCAGAGCCTTGCCGGAATATCGGTTCCCCTTTCATCCCTCCGGTGGAATCGGGCCGTCCTGCGGCATGCACCAGACTGCTGTCCATGCTCATCGTTATCCAGTCGGCCTCCAGTTGTAGGTCCTGATAGGTGACTTTGCTTTCTCCGTATAGGCTGGCCCGTTTCTGCCCCATGAAAAATGTCACGGAGTCATTGGCCGTGTATTCCACGGGGAAGTCGAGCACGTTGCCGCCCTTTCCCGCCGTGTCGTTTTTCAGTGTGTCTGCCTGTTGGGGAATGGTGGAAACAGAATCCGCTGCTATATGACTGACAGGCGCATCTGCCGGTCGGACAGAGTCGGGAGACAGGATGTCCGCTGCTTTCGGAGCGATGTCGGCACTGTCTTTCCGGAACGGGGAAAGGAGAAAGCCCGGCCGGCAGGTTCCGGATGGACGGAACGACGGAAACCGGTGGGTGCCGCCTGCGACGGAATTATGCCCGCTGCCTGTTGCCGACAAGCATACGGACACGACCGACAGCAGGAGTAAATATATTTTTGTTTTCAAAAGAATCCTGTCTTTTCTGTTTCACATGAAAGCAAGTGCAAAAATACATAAAATATGCTGAAAAGGCGAGTGTTTACGGCAATAAATTACCCGATGGAACCAAATCGTCCGTGCCATTCGTCAAATCGTCTCACCACCTCGTCGCCGAACTTGCAGAGGCTTCTGCGGGCCTGTTCGTATGTTTTTTCCTTGTCGGGGTGGGATTTGGAATAAAACTTGTCTGCATAGCAGATGACCTGTTCTTCCGGTGATTCCGGCAGAAAGTCACGGGGCGGCAGCGGAAGGTGGTTCTCGGTGATCTGACTGGCGGTCAGTCCGGTGCCGGTGTGCCGTTCGCAAACTCTGGCATGTGCGGGAAATCCCTCTTCGCGCAGCAGTTCCGCCCCCAGATAGCCGTGACAGAGATACGGCTCTTTTCCCGTGCATCCGATGCCCGGCGCGTCTGTCAGGAAGATGCCGATATCGTGTAGCAGGGCCGCTTCCTCAAGGAAAGTCCTGTCCAGGTTCAGTTCCGGATGCCGGTCGGCCACTTGCAGGCTTTTCCGTGCCACAAGACGGCTGTGGATGAGCAGCGTGCGCCGCAGCGTATTGTCGTGGGGATAATATTTCTCGATCAGTGTCAGTGGATTCATACTATTGTCATAGTCTCTTTTAGGTTCCTTTGATGTCCCGTTGGTTAGCCGGCTGTCAGCGTCCACCCGTCCGCATCTTGCGTGTTTCTCCAGCGTCGTTTTTCAGGATGTAGACCGCAGGCGGCTTCTGCAGTCCCCGCTCCGCCAGTTCGGTGTCGGTGACGGTGCCGACGAACATGCCCAACATGGTATATATCTTCCAGACATGTCCGTCGCGCACGGGAATGTCTATGTCCGTCGCGTCGGGAGTCCGTATGACGCATTCTCCGACAATGGTCCATGGATAGCGGATTTTCAGGGTGTAGCGGTGGCCGGGACGCAGGTGGAGGAACGACACGGAATCCGTTTTGCTCCCTCCGGCCGGGATTTCCGCAAAGCTCCAGTGGCTGGTGCCCGTTTCCTCGTCCTCGTAGTAAAGCGTGTAAGTGACCCAGTTTCCCGAACATCCGGAGGCAGATCCGTTGCGTATGTCGGTCTCGAAAGTCACGCTTTGCGGTTTCAGTTCCGCCACCCGGGGCGCCGACAGTGCCAGCAGGGGCGATGTTCCCTTTGCCACGCTCAGGGGCGCTGTGTAGCAGATGGTGTCCTCGTCCACGGCGCCCAGCATCTGGTCGCCGCTCCGGCTGAAACGGCAATAGGACGTGGCGCTGACGGTGGAGCGGGGAAGGAGCGTGGCGCAACCGACGCCGGCGCCGATTCCCTGTTGGTAGACGGCGGTGTCGGAAGGCAGGTAGGTGAACAGTTCGAATGTATAAGTCACGGTGTCCGTTCCGTGGTTGGTGATGGTGACGGTGGCCGGTATATATACGGACGTTTCCGGCTGGCGGGGGAATTCCACGCGGTCTACCGTGATTTCCCCCCTCCGCAGCGGCAGGGTGTCGGGCGAAAGGATGTCCGCCCCCTTCTCCGGATGCAGGAACAAGGCTCCCTGGCTGCAATAGAGTCCCTGATGCAGGCCTTCCGTCGTGTAGTCGTCCGCCCGTTCGTAAGGATTCAACACGTCCAGCAGGAAATATCCGTCGGCGTTGCCGCCGTATCCCCAGTTCAGATGATACAGCCCGTCGGCATCCTGACCGTCGATGACGAAGCAGTGTCCACCTCCCGTATAGTTGTAGCCGACGTATACGACGGGTCTGCCGCTGGCCAGCTCATGGCGCAGCATGGCATTCCAGGCGACCGGCGTGTAGCGGGAGCGGTCGCGGAACTCCGATGTCCCGTAACCGAATATGCGGGTCAGTTCCGGCGCGGCCTTCGCCACATTGGCTCCGGAGGCGCTGACGCCGAAATTCATGTGGACGGCCATGGCGCAGTAGAGCGACAGTTCCTGCACGGCGCGCGCCTGCTCCTCGGTGTATCCCTTTCCGTAATCGTCGAGTATGTGTTCCCAGCGAACGGGCGTACCGGCGGCAATGTCCTCCAGCGCGTAGTTAGGAGTCGTCCATCCCGCTATCGTGTCCAGCAGGCAGTCCGGATGGTGGTAATAATTGAATACGCCCTCGATGGCCGTGGCCACGCAACCCACCAGACAACGTCCCGGACTGACCGTTCCGTTCTCATACGTGTAGTAGGGGCACATCCCGTTGTAGGGTTCATATTGGCTGCGGTGTGATTTCAGCAGGGGGGACACGGGTCTGACGGCTTCCCGCGTGCCGGTGGTCCGTCCGGGAGAGAGGTGTGCGCCCCGTGCGGCATATCCGTGCATCAGGCTGACGAGCGGTTCGGGCAGGGTGTCGCGTGTCAGGACACCCGTCTCGGAATATCCCACGGGCCGTATGCCTTCCGGGCTTTCCGCCACGAGCACGAAGCCTTCGTCGTCCGCCGGTGTGAACAGATAGCATGTGCCTGCCGGAGTCTGCTCTGAGGCCCGCAGGGACAGCCGGGCGGAGGGAGCCGCTTCCGACGCGCGCAGACCCGCGTCTCCCTGACGGACGTGCGAGGCGCGGAACGAGGCTGCCGCCTGTCGGGCCGCTTCCACGCGTGCCTGCTGTCCGTCGGCCTTCATGAAGACCGTCGGCAGACAGAGCGTCCCTATCATGAGCAACAGTCTTTTCATAAAACGATGAAAAAAGAATACTGCGGGGGAATCGTCGTTGGCGTCTGCCGGAAGTAGCCTGTCATTCCTTCCACCCGTCCAGCGTGTGCGCGCTGCTTCCGTCGAAGCAATGGGTGCAGATCTGATCTTTCGCAAGTCCGATGGACTCTATCAGATTTTCCAGTGTGTTGAATTTCAGGGACGAGAGCCCGAAACGGTCGGCAATGGCCTGCACCATGCGCCGGTATTCCGGTGAGTCCGTCGTCGCATACTTGTCCAGGTTCTTGTTGGCATCCCCCTCGAAGTCCTGGATGAGCCGGCGGGTGATAAGCTCCATGTCGCTCTTGGAGGACGTGAAGTTCAGGAACGGGCAGCCGTATATCAGGGGCGGGCAGGCGATGCGCATGTGCACCTCCCGTGCCCCTTCGTCGTAGAGCACCGTCACGTTGTCGCGCAATTGTGTGCCGCGCACGATGGAGTCGTCGCAGAACAGCACGCGCTTGTCTTTCAGCATGGCGTGGTTGGGGATCAGTTTCATCTTGGCCACCAGCTGGCGCATGTCCTGGTTGCTGGGCGTGAAGCTGCGCGGCCATGTGGGCGTGTATTTCGAAATGGCCCGCTGGTAGGGGACTCCCTTGCCGGCCGCATATCCCAGCGCCATGCCGATGCCGGAGTCGGGGATGCCGCATGCGCAGTCCACTTCCGAGCTATCCTTTTCTCCCACTTTTTTGCCGCAGGCAAAGCGGACTTCCTCCACGTTGCGTCCTTCGTAACAGGATGTGGGAAATCCGTAGTAGACCCACAGGAAGGCGCATATCTGCATCTTTTTGTTGGGTTTGCGCAGTTGCTCCATTCCGTCGGCGCGCAGGCGGACGATTTCTCCCGGGCCCACGAAATATGAAATCCGGTAGTCCAGATTGGGGAAGGCCGACGATTCGCTCGTGGCGGCGTAGGCTCCGTCCTTCTGCCCGATGATGATGGGGGTGCGTCCCCATCCGTCGCGGGCCGCTATGATGCCGTCCTCCGTGAGGAGCAGCATGGAGCAGGAGCCCTTTATTTTCCTGAACACGTTTTCGATGCCTTCCACGAAAGTCTTACCCTGTATGATGAGCAGGGCTATCAGTTCCGTGGGGTTCGTCTTGCCGGAACTCAGTTCCGCGAAATGCATGTTCTGCGACAGCATCTCCTGTGCCAGCTCGTCGATGTTGTTGATGCGTGCCACCGTGACGATGGCGAAACGTCCCAAGTGGGAGTTGATGATCAGGGGTTGTGCGTCCGTGTCGCTGATGATGCCGATGCCGGCGTTGCCCTTGAACTTACCCAGGCTGGATTCGAACTTGGTGCGGAAGTATGAGTTTTCCAGATTGTGTATGGAACGGATGAAACCTTCTTCTTCCGAATAGGTGGCCATGCCGCCGCGTCGTGTTCCTAAATGCGAATTGTAGTCTGTACCATAAAACAAGTCTGCAACACAACTTGTTGTGGATATTGTCCCGAAAAAACCTCCCATAAAAATTATACGTTTTGCGTTTTGAAAGTGCAAAATTAAAAAAACAAATTCAGATAGTCGTGTGTTCGGGGCGGGTTTTTGCAGTGTGGACGAATCTTTTTTATGTGTGGATTTGGTGCGACTCCTTTTCTTCTTTCTGGAAGCTGTAAGGACGTGCCGTGAAAATACGATTTATGTGATTTTTATTCAAACATTAATAGATACTTTTAGTCTCGTATGGACTTTGTTCGAGATAGACGTGGTCTCGTGCCGCTTCTTCACGAATAGTCCGAGCTGAGTTTTGCCAAAGTTTAATATCTTCTGCTGTTTTTTTTGCTGGAACAATATCACCCATACTTTTTTCAGAATCATATTTCAAGAACAAGTCTATAATTTTATTGATTGCCATATTGTAGCTGATTTGCCAATCTTCAGGTAATCGATAATGGGTCTGAATGTCGGAGGCTTTTCCCGCAGGTTGATAAACATATCCACCGTCATCCACAAGATTGTTACCTTTTAATTGAAGATATTTTAAACCCGTATAATTCTTTTCCATGGTCACGTTTATGTGGCCGTTGCTAATGGTAAATGTGACTGAAATGAGCTCCTTAGGAATACTATCCTTAGGGTGTAACGAATACAATCGTAAGGTGCTAAGGAATACGATTATAAGGTGGTAAGGAATACTATTATAAGCACCTAACGATAGTATTTCACTCCCCGAGTGGACAGCACTTCACTACCCATAGTGGACGGCGTTCCACTACCTATAGTGGACAGCACTTCGCTACCCATAGTGAACAGCGCTTCACTCGGCAAGTGAACAGCCTACGGCTCGACATGGGAACCGCTTGCGGAAGGGAAGGTCAGAGGCTGTCGCCACCCTCCTCCCTACACAGATGTTGACGAGAAAATGCTTCAATGGTTCAAACTATTTGATTGCCAGCGACAAATGGTTCATTTATCCTTCAGCTTTTCCGCCGTATGGTTCAGTGGTTGACCCGCGGCGGCGCACCGCAGCCGGTAATTTCTGAACTATTTTGAATTATTACTCATTGATTCTCAGTAAGTTTGAACCATCCTGAACCTTTTATGAATCATTGCTGAACCATTACTCGCTGATACTCAGTGAGTCTGAACCATTGAAGCATATTTTCACCAACATTTGTGTATAGGGGATGCCTCTCCCTATGGAAGAAGTTGGGACGGAGACGGAAGCAGAGGGGCGGGACTTTCTAATAGCTGAACTCGCCGAATTCGCTGCGGATGGTGAGCGAGCGGGGACCTTCCTCGATGTGGCCCACCACCTGGGCGTCTATGTTGAAGCTGCGGCTGATGGAGATGACGCGGTCGGCCTGTTCGGGCGCCACATATATCTCCAGCCGGTGGCCCATGTTGAACACCTTGTACATCTCGGCCCAGTCGGTCCCGCTCTCTTGTGCGATGGCCTTGAACAGAGGGGGCACGGGGAACATGTTGTCCTTGATGACACGGCAGTTCTCGTTCACGAAATGCAGCACCTTTGTCTGGGCACCTCCCGTACAATGCACCATACCGTGGATTTCCGGACGCAGTTCGTCGAGCAGGCGTTTCACGACCGGAGCATACGTGCGGGTGGGAGAGAGCACCAGTTTGCCCGCGTTTACGGGAGCGCCCTCCACAGGGTCGGTCAACCGGTAGCTGCCGCTGTATACCAATTCCTCGGGCACGGCCTTGTCGTAGCTTTCAGGATACTTTTCGGCCAGGTATTTCGCGAAGACGTCGTGGCGGGCACTGGTCAGTCCGTTGCTGCCCATGCCTCCGTTATATTCTTTTTCATAAGTGGCCTGTCCGCAGCTGGAGAGGCCCACGATAACGTCCCCGGGGCGGATGTCGGCATTGTTTATCACATCGCTCCGCTTCATGCGGCACGTGACGGTGGAGTCCACGATGATGGTGCGCACCAGGTCGCCCACGTCCGCAGTCTCGCCCCCCGTGGCGTAAATGCCTATGCCCATCTCGCGCATGGAAGCCAGCAGTTCGTCCGTGCCGTTGATGATGGCGCTGATCACTTCGCCCGGTATCAGCATCTTGTTGCGTCCGATGGTGGAAGATACGAGTATGTTGTCCACGGCGCCCACACACAGGAGGTCGTCCGTGTTCATGATAAGTGCGTCCTGGGCGATACCTTTCCATACGGACAGGTCTCCCGTCTCTTTCCAGTAGAGGTAGGCCAGCGAGGACTTCGTGCCCGCCCCGTCGGCATGCATGATGTTGCAATACTCGGGGTCTCCGCCCAATATATCGGGGATAATCTTGCAGAAAGCCTGCGGGAAAATACCTTTGTCGATGTTCTTGATGGCGTTGTGGACATCTTCCTTGGCGGCCGATACGCCGCGCAGCATGTAGCGCTGATTACTCATGTCTTTGTTATGCGGTTGGTTTGACTTAATCAAGTGCAAAAGTAGTGAATTTCCATGCAGCAAACAAGATTATCCCGCCAAAAGGCTGAGAAAATTCATTCCTGTCTGTCACCGGATATACTTGCTGACGAAACTTTCTATTTTTTCCGCATATATGTCCGGATAGTTCCGATAGGCTTCGGCATGTGTCGTGGAAGGTGCTATCCACAGTGCCTTGTCTCCCTGTTTGGCTGCGTAGAGGCTGTCGGTCATCCGGGTGGGAACGAACGTGTCGCTGTCGCCGTGAATGAACAGGATGGGGAGACGGCTGCGCGCCACCTGGCGGAGTGCGGAGGCCTCCCGGAAGCTCCAGCCGTACCGCCACCGTGTGAGCAGGTCGGAACAGTAAAGCAACGGGAAAGCCGGCAGGCCGAACTGGGCCTGCAGTTCGCTTTCGAACTCATCCCATACGCTGGTGAAACCGCAGTCGTCCACGAAACATTTCACATAGGGCTTTTGCTGTTCTCCGCTGACACATAGCGTGGTGGCTCCGCCCATGGATATGCCGTGCACCACCATGCGGGTCTGTGCCGTTCCTCCGAACCGGGAGTTGGCCACGTCCATCCATCTCATGACGTCCAGACGGTCGTTCCATCCCATTTGCAAATGGGTGCCTCCGCTTAGTCCCGAATACCTTAAATCGGGCAGAAGCACGTTGTATCCCAACCGATGGTTATAGAGATGGCCTATGTGCAGCATGCGCACGACATTGTCCGTGTAGCCATGCACCACGACGGCAGTCCGCAACGTAGGTGAGGGGGCCTGCAGATAACAGGCATGCAGGCGCGTGCCGTCGTCTGCCGTGATGAATGTGTCGCGCAGGATGTCCGGGGTGTTGATGCTGTCGATCCATCCGGCCAGGGCCGGATAGGTCTCTTTCATATACCGCAGGGAACCTGCAATGTCTTTTCCGCGCTCATTCCCTCTGGCCTGCAAGGCGTAATATTGCAGGTAAAAGGCTGCGCCGAAAGAGGCGGAGACAAGCAATACGAGGATTGCCCCTATGCCATAAAATGATTTCTTCGTGCGGCTCATGCGGTTATCCCCGGTTCCAGATTTCCCAGCCGGCCTGCGCCTGGAGGTGGAGCATCTCCAGTCCGTTTTTCACTTTGGCTCCGGCCTGTTCACCTCGTTGCAGAAAGCGCGTCTGTCCGGGATTGTAAATTAGGTCGTAGAGCAGATGTCTGTCGTCCAGCGCCTCATACGGCAGTTTCGGCGCTTCTTCCGTATGGGGATACATGCCGCATGGAGTGCAGTTTACGATGACCGGATATTCCCGTAGGACGGCGGGCGTGATGTCATCATACGTCAGCATGTCCGGAAAACGGGAACGGCTGACAAACGTGGTTTCCAGGCCCAGTTTCTCCAGCCCGTATCGGATGGCTTTCGAAGCTCCTCCCGTACCGAGTATCAATGCCTTGCGGTGGTGTCCCTCCAGTAAAGGTTTAATGGAACGCATGAATCCGATGACGTCGGAATTATGTCCTTCCAGATAAGGACGTCCGTCCTCCCGACGGCTCACCCGGATGACATTCACAGCCCCGATTGTACGGGCTTCCTCGCTCAATACGTCGAGATAGGGAATGACTTGTTCCTTGTAAGGGATGGTGACGTTCAGGCCGCATAAGTTTTCGTTTTCCGCTATGATTTCCGGAAAACCGGTGATGGCGGGGATTTCGAAGTTCACGTATTCGGCATCGATCCGTTCGTCTGCAAACTTCGTGTTGAAGAAGTCACGTGAAAAAGAATGCTTCAGCGGATAGCCGACAAGGCCGTATGTTTTCATTTTTCAGTCCGGTTATTTGGTGGATAGGTATCGGGTGCAGAGTCCGCCCGTAAAACGGCGGAAAGTGACTTCGGAGAAACCGGCGCGGCGCAGAATACCCTGCATCACTTCTCCCTGCGGAAAAGCGGCCATGGTGGCCGGCAGATAGGTGTAAGCGCTATTGTCCCTTGATATCAAGCGTCCGATAACGGGCATGACAAGGCGTGAATAGACCCGAAACAGCTGCTTCATCGGAAAGCGTACGGGGGTACACAGTTCCACGATAAGCAGATGTCCGCCGGGCTTCAACACCCGGTGTATCTCGCGCAAACCCTGGTCCAGATTCTCGAAGTTGCGCACTCCGTACGCGACAGTGACGGCATCGAATGTGTTGTCCGGGAAAGACAGGGCGGCGCAGTCTTCCCGCTGAAAACGGATGATATGCTCCAGAGATTCATTCCTGACTTTCTCCCTGCCTATCTGCATCATGCCTTCGGAAATGTCGGCTCCAGTGATGGACCGGGGATTCAGCCGTCGCGCGGACAAGATGGCGAAATCCCCCGTACCGGTGGCGATGTCCAGTATGCGTTCCGGATGGAACGGGCGTAACGAATCGATTGACTTGCGCCGCCACTTCCGGTCGATGCCCCACGAAAGCGAATGGTTCAGCAGGTCATAAGAGTGAGCGATGGTGTCGAACATCCGTTCCACCTGCTCACGCTTATGGCCGTTGCCGCTGTATGGTTTTATCTTCTCTTGTGCGTACACGGACGGAATGGGGCTTTATTTATTGTTCAGATACTCGGTGACATTCTTTTCGATGCGTGCCGCCAAGTCGTCGTGGTCGTCTGCTTTGTTGAATTTCTCTCCGACAATGCCTTCATACAGCTCGATGTATCTTTCCGATACGCTGTTCACGTATTCATCCGTCATTTCGGGAACCTGCTGTCCTTCTTTTCCCATGAATTCATGGTCGATGAGCCACTGGCGTACAAATTCCTTGGACAATTGTTTCTGAGCCTCGCCTTTCTCGAATTTCTCCTCATAGCCTTCCGCATAGAAATAACGGCTGGAATCGGGCGTGTGAATCTCGTCTATCAGATACACCTTGCCGTCCTTCTTGCCGAACTCATACTTTGTATCCACCAGAATCAGGCCCTTTTGTGCGGCCATTTCCGTGCCGCGTTCAAACAATGCATAGGTATACTGCTCCATCAGTTCGTAGTCCTCTTTGCTCACGATGCCCTGGGCGATGATGTCCTCTTTGGATATGTTCTCGTCATGTCCGGCCTCGGCCTTGGTCGTGGGGGTTATGATCGGTGTGGGAAATTTCTGGTTTTCTTTCATGCCCTCCGGCAGCTTCACCCCGCAGAGTTCACGGCATCCGTTCTTGTATTCGCGCCATGCGGAGCCGGTCAGGTAGCCGCGGATAATCATTTCCACACGGAAGCCTTCGCACTTCAGTCCGACGGTGACCATCGGGTCGGGTGTGGCGAGTTTCCAGTTGGGCACGATGTCGCTTGTCGCATCCAGAAATTTGGCCGCAATCTGGTTCAGCACCTGTCCCTTGAAAGGAATGCCTTTGGGCAGAATGACATCGAAAGCGGATATTCTGTCGGTGGCCACCATGACCATCAGATTGTCGTCGATGTTGTACACATCGCGCACTTTACCGTGATATACGCTTTTCTGTCCTGGAAAATTAAACTCTGTATTCGTTAAAGCCTTCATAATATGATAATGTTTAATGTTGTGATTCTTGTATGTCAGTTGTCGCCGAGTCCCATGATGTCGGCAAACACCGTTGCCGTTTCTTCCTGCTCCGCCTTACGTTGCTTGCGTGTTTCTTCCGTCCGGCGGGTATGTTTCTCGTATGCTTCCACAATCCGTGTCACCAGTTTGTGGCGCACGATATCTTTTTTGTTCATCTCTATGAATGCGATGCCTTTCACGCCTTTCAATATATGCATGGCTTCTATCAGTCCCGAACGCTGGGACGAAGGCAGGTCTATCTGCGTGCAATCGCCCGTTATGATCATCTTGGTATTGGTTCCCATGCGGGTTATGAACATTTTTATCTGCGCCGTCGTGGTGTTCTGTGCTTCGTCGAGAATGACCACGGCGTCGTTGAGCGTGCGTCCGCGCATGAAAGCCAGAGGGGCTATCTGAATGATGTTCTGTTCCATGTATTCCTGTAGCTTGGCTGCGGGCAACATGTCTTGCAAGGCATCGTAAAGAGGTTGCAGATACGGGTCTATCTTATCTTTCATGTCTCCGGGCAGAAAGCCCAGCTTTTCTCCGGCCTCCACTGCGGGACGGCTTAGGATAATCTTTCGTATTTCCTTATTTTTCAGAGCTCTGACGGCCAATGCGATACTCGTATAGGTCTTTCCCGAACCGGCAGGGCCTACGGCAAACAGGAGGTCGTTTTCCCCGTATGCCTTCACGAGTTTCTGCTGATTTTCGCTACGTGCCGTGATAGGCTTTCCGTTCGTACTGTATACAATCACTCCCTCCTGATTGTCACGGAATGTTTTTTCTCCTTTTATGATATGCAGGACATCCTCTTCTGTCAGCGTGTTGTATCGGGCGCAGTGCATCTCCAGTGCCTGGATATGTTCTTCAAACGCACACATTTCTTCCTCGTCCCCCATCACTTTAATCACATTTCCGCGGGCCACGATGCGAAGTTTCGGATACAATGCCTTTATTATTTGCATATTGGCGTTGTTCACCCCGTAAAATACGACAGGATCCGTGTCTTCCAGTACGATATGCTTCTCTATCATTCTCACAAATTTGCCGCAAATTTAATCATTCTGTTTCTAAATCTGTGTGTTTTTGCTATCTTTGTCGCCGCTAAACAAGAAAAAGTTTTGAGAAAGTTGAGAAAGAAATATTTTCTGGGGCTCGTGTGGGGCATTATACTCCTGCTTGCCGTGGTGCGTTGTTTCAAGTCGCCGATGCCGGAAAAAGCCTCTGAAGATTCATCGGGCGAATCCGATTCGGTCTGTCTGCCGGTCACGGACACTCCGGTGCTTGCCGACAGTTCATGCGACAGACCGTCCGGTGCAGGCCGTTATTTGGAAAAGCGAACCTATGCGCCGCCCCGTTTCAAGAATGCCGCAGGCGTGCCGCTACGGAGCCGCATCTACAGCGTGCCGAGCTTTCAAGAATGTTTTTCCGACCTGCAGGATATACAGATTATCGCGGCCCGCAAGTGGGGCGTATCGCCTGTGGCCGACCGGCAGGAGGCCGAGCGTCGCAAGAAAGAATTGGTATATGTGGGGAGCAATCCTTTTTATACGATGGACGAGGGCATGACCCGTTCCATACCGTACCTGGTGCCGCAGGCCGCCGAACTTCTTCAGCGTATCGGCCGTAATTTTCTTGATTCGCTGGCTGTAAAAGGTATCCCCCTCCATACGCTTATTGTCACGTCTGTTCTCCGGACGGAAGAGGATGTACGCAAACTGCGCCGCTACAATGTGAACGCTACCGAACGGAGTTGTCACCGCTACGGTACGACATTTGATATCAGTTACAACCGCTACACTACGGTGTCGCCTCCCCAGGGGCCGGAGCGGCGTGCCGTGCGCAACGATTCCCTGAAATGGGTGCTTTCAGAAGTGCTTCGCGATTTGCGGGCTTCCGGACATTGCTATGTGAAGCATGAAGTGAAGCAGGGATGTTATCATATAACAGTTCGCTGACGCCCGATTAAACCTTCTTTGTTTTATCCGGTCATAGTTATGGATATTTAATCAAAAACAGTTTATGACCATGAGAAAGAAGTTTTTTTATGTCGCGATAGCGGCTTTGATGTGTGCAGGCATGCCGATACATGCGCAATCGGGGAAACAGAAATGCGATAAGACGGCCGGCTGTGAAGGAAAAGGCAAACAGCGGGTGGAGCGTCTTGTCAAGGAACTGAATCTGCAGGGCGATGCCAAGGAATCTTTTACTAAGTTGTACGCTCTTTATCAGGAGGAAATGAAGGCCGCCTGTCCGGAGAAGAAAAACAAAGATGCCGTCGGGAAGAGAAAGAAGAGCGACAAGAAGGCGGAACTGACTGCGGAGGAAGCAACCCGGCGCATGCAGGGCAGATTCGAGAGGGAGGCCCGCCGGATAGAGGTACAGTCCAAACGGCTGGAGATTAAGAAGAAATACTATGCCGAATTCGGCAAGATATTGTCTCCGGAACAGTTGTGTAAGGTGTTTGCTCCCAGACATGGCAATCATCGTCCCGCCGGAAGCCATCAGAAGGGGAATCATCCGAAAGGAAAGCGTCCCGGCAGGCCTGGCGGACAGCATGGCGGTCCGAGGGGGAATTTCGGCAGTATGCAGCGGAAGTAATTATGCCGGTTGATTCTATGGATGCCCATTCTAACGACCTTAGGATGGGCATTCATAGGTTGTTAAAATGGGCATTCTAAGGGTATTAGAATGGGCATCCTAAGAACGCTTGAATGGGCAAACGCAGATGGGACTCCGGCTTCTTTTAGGGAAAAGCCTCCCGGTTTGTAGGGAAAATCCCTTGCGAGGGTGATTTTCTTATTCCAAATTTGCAGTGTGAAAAAGGAATTCCGATTGGTAAACTCTAAAACAGAAGAATATGAAACGGTATGTTATTTCCCTGCTGATGGCATTTTTTACTGTGGCCGGCATGTATGCCATGTCCTACGAAGAAGCACGCGACCAGGCCCGCTATCTGACTGACAAGATGGCCTATGAGTTGAATCTGAATGACGAACAGTACAACGACGCGTATGAAATAAACCTCGATTATCTGATGAGCCTGCGTTCGGCCGACGATGTGTACGGAATCGCACTCACGCACCGCAATGCGGATATACGGAGCATTTTGTATGACTGGCAATATACATTGTTCGCAGCGGCCAGCTATTTCTTCCATCCCGTGTATTGGCGGGCAAATGCATGGCATTATCCGATATATACTTATTATCGTCCCGGCTTCTTTTATTACCATACGCCGCGTGTGTATGTGACATACAGGGGAGGGCACGGACGGAATCATTATGCCCATGTGAGCTATTACAATGACCGGAGACCGGCGTGGAACGGCGGGTTCCGTGGAGAGCACAGGGGAGCGGTGGAGCACCGCGGTCCCGGCCATATCGGCCGGCCGGAAAAGCCCGTTCCGCCTCGGAGGCCCGGCAGGCCTGCAACTGACCGTCCGGGAACTTCCCAACGGCCGGGCAGGGGAGAGACCGGCGGATTTCATTTTGAAACCGGCCGTCCGGACGCGGGGAACGGAAACAGTCATGCGAGACCCGGACAATCCCGTCCCGGCCGTAAGGAAAGCATACGGCCTGTGCCGTCTGAAACACGAAACGGCAATTCTTACCAGCGTCAGAGTTCGACCCGCACGACCGTCCGCCAGTCGGCGCCTCAGGCGAGACGCCCGTCCGTCGGTGACCGTCAGGCGGCTCCGGCTCGGCCGAATCGCAGCCGCCGCTGATATTCTCCGCTGCGGGTTATTGATAATGCCAGTTTTTGTCGGCAATATCGGTATAAAAGGTATTGACACGATGGCCGAAAGCTACAGAATACACTTCCACGCCACGTTCCTTTAGGTCCTCCAGTTGCAGGTGTAGCGAGGCAGGCAGGCTTTCCGCGTCGAAATCCGACAGCAGGAGCAAGTCTGCCTCGCTATAATCCGAGCTGTGCAGAGTCTTGACGGCTTCCGCCATCACGGGACCGAAATCTGTTCCGCCGTGAAACGTGTTGCAGAAAAAGCGGGACAGATGTTCGAAAGCCTGTGCCAGCGTGCGCACTTCAGTCATATATATTTCCGACGAAAACATGATAATCTGGCAAGGACGGTTTTCTTTTTCCGAAAGAAGGACGAGACACAGGACGATGGCTTTGGCCACCTGTTCATAGGCTCCGGCCATCGAACCAGAGGTATCCACGCATATCACGACCGGACCGCGTTCGGCCGGCACCGACAGTTCGTGTCCTCCCTCCTGTCCTTTCTTGACGTGTACGGGATGAACGGAACGGGAGTCGAACATCTGCAATTGCCTGCCGGAATATTTCCGCAGGAATATGTCTTCCAGATGCGGGGTCGCCAGCATCCCGTATTCCAACGGAAGCAAGTGGTTCAGGTCATTGCCGGCGGTCACCCCCTGTATGTCCGTGCGGGAAGCCCGACGAATCTTATGCAGTTCGTTCCGGCTGCTGATGGCCTTGTATTTCCGTTCCGCCACGGAATGTTTCCGTCCCAGTATGTCTGCCAGTTCCCTGACAATCGGGTTTCGCTTCATTACGAAAGCCAGCTCCGTTATTTTTTGTTTCAGTTTCGGATCCAGGCGGCGTTTCACCCATGTGATACGGGCGTCCATATCCTCATTAAGTATTCTCTGTTCGCTAAATGAGCCGACAGAATTTTCCAACTGGCGTGTGAAGTCGTCGCATAAGCGTTCGATGTGGTTCAACTGATAATTGTATTCGCGGTCGGACAAGGCTCTGCACCATCGGTCAAGAAAAAAAGCGCGCAATCGTTTCCATGCAACTGTTTCCGGAGAAAGTTTGTTCAGTTCTTTCAGATAATAACCTGCGTTAAACACGAAAGAGCCGTACTTCCTCTCTAATTCGTATGTGAGGGCCGACAGACGGGTGCGGAATTCTTCGTCCGGGGTTTCCCGGAGAGCATAGAAGTGTTCCCATTGTTCTGTATAATAAGAGTATACATTTTGCAATCCGGATTTATATTTATCATAGTACCGCTGGCATTCGTCTCTCGCTTCCGCCGGCGTGATGATTCCGGCGTCTATCGCATCCCCGTATCGGTTGGCAAACGCCTGTTCAAGCATTTGCCGGAACAGGAACTGTAGGTCGCGAAGCTGCCGTATGGGTCTATTCCCGTTCTCCATGTGCGGTGGCCAATTCCTTCCATTCATGTTCCAGACGCTCCAGATCGATTTCGGCTTTTCTGAAAACCTGCCCGACCGTGTTTCGCTCTTCGTCGTTCAGAAAAAGATGGCGGGAAGCAGCTTCGAGTTCCGCCTCCTTTATCTGCCCGAGCTTTTCCCGTGCCTGTTTCATCTGAAAGCTGATGCGTGAAAGAGCGTCAGAAGGCATCGCCGGCGAGGCCTGCCGGTCGGCGGCTGCCGGCCGGGATGAAATCTCCTTCTCCCGCAGCAGAGGATAAGGAGTGCCGTTTATTTTGAGCCCTTCGGATGTGGCTTGTACATCCAGCAGGTCTTTCGGGAAGATATTCGGATAACGGCTCCGCTGGTACAGGCGCAACAGCTGGGCACCGGTCTTGCGCTTGTCGTCGACGAGGATGAAAGGAACGGACTGACGGTCGTTCAATTGTTCATATTCACTTATATAAATAAGGACAGGGCGGGCAAGGGATGTACGTTCCACCTGGTAAAAGAAACTCTTGACTGTCTTGAAAGACCTCTCTTCCTCCGTCGGACCGGCTGCGGAGCGCGGACGCATTTCGGCACGGAGCACCTGGATGCGGTCTGCCAGCAGAGGAAGGTCGATACATTCCTCTATGACTGCGGTCAGCGATTCCGTCAGCATTTGTTTGAGTCGGCCGATTTGTTCCGGTTCATCCCACAGGCAGTGTTTCAGCAACAGCAGGTCCGCAAGCCTGAGAGCGGATGCCCCGCAGAGGAACGCCGACGTACGGAGCAGTCCGGCCGCCTTTTTCCAACGACGGTCACTGACGTATAGTACCTTTTCCTGTACGGTCTGTCCGTTGTCGATCCGGAAAGTAAGCAAAGCCGTCCGTATTTTGTGTATACATGCAAACACTTCGTCCTGTATGCGGACTTTCCGGGCGCTTTCGCGCCATTGTTCCAGTTGTTCCTCCGTCAGTTGTTCTTCCTCAGGAATGTGAAACGTGTCGGTCTCGTTTTCGGAGATCATCCGGTTGAACAAGTCTGCGCGACGGATGCCGCCCACAAGACAACGCACGAGGAAGCGGTCCCACAGGGCATCCAGTCCCTCGCCTTCGGCAGGCAGTTCGTTGGATGCGGCAATCGTCAGTTGCAGGGGCAGGTGTACAAGGCGGTTTCCGTTGCGGAACGTCTTTTCATTCAGCACGGTGAGCAGGGCGTTCTGTATGCTGGGGCCGGCTTTCCATATTTCATCCAGAAACACTACGGTGGCTTCGGGCAGATAGCCTTGAGTCACCCGTTCGTAGCAGTCCTCGTCCTTGAGACGTGAAATGGAGACAGGGCCGAATATCTCATCCGGCGTACTGAAACGGGACATCAGATATTCAAAAGATGTGCCGCGACGGAACACTTCTTTGAGCCGACCGGCGATCATGCTCTTTGCTACGCCCGGAGGCCCCAGGAAAAATATGCTCTCTCCGGCTACAGTCGCCAGAAAAGACAACGCCACGGCCTGTTCTCTTTCATAAAGATTCTTGTTGAGCCTGTTCAGTAAAGCCTGGATTCTATCTGTATTCATGCGGCAAAGTTACCACTTTTGGAGTGAATGATGCTTTCCACCGACCGAAAACTTGTATTAAACATGGATTGTATCCGCATGGAAAAGCAATTCTTTCATTCCCTTTTTCACGTGGACATATTCCATGTCCTGCGGCTTCAAGACCGTAGAGCCATATTGCAGGAGATCGATGTCCATTCTGACGATACCCTCTTTTTTTTCTTCCTCCCGTCGCCCGCATGCATGCTCGATGTCTTTAAGCTCCGGCAGAATATCCACTATCGGCCGGGTCGTATGAAAACAGGCTACCTGGTTGACAAACGGTGAAGAATTCGGGAAATCGATGGGAGCCGTCCTTTGTTCCGTTCCGAACCGGATATCCGGAAACAACTCCGTCAGCAGGCTTCGGGCCTGTGACAAACCGACAGCCGTTTCATGATTACAGCCCAGACACAACCAACACGTTCCTGTCATAAAATCTGTTTATTTTAATCACAAAGTAAGCATAAACACTCCGCATTTCCAAGTTTTTTCATTAAATTTGCGGGATATCAATGAATTTATAATTGCATTAACCCATGAAGTTTATAGGAATAATCCCCGCAAGATATGCATCGACCCGTTTCCCGGGAAAACCGTTGGCTTTGCTCGGAGGCAAACCGGTCATACAGCGAGTATATGAGCAAGTGGCCGGTGTGCTGGACGAAGCTGTGGTGGCCACGGACGACGAGAGGATAGAGCAGGTCGTGAAAGCCTTCGGCGGAAAAGTGGTCATGACGTCTTCCAGTCATAAGAGTGGCACAGACAGGTGTTTTGAGGCATACACGAAAGTCGGCGACGGTTATGACGTGGTGGTCAATATTCAGGGAGACGAACCCTTTATTCAACCCCGGCAACTGCGTGCCGTGCAGGAATGTTTCGTCGATGCCACGACGCAGATTGCCACGCTGGTGAAGCCTTTTACGGAAAGTGACGGATGGGGAGCCTTGGAAAATGTGAATTCCCCGAAAGTGGTGATAGACAAGAACAGGCGCGCTATTTATTTCAGCCGTTCTGTCATACCGTTTGTACGGGGGCAGGAGAGAGACGGGTGGCTGTCGGGGCATACGTATTACAAGCATATAGGACTGTATGCCTACAGGGCCGAGATATTGAAGGAAATCACGGCACTTCCGCAGTCGCCTTTGGAGTTGGCCGAGTCACTGGAACAACTCCGCTGGGTCGAGAACGGATATGTAATAAAGGTGGGAATCAGTGAGATGGAAACTATCGGAATTGATACTCCCGAAGATTTGGAGCAGGCAGAACTGTTCTTGAAAAGCCGTCGTTGAGACATGGCGGAACAGGCTTATGCGGCTTTTTATCATGTAGTAATTTAACAAGCGGACTATGAAATATAAGAGATATGTTACCGGTATACTGTCATGTGTATTCTTTGCGCATGTGGAAGCCCAGCAGTTGAAAATAGGTACTTTCACATTCAAGGGAGAAGGAGAATACCAGGGCGAGCTGTTCAAGGGAAAACCGAATGGCAAGGGAACCACGTCCTTCAAAAACGGCGATGTGTATGAAGGAGAATACCTCAAGGGAAAGCGTCATGGATATGGCGTCTATCAGTTTGCAGACGGCGAACGTTATGAAGGCGAATGGTTTCAGGACCAGCAGCATGGTCTGGGAACCTTTTATTTCAAGAACAATAATAGGTATGTGGGACTCTGGTTTCGCGATTATCAGCAGGGAGAGGGAACCATGTACTACTATAACGGCGATGTGTATGTCGGAAACTGGATGAACGACCAGCGCAACGGCGAAGGTACATATACGTTCGGGAACGGAGCTTATTATAAAGGCATGTGGAAGGATGACCAGAAAAACGGCGAGGGGATTTTTGACTGGAATGACGGGTCGAGATATGTCGGCAACTGGAAAAACAATCTGAGAAACGGACACGGCATATTCAACTATGCGGACGGAGACCAGTATGTGGGAGACTGGCAGAATGACGTGCAGCACGGTAAGGGCATCTACAAGTTCCACAACGGGGATAAATACGAGGGAGACTATGTGATGGGTGAACGTACCGGACAGGGCATCTTCACGTTTGCCAACGGAAACCGTTATGTGGGGCAGTTTAAGAACGGAGAACAGAATGGACAAGGAATTTTTACCTGGCATAACGGGGCTTCCTACAATGGTTCGTGGAAAGCCAACCGGCGGGACGGACAGGGAAAATATGTGTGGAGCAACGGAGACGTGTACGAAGGCGGATGGAAAAACGGCCAGATGGACGGAGAGGGTGTTCTGAGGCTTACGGATGGCACCAAGTTCAAAGGCATGTTCAAGGGAGGCGAAAAGAACGGGCCGGGTGTTATGGAGGACAAGGACGGAAACCGCTTTGAAGGCAGTTTTAAGGACGACCAGAAACACGGTCCCTTTGTGGAAAAAGACAAGCACGGGAAGGTGGTACAGCAGGGAACATATACCAACGGTTTCCTGAACAGAAAATAACAAAGACAATGGAACTGAACGATTTGCTTGAAGAGGTGAAGACACTGGCCGTGGAGACCGGGCGTTTTCTGCGAACGGAAAGGAAATCTTTCCGACGGGACAAAGTGGAAAAGAAAGCTGCGCATGACTACGTGTCCTATGTAGACAAGACATCGGAGCAACTCATAGTGAAACGTTTGCGGGAACTGTTGCCCGAAGCGGGGTTTGTGACCGAAGAAGGTTCTGCCTTTTTTTCCGGCGAGGAATACTGTTGGCTGGTGGACCCTCTGGACGGTACCACGAACTTTATCCACGACAATGCTCCTTACTGTGTGAGCATTGCGTTGAGAAAGGGGAACAAAATGCAGTTGGGGGTCGTATATGAATGCTGCCGGGAGGAACTGTATTGGGCTACAAAAGACAGTCCGGCCTATCTCAACGGGCAGGAAATTCATGTCAGCGACCTCTCTGTGCTCGACCAGGCTTTCATCGAACTGGGCTTTCCTTACGATGCGGAACGCTTCCGGCCGTTTATCAACGGTATCATAGCTTCTCTGTATGGACATGTAGGGGGGCTGAGACTGTTGGGTTCGGCTGCTGCCGAGTTGTGCTATCTGGCTGCCGGACGTTTCGAGGCACGCATCGAAGGACTGCTGGGGCCTTGGGACATAGCGGCCGGTTCCCTGATTCTGCAACGGGCCGGAGGCCGCGTTTCCGATTTCAATGGGGGAGACACGTACCATTCCGGACACGAGGTGTTAGCGTCCAACGGAAAGCTCCATGACGAACTTTTGAAAATAATCCGTTTGCATCTGCAAAAAAAATGAGGGTATCTTTCATCCAAGAAGATATTTTATCTATATTTGTGACATTGATATATTATATTCCAACAACAGTATGATAATAGATACACTTGATAATATCGGAAAGTATGAGTCGCTGAATCCTTTGTTTAAAGTGGTGACGGAGTTTTTACAGACGCATAAGCCGGACAGTCTGCCTGTAGGACAAATCGTGTTGCAGGAAAATGATTTGTGGATAAATACGGTGGAAACAGGCGTGAAAGCTCGTGAGGCGGCCAGACTGGAGACGCATGACAGAATGATAGACATTCAGATTCCGCTGACCGGCGAGGAGGAAATGGGATATTTCCCGCGTGCCGTATTGGCCCCGGCCCCGTATGACCCGTCGGACGATATTTCATTTTACGAGGAAAAGCCGCTTGCTTATTTCAGGTTAAGGCCCGGCATGTTTGCCGTTTTCTTTCCGGAAGACGGGCATGCTCCCGCCATCACCCCGACCGGACTGAAGAAAATCATCGTCAAGGTGCGGGCATAAGAGTTTTCGAAAATAGCGAACCTTAAAAAATATACTGCCATGAAACGACCAAAGACAACGGAGAAAAAGCCTGTTTTGAAACTGCTCAAGAATGATCCTTGGCTGCTGGAGTATGAATCGGCCATAGAAGGCCGTCATCAGCATGCGCTGGATAAACTCAGCGAACTGACGAACAAAGGGAAAATAACGTTGGCGGACTTTGCTACCGGTTATCTTTACTTCGGACTGCACCGTCAGGCGCGGGGATGGGTGTTTCGCGAATGGGCTCCCCATGCTACGGACATCTATCTGATAGGTGATTTTAACGACTGGCAGGAAATGCCGGAATACAGACTGACCCGACTGGGCGATTCCGGAAATTGGGAGATAAAGTTGAAGACGGCCGCCTTGAAACACGGAGACTTGTATAAACTGAAAATATATTGGGAAGGCGGTTGCGGAGAGCGTATTCCCGCATGGGCCCGCCGTGTCGTGCAGGACGAGAGAACGAAAATATTCAGCGCCCAGGTGTGGAATCCCGATACACCGTATGAATTCAAGAAGAAAAGCTTCAAGCCGTCAGTTGCCCCTCTGATGATATACGAATGCCATGTCGGTATGTCGCAGGATGCCGAGAAAGTGGGCACATACAGGGAATTCCGTGAGAATGTCCTGCCCCGCATCGAGAAGGAAGGGTATAATTGCATTCAGGTGATGGCGATTCAAGAGCATCCCTATTATGGCAGTTTCGGCTATCATGTCTCCAGTTTCTTTGCTGCTTCCAGTCGTTTCGGGACTCCGGAAGAGCTGAAAGAACTGATCGATGATGCTCACCAGCGCGGTATTGCCGTAATCATGGATATCGTTCATTCGCACGCCGTGAAAAATGAGATGGAGGGATTGGGCAATTTCGCAGGCGATCCCTGCCAATACTTCAATCAGGGGGCGCGGCGTGAGCATCCGGCCTGGGACAGCCTTTGTTTTGACTACGGGAAGAACGAGGTCCTGCATTTTCTTCTTTCCAACTGCAAGTTCTGGCTGGATGAATATAAATTCGACGGATTCCGTTTCGACGGCGTTACCTCCATGCTCTACTATAGCCACGGGCTGGGAGAGGCGTTTTGCGGTTACGGCGACTATTTCAACGGTCATCAGGATGACAACGCCATCTGTTATCTTACGTTGGCCAACGAACTGATACATCAGGTAAATCCTAAAGCGATAACAATAGCCGAAGAGGTGTCCGGTATGCCGGGGCTGGCGGCACCGTTCAAGGACGGCGGCTACGGATTCGACTACCGCATGGCGATGAACATACCGGATTATTGGATCAAAACCATCAAGGAGCTGAAAGACGAGGATTGGAAACCGAGCAGTATGTTCTGGGAGGTGACAAACCGCCGCAAGGACGAGAAGACCATTTCGTACTGCGAAAGTCATGATCAGGCTTTGGTGGGCGACAAGACTATTATTTTCCGTCTCGTCGATGCCGATATGTATTGGCATTTCAAGAAAGGTGACGAGAATCATACGGCTGTACGCGGCATCGCCCTTCACAAGATGATCCGGCTGCTGACAGCCTCGACCGTCAACGGCGGATATCTCAATTTCATGGGCAATGAATTCGGACATCCCGAATGGATCGATTTCCCGCGGGAAGGCAACGGATGGAGCCATAAATACGCCCGTCGTCAATGGAATCTGGTAGACAATAAGGATTTGTGTTATCACTATTTAGGGGATTTTGACGAAGCGATGATAAAGTTGCTGAAAAGCGAAAGGAACATACAGAAAAGTCAGGTCGTGGAAATCTGGCACAACGACGGCGACCAAGTGTTGGCCTACCGTCGCAACAACCTGACGTTTGTATTTAATTTCAGTCCTGTCCGCTCGTTCACGGGCTATGGCTTCATGGTTCCGAAAGGCAAGTATGATGTTGTGCTGAATACAGACAATCCGGCTTTCGGAGGACAGGGACTGAACGATGATTCCGTCGCTCATTTCACCAACTACGACCCTCTGTTGGACAAAGACGGTAAGGGATGGCTGAAATTGTATCTGCCGGCTCGTTCCGCTGTCGTGTTGTGTAAAGCATCGGAGGATTGACGGAAGAAACGATAAAATGGGCCGGGTGGCAGGTTGCAGATATGTCCCGTTACCCGGCTCTGCATAAGCGAAGATATGGAGAGAAACAGGAGAGACAGAGGGCTTGTCTTAAAAATATGGATTGTTTGCGGAGTACTGTTTGCGGTGTTCTGCTACGGACTTTTGTATGTTATGCAGGCCGATTTGATGGCGGCGGCACAGCACGTTCTGTCGCATGGAAAGACCGTATATTCTCCTTTCTGGGGAGCTTTTATCATAACCCTGCTTCTTTCTGTCCTTCCTTTGGGTATTGCTTACAAGGCAGTTGTGCCGACATGGGCGATAGCCTTGCTGTATTTCCCGTCCTGTCTGTGCTTGGCTTTGCTGACATCTGTCGGCTTTTCCAGAGAAGGTGCTTGTGTTCTGAGTACAGGCTGGTGGTGGAGTGTCCCCGTGCTGTTGTTCTATGCACTCATTTTAAATGCATTGAATCGGATGCCGGAATCCCCTGCCCAAAAGAGCATGTGGAGACGCTTGTGGCTTAATGCTTTGTTGTTGACATTGTTTTTCGGCACAGTTGGTATATGCTCGAATACGGACATTCGACTCCATTATGAGTTGAAAACAGCTCGTTGTTTACAAGCCGAAGACTATGAGGGAGCCTTGTCTGTAGGAAGACAATCCTTGGAGGTAAGCAGACGACTGACCGCCATGCGCTGTTATGCCCTTAGCCGGACGGGGCAGTTGGGGGAGTGTCTTTTCGACTATCCCGTGTTGTATGGCAGTTGTGGTTTACTGCCGTCTATGGCGGACTCTGTCGGACTTTCCGCCTGGCCCGATGTGTTCTATCGCTACATGAGGGCGCGTCCTTCGGCACGTCTGGAAAATAAGGCCACGCAGTTTTTCAGGCAACTGGCCGAACGAAGGGATACATTGGTGGATGGGAATCTGGCCGATTATTTGCTTTGCGCCTACCTTTTGGATAAAAACTTAGATGCTTTTGTCCGCACGTTGCCGGCCTATTATGCGATAAACGATTCATTGCCGCGCAGCTACAAGGAAGCGCTTGTCCTGTATACCCATGTGCGCATGCATCCCGTATTGACTTATCAGAACAGTGTCTTACAGACCAATTACAGCGAATATCAGGCACAGCGCCGCAAACCTGTGACAGACGCGGAGCGTTATAAAGCCTGTCGCCGTCTTTATGGAACGACTTACTGGTTCTATTACCATTTCCAGTAGAATTACTTGATATTGATATTAAGGACTTAATCGTAAGCAATAAAGCATAGTAATGGACAAGAAAGAAATATTTAACCGAATAGAATATGTAGTGGCGTGCGTCGGAGCTTTCGCACAGCGATATAATCTCTCCAACATGCAGGCCTATGCATATCTGCGCCGTTTCACAGGAATAGATTTCCTTCTCGACTGCTATGCTGCCGAGCATACCCTCTCCATCGACGATGCAGTTTCTGACCTCCAAGTCATTTGCCAACGGGAAGGAGGTAGGATATGAAACGTCTCTATCACGGTTCAAACGTAGCTATTGAGCATATTGATCTCTCACGGAGTAAACGTGGCAAGGATTTCGGACAGGGCTTCTATCTCAATGCAAATCCCGACCAAGCTATGGAGATGGCAGCTCGAACAACACGATTTCTCAACGAAGGGACTCCCACTTTATCTTGCTTTGAGTTTGATGAAGACGAGGCTATAAAGAATGGATTGAACATAAAGGTCTTTCCGGATTACTCCGAGGATTACAATCATTTCAATTATAACCAACAAAATTTTATCAACATGGTAAAACGCTTATTTCTTCTCGTAGCCGGTGCCCTCGCACTCACTGCATACACATCCGAGGATGTGGTGAAGAAAGTGACTACATACAGCAATGTCGATAGGTTTGGCGAAAGACAATCAGGCTGTTGCTTTGCAGTTCCAGCACATCCTTTCAAAATCAAGGCCAAGTTCACAACCAAGTTCCCCACGGAGTATGAGATTATAATCAGCGATATCTCCATTCAGGGCATCCGTAGCCGCGGCAATTATGACGTAACCAATAAATGGCATGCTTTGAGCACCCCCATGCGCAGTTTTTTGTTGTTATGAGATTATCTGTTATTTCCACAATCATATTGATGTTGGCAACCTGTGCTTGCAGCAATAACGCAGACAAAGGGCGGATGCCTGAAAAGCATGATGCCCTTGATCCTTGGGTGGCCGACAGCCTGGCCTATCTCTACTGGGGCAACCCCGACTCTCCTTACCGCGACGAAAACCGCTACATCAGCTTCCTTGATTCGCTGCTCGAAATTGATTCGCTGCCCGAGGTCCTGCGCACGCGAGCAGAGTACAGGCGCAACATGGCTATGCTTAACCGTCCGGGAACAATAGCTTCCGACTTCCGTTATCTCGGGCGCGATGGCCGGGAATCAAGTCTTCACAATCTGCAAAGCCCGCGTACTCTTCTTGTATTCTATGACCCGGAGTGTCCACACTGCAATGATATTCTACGCGTGCTGGCTGCTTCGAAGACTATCAATACGGCGATTGCCGAAAAAGATCTCGTCGTATTAGCCATCTATGCCGAGGGAAACCGTGATGTCTGGGACAAGACCCGCCGACACATGCCTGCCAACTGGCTCGTAGGCTATGACCTTACCGGCATTCTTGACGATGAGATATACGATCTCCCGGCGATGCCTACGCCTTATCTTCTTGATAGCGACAAACGCGTCATTCTCAAAGATCCGACCATCAAGCAGCTTATTCGACGCATCTCCACACCATGATTCTTCATGGGGGCTTTCACCGGACCGGTTATTAAAAAAAGAGTGGGCTTCCTTAAGGTGAGGCCCACTCTTCTATATGATTACTCTCATTTTTTCATTTTCGCTTTCCGGCGCTTTTATTCGCACTCCTGCATGCGCGCCGATAATTCTATTGCATTCTTTGGCATCTTATTGCCAACCCGGAGCATGTAGATTCTGCTTCCAAACCATCGGGAATGATGATATCACCCGAAGAGAATTTTACAGCACTTCCATTATTCAACCATAAACCGTTTCCGAAATCAGCAGGTTCGGCTCCTTCTATATTTCCGTTAGCATCTTCTTTCCAGTAAGGGTAATCCGGGTAGAACTCGAATACTTCGCAGGAACCTTGATCACCGGCACGTGTGCCCTGTCCCGTCAGCCATATTGCCAAGCTTTCGTCCTTGACATAGTCAGTATTAAAGATGTATGTGTCCGGGTGCCCGGATAAAAATCCGGTGCTTTCGTCATAGGCGTTGTCTACTACCTCAGAGTCTTTCCACATAACTCCTAATAGTCTTCCGGAAAGAATACTTGCGGAATTATCGATGGGCATCCATGGATCCTCTCTGAAATGCTTATCTGTTCTATATTGCAATCTGGCAAAGTTGGTCTCATCCGGCACTTGCCAGCCGGGCGGGCACGGATCAAAAATACTCCTTCCATCATCTAAGTAGCCGATATTAGAAAACCAGAGCCCGGCATCCTCAAACTCGTATGCACCATCAAACCACAAAATAGGACATTCTGTCTCGTCTCGTCTTTCTGGTCTTATAAAGAATTTATAAGGTTTCTTCACCGCTTCTTCAAATGGGTCCATATTAGGGTCCGGTTCACCCCCAACCATATTCACAACAGGAGCTGTGTCATGATTGTTTATCAATTCGGTCTGCCAATGCATGAACTCGTCGATTACTTCACCTTTGATATTATATATAGGTTGAGCTGCCGGGTTCGCGGTTGGGAAGGGAGCGTTTCGTCCAAATTGATAATATAGACCAAATGTTTTCTTGCGTACCAGTATTTCATTCGGGGTGGCAAAAGGGGAAACTGTCCCGTCACTTCCAAACATCTCGGGGTATGGAGCCGGATCGGCGGAGAGTGCTCCAAGATTTCTGTCCATGAGATAGCCATAAGGGAAACTCTCTATTAGGCAGTCTTTATAGAATCGCTGCACCTTTCCTCCCGGTACATCGTAAGATTTTTTATTGTTGCCCCATTCGAGGGGAATATTAACCTCCCGACCCGGAATATCAACACCCGGATTATATTCGGTGATCCAGATATGCCAGGTCCACATGTACTCCCGTTCATCAGGAGCAGGTATGTCTTTTTCAGGAACCTTCTTCCTGACTCCGATGATCACGTTGCCTTCACCGGTGCCGGTGGTGCGGAATGCAAAGCCATTCTCAGAGCCTACTCCTTCAAACTTATCGCGTGCATCTAATGCATCATCTGTGACCACAGCGAAGTCAAGGATTCGCAGCGGGGTATCCTGCCAGATCACCTCGGCAACCCACTCCGTATCATCATCCAACATCATGCTTTCATCATAGCCCCCCCAAAATTCATTAATTTGAGTGAGTGGAACCCTGTAGGGGTCTTTAGTGTCTATTGGGAGCATATAGCAGTTGGATTCCGGAAGCTCAAAAAATTCCGCATGCTGAAACAATGGATGGCCAAAAGGAATCTTTTGTATGTCAGCCTTTATACTGTAGTAATGGTTAGGCTCGAAATTGAATTGGTCAAATTCTCCGACTTCTGCGTATTTATCCGGATCAAATGACGGATATAACTTAAATTCACTTAGTATGTTTTTTTCAATTTTATTCTGCGAATCAGATCCTCTGCATCCGATGGCGAAGTATGTGGGATCTTCCTGCCGGTAGAACTCATCTGTCGCTCTCTCGCCGGTTTTTGCAAGATTGGAAGAGTTGGCATACGGTTTGTAATAATTCTCTTCCGGCAGCCATACGTTGCAGGGGATCCAGAAGTCAAAACCATCTTTATCTTGTATTTCTGCTAAGGCATCTTCTTGTTCGTCTATTGTATGTTGCTTCCAGTCGCGGCTTACCTTCTGTATATAATTGTCTTTTGGTTTGCCATGTGGAAACAACTTTCCCCAGGGAACATTACGCCATTGCCAGTATTTGAAAACTAACTCATCAGTAAAGTTCTCTAATTTGACATTAACCTTGCATGCATTTCGGATCAAGTCGACCGAAGGATTCCACGTCGCAGGGTCTTTGGATATCTTGGTCCATCCGCTCATGAGCAGATATTTTTCAGGCTGTTGGTCATCATCTTTAACCGGGTAGAAGAAGTCCTGCTGATTGTGGAGGTCAAAGTCAAAAAGCCTCAGCGAGTCAAGTGTGCTGAATTTTGAGCGATTTTTTGCATTAAACAGGTTTTCATCATGGGTATTGGCGATGACGACACAAGTGAAGTCCTCCTGATCCTTACGGGGAACCAATATGTTTATGTTTTTAGTGCTTATTTCACATTTTTCTTCGTCTATGTCCCATTCTTTGGCAATGTTCCCGTCAGAAACCTTGTCATGGTTGTATGTTTCAAAAAGTTTGTAATAGCGAGGTTTTCCTACTCGGGTGCCCTCTTCATTATACTCGATGATCCAGAAATCAGCGATTGTTTTCTCTTCCGTTGTCGCATCAAAGTAAGTTTCTTCGGCACGCGTCTCAGGATTCACCGCAACCATAGGAGCTACTGTGAGAGAGAACGGCATGGCAACCTCCTCGGCTATGCCTGACGGGTCCTCATCATCAAACTTATAATTGTCAAAATAGTCATCAACACATGATGATAATCCTGAGGCCAACAGTGCAAGCCAGAGGATAGCAAGACTAAATATATTGTTATTCATCTTCATCGTTTCCAAAGTTTTTTTCATCTTCAACTCGACATCAGTATTCGTCTTAGTCGAATATAAAGTCAATCGTTTCTCCATTCCAAACCCATGCGTCATCGTGTTCGTCATCCTCGTGTATCGGATCGTCGACATCGATAGTGAAGGAACCGGCTTTGATCTGGCCAGTATATGCCTTTTCTATAGTAAACTTATAGGTGTAGTTTGTGCCCAAATTCCAGGTCTTGCCTTTCAAAGGGATTGTAATTTTCCTTAAGACGTGATCGTCATTGACAGAATAGTATAATCTGATTTCCGAATTTGAATCTTCTGCAAACAACTGGGGCAGGATTATCACCGCTCTGTTGTTGTCAAAGATGCTGACGTTCTTTTTGTTGTTGGTGATCTTCTTAGGATTGTCTGTGTAATCGAATGTCAAATCTTTTACTCCATCATTTCTCAAGTGATACGTTACCTTGCACTCGTCAGTAGAGTTGCTGTCGCCCGACAATGGCTGAGCAGTGAATGTGAAGTCTGCCTTAGTTTGTATGCCGATAAGCTCTATTTTATGAAACAGGATGTATTCGTCCTTATTATAAGGATAATTCGTCTTGTCATCCTCATCCTCATACATCAGGACTTCATCTAATGCCGGCTCTATGTTGATAGTCGAGAGGAGATGGGTGAATTTGAATCTTACAGCGCCTCCGTTATCCATATTATATTTTCTTCTATGTGCCGCGACAAGAATGTCTTTCGCTTCATCCAGTAAATCAGGAAGGGCATACGTGAAAGTGACCGTGGAATTCTCATATTTCAGGCCTTCCAGATCCGGCATGACATCATAAGGATGTATTGCCACGAATGAGTGTTCCTGACCCATAAGCCAGTATTGTTTTACCCCATAGTCCCATCTGTTATTCTTTAATTCCACCTTCTGAGCATTAAAGATGGTCTTGAGGCCGGCATAGAATTCTCCTGTTCTGTTCATATCTCCGAACAGCATGAAAGGACTATCCTTAAAAGTCTCATTTGTAGTGATGGCTGCACGTGACGCGATATTTCCAGCCTCAAAACTCATTTCTTCACCCAACTCAGGGTTCATAACACTGGGGTCGGATGTACACGATGTCGCATACACCAGACCTGTCAGGAGGGGAAAGATGATATGTGATATATAGTGTTTCATATTTTGTTGTCATTCAATGGTGAAATTCACATCACCATCCTTTATTTCCTCGTTATCATACTCTTTTACAGTGTGCCAAGTCGATGGTGTTCCGCCAGAGACTTCAATAGGATAAATGATTACTTTACCGGGTAGCGCATCGGCCGGATCCTGCACTCCGATTCCTTTGGAAAAGTCGAGTTGAAAAATATATTGATATCCCGGATTCCATCTTTGAGTTGTAGCTCCATTTATATATGGTATGGCTGATGCCCAGCCGTAATTTCTGATCTCCTCTCCATCCGGGACGGAGTATAAAGAACCGGCCGAGAAGTTCGGGTCAGTGTAGAAGTTGCTCCCGTTTTTGTAGACGCGCTTCATCACCTCTCCGGTTTGGGTTTTAATTGAAAGATAGACCACCTTCATATTATCAGCAGTTACAATCAGAGATGAATTCAAATTCGCCCCTTCGATATAGGGATAAAGCAGAGTATGATTCTCAGTGAGTTTTTCTTTCACTCGGAGCAGCACGCTGAAATAAAGAAAACTGTGATCTTTATTAGGTTTCTTCGCATATTCCCACCATACATTGTAATCATATGGAATGACCAATGCAGGACCACCTTTTCCCATCAAGGATACAGCCTTCGACTTGTCTGGATTATTTTCCTTGTTGATTGTGAGGACTTTATCTCCGTTTCGATATATATATTCCACAACATCTTTCTTCTGGCCGACACCTATCCATCTGCCGATTTTCGTGCTGTTCCAGTTTTTAAAATTGACTGGTGTCCCTTCAAAACTGAAATCACTTTCAATAGCAATTCCTCCTATTCTCACTCCGGCTATCTCCACGTCATAGCTTTCAGAGTTACCAAAAGCCTCCAGGATAATCCTGCTCAACTGATGCTGCAAAGTAAGATTCACGCCCGTATATAGATTGTCGGTTTTCGAGCCTTCAGCCGTGGCGGTGACAAAATCTGAATGTTTGGCGATGTCTCTGTTAACCTTGAAGTTCTTCATCCAGTATTCTATGGTGTCGTTCGTCGTTTTTGTGTATTCCAGACGGAAAGATTTATCACGTTCATTGCCATAAACTCCGGCACTATCTCTCAATACGTCGCGTGACGGATAGAAAGCGAAAAATCTAAGTTTTCCGGCTTTCCCACCCTTGTTGGATGACCACCTACACGAATTCGATCGGAAAGCCTCCCCCATCCCGGCTGTTTGGAACACCCTTTGCGCCGAGAAATGCTCGCGGGGAATAGGCAAGCCTTTTGCATTAACACTATCTATGCAGGCAGCAGATACATCAAAACCGTTTTTAATACTATTCTTATCGATATTGTCACCCGAGCGAGTCTCTATCCCCGGCAAGGAAGTAAAGAAAAGAATCTCGGAATTATCTGTCGTCACACCAATATCTGTCAGTTCCTCCTGAGCGCAGGAGAAAAGGAGGAGCGCAGATAGTGCGGTGATTAAGCTATATATATTTATATTGTACTTCATGAATCATCTGTTTTTTAAGCTCCGGGAACCTCTACTGTGTGTGTCGTCGAGCCGTTCAATCCCTGCCATTCATTAACACTGACTGAGACTCCTATCTTGTCGCTGATAATGGGGTCTCCAGCCTTAGGTGATACATTTCCAATGACTTCAGGACCGTGAAGGCCTATGCCGGAGGTGTAGTCGAGGGTGTAGGTGTAGATGTAGCCGGGTTCCCATTCGCCGGCGATGGGCAGAGCAGCCCAACCGAATTCTATGATTTCCTCGCCTGATGCAAGCGAATATGGTTGGGTGAAATATTCGTCAGTGAAGTAGTTGTTGCCGTTTTTGTAAAGGCGTTTGGATATCACGCTTGTCGCCTTGACTACTGCGAAATACTCCCTCGGAATGTCCATCGCGTTAAGCCCCTGACTCCTGTCGAAATAGGGATATTGCACTTTCCCCTTTCCTGCAGTCGGAGTCTTATCAATTATTCTCAGGAGCACGTTAAGGTACAATCCCTTGCCACTATTGACCGCATCGTTTGTATAGTCCCACGCGGAATAGGTGGATGGGATAAGCATTGCGCAGTTGTCAGAGTCGCCGATTTTCTTGCCTAATATGGATACGGGATCCGCGCCGACCTTGACGATGGCATCACCTTCGCGGAAGATGTACTTAGCTGTGTCAGGGGATGTGTTTTGCCATTTGCCGTCTTCGGTTTCGGCGGTCTGGAATTCATAGGCACCGTTCATAAGGGCGTTTACGATTTGGACGCCGGCAATCTCAATGTCGCAACTCTTGTGTGAGCCTTTTACCTTCACTTCAATACGGCTCAGCTGGTGACGGAATTTGAGCGCGA
>CAMWUI010000019.1 GCA_947177395.1 uncultured Paraprevotella sp.
CGCCTTCCTGAACCATTACCCGTTGAAGCACAACGCGTTCCGCACGTTGGTTGCCAGTGCAACCAAACGGGCATCCCCTATACACAAATGTTTGCGGGAAATGGTTTCAATGGTTCAGACTCACTGGAAATCAACGAGTAATGGTTCACAAATGGTTCAGCGATGGTTCATACCTGCTGGAAATCAGCGGACAATGGTTCAGGAATTACCGCTTTTGGCGTGCCGCCGCGGCCGGACACTGAATCACAGGACGGAAAAACTGAAGGATGGATGAAGAAAAAGTGAAGGATAAATGAACCATTTGTCACTGTCAATCAAACAGTTTGAACCATTGAAGCATTTTTCCGCAAACATGTGTGTAGGGAAAAGGGCGGCGACGGCCGAAGGCGGCTTCCCGCCCGCAGGCGGTTCATTTGTCAAGTGGAGTGCTGTCCACTTGTCGAGCCGCAAGCTGTCCACTTATCAAGCCGTGCGCTGTTCACTCATCAAATGGAACGCTGTTCACTATGGGTAGTGGAGTGCGGTTCATTAGGTATAGTGAAGTGCTGTCCACTCGGGGAATGAAACACTGTCGGCAGGGGCTTACGAATGCATTCCTTACCTCCTAAGAATAGTATTCCTTACACCATTAAAACCGTATTTCTTAGCACCTTACGATAGTATTCGTTAAACCCTAAGGATAGTATTCCTAAGGATGGCATTTCAGTTCATTCATAAGCATCTGAAAATCAAAGGATGTTATTACAAAACGGTTTCCAGTCCCTAACATAAGTCATAAAGTTTCATAAAAACGATGGTATTTGATATTTTTCTTCATAAATTTACAAAGCAAAAGCCATACACTTTATGCATCGACAAGGATGAAGAGGTTCAATATAACGGGGACTTGCCGCCCCAACGAGCACTATATGGTGGACATCACCGAACGTTTGGAAATCATTAAAAAGATGGTTGCCAAAGGCGATTATTTCTGTATCAATCGAGGCAGGCAATACGGCAAGACAACCACACTGAATGCCATCAAGTCCACCCTGGAGAATGAAAACTACACCGTATTCTCCTTGTCTTTTGAAGATTTAGGGCAGGGATTATTCTGCTCTGATGAGAAATTTTGTGCCGCTGTATTATGGCTCATGAAGGACGCAATAGAGAATGGCGATGTGTGCGGGCTTTCAGACAAGTCACGAGATTTGATTTTGAACTCCGTCGATGATTCAATCAGTCCTGTCGAAACCGTGATATTGTCAAGCATCTTCAGCAAAGTATGCAAGTTCAACGACAAGCCTGTTGTTCTTGCCATTGATGAGATAGATAAAGCCTCAGACAACAGCAGTTTGATTGTGTTGTTGAGTATTTTACGCAAGTTGTTTCTTGACAGGCAGAATAAGGCCACTTTCCAATCAGTAATCCTTGCAGGTGTATATGACATCAAGAATCTCAAGTTAAAAATTCGTCCAGAAGAGCAACACCAGTACAATTCACCTTGGAATATTGCTGCGCCATTCAACGTTGACATGAGTCTTTCTGCCGAAGGCATCAAGGGTATGCTCGATGAATATGAGGCCGACCACCGCAAAGGGATGAATACGGGAGAGGTGGCTACTTGGATTCGTGATTACACAGGTGGCTACCCATTCTTGGTTTCTCGTCTATGCCTGCAAATGGATGAGCAGAACGATTGGAGCCATGAAGGGTTGCTCAATGCCGTGAAGGTGATACTCAACGAGCGAAACACGCTTTTTGATGACATGATCAAGCAGATAGAGAAGTTCCCTGATTTGAAGTCATTGCTTAGGGATTATCTTTTCTCGGGTGAGAAGAAGAAGTACAATCCAGACAACAAGGCTTTCCAATTGGCAGAACAGTTCAATATCATCTGTACATCCCACCTTGGGACTTTCAGCATAGCTTGCAGAATAATGGAAACCCGAATCTACGAGTATTTTATGGCAGAAGAGAATGAATCGGAGATTTACGCTGCAGGCTCCATAGAGAAAACACAGTTCATCAAGGGCACCGGCTTGGACATGCCATTGCTCCTGCAAAAGTTTTCTGAACATTTCAATGAAATCTTCCGCACAAAAGACGGAACCATGGATGCCAAGTTCGTTGAGAAGCATGGGCGAAAACAGTTCCAACTTTATATACGTCCGATTATTAATGGTGTCGGCCACTACTATGTAGAGGCTGAGACACGTGATGAAACCCGTACCGACCTCATCATCAATTACAACAATCACGAGTATATCATCGAATTGAAAATATGGCGAGGCGACAGCTATAACACCAAGGGCGAGAACCAGCTGTTTGAGTATCTAAAGCTCAAAAATCAGAAGGAAGGTTATCTTGTATCATTCTGTTTCAACAAGGGTAAAACTCCAGGCCTGCTTCCATCCGTTGAACAAGATGGAAGCATTCTCGTAGAAGTAATTGTGTAAATTATTATTAGTGCCCGGTAAACGTTATTACCTCCCATTTTGACAGGCCGCCATAGTTTGACAAGCCCACGATTGCACCTTACCTCTTTACAACCGTATTCCTTAGCGCTTCACGATAGCATTCCTAAGGATTAGAGTAAAGTTTTGGCAAACTTTTATAACCTTTTGAGGTGATTATGTCAGATATCTGAAGGATAAGTACTATATTTGTGAATATAAAATTAAAAAAGGATAATGACAAGCAGTATACAAAGAGCTCAATTACAGGCTCAAATATGGAAAATAGCGAATGAAGTGCGTGGGGCTGTTGATGGATGGGACTTCAAGCAGTTTGTCTTAGGCACGTTGTTTTACCGCTTCATTAGCGAAAATTTTGCCGACTACATTGAGGGAGGGGACGAAAGCATTGATTATGCAAGCCTGTCGGACAGCGTCATAACTCCCGAGATAAAGGACGATGCCATCAAGACCAAGGGATATTTCATCTATCCAAGCCAACTTTTTGAGAATGTAGCAAAGGCTGCGGGGAACAATCCGAATCTGAATACAGACCTGAAAAACATCTTCACCTCCATTGAGGCGTCTGCTGTCGGCTACGATTCGGAAAACAACATCAAAGGGCTGTTTGCCGACTTCGATACGACAAGCACCCGACTGGGCAATACCGTTGAGGACAAGAACAGCCGTTTGGCAGCCGTCATAAAAGGTGTTGAGGGATTGAACTTTGGCAGTTTCGAGGACAACCAAATAGACTTGTTTGGCGATGCCTATGAGTTTTTGATACACAACTATGCTGCAAATGCAGGAAAGTCTGGTGGAGAGTTCTTTACTCCGCAGAATGTCTCAAGGCTCATCTCACGCCTTGCCATGCACAATCAATCTGTGGTTAATAAAATCTACGACCCGGCAGCCGGTTCAGGCTCCCTGTTGTTACAGGCCAAGAAGCAGTTTGACGAGCATATAATCGAAGAGGGGTTCTTTGGTCAGGAGATAAACCATACCACCTACAACCTTGCCCGTATGAACATGTTCCTGCACAACATCAATTACGACAAGTTTCATATTGCATTGGGAGACACTCTTAAGAATCCTCAATTTGGTGACGACAAGCCGTTTGACGCCATTGTCTCCAATCCTCCTTATTCTGTAAGTTGGGTAGGTTCTGACGACCCGACTTTGATCAACGATGACCGTTTTGCTCCTGCTGGCGTGTTGGCTCCCAAGTCCAAGGCTGATTTTGCTTTTGTGCTGCACGCGTTGAGCTATCTTTCCGGCAGGGGAAGGGCGGCAATAGTATGTTTCCCCGGCATCTTCTACCGTGGAGGAGCGGAGCAGAAAATCAGGAAATACCTGGTGGACAGCAATTATGTGGAGACTATCATTTCATTGCCTCCCAACTTATTCTACGGCACGTCCATAGCCGTGAACATCCTGGTGTTATCAAAACACAAGGGCAATGATACCACAGTCCAGTTTATAAACGCGAGCGGTGACGGCTTCTTCACGAAGGGGACAAATAACAATGTGCTCGAGGACAAGCATATAGACAGGATTATAGAAATCTTCGACAAGAAGGAGGATGTTGACTATATAGCAAGGTCTGTTGACAATAATGTTATTGCTGAAAATGACTATAACCTGTCGGTGAGCAGTTACATTGAGGTTGAAGATACGCGTCCGAAGACTGACATCAAGGAGTTGAACGAACGAATCCGCTGCATTGTGGCAAGGGAGAACGAACTGCGTGCAGAAATAGACAAGATAATAGCAGAATTGGAGGAGGAGGACGAGGCATGAGCAAACTGCAAATAGAATCAAATATTTGGGGGCATAGACAGATTATATGTTTGTACTGTATTCTAAGAAAGCGGTTGTTTTGTGGTCGAAAATTTCGACTACAAAACACCTCAAGAAATCAAGTAAGCAAATTGAATTGAAGGAGGGATAGATATGAGCAAACTGCAGGAGTTGATACAAGATCTTTGTCCCAACGGCGTGGAATATAAACAATTAGGCGATAAAACAGTTTCTACAATGCAACGTGGAACATCGTTGTCTAAAAAGGATTCTATGGAAGGGGTATATCCTGTAATATCAGGTGGTAGGGTTCCGGCATTTTATTGTGATCGGTTTAACAGGGATGGGGAAACAATTACTGTCGCTGGAAGTGGGGCTGGGGCTGGTTATGTACAGTATTGGAACGAAAAAATATTTGTATGTGATGCCTTTTCAGTAAAAGGAGTAAATGATATTTCCACAAAATACCTCTATTACTGTTTAACAAGCTTACAGGATAAAATTTACGCTACGAAAAAAGGAGGAGGGGTACCTCATGTTCATATATCGAGTATTGATAAATTTCTTATTCCAATCCCCCCTCTTGCCGTGCAAGAAGAAATAGTAAGGATTCTCGACCGCTTCACGGAATATGCAGCGGAGCTGCAAGCGGAGCTGCAAGCGGAGCTGCAAGCGAGACAGGAACAGTATGAGTATTATAGGAATAGACTGTTGACATTCAGCAAAATAGGGGGGGGGGTAAATGGATAAAGATGAGTGAGATAGGTACATTTATAAGAGGAAAACGGTTTGTAAGGACAGACATTGTGAATGATGGTGTTCCTTGCATTCATTATGGTGATATGTACACACATTATGGATTATATGCAACAAAAAGTATAGGCATGCTTAGAAAAGAGTTTGCCTCAAAAATGAGATATGCTCAAAAAAATGATGTTGTGATTGTTGCTGCCGGTGAGAATAAAGAAGATATTGGTATTGGTTTAGCTTGGCTTGGAGATGAGCCTGCGGCAGTACATGATGCTTGTTTCATATTTAGGAGTGATTTATATCCTCAATATGTCTCTCATTATTTGCGTTCAAATTATTATCATAAACAAATAGTTAAGTATGTATCGGAAGGAAAAATCTGCTCTATATCTGCAAAAGGTTTAGGTAATGCTATTATCCCAATTCCTACCTATGAGGAACAGGTGAGAATAGCCACTTTGCTAAATAAATTTGATGCTTTAGTCAATGACTTGACTATAGGTCTTCCGGCAGAGATAGCCGCAGTGCAGGAGCAGTATGAGTATTACAGAGACAAACTATTATCATTTCCGAACTCTAAAATAAGTGCATAATATGGGAAAGACATTGAGGGAAATAGCTCAAACGCTTAAAGACACTAATAAAAAGGTGCAATTGATATATGCCTTTAATGGTGTTGGAAAGACTCGCCTTTCACGTGAGTTTAAGGAATTGATTGCGCCAAAAAACGAAGGAAAAGAGGAAGAACAGCTTATAAAAGTCCTTTATTATAATGCTTTTACTGAAGACTTGTTCTATTGGGACAATGATTTGGATAGAGACAGGGACAGGAAGATAATAATACATCCAAATAATTTCACGGATTGGGTACTTAGGGTTCAAGGTCAAGAGGCCAATGTAATCACTTATTTCCAGCGTTACACGAATGATAAGCTTACCCCTTCGTTCAACGAGGAGTACGTGACGAAGGATGCTGAGAATAAAGATGTAGTGGTGAGGGCGTACTCGGAGATTAGATTTTCGTTAGAGCGTGGCAATGAGGAGAAGATTGATAGCATCAAAATCTCAAAGGGAGAGGAGAGTTGTTTAATTTGGTGTGTCTTTTACAGTTTGCTGAAACAGATTGTGGAGACACTGAACGTGGCAGAGGATGACCTCCGGGAGACAGACCAATTTAATGATTTGGAATATATATTCATAGATGACCCGGTAAGTTCGTTAGACGAGAACCATCTGATAGAGTTGGCTGTGGATATTGCGGAGTTGATTAGAGACAGCCAATCTAAAGTGAAGTTTATTATTACAACGCATAACCCGTTATTTTATAATGTGCTGTATAATGAATTGAATAATGCAGATAAAGAGACTGACGATAAGGCAAAGAAATCTCTAAAAAAGCGTTTGGAGAAATTGGATGACGGCACTTTTCTGCTTCATGATTCCAATGACTCGCCGTTCTCTTATCATCTGTTTCTCTTGTCTGAGCTTGATAAGGCTATCCAATCTGGCGACATAAAGAAGTATCATTACAACTTCCTTCGCCAGATATTGGAAAAGACCTCAACATTTCTTGGGTATAAGAAATGGAGAGATTTATTGCTCCTGTTGCCTGACGACTCTCACGAGGCATATTATAACCGTATAATAAATCTTTGCAGCCATGGGAAACATTCAGGGGAAGAGACTTCTTTCATAGATGATAATGACAAGAGGGTGTTAGGCTATCTTGTACGGGAGATAAGAAACATATATCACTTCAAAGACGACAAAAAATCATAATAATAGGGCAAATGGCACAGTATAGCACAATAGCAGAGTCCAACAATTTTATAGTACTTGATGAGTACGACAAAAGTTGTGTGGCGTGCGAACCTTCCGCTGTTTATCAGACAGAGGCATCGTTGGAGCGTGAGTTTATCCAGGACTTGAGAAATCTGGGATATGACTATCTCCCTGACCTTACTACACCGGAGGCATTACTTGATAACATAAGAGAGCAACTCCAGCATCTAAATAATGTCACTTTTACTGATAGCGAATGGAAGCGGTATGTGGAAGAATATCTGGATAAGCCAAGTGACTCTCTTGTTGAGAAAACAAGAAAATTGCAGGATAACCATATCTATGACTTTGTTTTTGATGACGGCCATATAAAGAACATCTATTTGGTGGACAAACGGAATCTGACCAGAAACAAGGTGCAGGTTATATCTCAGTTTACCCAGGAGGGGCAGCATGCCAACCGCTATGATGTAACAATCTTGGTGAACGGATTGCCTTTGGTTCAGGTAGAGTTGAAGAAGCGAGGTGTGGCAATAAGAGAAGCCTTCAATCAGGTACACCGCTATTCGAAGGAAAGTCTTAACACGAACAATTCATTATATAAATACATTCAGGTTTTTGTCATATCCAATGGCACGGACAGCCGATATTTCGCCAACACCGTAGAGCGGAACAAGAACAGTTTCGACTTTACGATGAACTGGGCCACGGCAAACAATAATTTGATTAAGGACTTGAAGGACTTTACCGCAACATTCTTCCAGAAGAATACACTCTTGAACGTGATATTCACATACGCCGTGTTTGATACCAACAACACGCTGCTGGTGATGCGTCCCTATCAAATTGCGGCAACGGAAAGAATATTGTGGAAGATCAGAAGTTCGTATCAGGCAAAAAGGTGGTCAACGACTGACGGGGGGGGCTATGTGTGGCATACAACAGGCTCAGGCAAGACACTTACGAGTTTCAAGGCTGCAAGATTGGCGACCCAACTTGATTTTATAGACAAGGTGTTTTTTGTGGTTGACAGAAAAGACCTTGACCACCAAACGATGAAAGAATATCAGCGATTCTCTCCAGACAGCGTTAATGGTTCGGAAAGTACTGCGGGATTGAAACGAAACATAGACAAAGACGATAATAAAATCATTGTTACAACGATTCAAAAGCTGAATAATCTGATGAAGAGCAAGGACGATTTGCCCATTTATCAGAAACAGGTGGTCTTTATCTTTGACGAAGCACATCGCTCGCAGTTTGGTGAAGCCCAAAAGCAGTTGAAGAAGAAGTTTAAGAAATACTATCAGTTCGGATTTACCGGTACCCCCATCTTCCCCGAAAATGCACATGGTTCAGAAACTACGGCAAATGTATTCGGAAGGGAACTGCACTCGTATGTCATTACGGATGCTATCCGCGACGAAAAGGTGTTGAAGTTCAAGGTGGATTATAATGATGTCCGACCACGATTCAAAGGAATAGAGACAGAGCGAGATGAGGAAAAACTGAGTGCGGCGGAAAACAAGTCGGCATTGCTTCACCCTGAGCGTATCAAAGAAATATCCCAATACATATTGGACAACTTTAGGATAAAGACGCACAGAAGCCTTGGGGCAAACAAGGGTTTTAACGCAATGTTTGCCGTTAGCAGTGTGGATGCTGCCAAGTGCTATTATGAGGAACTGAACAGGCTACAGAAAGACTCCGACAAGCGATTAAAGATAGCAACCATTTTCTCTTTTGCTGCAAATGAGGAGCAAACCGCAATTGGTGACATTCTGGACGAAAACTTCGAGCCGACGGCAATGAACGTGAGTGCCAAGGAATTCTTGACGAATGCCATCAACGACTATAATGCGATGTTCAAAACAAATTATGGGGTTGACAGCAGAGAGTTTCAGAATTACTATAGGGATTTGGCAAAAAAGGTTAAGAATAAAGATATTGACCTTGTGATTGTTGTCGGAATGTTCCTGACCGGTTTTGACGCACCAACCTTAAACACGCTGTTTGTCGATAAGAATCTTCGTTACCACGGTCTGATTCAGGCGTTCTCTCGAACAAACCGAATATTCGATGCTACCAAGACATTTGGCAATATCGTTACCTTCAGAGACTTGGAGCAGCACACTATTGATGCTATAACGTTATTTGGTGACAGCAATACCAGAAATGTAGTGCTGGAAAGAAGCTACAAGGAGTATTTAGAAGGATTTAAGGATGTCACTTCAGGAGAAGTTCGCAGGGGGTATGTTGAAATCGTAAAAGAGTTGAACGAAAGATTTCCCGATGTTGATAGGATAGAGACGGAGCAAGAGGAAAAAGAATTCGTCAAATTGTTTGGCGAGTACCTGAAAATAGAGAACATCCTGCAGAACTATGACGAATATACACACCTCAAGGCATTGCAGGCAATAGACTTGAATGACCCCGATGCTGTCGAGGAGTTCAAAAGCACTCACTATGTGACAGATGAGGATATTAAGGAAATGCGACGAGTAGAAGTGTTGGCAGAACGGAAAGTTCAGGATTACAAATCTACGTACAACGATATTAGAGATTGGCTAAGATGTCAGAAAGAAGGTGCCGCAACAGAACAGTCTAAGATTGACTGGGACGATGTAGTTTTTGAGATTGACCTGCTCAAATCTCAGGAAATCAACCTTGACTACATTCTTGAATTGATTTTTGAACACAATAAGAAGATAAAGGACAAGTCGTCTTTAATAGCTGAAATACGTGGAGTCATTCGGGCAAGTGTTGGCAATAGGGCAAAAGAGAGCCTTATTGTGGATTTCATTAACGAGACAAACTTAGATGCCATGACGGACAAAGCAAACATCATTGAGTCGTTCTTTGAATATGCACAACGCAAGCAGAAACAGGAGGCTGCCGATTTAATTACGTCAGAAAACCTAAATGAGGAAGATGCAAAGCGGTACATCACAGTTTCCTTAAAACGTGAGTATGTCAGTGAGAACGGAACAGATTTTAATAAGATTCTACCAAAGATGAGTCCATTGAATTCTATGTACCTGCCTAAGAAACATAAGGTGTTTCAACTGATTGCTGCTTTTGTCGAGAAATTCAAGGGTGTAGGAGGACAATTATAAATTTATTATGGACACATTGTTTAAAAGCCCCATGGAAAACAACAAAAGAATCATCTGTACGATAACGAGATAACGCGGGTGTCTGTACGTTTTGCCAAGGAGGCTTTGTAGCTTACATAAAAGCAGTTGGCAAAGATTTACGGATAGTGCTTCAGCAAGTCTGCCTCAGACACACTTACTGAAACACTACCATTTCCCTTATTTTTATAAGACTTTTAAACCGATTCTTTCAAGAAAGAAAGAAAATACGTAACTTCGCACGGGCAAAATAAGCCACGACATAATTTAAGGTAAAAGAAACTATCATATAAAAACTAAATAAGAGAATGGAGAATATAGGTATTGCACTGCAACTCATGGTTGTGGGTATGGCTACGGTTTTCATTATCCTGATGATCGTCATCCAGTTGGGCAAGCTACTGATCGGTATCGTGAACAAGGTGGCCCCGGAAGAGGCGCAGGCCCCTGCACGGCAGACCAAAGCTGCAGCACCGACGGCCGTAGACGCTCAGACGATGGCCGTGATACAGGCGGTCGTAGGACAAATCACAGGCGGCAAGGGCGCCGTGAAGAACGTGGAAAGAGTATAACATGAACACAGTTTGAAATTTAAAGTAAAAAGATACAATGGAAAGAAAAGAAGTAAAATTCAGTCTGGTATTTCGTGATATGTGGCAAAGCGCAGGAAAATACGTCCCGCGTGTAGACCAGTTGGTCAAAGTAGCCCCCGCCATCATCCGGATGGGATGTTTCGACCGTGTGGAAACCAATGGTGGAGGTTTCGAGCAGGTGAACCTGCTGTTCGGCGAGAACCCTAACAACGCTGTACGCCAATGGACCAAGCCGTTTCATGAAGCTGGCATTCAGACACACATGCTTGACCGTGCCCTCAACGGCCTGCGCATGAGTCCTGTCCCGGCTGACGTGCGCCGCCTGTTCTACAAGGTGAAGAAAGCGCAGGGTACGGACATCACCCGCACATTCTGCGGACTGAACGACATACGCAATATCGCCCCCAGCATCACATACGCCAAAGAAGCCGGCATGATTTCCCAATGCAGCCTCTGCATCACCCACTCTCCCATCCACACGGTAGAGTATTACGTGAACCTTGCCAAGCAACTCATCGATCTGGGTGCTGATGAAATCTGCCTCAAAGACATGGCGGGCATCGGCCGTCCCGAAACACTCGGCCAGATCTGTGCCGGCATCAAAGCATACAAACAGGACATTGTCATACAGTATCACTCCCATGCCGGCCCCGGCTTCAATATGGCTTCCATCCTGGAAGTCTGCAAAAACGGATGCGACTATGTGGACACGGGTATGGCTCCGCTTTCGTGGGGAACGGGACACGCCGACATCCTGGCCGTACAGGCTATGCTGAAGGACGCAGGATTCAAAGTGAAGGAAATCAACATGGCCGCCTATATGGAGGTGCGTACGCAAATACAGGAGATGATGGACGATTTCCTCGGCCTGTACTGCAACCCGCTGAACCGCATCAACAACTCCCTGCTCATCGCTCCCGGACTGCCCGGCGGCATGATGGGCTCACTGATGGCCGACCTGGAGAGCAACCTGGAATCCCTCAACAAATGGAAAAAGAAACACGGGGAGAAGGAGTTGTCGGAGGACGACTTGCTCGTAAAACTGTTTGACGAAGTGGCCCACATCTGGCCCAAGGTGGGATATCCCTGCCTTGTGACTCCGTTCAGCCAATACGTGAAGAATCTGGCCCTGATGAATGTCATCCAGATGGAGAAGGGCAAGGAGCGCTGGAGCATGATTGCCGACGACATCTGGGATATGATTCTGGGCAAGGCCGGCCGTCTGCCGGGCGAAGTGGCTCCGGAACTCAAGCAACTGGCCGCCGAACAGGGTCGCTTGTTCTCCGACACGGACCCGCAGTCCAACTATCCCGACGAACTGGACAAGTACCGCAAGCTCATGGCCGAAAAAGGTTGGGAGACGGGACAGGATGACGAAGAGCTGTTCGAATACGCCATGCACCCGTCTCAGTATGAAGCATACAAGAGCGGCAAAGCGAAGAGCGACTTCCTGGCCGATGTGGAAAAGCGTCGTGCCGAGGCTCAGGCGCCGGCCGCCGGTGCGGCTCCCGCACAGCCCTCTACCGTAACCGTCACTGTAAACGGACAGCAATACAAAGTGGACATCGCTTACGGCGAAGTTCCCGCCACACAGACGGCCGCCACAACGGCACAACCGGTTGCCGCCGGCGAGGGCGAAGACATCCTCGCTCCACTGGAGGGCAAATTCTTCCGCGTGAAGAATGCACAGGAAACAGCCAAGAACGTGGGCGACACGGTGAAAGCCGGAGACATCCTGGGCTATATCGAGGCGATGAAAACCTACAATGCCATCCGTGCCGAATTCGACGGAACCCTTACCGCAATCCTGGTAAACTCGGGCGATGCCGTGGAAGAAGATGACGTAATCATGAAAATCGCGAAGTAAGAGCCATGGAACAGTTAATGGAAATTTTGAACAAGCTGTATCAGATGACGGCTTTCAGCAATATCATCGCCGACCCGTCATTCCTGATCATGTATGCCTTGGCGTTCGTATTGCTATATCTCGGCATCGTGAAAAAGTATGAACCGCTGTTGCTCATCCCCATCGCTTTCGGTGTGTTGCTGGCCAACTTTCCCGGAGGTGAAATGGGAGTCATACAGGCTGACTCGGAAGGATATGTGACATTGGCCAACGGAACGAAGAAAGTAATCTGGGACATGCCTTTGCATGACATCGCGCATGAGCTGGGACTGATGAACTTCCTTTATTATATGCTCATCAAGACGGGCTTCCTGCCCCCTGTCATCTTCATGGGGGTGGGCGCACTGACGGACTTCGGTCCGATGTTGCGCAACCTGCGTCTGTCCATTTTCGGAGCCGCCGCCCAGATGGGTATCTTCACCGTTCTGCTGGTGGCCATCCTGATGGGATTCACGCCCAAGGAAGCTGCCTCACTGGGTATCATCGGCGGTGCCGACGGTCCCACGGCTATCTTCACCACCATCAAACTGGCTCCTCATCTGCTGGGTCCCATCGCCATTGCGGCTTATTCCTACATGGCGCTGGTTCCGGTCATCATCCCGCTGGTAGTACGGTTCACCTGCACAAAGAAGGAACTGAAAATTAACATGAAAGAACAGGAGAAACTGCATCCGTCCAACACGGAAATCAAGAACCTACGCGTACTGAAGATTATCTTCCCCATCGCCGTGACCACCGTCGTGGCACTGTTCGTACCTACGGCAGTTCCCTTGGTCGGCATGCTCATGTTCGGTAACCTCATCAAGGAAATCGGTTCTGACACGTCCCGTCTGTTCGATGCGGCATCCAACTCCATCATGAATGCGGCAACCATCTTTCTGGGACTTTGCGTGGGCGGCACTATGACGGCAGAGGCATTCCTCAACCTGACCACCATCGGTATCGTCATCGGAGGTTTCCTCGCCTTTGCCTTGTCCATCGCCTCTGGCGTATTCATGGTAAAACTGTTCAACCTGTTCTCCAAAAAGAAAATCAATCCGCTGATCGGCGCCACGGGACTGAGTGCCGTACCTATGGCCAGCCGTGTGTGCAACGAGATCGCCACCAAGTACGACCCGAAGAACCATGTGCTGAACTATTGCATGGCTTCCAACATATCGGGTGTCATCGGTTCGGCTGTAGCTGCCGGCGTACTGATTTCGTTCTTAGGATAAAAGGACATATCCCATATAAAAACCGCTATGGCCGCCCTGCCCTTGCAGGTACTCCCATAGCGGTTTTTGTATGTCCGCATCGCTTGGCGCGATGATACTAAAACTGTAGGTTACAACCAACACTTTTTTGTGTTTTTTGTTGGTTACAACCAACACTTTTGATATATTTGCATCGGTTACAACATACAGAATCGTGGATACACTCTTTGCCCGGCACGACAGACAGATTAAGTCTGCATCACTGAAATTCATACGCAGCTACATGACAAGCATCAACTGGACAACCCGCCTGCTGGCCATCCGTGGAGCCCGAGGCATTGGAAAAACCACCCTGATGCTGCAATACATCAAGCAGAATTACAAAGCATTGGACAGACAGGTGCTGTTTTGTTCCCTGGATTCCGTATACTTCTCCACACACACCATCTTAGAACTGGCAGACCGGTTTTATAAGATGGGAGGCAAACATTTGTTTTTGGACGAAGTGCACAAATACGCCAACTGGAGCCAAGAAATAAAAGAAGTATATGATGCCTACCCCGACATGCGCATCGTGCTCAGCGGTTCTTCTGCCCTGAAACTGCAACAGGGCGATGCCGACCTGTCACGCCGCTGCGTGAACTACGACATGCAAGGACTCTCGTTCCGCGAATACCTGGGTATCTATGCCAAAGTCAACATACCTGTTTTCTTATTGGAAGACATCCTGCACCATCCGTCCGACTTATGCGCCGCCGTTTATGACAAATGCCGGCCGCTACAACATTTTCAGCAATACCTCCGCTATGGGTATTATCCGTTTTATCTGGACAATTCGACTGATTATTACACTCTGATAGACCAAGTGGCGGGCTTTATCATAGAAACGGAACTTCCCCTGTTATGCAAAGTGGATCCGGCCAATACCAGAAAAATCAAAGCATTGCTGAACGTATTGGCCATGAACGTGCCTTACCAGCTTGACATGACCAAATTAGCCGGCATGATCCAAGTGATACGCACCACAGTACAGGAATACCTGCAACACCTACAGTCCGCCCGCCTGCTCAACCTGCTCTACAGCGACCTTATCTCGGTCAAGAAAATGCAGAAGCCCGACAAGATTTACTTGGAGAATCCCAATCTGCTCTATGCCCTCTCTCCCGTAAAGGAGCCGCATATCGGCACGGTAAGGGAATGCTTCGCCGTCAACCAACTGTCAGCCTCCCATATCGTGGAATATGGGAAAGCGAACGGCGACTTCAAAGTCGACAGCCGCTATGTATTGGAGATTGGCGGCGAAGACAAGACATTCAAACAGATAGCAAATATCCCGGAGTCGTACATCCTTGCCGATGACATAGAAACACCGGCAGGCAACAAGTTACCGCTTTGGGTGCTGGGCTTCCTATATTGAAACGCACCCGCCATATTGCCACAGCATTCGCCCTGTATAGGCTTCGCTTATTTGAGTTTATCGTATTCTTCGTCGCCCACAGGTTCGAGCCATACGTTGTCCGTCTTCTCGCCGGGTACGGCGAATGCAAGATGGGCAAACCACGAGTCGCGGGCCGCACCGTGCCAATGCTTTACGTTGGCCGGAATATGGATGACCGTACCGGGAAGGATTTCTACAGCCGGCTTGCCTTCTTCCTGATACCAACCGCGTCCGGCAACCCCGACAAGCAGCTGCCCGCCGCCCTTGTCCGCTTTATGGACATGCCAGTTGTTGCGGCAACCCGGCTCGAATGTCACGTTGGCAAAGGGTACCTGCTTGGTTGAAACCTGTGCAAGATAACTGTTTCCGATGAAATATTTCGCATAAGCCGTGTTCGGTTCACCAATCGGGAATATCATCTCGCGCTGGAAACGGGCTTTGGCATCATCGCCTTTGATGTCGTCGTTCCACACCTCTTTGGCAAGGCGGAAAGCGCCCCACGCCTTAGGCCATCCGGCATAGAAAGCGATATGGGTGATTATCTCCGCGGCCTCCGTGCGGGTGATTCCGTTCTTTTTCGCTTCCTGAAGATGATAAGTCAGCGAACTGTCGGTAATGCCCTGCGAGATGAGCGATGTGATTGTGACAAGACTCCGGTCGCGCAGCGACAACAGGTCGTTGCGACTCCATACTTCCCCAAAGAGGATGTCGTCATTGAGGCGTGCGAATTCGGGTGCGAACTCTCCGAGAGCGTCGCGCCCGGCTGTCTGAACTACTTTTTGCTGTGCCATACTGTTGATTGCTAATATCAATAATAACTGTGTGAATATAAACTTCTTCATTGTGAGATATTCTTTTAAACTTTATTCTTATAGCTCTATCTTTTTGATAATTCTTGCCGGATTACCGGCTACTATGGTCATCGGCGGGACATCGCGGGTCACTACACTCTGCGCACCGACAATCGAACCATACCCGATCTTCACCCCGGGAAGGATTGTAGAATTGATGCCAATCCATACTTTATCCTCAATCACAATCGGACGCCCGTAAGTGGCACTTCGGTTTTCCGGATCGACATCATGGTTGATGGTAATAAGATTACACTTCGGACCGATAAAGACCCCATTGCCGATGGTTATACCCCCGCGTCCGAAGATGGTACAGCACTGCTGTATGAAGCAATCCTTTCCGATAGTCACAGGCTTGCCGTAGTCAATATAAAGAGGAGGCAAAAGCGTTGTGCTGTCATCCAGAGGTTTGCCGAGGATTATTTCCATCAGTTCATGTACTCTTTTCTGGTCGCGAACGCTGACCGTAGCCAGCTCCTGCGCCGTCTCCATGGTCGATAATATATCATTTATCAGGAGTTCATATCCCGGTTCATTGGGTGACACCATCTCACCGCTGAGATCTTTTGCAAAAATATCATTCATAACTTTTCCATTTAATTACGCTGCAAAATTACAGAAGATGTTCCGCAACTACTTTGCTGTAAGGCTCAATCTTCTTTGCTCCCAGGCTCACTCATGAAAAAGTAGGTGCCAATCCGTAAGTCTCTTTGTAGAGTTTGGAGAAATGAGACAGATTCTTGAAGCCTACATCGAAACATATTTCCGAGACTTTACCCCCTCCTTTGCGAATAAGTTCGCGGGCGGCTTCCAGACGACGGCGGATAAGCCACTTCTGAGGAGTAAGTTCACTTATTTTCTTGAAATCACGTTTAAAAGTGGCAAGACTGCGCCCGGTGTAATACGCCATTTCTTTCATCGAAAGATCATTCATGTAGTTCTTCTCCATAAAATCCACAATGTCTATTTTCCACGGCTCTACAAAATCGAACAATGAAGCATACAGATTTTCGTCGGTTTTAAGAATGGCAAACATTCCCTCCTCCATCTTCATTTTCAGTACCTCATTATCGGGCGTAGTTTCTGTATCAAAATAAGGGACAAGCGACTCAAACAGACTGCGCACATCCTGCCGGTCTGACGGAAATTTCACAAGACTTGCCTTCTCGCGTCTGGCATCCGCCGGGATTTCCCTACGGCTCAACGTCTGGAAGAACTCCTTCAGATATTCACGCGAGAATTTCATGACTACGGAACGATACGGACTTCCGTCCTTGACACGCTTTTGAAGCCACATCCTGTTGTCGCGCCTCATAAAAGCACAATCGCCGGGACGGAGAATCGTCTTCCGCCCTTCGCCGGTAATTTCAAGTTCGCCGGAGTGAATATAGATGAGTGTATGTTCACGATTACAATGGGCGCACCCGCGGTCATCCGTAAAGTAGCTCGCTATAAACACATTGGAGCAATCGAACACATCCAATTTTTCCATATCGGAGGATTATTATATGCAAATATACTGCAAACGATCCGGATTTGCTTTGTTGTGAGGCTCAAATAAAATCCCTTCATATTCGCAATCATCGATTAACAATATGGATTCTCATGTCTAATCCCACAGAACAAAGAACCTTCATAAATGTCGTACACTCTGCAGAATGCCTGCTACATCATTCTCCCCAGGATGAATATTCCGACTTTTATCCCTCGTGTTCTTGACACTTACGTTCTCAAAAGGCATAGCTCCCGCGGCAGTATCAATCCTGATAATACACGCGCTTCACACGAGTGCTGACTCCTGTCAGCATCTCATAGGGAATCGTACCTACGGCATCACTCAGCACCGTTACGGGCAGACCGTCGCCGAAGATGACGACCGTATCCCCTTCCCGGCAATCGATGTCCGTCACGTCTATCATACAGACATCCATGCAGATATTGCCTACGTAGGGAGCTTTCCGCCCGTTGACTATACAATAGGCGTTCCCGTTGCCCAGTTTGCGGTCCAAGCCGTCGGCATAACCGATGGGAAGGGCGGCAATACGACTGTCACGGGTGAGACGTCCCCGGCGGCTGTAACCCACGGTGTCATCCTTCGGCACGTCGTGTATTTGGAGTATCGTGGTCTTCAACGTGCCCACATTGTGCAACACCTCATTGTTACGCGAATTGATGCCATACAGTCCAAGTCCCAGGCGCACCATGTCCAGATGGCGTTCGGGGAAATGCTCTATGCCCGCACTGTTACAGATGTGGCGGATTATCTTGTGGGAATATGCCTCTTGCAAACGACTGCTGCCATACAGGAACGCCTCATACTGACGGGCAGAGAAGGCATCGAAGTCATCGCTGTCGCTCCCCACGAAATGCGAGAACACGGAACGGGGGATCAAAGCCGTCTGATGCCGCAACCGCTCAACGAGCGCGGGCATGTCCTTCATCGGGTCGAAACCCAGCCGGTGCATGCCGGTATCCAGTTTCACGTGTATGGGGAAATGAGTGATGCCTTCTTTCTCAGCTGCACGTATCAGTGCGTCGAGCAGACGGAAACTATAGACCTCCGGTTCCAGTTCGTATTCAAACAGCGTCTTGAAACTGCTCATCTCGGGATTCATAATCATGATGTTCGAGGTGATCCCCGCTTTCCGCAACTCCATACCTTCGTCGGCCACGGCCACGGCCAAATAGTCCACCCGATGGTCCTGAAGCGTTTTGGCTATCTCCACCGAACCCGCCCCATACGCCGAGGCCTTCACCATACAAACCATCTTGGTTTCCGGTTTCATGAAACTCCGGTAATAGTTCAGGTTGTCCATCACGGCATTCAGGTTTACCTCCAGTATCGTTTCGTGTACCTTCAGCTCCAGCTGCTCCGTCAGTTCCTCAAAACGAAACGCCCGGGCACCTTTTATCAATATCACTTCATTCCTCAGCCGTGCCATCTCGGGACTTTGCAACAGTTCCGTACAGGACGCGAAGAAATACGACTCCATGTGCAGACGATCACGCATCCGGGCAACTTCTGTTCCCACGCCGACAAACTTTTCCACTCCGCGACTGCTTATCAGTTGCGCCACTTTGGCATAAAATACGTCCGGTTCCTCTCCATACTGATAAATATCGCTCAATATCAGCGTGCGCCGCTTTCCGGAACAGTCGGGACGACGGTTCATGAAATCAAGCGCGATATCCAGTGAATTGTAGTCGGAATTGTAACTATCGTTAATCAGGGTACAGCCGTTGCGTCCCTCCTTCACTTCCAGACGCATCGCCACAGGCTCCAGTCCGGCCATGCGCTGCTCGAGCACCCGCTGTTCCACTCCCAACCACAGAGCCACGGCCAGACAATGGATGGAATTTTCCACCGAAGCTGCATCAATGAACGGAAGAGTATACCGGCCATCCTGACCCTGCCAGCGATAAGTAATCAACGAACCCGCTTCCGTCTTCTCCACGGAAAGGACCTGCAAAGGCACGTCCGTACGCTTCCGGCTCCATGCCAGATGTTTGCCGGCAAACGCGCTCTCCGGCAGGCAGGCAGTCACACAGTCATCGTCCGCACAATACACCAGTGCTTCGCATTCGCGGAAGAGCTTCAGTTTTTCCCTGCATTTCTGTTCCGCCGATACAAAATGTTCCTGATGTGCCGCACCTATATTGGTCAGCACCCCGACCGTAGGCTGGATGATAGCCTGCAAGGCATCCATTTCTCCCTCCTGCGAGATTCCAGCCTCGAACAAAGCCACTTCATCGCGTGCCGTCAACGACCATACCGAAAGTGGAACACCTATCTGCGAATTGTAACTGCGGGGAGAACGCACCACGGCACGGTCTGCCGCCAACAACTGGTAGAGCCATTCCTTGACCACCGTCTTCCCGTTACTCCCCGTGATACCGACCACCGGCAATGAGAACTCCTCGCGGTGACGCTCTGCCAGCCGCTGCAAAGCTTTCAAGGGATTCTGCACAAACAGGAATACGGCTTCCGGGCATTCCGCCAGACATTCCGTTCCTTCCTCCACGACAAAGGCTCTTACGCCTCGTCTGTACAAGTCGACCAAATACCTGCGCCCATCGTTCCGCCGGCTTTTCAGTGCAAAAAACAATGTTTCCTCGGGAAAACACAGCGAACGGCTGTCCGTCAGCAGCCAATCAATACAGCCTTCTCCCTCTCCTATTTTACGCGCTCCCGTAAGGGCCGCAATCTTTTCCAATGTATAAGCCATGATACTTTTCTACCTATAATATATTATAACATAGCGGACAACCGCCGCATCTCGTCCGACACAACTATTCCGGGGTATTTCTTTTGCAATAATTCCAGTTTCTCCATCGTGTGTCGCACAAAGTTCCGGTGCTCCTCCGAACCGGGATGCAGAGGTCGGTGCTCCAGTGCGCGCGTTACGGCTTCCCAGTCTTTCTGAAACATCCGCGCCTCCTCCGTAAAGAACACCTGCGAGAAGCATTCCCGGATATACTGCACCGCCCGGCCGGAAGGATGCAGCATATCGTCGGCATAGAAACGATAGTCCCGCAGTTCGTCAAGAAGAAGTTCGTAAGCCGGAAAATACATGCAACGTTCCGGATATTCCCGACACAAAGCATCCGCTGCCAGCAGAAGAACCGACTTACCGAGCTGGCTCTCGTGAAACCCGTACTTGGCGTACCGGTAGGGACTGACCGTAAACACGACTTTCAGTTGCGGTGCAACCTGCCATACCGCAGTCAAGGCTTCCCCGAGCACACGCACAGTTTCCTCCACCGTCAGCACACGTTCTTCAAATAACCGGGCCGGCTGCTTGTGACAGTTGCCCACAGCCCGACCGGTTTCCCTATGAACATACAGACGGTTCGTTCCCAAAGTCAGAAACAAAGCCTTCCGTTTACGCCATCCTGTCCGTACATCCTCCAGTACCTTTTCCAGCCCGGCCTTGCAATCGGCCAAACTGTCCGCATCAAAAGAACTGTCGTTAAGCCAGCTGCACCAACGCCCGCCGGCTTCAAAAAAGTCCGGTTCCGCTGGCTTTTCTTCACTGACTGACAGACACAACAGTGCAGCTATACTCACCGGATTATAAAGTACTCCAAAAGGATTGACGCTGCAACGGAAACGGCTGTCGGCCAGAAAACGTCCCACATTCTCTGCAAAACAAGAACCGGCAAACAATGTCTCGTCCGCCGGCGACAGGTGAAACAAAGGCTCGGGCAGAGCCACACGCGTTCTAAAGTCCATATTCCCTCCTTTCGGTCGCAGTACGCAAAATTCCCTGCAAATTTAAAGAACTTATACGATTTTGTCGTACATTTGCAGTAATATCTCAGAAGAATGAACAAGAAATGTACCTACCGTCTGCTACGCAGTTTGGAATATCCGTCGGATTTGCGCAAACTGCCCGTAGACCAGTTACCGGAAGTCTGCAACGAACTCCGGCAGGACATCATCGACGAATTGGCGGACAATCCCGGCCACTTCGCATCCAGTCTGGGCGTAGTGGAACTGACCGTGGCACTGCACTACGTATACGACACGCCTTACGACCGCATCGTCTGGGACGTGGGGCATCAGGCCTACGGACACAAAATCCTGACCGGAAGACGGGAAGCATTCTCTACCAACCGTAAACTGAACGGCCTGCGCCCGTTCCCTTCGCCGGCAGAAAGCGAATACGACACATTCACCTGCGGACATGCGTCCAACTCCATATCGGCCGCCCTTGGTATGGCCGTCGCCACCCGGCGGCTCGACCGGAAACAACGTCATATCATTGCCGTCATCGGTGACGGCTCCATGAGCGGCGGACTGGCCTTCGAAGGCCTCAACAACGCAGCCTCCACTCCCAACGACATCCTCATCATACTCAACGACAACAACATGAGCATAGACCGAAGCGTGGGAGGCATGAAGCAATATCTGCACCAGCTGCACACCAGCCGGTGGTATAACCGGTGGAGATTCAAGACTTCGCAGAAACTGTTCGACTGGGGACTCCTGAACGAACAGCGACGCAAGAGCATCATCCGGTTCAACAATTCCGTCAAGTCGCTTATCGGCAACCAGCAGAATATATTCGAGGGACTGAACATCCGTTATTTCGGACCGAGCGACGGGCACAATGTCATCGAGCTTGTACAGACCTTGCAACGCATCAAGGACATGAAAGGTCCCAAACTGCTACACATCAACACGATAAAGGGAAAAGGATTCGAACCGGCCGAAGAAGAGGCCACCCTGTGGCACGCTCCCGGCAAATTTGACAAGGAAACCGGTCAGCGCCTGCAAAACGATACAACCGGACTGCCGCCCCTCTATCAGGAAGTATTCGGACATACTTTATTGGAACTGGCGCAACAGAATCCCAGAATCATCGGCGTCACTCCGGCCATGGCCTCGGGCTGTTCCATGAACATCCTGATGAAAGAAATGCCCGGTCGGGCGTTCGATGTAGGCATAGCCGAAGGGCATGCCGTCACGTTTTCCGGTGGTATGGCACGGGACGGCCTGCTTCCTTTCTGCAACATTTATTCATCGTTTGCCCAGCGAGCATACGACAACCTAATACATGACGTGGCCATTCAGGGCCTCAACGTCGTGCTTTGCCTGGACCGTGCCGGACTGGTCGGCGAAGACGGGCCGACCCATCACGGTGCATTTGACCTGGCCGCCTTGCGTCCCATTCCGAACCTTACAATTTCGTCACCAATGGACGAACGGGAGTTGCGACGCCTTATGTATACGGCACAATTGCCGGATCAGGGACCGTTCGTCATCCGCTATCCAAGAGGACGCGGGGTAAACAACGACTGGCGATGCGCCTTGGAACCGGTGGCAGTGGGAAAAGGACGCAAACTGAAAGATGGGGAAAAGATTGCCGTTCTCAGCATCGGCCCGATGGGACATACCGTAGAGAAAGCCATATGCATGGCCGAAACACAGGCCGAACAATCGGGAGTCCCCTTACATGTTGCCCATTACGACATGCGTTTTCTCAAACCTATTGACAAAGACTTGCTGAACGAAGTCGGACGCACATTCAGCCACATCATCACCGTGGAAGACGGGGTTATAAAGGGTGGATTAGGTTCCGCCGTCCTGGAATTCATGGCCGACCACGGTTACAGACCGTACATAAAACGGCTGGGACTGCCCGACTCATTTGTGGAACACGGCCCGGTGGGCGAACTGCATAAACTGACAGGTCTGGATGCCGACAGCATCGCCCGCTCTATCATTCAAACCGTCACATCCGAAGTTTCATGAAAATCATTATTGCCGGTGCCGGTGCCGTAGGCACACATGTGGCCGAACTTTTATCCAAGGAGGATCAGGACATCGTCCTGCTCGATGCCAATGAAGAGAAACTGATGAAAATGGCGGGAAACTATGACCTGATGACACTGAACGTCTCCCCAACCTCCCTCAGCGGACTGAAAGAGGCTGGAACAGCCAAAGCGGATCTGTTTATAGCCGTCACCCCTTACGAAACCACCAACATGACTTGTTGCATGCTGGCCAGCGCAATGGGAGCCAAGAAAACCGTAGCCCGCATCGACAACTCGGAATACCTGAATCCGCAGAACAAGGAGTTTTTTAAGAAAATGGGAGTGGACTCACTGGTTTATCCGGAAATGCTGGCTGCAGAAGACATTGCAGAAGGCATCAAGCGCAGTTGGGTACGCCAGTGGTGGGAGGTGCATAACGGAGCACTTGTCATGCTGGGAATCAAACTGCGCGATACGGCAAAAATACTGGATATTCCCCTTAAAGACCTTTGCGGACCGGAATCCACCTATCATATCGTGGCTATCAAACGAAACGACGAGACTATCATACCGAACGGAAATGACTGTCTGAAACTGGGCGACATTGCCTATTTCATGTCCATCAAGAAATACATTCCTTACATCCGTGAGATTGTGGGCAAGGAACACTATCCGGATGTAAAGAACGTCATGATCATGGGCGGAGGACGGACTGCGGCACAGGCTGCGCTCAAACTGCCGGCCTACATGGAAGTCAAAATCATCGAACAGGACGAGAGACGCTGTCTGCGCCTGAACGAGATTCTGGCGGAAAAAGATACCATGATTATCCACGGTGACGGCCGTGACACCAACCTGCTCATCGACGAAGGCATCCATCATACGGAAGCTTTTGCCGCCCTGACCGGACACACGGAGACCAATATTCTGGCTTGTCTGGCCGCCAAACGCATGGGGGTGCGCAAAACCGTGGCGCTGGTGGATAACTTCGAATATGTATCGATGGCCGAACGGCTGGATATCGGTACCATCATCAACAAAAAAGCCATAGCCGCCAGCCACATCTACCAGATGATGCTGAAAGCCGATGTCACGAATGTGAAGTGTCTCACACTGGCCAATGCGGACGTAGCGGAATTTGTTGTCAAACCCAACGCCCGTGTCACGCGCAAAGCAGTGAAAGACTTAGGAATGCCGCCCGGAGTCACCATCGGCGGTCTGGTACGCAACGGAGAGGGACAGCGTGTAAACGGTATGACACGCATTCAGGCGGGAGACAGCGTTGTCGTGTTCTGCAAAGGGATGCTTATCAAACGACTGGACAAATATTTCAACTGACAGATTCTTCTTTCGGGTCGGCAGCCTGAGACGCGGCCTTTTCCCGGATGCGTGCCAGCAGTTTCCGTATATCCGTCCGCATGCGCTGGTAGGGAGGAGCCGACTTGAAATTCGTATTTTTCCGCAACATGCAGTCCACCGGATTCTGACTATGCTGATAACCGGCCAGTTCGTTCTGCCGTTGCATCTCGTGTCCCGCCAGACGGCGGATTTCCTTTTCACGCTCTTTCCGCAGAAAAGTGCACACCGGCCCCACCAGCGGCAATACGACATTGTCAAACAGTGTATGCCCCTGTATATAAAGATACGTCGTATCGGACGTCAGCCCCAACTCCACCATTTCCTTTTTCAAGGATTCATAATCTTTCTTCGCCTGAGGGAAACGATGCTGCAAGGCCGATATCTTGCGGTTTACCCTGCGGCGCACCGCCGCCAAGGTCTCTTCCGGATGGAATATATTCACCTCGCCGATGCCTACCACCTGTCCGAACTCCGTCATGGTAAATTCACGGTAACGCTCATGCCGATACACCCAGACAGACCATACGAACAGAGGCCATACGATTTCGGAATACTCTCTCAGAAACCCCTCCATGTCTATCAGCCTGCGGTCGTTAAGAGTGGCCATTACACAGACTCCGTGCAGCGCCGGAGCATAACACTGATAGTTCTCTATGGCATAAGCATACGTATGGAGCACATAAGGACTCCTGTTGAGAAACCGGGAAGTCGGCGTCGTATCCTGCAACAGATAATCGTAATCAGCATCCACGCAGGCCACCATATTGGCTCCCAACTGCTCGCCGAGCCGATTGGACAAGGCAATCTTTTTTCCCTTACCCAGATTGGTACGGGAAGGTAACATCACCTCAAAATAATATTGTCCGTCCTCAAACTCATCAAAAAAGGTCCGCCAGAAAAATATGTCATCGTAACTCTCCACATACGCCACAATACGATGACGGGCCACCTTCGGTTTCATCCGATTGGCCGCTCCGATATAATGAGAGGTAAGGTTCTCCGTCAGACGCTTAGCCATAAACAAATTCCCTGCTACAGTTCATGAACTACTGGACTATATCGGATACCTCCGTCACCACGTCCATCCATCCGTCCATAATCACAGCCGGCGAATGAGTGGTCAGGACAATCTGCACATTAGGATTCAGTTCGCGAATCAGCGCGATAAGCCGCTGTTGCCATTCAATATGCAGACTTATCTCCGGTTCATCCATGAAAAGCACATACGGCTGCTTATCCTCCACCAGCACCGTGAGCAGAATGACAAGCATCTGTTTCTCGCCCGACGAAAGCTGGTAAGGCGAAAGAGTATCTCCCGTCTGGGTAAAAAAGATCTCATTGCTTCCCCGCACGATCTTCTTGCCGGTTTCGCTAAACAGTTCGTCTATACGGTCCTGGAAAACAGTCTTCGCCCGCGCCTCTTCCTGCGCCCGCAGATGCGCGTCGGGCGCGCCGCCGGTCAGTATCTCTATCATCCGGTTACCTATATTCACCTGATAGTCCAGATAACGGCGCTGCAACTGGTAAAGCTGCCAGTCAAGTTCCGTGGCCACACGTGCGTCAGCCAGTTTCTCCAGCAGTCCCCCGTGTATCAGCGGACGGTCAATACTCCGTATCACATCATAGCGAACCGACGTGGCGTCCTCGGGATAAAACGTCAGTTTCACTCCGGGCAGATTACGTTCCAGTTCGGGCGACCGCTGCACCAACCGGTGAATGGCTCTGTTCAGAATGGTGCTCTTGCCCACCCCGTTCACACCGCTCAGCACATTCACATCGCGCCGCAGATTCCATATAACATGCTTGCGCCCGCTCCACAAAGAAGCAATCTCAATACGCCGGATGTATTCACCTTGTTTTCCCATGACGTTCGTTTTAAGGTTTTGTCTGTCAACAAAGATAAATCTTCCCGTTCAACAAAGCAACCCGACAGACCGAATCTTTTCACAAAAAGCCGTAACTTTGCAAACCTTAACAGGAAACCCTCATAGAAAAAGGCAAAAACATCCGGAACAATAACCTACCACATCATGATTCAGTCTCCTATCCTCATCCTGCAAAAACAAAAGGAACTGCTGCAACAGGAATACGCCTACGAGAAAGAGCAGTTCCAGCGGCAAACGGAAACCGTCGGTGTGACGCGCAAGGTGAAACGCGGCGTGTGCTGGTATCCGCTACGCACGGGACGCAGTTACTACAATTCGCTCAACCAACTGGTCATCGAAGTGGAACGGACGGAAAACCTGGACACGGACCACTCTTTCGAACCCGGGAAACCGGTCTGCTTCTTCACCCAGGATGCTTCCGGCGACAGCCGACGGGGCGGAGACGGTTTTCTGCATTACCTGCCGTTCACGGCTTCGGTCAGTTACGTGGATGAAAATCGGATGGTTGTGGCCTTGCCTTCTTCCGAAGCGCTGGCACAGTTGTCCGAAGCAGACCGCTTGGGCGTTCAGTTGTATCTGGACGAGACAACCTACCGACTGATGTTTGAGGCTCTCGACCGGGTGATACAAGCCCGGGCGGGGAGACTGGCGGAACTGCGGGATGTCTTCCACGGAACCGCCGCCCCCGGGAAGTTCGCGTTCGCCCCCGTCCGTTTCCCATGGCTGAACGCCACACAGCAGGATGCCGTCAACGAAGTTCTCCGCGCCAAGGATGTGGCTGTGGTACACGGCCCTCCGGGTACCGGCAAGACCACGACTCTGGTAGAAGCCATTTATGAAACCCTGAGACGGGAAAGCCAAGTGATGGTATGCGCACAAAGCAATATGGCCGTAGACTGGATAGCGGAACAACTGACCGACCGGGGTGTAGCCGTGCTACGCATAGGAAACCCGACCCGCATCACCGACCAAATGCTGTCTTTCACTTACGAAAGACGGTTTGAGAACCATCCGCAATACACCCAGTTGTGGGCTATCCGTAAGGCCATTCGCGACTTGTATGCAGCCCGTTCCAACGGCCATCAGAATCGGGATGCGTTTCACCAGAAGGTGGCGAGACTGCGCGACCGGGCCACAGAAATTGAAATTGCCATTCAACAGGATCTGTTTGCCGATGCAAGGGTCATCGCCTGTACGCTTACGGGATCGGCCAACCGGGTGCTGGAGGGCATGAAATTCTCCACACTGTTCATCGACGAGGCGGCACAGGCTTTGGAAGCGGCCTGCTGGATTGCCATCCGGAAAGCCGGCCGTGTCATCCTGGCCGGAGATCACCAGCAACTGCCGCCCACGCTGAAAAGTCCGGAGGCACAACACGGCGGACTGGACCGGACACTGATGCAGAGCATCGTGGAAAACAAACCCGGTTGTGTCAGTCTGCTGGAAGTGCAATATCGCATGAACGACCGTATCATGCAGTTTTCCAGCGAATGGTTTTACGAAGGCCGGCTGAAGAGCGCCCCCGAAATCCGCTACCGCGGCATACTGGACTGGGACAATCCGATGGAATGGATAGACACGGCGGACGAAACCGACATACAGGTTTATCTGCCGGACGAAGAACAAGCTGCATTGAACTTCGGAGAAGAAAGTTACGAGGACGGGGCAAGCCGGTTCAACCGTCAGGAAGCGCAGCTCACCCTGAATGTCCTGAAACAATATTTTATCCGGATAGGAAAAACACGGATCTTGGGGGAACGAATCGACACCGGTATCATTTCGCCTTATAAGGGACAAGTACAGCTATTGCGCCATCTGCTGAAACAGGATGCTTTCTTCAAACCGTTCCGCCCGTTGATCTCCGTCAACACCGTCGACGGTTTCCAGGGACAGGAACGAGACGTCATTCTCATCAGCATGGTACGGAGCAACAGCGAAGGACGCATCGGTTTCCTCTCCGATCTGCGCCGTATGAACGTGGCCATCACACGCGCCCGCATGAAACTCATCATACTAGGAGACAGCCATACGCTGGGACGTCAACCGTTCTATCGCCGGTTGCTGCAATACGTGCGACAGCAGGAATGAGGCTGTCGAATGAAATGCCTACACCGTAAGCCAACCGTAACCTTGTATTGCCATGTCGATGAAATGATTCATCAGCAAATTTGTTTTTGCGGCAAACACTTCGCGGTCGTACGATTCCGGTAAGTCATTATTCAGAGAGACTTTAATGATGTCCATAACCTTTTGTTTGGGTTGGGCATCTTTGTGCCAGTCCACACCCATTACATTATTCTCTTCAGAGAGCCTCTTGTACAAATTCTTGGCGGCTAACTTAACCTTCTGTTCTTCTTTCTGCGTCAGTTTGCGGTCTTTGACAAGCAGGTCGAAGATTTCAAGTTCTTCCTCCTCCAGTTCCATTTCGGTGGCACGATTCTGTTCGCGCTTCAGATCTTCAATAAGTTGAAGAAGTTTCTCGTAATAATCCTCGTTCTCGCTGCCTCCGGCATTATAACGGCCGATAATATTCTTATATCGTTCCGAGAATGCGATACGAGTACAATTCTTGTTGATAAGCCGCTTCAATGTATCTTCAATATATTCACGCAAACTATCTATTTCAAGCGCTTTATAGGGAGATTCACGTATAACCTTGCGTACAGCATCCACATCAAGCTTACTAAGGTCGATAACCTTGCTTTTATATATACCGCATCTGTCAGCGACAACAGCCGACACGCTGTCATCAAGCGTATCGACCATTCTTGCCTTGGCCCGGTTCAGTTTTTCATCGTCTATCCGGTTGCAGGAAAGTCCGTGCAGATAACTAATAGGCGCAAACTTGTCGTTAGCCCAACCTCTTTCGAATATCTCCGGTTTGCTTGCGTCATAAAGATTCATCAGCAGGTTACCCAAAACTTTGAATCTGTCTTTCCATTCGTCTTTTTCGAGTATCTTCACGTACGCCAGCCGTAAAAGTTCAAGTTGGTCAAGCGTATTGGATTCTGCTATAATATCTTCTATGCTTATGCCCAACTGCATAAGGAACACTTCGCACTCCGTGATACATTCATCTATATTCTGGATAAGCGTCTCAATGTCTTTTGCCGGATATTCCGAACCGTTGTCATTGGACGCATAGTCGCTCAATGCCCGTTGCATATACTTGAATACATTGACATAATCAACCACGATACCGCAACTCTTGCCGGGGAATACGCGATTCGCACGGGCTATCGCCTGCATCAGCGTGTGCCCCTTCATCGGTTTGTCAAGATAGAGCGTGGAGAGCGACGGCACATCAAAGCCGGTCAGCCACATAGCGCACACAAATACGAGGCACAACGGATTGTCCGGGTCTTTAAAGCGGTCTTCTATGTCTTTGCCATCCGGCGTTATCTCATTCAGTTTCTTGCGGTGAAGTGTAATGTCGAGTCCCTGTGCAGCAAATTTCCCAGCTTCATCGGCATCTTCACTGATTACCACCGCCATTTCAACATTATTCATATAATTGAGCATCGCCGTGAGGCGGTCGCGTTCTTCCTGGGTCGTTGTATGACTGCGCTCTTTGACAAGCTTCTTTTTCTCCTCTGCCCAATACTTTTGCACCTTGTCGTACATTTTCACCGCAGTGTACTTGTCTACGCTCACTACCATTCCTTTGCCAAGAAAACCGCGGCGCGGGAAATGATGCGCGATGTCTTGTGCAATCTTATCTAAGCGTTCGTCGCGTTTTATCACTTCCAGAATACGGGACGACGAGTTTTCAAGCAACTCCTTTTCACGGTCGTTCAGGTTTTCATCCTCCACTATCTGGTCGATGTCGGTGTCGAGCCAGTCATTGGTAAGCCCGACTTCGGGGACTCGGCGGCTGTAGAACAAGGGTACGGTGCTGCCGTCTTCAATGGCCTGGGCAAAGTTATACTCAGACACATAGTCGCCGAACCATTGGTTTGTCAGGCGCTTGCTGCCCAACAGCGGTGTCCCCGTAAATGCAATGTAATTGGCGTTGGGCAGTCCGGTATGCATATTCTCCGCCAACTGCTTGTATTGCGTGCGGTGCGCCTCATCTACAAGCACGAAGATGTCATTTCGTTCCGAGAGAATGGGATATTTCTTCGTCTTATCATATTGGAACTTATGGATGAGGGTGAACACCATCGGCTTGTTGCCCGACAGGAATTCCCGGAGTTGTGCGGCATTCTTCGGCTGGCACTCCTCCTTGTCCCCTATCATTTCTGCCCGCACGAAAGTCTTGTGTATCTGTGCGTCGAGGTCTTCACGGTCGGTAACCACCAGGAAAGTGAAGTTCCCGTGCAGTTTGCGCTTCACCTTGCGCACAAACATCACCATCGAATAGCTTTTTCCCGAACCTTGCGTATGCCAGAATACGCCTAATTTCCCTTTCAGTTCATCCCGGTTCCAAACGCTTTTCATCAGATTGTTGACTCCCAGATACTGGTGGTTTTTGGCGATAATCTTGATGCGTTTGTTGTCGAAGAAGATAAAATTCTCTATGTAATCAAGCAACCGCTCCTTGCGGAAAAGGCCGTCAATCAGGTTGGTGATGCTCAGACCGTAGTCTTCAATTTGTTTGCGATCCACCTTCTCTTTCTCATCATCCACCCGCAGCCACTCAAAGAAAAACTCATATCCGGCATTCCACGCCCCTATTTTCGTTTGCAAACCATTCGAGAGAACGCATATCTGGTTTAGAGCAAACAGGTTAGGGATGTCTGCCCGATATGAAACAAGGTTTTTGTTGTAGGATTCCTCTAACTTCACCGTTGAGTTCTTCAACTCTATGAATACCAACGGCAGGCCATTTACGAAAAGCAATACATCCGGACGACGGTAACGGAAACGCCCTTTTATCCACATCTGGTTGACGCAGTGGAAGTCATTGTTCTCCGGATTGTCGAAGTCAATCAACCGTACAATATCAAAATCTTCCCGGTTTTGCTTGCGTGTCTTCACCTTGATACCGTTGCGAATCTGGTTGTAGAACTTATAGTTCGTGTCCACCATATCCGCACCGGTATAATCTTTCCGGTAGTCGCGCACAATATCTTCAAGAATCTCCGGGGCTATTTGAGGGTTCAAACGCTTCAGGGCATTTAGGTATATTTCAGGAAGAATGCACTCTTCTACGTTCGCGCGTCCTGTCTTCAACAGATCATTCTGCCCCTCAACGCTGGGGTCGCATTCAATGCGCTGCCATCCATACTCCGGTTGCGACAGCCGGGTGCATATCGCCTGTTCGATATTGTCTTCGCTGATGAATGATTTCATAGCCATATACTTAAAGCTCGCTTAAACTCACTTGAAACTCACTTGAAACTTAATATTATTACAAGCTGTAAAACAACAAGATATATTACCTTCCACTTAAAAGTCGCTTAAAAGTCGCTTAAAAGTCGCTTAACATAGAATCCACTTTTTTTCCGTATTACTCTGAATTTTTCCCTGCATTCTCAGTTTGGTAAGAATATTACCCACCTTGCTTTTCTTTTGTTTATCAGTGAGCACATCCGAGAGTTTGTCCATTATCAATAAATCAATATCATGGCGAGAAGCCTGTTTGAACTTCTTCAAATATTCAAGAATCATATCCATAAAGTAATCATCATCAAAACTACGATTCTTGACATAGGTGGTTTTCAAACCCACCTGCCGACTGTATCCCGCAATTTTGGCAGAAAGATATATATTCGGCTTACGCCCTTCGATATACCCTTTCTTTCGGAACAGGGCAATGGTATCATCCGTTATTGGCTGATGCTTCTGCACCTTGTCAAGCAGGATTATTTCAGGTAACTTGAGGTCTGGATTATTCACCAGAATCTTTGCAAAGTTTTCATCAAGGACATTTCCTTGTATCTTACACACGACCTTACCATCGCTCAAATCGTATTCAGGCATAGGAAAGAAACGATTCTTCTGCTGAATATAAAGTTTACGTATTCCACCGCCTTCCGTTTCCACCATTTTTACATTCCTCATAGCTTCAACCAAAAACGGATTACGATATTCTGACTCTGGGAAGTTGTGCTCTACCACATCTTCAACTGATGAAGGAAGAAACTCGCCATAGTTTCTGAACAGTAGCGACTCGTCTTCGTGCTCTATTACTTCTATTCTTGTTTTTCTTCCATAGTCTTGGTGTGCGATACAGTTGCAGAGTGGCTCTCTTAGGGTAAACACGTCATAGCGTTGCATCATTTCTGGGAACATATTTCCACTAATCGTAAAAGTGTAGTTGGCATTTCTAACCAAATGCTGGAAATCCTCCACTGCCTGTATCATAGGAATAGACAAAATTCTAAAATCCTTGTTCTCATCGCCGCCGTCTTTCAATTGCCAGCGAATCTGACACACAGCGGGCGAAATGAAATGGCTCGCCTCTTCTCTGCCGACAAGTATGATGGCAGTATTGGTGATTTTCCCTTGGCGTGTGATATGCGCTTTATTCAAGAAAGTCATATCGTCCCATGAGTCAATCTCTTCTATGCGATTGGAGTGCAATTCCTTATACTTATCGCGCGCCAAGCGTATCGCTTTGGGGTCAAGGTCTTGCAAGGTGGCATCTGGGATGATTTCTGCTGACCAGTCCTTACCTGCAATAGGTTCACTCAGAATGGCCTCCATGCGCTCTTTGGTCATTGGAACCAAAGAGTCTTTGATGCGCTGCCACGCTTTCTTATGAGCAATAACCGGTCTGCGAGGGAAATGCTTGGGAATGTGAAATACCCAGACTTTTTTCTTACTATCTTCTGTTACAAATTCCTCTATATTCAGTCCTTCACTCGAAAGATTGGTGCAATGTTCGGTCAGTTTGAATGTAGCAGACTCTTTTGTGGCAGGCAGACCATTGAAAGTAAGTCCCGAATAGTCAGTTCCAACGATATTGAGGGTTTGGTCTTCCACACCAATGACAAGGTGCCCTCCGTGCATATTACTGATGGCACTGACGTATGAGACCACATCCTTCCCTTCACTACCAGAAAACATATTCTTCAAGTTGCGGAATTCTTTCCACTCGCATTTCTCATTCTCGCGTGGATAATTGAGAAGCAAATATTCTTGTAATGCTTTTTCTGTCATAATCTGAAATAAATTTAGATATGTTTTATATCGCTTTCAAAACTCATATCCGCAGCAATACCATTCTCTGTGTCGGTTGTCTTGTTCACGCCTTCCAAATTTAGTTTTTACTTCTAATTTTCCGCTCATCAGGCGAGGTAAAAGAGCGTCCCGTTGCTTTATGAGATTTTCATTCTGCATTGCCAGTTTGTTGATTTCTTTAATAATCGGAATAATTTGACTCTCAAATATGTTCATTATGTCCATTGGTGGTAACATAACCAATCCCTTGCGAAGGAATGCCTCGAACTTAAAATTAATAATGCCGGTAGACTGTAATTGAAATCTATCTATTATACGTGTACAATATAAATATTGCATCCAATAATAAAAAAAGTATGGAGAGGCTACCGCTTTGTTCAATCGAATTAACTTGCAGAAACTAGCACATATAACTTTCCCATCTTTGAATCGATCTATCATTTCTTGAGTTACAAGGACGGTTCTCCCGACAGGCTGTTCCGAAGTGCCTCCGGAGATTTCCATGACAATATCACCCTCCACAAGTTGGCGAGACTTATAATTGCTGATTTTATGGTAGCGTCTTGGGCAACTTGATAAATCATAGCGCCAAACACTGGGAAAATCTGCACCTCTTATAACTCTGGCTTCAATAGGATAATCTTCTGAATAATCATCATTTCCCCAACCTCCGCCAATGTAATATTCAAATATAGAATTCATATTTGTAACTTGGAAAGTAGCCGGTAGTCTTCCAAGTTTACTTCCTACGAACTCAGTGTTTTCATATCCAGGGAAGCGGAAACGGACGAACCATTCCTTATAGAGATTCTCTGCCATTTGTTCCAGCAAACGAATCCGCTTTGTGTTGTTCTCTATTAAAGAGTCGTATGCGGAGAGGATAGAGGCTATCTTACGTTGTTTCTGTAAGTTTGGCTCTATTGGAAATTTGAGTTTAGCAAATTTATTCTTACTGATTATAGGAGTGCCGGAGCCAGATCCTCCTCCAATCAGTTGAAAATAAGGCAGAGCTTCTCTAATTAAATAATAGATATATCTATAATCGTTGTCTTTATTAGGGATTATGGTGTTTATTTGTTGATTAGTTATTGATGCTGATTTTGTAATACACGGTTTCCCTATAGTAGACCCAATGCAGGTGACGCAAACGGTATTTGGAGGTAATAGTGTTTTTTGTTGTCTTGACGCACCATAAGCAGATACTGTGCGTTCTGTCGATTCCTGGTAGTAAGTATCATATCCTTCTATGTCTGTGGGAGTAATAAATGGAATTGTTCCACCCCACAATTCATTATTTGTGGTAGACGGTGTCTTACCCGTAACAATACCACCTAGTTCAGACAACTGCTTATACATTTTCATATATTATCCCTCCCCAAACAATTCCTTCATATTCTTCTCTATCTCCGCCATCAGCGTCTCTGCCTCGGCATTGAGGGCTTTGAGTTCAGCGTGACCAGCCTTCATTGTCTCGGCAAACTCCTCTTCCGTCATACCGTCGTCCTCAATCACCACGCCCACATAGCGTCCGGCATTGAGCGAATAATCCTGGTCAATGATTCCGTCCTCGCCTTCGAGTTTCGCCACTTTGCACAAACCAATAATATCCCGGTAAATACCATCGGGCCAACGCTCCAGTAGCCAATCGACGTGCTCCTGCTTGCCTGTCTGTTTGTATTCATCCACGAGTGCCCAAAAGGCAGTGCTGTCTCCCTCGTAAAGGCGGGTAATGATACCGAGATTCTTTATCTGCTCGTCGCTGAATTTGCGGTGGGCACGATCGACCTGGGTAAAGATGTTCCTTGCATCAATGAACAGGATTTCGTCCTTGTTCTTTTTCTCCTTATTGAAGAACCATAGCGTGGCCGGCAGCGTTACTGTCGAGAACATATTGCTTGGCAACGTCACCATCTGCGAAATGATGCCGTCCTCAATCATCTTCTTGCGGATTTCCAATTCCGAACCGCCTGCGTCGCTGGCGGAATTTGCCATTACAAGCGCCGCCTTGCCGGTGGCATTCAGCGATGTGGCAAAAAGTCCTATCCAAAGGTAGTTGGCATTCGGAACCGTTTCCTTTTTATCAGAAGCCTTTTTGCCGGACTTGGTTTTGTTGCGGGGCACACCGTAGGTGTTGAACCGCTTGTCATCAATGACTTTGTCCACCACAACTTCATCCACATTGAACGGCGGATTTGCCATCACATAGTCGAAGTTTCCGAACTCGTCGTGAGGGTCGGAGTAGAAGGAATTGGCCTCGATAATATCTCCCCGCACATTGTTCAACAGCAAGTTCATCTTAGCCAGCTTGACCGTGTCGGGATCCTTCTCCACACCGTAGCAACGGAAGCGCATCATGTCGCTGTTGGTGGCATTATGGCGGTGCATATAACGGGCAGCCTGGACAAACATACCGCCGGAACCACAGGCCGGGTCAAGGAATCTCTTTTCTCCGATAACGGGCCGCAGAACCTCCACCATATACTGCACCACCGAAGCCGGCGTATAGAAGACACCGCCGCCCTGCCCCTCGCTCAGCGCAAACTCGCCGAGGAAATACTCATATATTTCGCCGAAAAGGTCTATGCCGATATCTTCCGGTATGTCCTTGAACACACGGATAATCTTGCTGAGCAGTTCAGGCTCCTCCTCCGGAACCAATTGCCCATACACTTCCTTCGGAAGCACCCCGTCCATTCTCGGGTTTTCCTGCTCGATGGCCTGCATGGCGTTCTTGACAAGCACTGCCTTGTTCGCATCATCGGGAGCATTGTTCAGCGTGTCGAAATACGCACATTCGGGAAGAAAGAAACCACACTCCCCGATGGCGATATCCTTGTAGGATTTCTCCATTCGGGTGCCTTTATACTTGTTATATTCCGCCTCTATCTTTTCCTTGTGCTGCTTGAAGAGCACATCGGCATAACGCAAAAAGATGAGTCCGAGAATAGGTTGCCCATATTTATTGGCAGAAAGATGGGCGCTGGCACGAAGCATGTCTGCCGAGTGCCAAAGATTATCTTTGAGTTGTTTGAGTTCCTGATCTGTCACAGCCGCGCTATTGAAGATTAACTTTTGCTTATTTTCTAATGACAAATATAACAATAAATTAAGTTATTCTCTATTTATTACCCCGAAATCCGACAAAAGACAAGAGTTTGGGAATTATCCTTTATAAGCAAACATTCATTTTCCGTGTTATCCGTATGCCTGTTTATAGGCTCCCCATTGGCATTTCAATCCAGCCTTTCGGGTTTAAAATTATCGATTGCATCTGTTTGACAATCCGGCCTACATCATACACAGCAATATATTAAGAATAAATGCATTATATTAGTCCAGCGCAAATTAAAAACAGCTGAACAGTTCGTTTATTTCAATCCGGTTTTATATGGACGTTCTGTACAGAACCTGTTGTACGGAGTGTACAGTAACTATTGTACAGAGTGTACAGAGCCTGTTGTACAGAGTGTACAGCAACTATTGTACGGAGTGTACAGTAACTATTGCACGAATACCAAAAACTGTTCTATCGGATATTTGAAATTACCAAAAGGAGGAAGCAAGAAATCGATCATTTCCCAGGAAAAGCCCCAAAAGGACGATGCCGCGGGTCTTCACTCGCGGCATCGTCTCCTTTAAGGATAAATACAAATCTTTATTTCACAACGATTTTATGGCTTTCCGTATGCCCGTCGGCGGCAAGGATACTTACCAGAAGCACCTTGCCCCAAGAAGGGTTTACGGTAACGACAGACGAAGCGGCCGAAGCCAGTTTACAACCGGACACGTCGGTTACAGTCATCTCGACCAATCCGTTTCCTGCAGCACGGATGCCACCGTTCACAACCGATACAGAAAAAGCCTGCATAGGTTCCACAGCAGGTGCTTGGATACCCGTAGCCGTCTGAGTGAAATCAATCGTATAGGTTCCGCCTTCCGTCGTAGTAAACAAGATGGTGTTTTCACCCACAACATCAGCTTTCACTTCACTGCCTGCCGCATTCGTTACCAGACGATCCGTAATACCGGGATAATTCACAGCACAAGGTATGCCGGCACGGGAACGGATAACGGCTTTCTGCAACTTTCCGGCCGTCCATTCCTCATCGACTTCAAAATTGCCGACCGCACACAGTCCCGTCACTTTACCGGAAGCCCATACGGAAGGAAGGGCCGGCAACAACTGCAACGTATCCGTATGACTCTGCAACAGCATCTCCGCCACGCTGGAGCATACTCCGAAGTTACCGTCAATCTGGAAGGGGGCATGCGAATCGAAGAGGTTGTAATACACACCGCCGGCATACTGATTGGTTCCGTATGCGGTGGAATGTTTCAGGGCTGCTTTCATGATGACATGGGCATGGTCGCCGTCAAGCGCACGGGCCCAGAGGTTTATCTTCCATCCCATAGACCATCCCGTAGCTCCGTCACCACGCGCTTTCAGTGCATTCACAGCCGGTATGAAATAAGGGCTGTCCTTGGATATCTGGTTACAAGGATAAAGACACATCAGATGGGATAGGTGACGATGTCCCTGTTCGTTGCCGTTACCGGTCGCATAGTCGGTATATTTCCATTCGCGCAACATGAGGTCTCCCGTCTTGATGCCGTTGAAACTGCTTCCAAACGTACCCTTATACTCCTCCGTATGCAAACCGTCGTCCAAATGGGCAAACTTATCTTTCAGTTCGCCGACAAAAGCATCATCCACTTCCGCCTCGTCTCCCAATATATCCAGCGCCTTCAAGGTGCTGGCGAACAAGTCCCACACCAACTGCTGTGCATGTGTTACCGCATTCTCGCTGCCGGGTCCATGCTCGGGCGACCATTCCTTCGGACACTCCCATGTGCCGTCGCTTCCTTTCACCAGACGTTCCATCCAATATTGCGTACAACTCAGCATCACGGGGAACGCTTTCGTCTTCAAATACTCCCGGTCCAGCGTATATCGATAATGCTGCCACATGTGACAACAATACCAGGCATTGGCTATCACATAATTATTGGCGAAACTGGTACAATGACCGAAGATGTTGTTTTCCGTGAAACAGGTCCATCCCACCGTCTGACCGGATTGTTTGGCATACTTTTTCCATTCGGCATGGTCTATGGCCATACTATATATATAATTAAGGAATGGCTCGTGCAACTCGGACAGATTCGTCGGTTCCGCCGGCCAATAATTCATCTGCACATTGATATTGGCATGGATGTCCGACTGCCATGGGGGAGCCGCCTGATTGTTCCAGATACCCTGCAGATTGGCCGGCGTGTCCATACCCCGGGAAGAAGAAATCAACAGATAGCGGCCATAGTTGAAATACAATTCCTCCAACATCAGCGAACTGCCCTCGCGCCCCGTATTGCCGGCACGGTTGTAAGTCGTGATAAGTTCCTGAGTATCCATCTTGTTCTCCGCACCGGTCAAAGTAAGCGCCATACGGTCATACAAACTCTTGTAATCTTTTACATGGTCGGAATAGAGTGCATCCCATCCTTTTCCTGCGGCAACATCGGCCCTTTGATCCACCATCGCTTTCATGGCTGCCACATTGCTGATGTACGACAATTGGGACGGATCGAAATTCGTCGCACCGGCCAAAACGACCAGCAATTCGTCAGCTCCGCTCACTTCTATGCCCTCGTCCGTTGTCGTCATCGTTCCGTTGATCGGCACAAGCTTTGCACAGGCACGGAAGCTCACAAGATCCAGTTTCCCCTCGAAGGACGCCATGCCGTCAGCATACGTCACAAGAGCCGAGTTGGCATTATTGCCCAGCGACACACGCACATTGATGTGTCCCGGCTGTGAAGCCGTCAACCGCACGGCCATCACCTTGTCCGGATAGCTACTGATGTATTCGCGCTTGTAGGTAACAGCCTTGTCCGGACTGCGAAACGAAACAGTAGCCGTAGCATTGGACAAATCGAGCTGACGATAATAATCCTGCACCGCATTTGAATCAAAGAAACCGAACGTGTCATCCATATTCTCGATGAACAGATCGCCGAAATTCTGATATGCGCCGCGCGATGTGGAACTTCCCGTCCACAAAGACTTATCGTTGAACTGCACCTGATCCTTCAGGACACCGCCGTATACCATACCTCCGAACTCACCGTTACCGATAGGCAGGGCATACTCCATCCACGGATTGGCCACTGTGGCTTTTGTCACCGGCTCGCGGTACCACAACGTATATTTGCTCTCCGGCACATAGCCTTCGATGCCGACCACCTTGTATTCCGGCAATTGTATATTGTCCGGATCCAACAATTCAATCACATTGTTACCGTCATCGGCATTCCATACTCCCAATTCCACACCGGCACCATAAGCCCCGAACTGGTTCATTCCCTTGGTGCCTGTCGAGGGTGTACGGATTTCCCAACCCGGGAAGAACGAGACATTGGCAGTCTGATACAGCGAAAAGTCAGTCTGCGTCTGCGTCGATGAGGCATAAAAGCGGTCTCCCTTGAAAACAAGATTATGTCCGGCCTTGCTCACCAGTGCGAAAGCATCTTTGTTTCCAACAAATTTCCATTTCTGCCCATCCGCCTCATCTATCACGGCAGTCATGACTTTCTTACCGTCTCCCATATCCTGCAAGACGGCATTGCCACGCTTGAAACGCAGATAGTACCATTGCTCCTTCTCTGCCGTACTGAACACCGGTAGCGGCGCACTTACCAGAAACTCCAGCGGATTGTTCGCATCGCCTGCTGTCCACTGTCCGAGTTCCTTGTTGACACCGGCTCCCCCCCACTGATTCATGGACTGACTGCCGGATTTCAACTGGATTTCCCAAGCATCCGTATTCCCGGCATGAGTAGAATGTACCAGTTTCAGTTCCGCCCCATCCGCATTTCCGGTCTGGAAACGGCTTCCATTCCATGTAAGCGCATGCCCGGCACGACTTATCATCCGGAACGAGGCTGCATCGCCTACCAGTTTCCACTGCTGCTCTTCCGTACCCAAAGCCAATGTTTTCGTCAGGACAGACGAACCGGCACCCATATCCTGCAATACGGCGCCACCGGTCCGAAACCGAACATAATGCCAGACTTCCTCGTCACCGGCACTGAACGTCGGCGACTGTGCCCGAACTTGCAATGCCACGGTACCAATCACCGCCAGCATCAAGCACGTCACTCTTTTCCAATACGATAAAAACTTTCTCATAAATACATTATATAATAAAAGGTTAACTATGAATTTCATTCCGAACCGCAAGAACAATCGGCAAAGATCCACCGCACCTCTACCACACCTTGTATTTACAAAAATAAAACAATATATTCATATCTGATAACTCTTTTCCCTATTTTTTCATATCCGTCGGCAAAAGATTAAAGATTCCGGACAAAAGATCGGATATCCGACGTCCACATACAAGCAGGTCCGGCTCCCGAGAGAACCAGACCTGCCTGTATGCGCACCACAAAAATATAATCACTGAATTTTCCAGCCTTCACCGCTACGTACCATCGGCAAGACTATTTCCTCACTGGTACTATCCGCATAAACAGCTTCGAGAAAAACATGTCCCACTTCCTCCATTATCGTATCGGATAACACTCGCACAGCAACCAATCCTCCTGTCCGGCATTTTTCCCGCTCGGCATATTGCGCCAGCAGATCTATCAACTGACTCCGGTATTCGTCCGTCATGCTGTCCCTGTAGACAATGGCATCCACACATTGTGCATACTCTCCAGCAATAAAATGACCGTAATAGTCCACCGCCGCACTTCGCAGACGATCGCTTTCCGTAGCCCGTCGACAACCGATGATACTCCCTGTCAGCAAAACCGACAGAAACAAATATAAAAACGTCCGCATCTTATTTCTGACGAATAAATATGTTCATTGGGGTACCACAGAAATCCCAGCGTTCACGTATCTTGTTTTCCAAGAAACGCTTATAAGGTTCCTTCACATACTGCGGCAGATTCGCATAAAACACAAACGACGGTATCTGCGTATCGGGCAACTGCATGCAATATTTTATCTTAATGTACTTCCCTTTGATCGAAGGAGGCGGATAAGCCTCTATGAGCGGCAACATTTCCTCGTTCAGTCTGGCCGTTGAAACGCGCATCTTACGGTTCAGATAAACATCTTTAGCCGTTTCCAACACCTTAAAGATACGCTGTTTGGTAAGAGCGGAACCGAACACAATAGGAAAATCGTCAAAAGGCGCCATACGGTTGCGAATAGCGTATTCGAATTCCTTCATCACCTTCGTATCCTTGTTTTCGACCAGGTCCCACTTGTTTACTACAACCACCAGACTTTTCTGGTTCCGTTGGATAAGCTGAAAGATGTTCAGGTCCTGCGACTCGATGCCGCGTGTGGCATCTATCATGAGAATACAAACGTCCGAATTCTCAATCGAGCGAATAGAACGCAGGACGGAGTAGTATTCTAGATCCTCATTCACCTTGCTTTTCCGGCGGATACCGGCCGTATCTACCAGATAAAAATCAAAACCGAACTTGTCATACCGCGTATAGATGGAATCGCGCGTCGTACCCGCGATGTCCGTCACGATGTTGCGTTCCTCACCGATGAAGGCGTTCACGATACTGGACTTACCGGCATTGGGACGCCCGACCACTGCAAAACGGGGGATATTATCCTCCACCTCTTCCGTCACTGGCTTGGGAAACTTACTTACCACCAGATCCAACAGATCGCCCGTACCGCTACCGGTAGCCGCTGAAATACAATAGGGATCTCCCAGTCCGAGAGAATAAAATTCAGCAGAACTGTATATCCACTCGTTCGTATCCGCCTTGTTTGCCACCAGTATCACCGGTTTTTTGGAACGCCGCAGGATACCGGCCACAGCCTGATCCAGATCCGTCACGCCATTGGTCACATCCACCAAAAACAATATAACATCTGCTTCTTCTGTGGCCAACGTCACTTGTTTGCGTATCTCTTCTTCAAATATATCATCCGAATTGACAACCCATCCGCCCGTATCCACGACGGAAAACTCCTTGCCGATCCATTCGGATTTTCCATACTGACGGTCACGTGTCGTACCGGCATGCTCACTCACGATGGCGTGACGCGTCTGGGTCAGCCGGTTGAACAATGTAGACTTACCTACATTCGGACGTCCCACTATCGCTACTAAATTTCCCATATCAAAATCTCTCTTTTACGGCTTCACAGCCTGTGTTTGTTACTCTAAATTATATCCATACATTTTCAAAGCTCTCTCAGAACTGCGCCAGTCCTTGTCGACCTTGACAAATGTTTCCAAGTAAATCGACTTGCCGAAAAAGGTCTCCAGAGCCTTACGGGCTTCCGTGGATACTTTTTTCAGCGCGACTCCCCGATGACCGATAATAATGCCTTTCTGCGATTCCCGCTCCACAAAGATAACGGCATGGATACGGATGTGATGTTCCTCCTCCTTGAACTGCTCTACCACCACTTCCACCGAATAGGGAATCTCCTTATCATAATAAAGAAGTATCTTTTCTCTGATAATTTCCGTAACGAAAAAACGGGCAGGCTTGTCTGTCCACTGTTCTTTACCAAAATAAGGCGGCGAATCGGGCAACAAATCCCGGATACGTCCCAATACAGTATCGACGTTAAATTTACAAAGAGCGGATATCGGAATAATTTCCGCCTGCGGCAGTACTTCATGCCATTCCTCCACCTTGCTCGTCAATGCCTTTTGGTCACTCAGATCTATCTTGTTAATCAACACCAGCACAGGCACAGCCATCCGGGCCACCTTTGCCAGAAAATCCTGATTCTTGTCCGGTGTCTCCACCATATCGGTCACATAAAGCAAAACATCCGCATCCTGCAAGGCCGATTCCGAAAAGTTCAGCATAGACTCCTGCAACTTATAGTTCGGCTTCAGCACGCCTGGCGTATCCGAAAAGCATATTTGCATATCATCGGTATTAAGAATACCCATAATACGGTGACGCGTCGTCTGTGCCTTAAAAGTGGCTATAGAAATGCGTTCTCCCACCAACAAATTCATCAGCGTAGACTTGCCTACATTGGGGTTTCCCACGATGTTTACGAATCCGGCCTTGTGTCCCATCTGTCTTTCTTATTTAATCTATCAGAACAAAAAAACGCACCGGATTGGGGATGCGTTTTTTTGCTGTATGTTCTTTAAATCCCAACGTATGCCTTATCCATTTACAGCACCGTCGTATCCCCATTTCATATAAGCTGCTCCCCAGGTGAAGCCTGCTCCGAAAGCCGTAAAAATAAGATTGTCGCCTTTCTTCAACTGTTTTTCATATTCCCACAAAGCCAAGGGCAGGGTCGCAGCCGATGTATTACCGAAATGCTGAATATTCAGCATTACTTTTTCCATCGGCAACTCCAGACGGTGGGCCACAGCCTCGATGATACGAACATTGGCCTGATGAGGAATCACCCAGGCAATATTGTCCTTGTCAAGCCCGTTACGTTCGGCCACAAGTGCCGAAGCATCACTCATATTCGTCACGGCAAATTTGAATACGGTACGGCCTTCCTGATGGAGGTAATGCAAACGATGATCTATCGTAAAATAAGACGGAGGACAAGCCGATCCGCCGGCCTTCATGCACAGGAAAGGCAGTCCCTTACCGTCGGTACGCAGATAAGCGTCTTTCCAACCATAATCCTCAGTAGTGGGCTCAACCAGCACTGCCGCCGCCCCGTCGCCGAAAATCGGACATGTAGCCCGGTCGGTATAATCTACCATGGATGACATTTTATCCGCACCGACAACGACGATGCGTTTGTAACGACCGCTCTCTATAAGCGCAGACGCCGTGTCCATGGCAAAAAGGAAGCCGCTGCAGGCAGCCTGCAAATCATAGGCGAAAGCATTGGTCATACCCAGTTTGCCAATGACTATAGAAGCTGTCGAAGGGAAATGATAGTCCGGTGTCGAAGTACTTACGATAACACAATCGATGGAATCAGGCTCCGCTCCTGTTTTCTGCAACAATTGTTTGACAGCCTTGCGGGCCATATAACTCGTGCCAAGCCCCTCTTCGTTCAGAATGCGTCTTTCCTTCACACCGATGCGTGTCATAATCCACTCATCGTTGGTATCCACCATGTGCGACAATTCCTCATTTGTGAGAATATAGTCGGGTACATATCCTCCAATACCAGTGATTACTGCATGTATTTTTTCCATTTCTTGCTATTCTTATCTTAAAAAAGTAGCCGGAGAAACTGCTTTGAGTTCTCTGGCTATATTCTGCTTCCGCGTTATTTAAACCGCCGCTTCTTCTTTCACGATGGCCAACTTGCCTCTATAATATCCGCAGGTCGGGCAAACAGTGTGATAGATGTGGAATGCGCCGCAGTTCGGGCAGATGGCCAACGTTGGAGCTACCGCCTTGTCATGCGTTCTTCTTTTCAGCGTTCTCGTTTTCGATTGTCTTCTTTTAGGATGTGCCATTTCTTTATCAGTTTAATTATTATCTATTATTTTTTTCAATTCATTCCATCGTGGATCTGTCGGCGCTTCCGATTTCTCTTCCGCTCCAGCCGTATGATACCCCAATATCTCCATCATTTCCGGATCACACTCTCCATCTCCATGCACACGTTGCAAAGGTAATTCCAATGCAATAAACTCATACACGTGCCATGCCACATTCAGGCATCCGTCGTCAGCGGGGACTTTAACCCAATCGCCTTCGTCCGCATAGACATCACCGAAAGCGACGTTGAGTTCCCGCTCAGCCTCTATATCGCAGTCCATATCTTCCAGACAACGATCACAAGTCACCGTCACTGTTCCCCGCAATACAAATGTCAGCAGAAACGTATCACCGGCTGCTTTCCTGACCGTCAGGTCCACCACGACATTTCCGGCATGGATGTCCGTATTGCCCACCACAGCAAAGAAATCGTCATCAGCCACAAAGCGGCGAGTCTCCACCTCACTGCGCAAGCCCTTCAAATCGATTCTATAGATGCCAAGTGTATCCATTTGGGCTGCAAAGTTACGAATTTTTAAATAACGGAAAAATAAAAGATTCTTTTTTCTTTGTATTTTAATACTTTTTCAGCTCAATACGAAAAGTCGTCCCTTTGCCCAAATCGGAGGACTTTACAAAAATACGTCCCTGATGATATTCTTCTACAATACGTTTGGCCAAAGAAAGCCCCAGTCCCCAGCCTCGTTCTTTTGTCGTAAATCCCGGAGTAAACACACTTTTGAAATGATTTCGGGAAATACCTTTGCCCGTATCGCTTATCTCCACCACATAACGGCCCGTCTCCTCGAATGCGGAAAGCGTAAGACGCCCACAACCGTTCATCGCATCAATGGCATTCTTACACAAGTTCTCTACGACCCACTCAAACAAAGGTGCGCACAAATTGACCATCAACGGTTCCCGGGGTAAACTGCATTGAAGAACGATCTTGTTGGATGTCCGCCGGGTTATATATTCAGCCACGTGAGAAATAACGTCATTCATATTTTCCGGTTTTGCCTCAGGAAGAGAACCTATCTTGGAAAAACGTTCGGCAATACGCTGCAGACGTTTCACATCTTCGTCCATTTCTGGAATCAACTCATCATCCGGATAATTTTCATGCAATATCTCTACCCAGGCCATTAACGAAGATATAGGGGTACCGAGCTGATGGGCCGTTTCCTTGGACAGTCCCACCCATACCTTGTTTTGTTCCGCCTTCTTGGAACTGAGCAAAGCAAAAATAGCCACGACCACAAAAATAAGCACCACTCCCAACTGCACATAAGGATAAGAGGCCAGTCGCTTGAGCATGATAGACTCGTCAAAACATATCTCAATGTAATCCTCCGGCTGCGGAATTGTGTCTGCGGACGTAAGCGACAGACGTATCACGTCTCCTGCCTGTTTCATGCTCCGTGCCTGCCGGAGTACCGCTGCCAGAGAGTCTTCCGCACAAGAAGCCTGCACCGACAGATTCCGGTAGGTGAGCACTTCTTCGCTGCGGTCAAGCACAATCACCGGAATCGTGTTATTCCCGTTGATGACTTTCAGCACAAGGGTCAAATCGGTCTCGCCGTCAGCGTTGTTCAGCGTACGCATGGCTTCGGCCCATACCTCCATCTTATTTCGCTCTTCGATCGAAAGGTCTTTCACCAGTATATGGGAAACCACAAGCGAAGCCACTGATATCATCACAGCCATCACCACCAATATGATTTTTACTTGCCTGATACGGTCCACCCACTGCATAATCTTCTGTCTTATCTATCGTAGTAGAAACGGGAATATATGCGTTTTATTGCAGACATAAACACAATCCTGCCTTACAGAAATACAGGCTTCCGCCTATCACCAATATACAAAAAGAATGTCCGCAGATACCCCTCAGGACAAGTCTGCGAACATTTCTTCATATCCATTCAGAAAGTTTTTCCGTTCACCTTACAATCACTTTGCGCCCGTCAATGATATAAAGGCCGGAAACCGTAACGGCATTCACCCGGCGACCTTGAAGATCATAAACAACACCAGCATCCTCACCTTTGCCAGCAACAGCCTCGATACCAGTCGGTGTCGTCACCTCGGGCTCAAACGTATAAAGCCCGGCATTCTGGTCTGTAGGATCGCTATACAAATGAATAGCAAACCCCTGCCCGGCAGCGGAAGTATTCATATACCATCCTTCAGCCGCGTCCTTACTCGTCAAGGCTGAATAAAATCCTTTTTCATCAACGCCCTGAGTTATCTTAGCTCCGATCTTATCGACAAGACGAAAACCATAATGTTTGCCTGCTTCATCGTAATCCCAGCGTGCCGTATTGGAATTGTTTGCAACCGAAGGAACCGAATTCACTGAACCGGTTGGTTTTGCCTTGCACACAAGGGCGTAATAACCGGAACCGGCCGGATCTGCCTCAAAAGAGAACCATTGGTAATCGTAATTCTCCGCGTCATTTTCTGCCGGGACATTGCTCCACAAACGACCGGCCTGTGCGTTATTCCCCTTACCGGCATCGTCACGCAACAATTCGATACAGGAACCGTAACGTGCCTGAGACTGATCGCCGTTGAAACGGGTAAGCAGGCGATAATAAACACCGGCAACCGGTACTTCGCCCGTTACAGGAGGATTTGGGTCTTCGGGGGTTTCCTCCTCGCCCCCTTCAATAAAAAGGATAACGCCCCCGTTTCCGTCACCGGGATTCGTATACACGTTAATCGCCAGCCCCTGCCCGTTGCGTGAGAAATTGAGATAATTATTTCCGCCGCCTACGGGACGAATGGCATACTGAATCTGTTCTACCTGCGGATTATAATACGAACGATCGAATTCAAAACCATAAGTCACTGTTGAGGACTGATAATTCCAGCGACCTGACGTGTTCGTTGCCGTAGGAACGGGATCGAGCGATCCTTCGGGCTGTGCCTTGCAGACAATGGCATAGTGCCCGGCATTGTCCGGATCTTCTATAAAACGGAACAACTGCCAATCATTGCCAGCGGCAGACGTGTTTGACCACAGACGGCCAGCCTGCGCTCCCTTACCGCTGTTCTGACTTATGAGCGGCGACTCCGGACTAAGCACTTCCCACACACGCTCTACCCGTTCGTCCGTGGCCGTAGATGTCAATCTGTACCATTTTTGGGGATCCGGTTTCAAATAGTTCGCACTGCTGATAAGCTGATGACGACCATAATTATAACCGGCCTGATTCAACAACACGGAATCAGCACAGGCGCGCTCCATAAAATCATCGTAATTCATCAACTCAGCAGGAGTCCATCCATGCTCGGCTATGGCAAGCAGACGGGGCAAGGTCAGGTATTCGAGGTCACGGTCACGGTCGACCTGTTCACACCAGAACGTACCCTGCACACCGATACAAAGATCCGTGGCTGGAGGATTCGTATTATAAGAAAGACTGATAGAACCATCTCCTACAGCTCCGACTTTGTCAAAACCACGATAACAACGATTTATATAATAACCGCCGTCATGCGGAGTAAAGATATGCTTTAGACCATTCTGCTGAGACACGTTGGCCGCATTATTCGCTCCCACCCAGCACATGATGACGGGATCGAGCGAGCGTGTCGCGTTCAGGTCGACACCGCCGGCTGTCACAAGTTCATTCCATCCCATAACCTTACGTCCATATCGTTCGGCGGCATAATCGGCAATTTGTTTGGTAAACCATGATTGCAACGCACGGAAACTTCCCAGACCGAGCTCATTCTTCAACGCCTGGCACGACGCACTCTGCTCCCATGCGTAAGTGGGACACTCGTCACCTCCGATATGAATGTATTCATAAGGAAATACGTCGGCCAATACGTCCACGACTTCCTTAACGAATTGGAGAACCTGGGGATTGGACACATCAAGCACATCGCGTGAAACACCTCCGATATTCCAAATATTGTGAGTAAAGTGAGAGGCGACATTGCCTGCCACCGGTTCTGAATTAAGATCTACCCCTGCAGCAATGGCTATCTTGCTTTCCGGGTCGGTACTAAATTCCGGATAGGCGTGAATGGCGGCCACCATGTGCCCCGGCATGTCTATCTCCGGCATCACCTCAATATGGCGCTCCTTGGCGTAAGCCACCACTTCTTTCAATTCATCTATGGTATAGGCATAAGGGCCATAACTCACATCCAACCCCTCACGCCACTGACGCTGCTCGTCAAAATCCGTACGCAGAATATTACGGTTCGTAGCACCCTCGTTCGTAAGTTTCGGATAGTTGGGAACAGGCATACGCCATCCTTGATCGTCGGTCAGATGCCAATGAAAACGGTTTAACTTGTACATAGCCATCACGTCCAGCATTTTCTTTACTTGTTCCACACTAAAGAAATGACGGCTGACATCAAGCATGTAGCCACGATACTCATAACGAGGTGCATCGGTTATTTCAACCGCAGGAAGCGCGTATACAACAGATTCGCTACCACTCACCCCCGCCATCACATTGACAGGCAGGAGTTTCTTAACGGTCTGGAACGCATAGAAGAGCCCTGCAGCCGTCGAAGCCTTGACTTCTGCACTCACATTCGTAACATTCAGCACATAGCCTTCTGCCGGAATGGTTTTGTCAAGCGACACTTGAACCGGCCCTTCGCCAACTTCAGCCACAACACCAAGTCCTGTGGCAACATTCAGCGCATTGACAAATTTAGTCACTTCGGCAATCATCGGTTCAGGAAGATCCGCTGCATAACCGACCTTCATCCCTGCCGTAAGTTCCAACTCACCGGTTCCTTTGACAAGCTGTGCCGGACGGGGAGTAAGGTTAATGATCTCCGCACCTCGGGATACGCCGAAGCACATCATCATCGCCATCAATAAAATAGAAAATTTGTTTCTCATGTAGATAATAAAAAGGGTTAATTAAAATACTATAACGCCCTTTGCGGGACATTTATCGGCAAATATACAAATAATCCCCATAATACGCCTTTTCTTAAGATGATATTTACCTTTTCATAATTAAATATATAATTGTTTTTAGTACTTTTGCAACTATGACAAAGTTCCGTATACTTCTCACCATCATTGTATGCACTGCATTGGGAGCCTGTCAGGATGACCCCATAAAAGAAAATGAAAAGTTTTCCAGCAAAACCGTCATTGTATATATGGCTGCCGAGAACTCTTTGAGCGGGGTTGTACAAGGTGATTTGGCCGAAATGACACGCGGGACTGCACAACTGTCTCCAGGGCAACAGATAGTTGTTTTTCTCGATGACACAAAGAGACCCCGTCTCTACAGGATAGACCGTAATGGAATACAGCAACTCCGGGAATACAACGAAGATTTTTGCAGTACGGATTCCACTCGTATGGAAGATGTCCTGACCGACATTTTCACGGCTTATCCGGCCAACAACTATGGGCTTGTCCTATGGTCACACGGCAGCGGATGGTCTCCGGCAGCGAGTTCCGCACGCACAACACAGCCCCGTTCGTTCGGTATAGACAATGAGCAGAACACCTACTCCAATTCCGGTAAAGAAATGGAAATAACGACATTGTCACATATTTTAAGCCATCATCCCCACACAGACTTTATCATGTTTGATGCCTGCTTGATGCAAAGTATAGAAGTGGCCTACGAACTGAAAGATGTCACGGATTATATTATCGGTTCACCGGCAGAGACCCCCGGCCCCGGTGCCCCGTATCACACCGTCATACCCTCCATGTTTCAATCCCCGACGGATGTGGCCGGTATCGTGAACAACTATTTCTCCTATTACGAAACAAGCTATGGAATGCTGATCTCAGCTATCCGTACCGACCGTACGGAACGACTGGCCACACTCACCCGACAACATCTGACTCCCCGATGCAATGACAGAATGACTTTGAGCACGGAAGACGTACAGGCTTATTATGCCTTCCACCGCACTACCGGTTACAAGCCCGAGTTTTTCGACATGAACGGAATCATGCACCGCTATCTCCCCGAGGAAGAATACGACGCATGGCATACGGCATTGGAAGAGGCCGTACCTTTCCGACGGGCCACTCCTACATGGCTAACCAGTTTTACGGCTGTTGACAATCGCGTCCGGGATTTGTCGCTTTACAGCGGAATTACCATGTTCATTCCCAATGAAAAATATATTTCCCCTGATTTAAACAAAGCCTTGCACGCATATAAATGGTACAAGGCCGCTGGATGGGACACTACCGGATGGTAACCGGTTCGGTATCACTTTTTATTTTTTCTGCAAGGAGCTGTCAATAGTGAATCCAATGAAAAACGTCCCGGACCGGCTAACCACATCAAGCAATATGCAACCAGATAAGCCAACGCCAACTCTTTAACAGAAAACGGGTCACCGGCATGAATGACAAAAAAGGCCATCCCCATGGTAAATATCATCGGGAGCAAGGCGAGACGATAGAACAAACCTGCAATACATGCCACCGAACAAATCACTTCGGCAAAAATAGCCAACATAAGAGACAAGTTAGACCCAATTCCCAACGGATCGGGAAACACAAGAGACAGTTCCTGAAAATCATTCCATTTTCCCAGTCCATGCCACAGCAACAACAAACCAAATCCTACACGGGCGATTAATACAATCAACGAACCTGTCCAGGTTGAAGGGCGCTGCGGAAATAAAAATTTGTATAACATAAACAGTTTTTTTAAAATTAAACATATCCTGTGCCTCTCTCCTCAAGGACACAAGACAAATATAAAGGACAGATTACTATTCCAAATAAAAATAGCCGCACATTTCACATACATTGCGAAAAATCATCGGAATTCATGCCAAATTCAACAGAATAACAGACATTTTAAAGAAGCTTTATTCTTTAAATAAATTTATAAATTCCCCCACGTCCAGGAAGGGGACGGGATAAAGCCAATGGCAATAGAA
>CAMWUI010000020.1 GCA_947177395.1 uncultured Paraprevotella sp.
TTTTGCCTGCACCATAAAGAGAAAAAGGCCGCCTAAACTTGTTAGACAGCCTCTTCATTTTTTTCCTGGTGGCGTCGGTCAGTGCGTCTTCACTTCACTCCACGCGGGCGGGGTGACGCCTAAAAGATGACGCACGAAGAAGTCGTAGCGCTTGTGCTCGCCGTAGTTTTCGCCCATCGTGTGGCGGGCGCCGGGGATGACGACGAGCTCGAAATCCTTGTTGGCGCGGATGAGCGCGTCGGCCACCTGCATGGTGGAGGCGGGGTCGACGTTGTCGTCCATCTCGCCCACGACGAGCATCAGCGGGCGTTGCAGTTTGTGAGCCATCTCGACGTTGGAGCAGGCGGCGTAGGATTCGTCGACGGGGTAGCCCATCCAGAGCTCGTTCCACCAGATTTTGTCCATGCGGTTGTCGTGGCAACCGCAGGCGGAGTAGGCGGCTTTGTAGAATTCGGGATGAAGCAGGACGGCGGTGGTAGATTCCTGTCCACCGGCCGAGCAACCGAAGATGCCTACGCGGTCGAGGTCCATGTAGGGGTAGCGTGCAGCAGCGGCGCGAAGCCAGGCAATGTGGTCGGGCAGACCGGCGTCGCTGAGGTTTTTGTAGCAGACTTCCTCGAAGGTCTTGGAGCGGAAAGAGGTGGTCATTCCGTCGACTTGGACGACGATGAAGCCGAGTTCGGCCAGCGAGGTCATCCACCAGTTGTAGGGGGTGAATTCCTTGGGTACGTAGTGGCTGCCGGGGCCGGAGTAGATGTATTCGATGACGGGATAGCGGCGCGAGGGGTCGAAGTTCGTGGGGCGGTAGATAAGGCCCCACATGGGGGTGATGCCGTCGCGGCCGGGGGCACTGAACACCTCGGGCGCGCGCCAGCCGTCGGCCGTAAGGGCGGAGATGTCGGCCTGCTCGAGGGTGAGGCGGATGCGTCCGTCGGAAGCGTCGCGCAGGACGGCGACGGGGGGGCACTCGATGGTGGAGTAGACGTCGACCATATAGCGTAGGTCGGGGGAGTACCAGGCACGGTGCATGCCTTCCTCGGGTGTGAGGGCGGTGAAGCCGCTGCCGTCGAAGTTGACACGGTAGTAATGGATGAGGTAGGGATCTTCATCGGGGTTGACACCGTTGGCGGAGAAATAGATTTGGCCATGCTCCTCGTCGACATACTGTATCTCACGTACATACCAGGGTCCGCGGGTCACCTGCACGGGGCTGTCGGGGCGGGTGCGGTCGTAGAGGTAAAGGTGGTTGTGGTTGTCGCGCTCACTGGTCCAGAGAATGCGGTGTCCGTCGCGCAGATGGTGGCGGTAGAGGAGGGGATAGTTGACGTATTTCTCCTGTTTCTCCTCGATGAGGGTGCGCACGGTACCGTCCTCGGCCGAGAGTTCGAGCAGGCGGTAGGTCTTGTGTCCACGTTCGTTGTATTCGAAGGTGACGGCACGGCTGTCGGCATCCCAGCGCAACCATTCGATGGCGTACTGGCGGTCGAAGAGTTCAGTGGAGGGGATGAGGCGTCGTCCGTCGCCGACATGGAAGATGCAGGGTACCTTGAAAGGGAGTTCGTCGCCGGGTTTGGCGTATTCCTGCTTGTGGAGCCGGGGTTGCAATTGGTCGCGTGGCGAGGATTCGACATAGTAGACGTAGCGTTTTTCGCTGGGGCGGATGCGGCAGGAGAGGATACAGCGTGAGTCGGGCGACCACTGGAGGCGCGCGGAGTAGTAGTTGCCGGGCGTACCGTCGTTGCTCAGCGCTTGTTCACGGCCCGTGGCCTGTTCGCGGACGTATACGTTGTCGTTTTTGATGTAGGCCGTATAACGTCGGTCGGGCGACTCTACGGGGTTGCCTTCGCGCTCGTCATCGCGCTCCATCCAGTGGCGTCCGTGGCCGGCGCGGCGGATGCGTTCTTTTTCCTCCAGGCGGTTGCGGCGGATGTCGTATTCCCACCGTCGCCCGTCGAATTCAAAGCGGAGGGTTTCGCCTTTTTCTCCGGCCTGGACGTTCCGTATGGGCAGACGGTCGGCCTTTGCTTCGCGTCCGCTCAGCTTCGTCAGGGCTTCCGCCAGGCGGCGGGTGTCGAAGAGCGGAGTGATACGGTTGCGTCCTGCCTCGACGCGAACATACTCGTCCTGTTCTGTCGTGTGGCGCATGTACCAGAAGCAGTCTGTTCCGGGAATCCATTGCGGCTGTACGTCGCTGTGTGTCACGCGCGCGGCACTGTATTTCGTGCGCAGGGAGTAGGCGCGGTTGTAGTCTTCGGCCGTACCCTGTGTCCGTGCAACGGTGGTGCAGAGCAGGCAGGCGGTCATGGCTATGAATGTCTTTTTCATGATACGATGATGGTTTTGTTGTGTTTGTCGTTGCAAAGGTCGGCTTTTTTTGCCGAACCCCCAATAAATCTTCCTATCTTTGTATCCATGTTACTTCCCTTTTTACTTGAGAATGCCGTGGAGGCCGGTTGCGACGAGGCCGGACGTGGTTGTCTGGCCGGTGCGGTGTATGCGGCGGCGGTCATCCTGCCGCCCGGTTACGAGAACGAAATGCTCAATGACTCGAAGCAACTCACCGAGAAGCGGCGTTACCTGCTGCGCGAACAGATTGAGCGCGATGCCGTGGCGTGGGCCGTAGGCGTCGTCTCGCCGCAGGAGATTGACGAAATCAACATCCTGAACGCTTCCTTTCTGGCCATGCATCGCGCCGTGGATGCACTGGCCGTGCGCCCGGAGCATCTGATTGTCGACGGCAACCGTTTCAAGCCCTATGCCGGCATCCCGCACACGACGGTGGTCAAGGGCGACGGCAAGTATATGAGCATCGCCGCCGCATCCATTCTGGCCAAAACGTACCGCGACGATTACATGCGGCGCCTGCACGCGGAGTATCCTGTCTACCGATGGGACTCGAACAAGGGCTATCCCTCGCGGGCGCACCGCGATGCCATCCGGCAGTACGGGACGACGCCCTACCACCGGATGACATTTAACTTGCTGGGCGGTGACGGACAGCTGGAACTTTTTACGGAGGACTGATGACGTATGGAACTGGGAAAGTTTGAACGTCAGCTGCGACTGATGGTTTTGCTCACGCAGAACCGCACGTACAGCATCGAGCAGCTTTGTGAGAAACTCGATATGAGTCGCCGGACAGTGTATCGCTACATCGAATTGTTCCGTGACCTGGGATTCGAGGTTGTGAAACAGAGCGGCAACGTTTACCGGCTGGACAAGTCCTCGCCTTTCTTCCGCGAGATTTCCAGTATGGTACACTTCACCGACGACGAAGCCATTACGCTGCGCTACGTGCTGGACACACTGGCCGACACGAACATACAGGCACGTACGCTGCGGCGCAAGATGGAACGGCTGTACGACTTCGGCATCGTAAACGAAACGGAGGCGGACAGGAGGCTGGCCGACAACCTGCAGGCGCTTTATGAGGCCATCCGCGAGCGGAGACAGGTGGTGCTGCGGGGCTACAGTTCGTCCAACAGCCGGCAGTCGGGCGACCGCGTCGTGGAGCCTTATCTGTTCCTGAGCAACAACAACGAGGTGCGTTGCTACGAGCCTGCCAGTCGGATGAACAAGACATTCAAGGTGACGCGCATCGGACGGGTAGAGGTGCTCGACCTGCTCTGGAGTCACGAGGAGGAGCACCGTCCTGTGTACACGGATCTGTTTCGTTTCAGCGGCGAGGAACGTTGCTCTGTTACATTGCGTCTCGGACGGCTGGCCGTCAACCTGTTGCGTGAGGAATATCCCGTAGGCAGTGAACGGCTCCAGCCCGACGGGCCGGAGCATTGGTTGTTGCAGACGGAAGTATGCAGTTTTACGGGCGTGGGGCGTTTCATTCTCGGGGTTTTCGAGGACGTGGAGGTCGTGGCGCCGGAAGAACTTCGTCGCTATCTCTGTGAAAAGTCTGTGCTTTTAACAAAAAAGTTCGGTTAGTGTCGTATTCTGACACGGAGCATCCGCATCTTTGCATCGTCAGACAAATCTTAAACACTATATGACGATGAAAAAAGAAATAACTCTTCCCGTAACGATGACGCCGGTCGGCAAGACCGTAAGTTTCCGCACTTCCGTTTGCGACACCCTGAAGGCGGCGCTCTGCCACAACCGCTTGCTCGTCGGCTTGTCCCGCTGTTACTCCCGTCTGCTGGCCGAGCATGTCAGTCCCCTGCGTACGTTGCGTCTGGTCCATGCCCAACTGGCATTCTTTGCCCTTACCTTCCCGGTCGTGTTTTCCCTGCCTGTACGCCTGCTTGTGTTGGGATGGTTTGCGGCGGCATTGCTGCAATGCCGCCGTGCGGAATGAAATGAGTTTGTGTGGGGGCTGGAATGTTAAAAAAGAAAGAGGCTGCGCACACAGCCTCATATTTTATATAGTCCTGCAATTGTTCCATGCCGTTTCGATAGTGTCTTAAAAACAAAATGGCACCTCATTGTTTTTTTGCTGCCCCCGTATCCCTGTCAGATAAAAAGGCAAAGACTCGTCTCTTTTCTTGTTATAGTCTGTATGGTTCTGATTTTTTTGGCTGGTGGAAAATCATATTCTCGATTTATATTTTTAAATTTGCAGACAGAAAGAATGGTAATTATTAAAACATAAAGAATTATGGCAAAGAAAGCTCTTTTGATGATCCTCGACGGTTGGGGCATCGGCAGTCACGGCAAGGGAGACGTAATCTTCAATACGCCGACTCCTTATATGGACTATTTGGCTCAGAACTATCCGGTTTCTCAGTTGCAGGCTTCCGGTGAGAACGTGGGTCTGCCCGACGGACAGATGGGTAATTCCGAGGTGGGACACCTGAACATCGGTGCGGGGCGCATCGTGTATCAGGACCTTGTGAAGATTAACCGTGCCTGTGCCGACGGCAGCATCCTGAAGAATCCCGAGATCGTTTCGGCATATGAATATGCGAAGAACAATGGTAAGAGCGTGCACCTGATGGGGCTGACTTCCAACGGCGGCGTACACTCTTCTCTTGACCATCTGTTTACTCTCTGCGGTATATCCAAAACCTATGGCATCGCCAATACGTATGTGCACTGCTTCATGGATGGGCGCGACACCGATCCGAAGAGCGGAAAGGGATTTATCGAACAGCTTCAGGCCGAGTGCGACAAGACGGGATGTAAGATTGCGTCCATCGTAGGACGTTTCTACGCCATGGACCGTGACAAGCGCTGGGAACGCGTGAAAGAAGCATACGACCTGCTCGTGAAGGGCGAGGGTAAGCAGGCCGCGGATATGGTGGCCGCCATGCAGGAGTCGTATGACGAAGGTGTGACCGATGAGTTCATCAAGCCCGTCAACAATTCCACTGTGGACGGAACCATCAAGGAGGGCGATGTGGTGATCTTTTTCAATTACCGCAACGACCGTGCCAAGGAACTCACTATCGTGCTGACGCAGCAGGATATGCCGGAGCAGGGCATGATGACGATTCCCGGTCTGCAGTATTACTGCATGACTCCGTATGACGCCAGCTTTACGGGCGTACACATCCTGTTCCCGAAAGAGAACGTGGAGAATACGCTGGGCGAATACATCAGCGCCAAGGGGCTGAAACAGTTGCACACGGCCGAGACGGAGAAGTATGCCCACGTGACGTTCTTCTTCAACGGCGGACGTGAGACTCCCTACGAAGGTGAGGAGCGTATTCTGGTAGCTTCTCCCAAGGTGGCTACCTATGACCTGCAACCCGAGATGAGTGCCTACGAGGTAAAGGATAAACTGGTGGCTGCCATCAAGGAAGACAAGTACGACTTTATCGTTGTGAACTTTGCCAACGGAGACATGGTGGGACACACGGGCATCTATGGTGCGATAGAGAAAGCAGTAAAAGCCGTGGACGAATGTGTGAAGGAAGTGGTGGAGACGGCCAAGGCCACCGACTACGAGACCATCATCATCGCCGACCACGGTAATGCCGATAATGCAGTCAACGAGGACGGCACGCCCAACACGGCGCACTCGTTGAATCCCGTACCGTTTATTTACGTGACGGCCAACAAGGAGGCGCGTGTTTCGGACGGTATACTGGCCGACGTGGCTCCCTCCATCCTTCATATCATGGGACTGGAGCAACCGGCAGACATGACGGGCAAGAACCTGATTCAGGATTGATTCTGCGTCTGATACTATAATATAATAAACAAAGCCGTGCCGGACCTGTCCCGACACGGCTTTTTTCATTACCTTTGTCACACATAACCTCGTCTTGTTATTATGAAATACGCACCGTTTTTCCTGCTTTCTCTGTTCCTGCTCGGCGGTTGCCGGGACAAGGCGTCGGAACCGGTCTTGTACGGATTGCCGGGAGCGTGGACGCTTTCCCGTGTGATGTATCCCTTTGGCCAGGAGCATTTGTTTCCGTCGGACGGTATGACCTATAGTCGCATCTTCGATGACAGAGACACGACTTTCTATGAATGCCGTCTGCAATCCACTCCTTCCGGCATCGTTATCATTCCTCTGAGGAAGGGAACGTTCGAACTCATCAATAAGGGACACGGCGAGTGGCTGTATTTCGAGGACGGAAGTCCCCGGCCGCTGACGAAGGAAAACGATACGGCGCTGGTGATACAGCAAAACGGAGTTTTGTATACGTGGATACGGAATAACGAAATGAGCAGGAACCGTATGGAGGAAATCCGCGACATCATCAGTCACGACATCAGCGATGCCGACGGAGAGGTGATGCGCTACGTGTTGTCCGTATCCGAGCGTGAGCTCCGCTCGACAAATCACCGTCTTACGTTCGTACTCGCCGTGCTGGCCATTGTCGTCCTTCTTACCCTGAATTATGTGTACCGTCTGGTCCGCCGCAAGAAGCGCGTAGAACGGCAGTTGCGGCAGATAACGGAAGAACAGACGCAGAGGCCGCAACTCGTGCAGAGCGCCCTCAGACAGGTGGAGGAAGACTTTTTCGCTTCCGATTGGTTTGTCTCGTTCCGTTGCCGTGTGGTTGCCGGTGAACTCCTGAAGCCGGAAGACTGGGAGGCGATAGAGCGGGAAATGAAACCTGTGTATGCCGATTTTTTCCGCCGGTTGCCCGGGCTGTGCCGGATGTCGACGGTGGAATATCGCGTATGCCTGCTCATTAAGTTGCGTTTCTCTCCTTCCGAGATGGCCGAGGTGCTCTGCAAAGACATCAGCACCATCAGCAGTATACGGAACAGACTGTATAAAAAAGTATTTGGCCGTAACGGAGGATCGAGGAACTGGGATGATTTTATCCTTTCATTATAAGTCGTTTGCCAAATCTTGCAAACTTTGTCGGCACTCCCGACGCGAGATGCCAATGATTTGCCAAGCCGTTTCTTTGGGCACCCGTCGGAGAGATGATACATTTGCATTGTGAACAGACAATGTTTTTTTATTCATTTCTTAAATCAATTACGTATGAAAAAGAATTTTCTGAAACAGGCAAGTGTAATGTGCCTCGTAGCGCTCATGGCATTGATGAATGCCGGCAAGTTGATGGCGCGAGGAAAACAGGTGGAGAACAAGTATCTCGTCGGCGTGTGGCTGATGAAATCGATGCAGTGGGACGGAGAGGAGAAGACAAACTGCGGCGATACTTATACACAAGTTAAGGTATACGGCGCGGACGGAGAATACTCCTGTGCCGAAATCGTAAAAAAGAAAGACGGCACTGTCTGCATCCTTCCTCATGAATATGGAACCTACACTTACAGCAAGGACGGAGTCTATACGGAAATGGGGCGCAAGACAGACAAGGATGCAATCGTTGTGGTGGACAAGAACAATTTCAAGGGACGGTGGACCAGGCTCACTGCCGAATGGCAGAAGGTCACGGATATACCGGCCGAACTGACGAACTATGTCGTGGACAAGTGCAAGGCTAACCAAGAGCCTCCCGCAGATATGCAGAAACTGATTAGAAAGTACATGTTCAAGTAAAATACTGCTTTTCATTTCACCAGAATGAACAGGCGTCTTCGGAAAAGTATCCGGAGGCGCCGCCTTTTTGGGGGATTCGGTGTCGTGTGGGAAAGGGAGAGAACCTCTTTGTCGCTTGTTTGCAATATTCTTTGCCGGATGCCTCTTTCGTGCCGATTTATATCGTATCTTTGTGCGGAAGAAAAACGGAAAAGCATAAGAGCCTATGAACGTACAGATAGAGGCGAGCTGGAAACAGCATCTCGCAGACGAGTTTGAGAAACCTTATTTCGTGAGGCTTACCGACTTTGTACGCAATGAATACGGTAGCACGACCTGTTATCCTCCGGGTAAACTCATTTTCAATGCTTTCAATCTGTGTCCGTTCGACCGGGTGAAAGTCGTGATTATAGGGCAGGACCCCTATCACGGTCCCGATCAGGCACACGGACTTTGTTTCTCCGTGAACGACGGAGTGCCCTTCCCGCCTTCTCTGCAGAACATCTTCAAGGAGATTCAGAGCGATCTGGGCGTGCCGGTTCCTGTCACGGGCAATCTGACCCGATGGGCCGAACAAGGCGTTCTGTTGCTCAATGCCACACTGACCGTGCGGGCACATCAGGCCGGATCGCACCAACGGCAGGGATGGGAAGAATTTACAGATGCGGCCATCAAGGCTTTGGCCGAAAAGCGCGAGCAACTGGTGTTTATCCTGTGGGGTTCATACGCGCAGAAGAAGGGAGCCTTTATCGACCGCAACCGCCATCTGGTGCTTGCCTCGGCCCATCCGTCGCCCTTGTCCGCTTTCCACGGCTTCTTCGGGAACAAGCATTTCAGCCGGGCGAACGCCTATCTGGAACAGCATGGTAAAACGCCTGTAAACTGGTAAGAAGATGAGTGACAACCGCATACCGATGATTCAGATTGACGATACGATAATTTCCGTCGACTGTCTTACCGAGAAGTTCTGTTGCGACTTGGGCGCATGCAAGGGGGAGTGTTGTATCGAAGGCGATGCCGGAGCACCGGTGGAGTTGGAGGAAGTGGCCGAACTGGAAGAGGCGTTGCCCGTGGTGTGGCCCATGTTATCAGCTTCGGCACAGGCTGTAATCGACCGTCAGGGAGTGGTCTACACCGACGAGGAGGGCGACCTGGTGACCAGTATTGTCAACGGAAAGGATTGCGTGTTCACGTGCTATGGCGAGGACGGTTCCTGCTATTGTGCGCTGGAAAAGGCCTTCCGCGAAGGCAAGAGTCGTTTCTATAAGCCCATATCCTGTCACCTTTATCCCATCCGGCTGAAAAAGATAGGCGACTGCGTGGCATTGAACTACAACCGTTGGGACGTTTGCAAGATGGCTGTAGTGAAAGGGCGTCAGCTGGACCTTCCGGTCTATCGGTTCCTGAAAGCCCCGTTGATACGCCGCTTCGGTGAAGCCTGGTACGCCGAGTTGGAGGATGCCGTGGAAGAACTGAAACAGCAGGGAATGATTTGAAAGAACGTCCGTGTCCCTGCCGGCAAAGGAATAAAATCTGTTGTGATAAAAAGTATTGTATCATGAAAAACATCAAGGTAGTATTATTGATATCGTTGTTGGGAATCAGTCTGCATGCCGGTGCGCAGGTGCTTCAACCACAGTCTGCGGAGGAGAGCCGGAACGAGTTCTCCGATGCCAAGTTCGGAATCTTCCTGCATTGGGGCATCTACTCCATGTTCGGTCAGGGCGAGTGGTATATGCAGAACGCCGGCATAGACCGGCTGGAATATGCCAAGGCGGCGAATGCCTTTTATCCCCACGACTTTGATGCCGACGCCTGGGTATCGGCCTTCAAGGATGCCGGTGCGCGGTATGTCTGTTTCACCTCCCGCCATCACGATGGTTTCTCCATGTGGGACACGGCGGAGAGCGACTTCAACATCATGCACACCCCGTTCAGGCGCGACGTGGTGAAAGAACTGGCAGACGCCTGCCATGTCCAGGGGATGAGGCTACATCTTTATTACTCCCACATAGACTGGATGCGCGAGGATTATCCGATGGGGCGGACTGGGACCCGGACTGGAAAGAATCCGGCCCGGGCGGACTGGACTTCCTATTACGCTTTTATGAACCGCCAGCTGACGGAGATCCTCACCAAGTACGGTCGTATCGGAGCCATCTGGTTCGACGGGCATTGGGACCACGACCAAGATTCGGTGCCATTCGACTGGCAACTGTCCTCTCAATATGAAATGATTCACAAGTTGCAGCCCGCTTGTCTTGTAGGGAACAACCACCACCGTGCGCCCTATCCGGGTGAAGACATACAGTTGTTCGAACGTGATGTGCCGGGCGAGAACCGTGCCGGCTTGTCGGGACAGTCCGTGAGCCGCCTGCCGCTTGAAACCTGTCAGACGATGAACGGGATGTGGGGGTATAAAGTCACTGACCAGAACTATAAATCTGCCGCCGAACTGATTCGTCTGCTGGTGCGTACGGCCGGCAAGGGAGCCAATCTTCTGTTGAACATAGGTCCGCAGCCCGACGGCAACCTGCCCGCAACGGCTTTGGAACGGTTGAAAGAGATGGGTAAATGGTTGCGCGAGAACGGCGAATCCATTTACGGGACCACAGCCGGACAGGTCGGCGACGGTGAGAATGTCGTATCAACCAGAAAGGGCACGCATCTGTATGTGCACTTGCTCAACGACACCCTGTCGGGATGTCTCACTCTGCCTGTAACTGAGAAGATAAAGGCTGTGAGAACTTTCCCCGGCGGAGAAGAGATAAAGCATACGGTCAGGGGCGGTATCCTGACGCTGAATGTTCCCGAACCGGCATCCGAAGGTATTACGGATCGCATCATCAAGGTCGAGTTGCGCACTCGCTGACTCTCTATTCAGTTTCATTCTTAGGTGCAAATTTAGTGAGCTTATTCGGTATACAATAGGCTGTGTACACTTTGTACAGCAGTTGCTGTACACTTTGTACAGCAGGCATTGTACACTTTGTACAGCAGGCATTGTACACTTTGTACAACAGGCATTGTACACTCTGTACAACAGGCACTGTACAAGTTGTCCACACGGTGTTGAACAAAGCTGGACGAACCGTCCATAAAATCTTAATGGAAGAAAAACTGACTGTACAGCTTCTTGCTGATTTATGTGGACTGAATGTAATATGTTGTATAATAGGAGTAATTGTTTGGAGTAGGAGCGGAGTGGATGGCTGATAATGATTCCTATTTATTTATTGTGTAGATAGAACATAACGATACACAGCGACGTGAGTGATTCGGAGACGAACAAGGACAGCCATATACCGGAGTTGCCGAATATCTCAGGCATGATTATGAACACGGGAATGAGGTATGTACCGCGCAGCAGGGCAAATACGATTGACGGCATGACTCTTTTTACGCTCTGGAAATAACCTATGGCCGTGAGGTTGAAGATGAAGAATACGAATGCAGCGGAAAAAAGAGGAAAGCCGGCTATGGCTATTCTTGTTGCCGGCAGGTCTCCGTCAAGGAAGAGCTGTACCATCGTTGTCGGGGCGAATACAAACAGCGCGGTCACGGTCAGACCGCAGACGATGGCCGAAAATATGGCGAGTCGTTCGGCGGCCATGACTCTGTGCCGGCATCCGAGTCCGTAATTGTAGCTGATGATGGGCTGTACCGATTGTGCGATGGCATTGCCTATCATAAAGACAAAGGGGCAATAGTAGCATGCTATGCTGAAAGCTCCCACACCGTCGTTTCCCATGTAGCGCATGAACACCAGGTTGCCCGTCAGCATCAGTACTCCCATGGTTGCTTCGCCCAGCAGTGCTGAAATGCCTATTTTGCATTGGTAGCCGATGTTGCGGAAGGTCAGTGCCATGCTTTTGCGGCTGAGCTTTATTCTGATTAGCCGCAGAGTGGCGGCGAAGACACCCAGATATCCCATTATCATCACGCCTCCCACGGCGCAACTTATGCAGGTGGCGAGGGCGGCCCCTCTTATCCCCATTTGCAGGGGAAATATGAAAAGATAATCGAGCAGAACGTTAAGCAAGCCGGGCAGCACGTTGCACCACATGGCGTATTTGGGCGATCCGTCGAGCCGTACGATAAATAGGCCGATGGCTCCCCATACCTGGAACAGGCAGGCAAGGAATATCCAGGGCATATATGCGGTTACCAGTGGCATGAGCGATTCGGAACTGCCGAGCAGACGGCCTGTGGCCTCGGGAGATGCAAGAGTTGTCAGAAGAAACAAGGCCACGATAAGGGTGGCGAGCAGCAATGCCTGGGTTACATTCAGCCGGGCGGCTTTTACATTGCCGTTGGCAAGGTGGATGGAGGAGACCACCGACGCTCCCATGCCGAGCATGAGCCCGATGCCCATGATGACCATCGTGGGTGAGATACAGATGTTTACGGCGGCAAGGGCGTCGCTGCCCACGCCACGTCCCACAAATATGCCGTCGGTTGCCGTCACTGCGCACAAGGACAGCATTCCCAGAAGAGTGGGGATGAAATAGATTCTGAAAAGGCGGGGTATCTCTACGGTCCCCAGATCGACTGAATCGCGTTGCATACGTTACGTCTTCATGGAAGGTTGAACATAAAAAGAGCCGCATAAGATTCGAGGTTTTACCCAGTCATCTTATCCGGCCATATATGTCATGCCCTCCGATGAGGATTACAAAACGCTGCTTACAATCGGCACTGCAAAGTTAGTGCTTTTCGTTCGGATGGCAAAATATTAGGTTGGGCTATATTGCGTCAGTGTATGTCCTGCAGGAAACGTTCAACCAAACTGTTGGATATAACCCGCTGCTGAGGGTTGAAGCCGTGTCCGGCTCCGGGAATGATTTCCAGCCGGGCCTTCCTGTAAGCATCCTTTGCCTTTTCCGAGTAGACTGCCGGTACAATGGGGTCCCGATCGCCGTGGACGATGAGTACGGGACCTTTGTAGGCATCGATGATGTCGAACGGATTCATGTCGTGGATCTCGAGAAAGAACCTCCGGCCCAGCGGGACGTTCCATATGTAGGTGGTGTCGGGGATAGCCTCGGCGGTCGGATACCGCCCGTTCCAGTTGTCAGGGATGCAGAAGGCCGGATAAATGAGTACCAGCGCACTGATCTGCTTTTTCAGTTCGGCTGCAGCCAGTGCGGAGACAAGTCCTCCCTGGCTTTCGCCTATCAGCACGATGTTGTTCTTGTCTGTGTCTTTCTGTTTCCGGAAATATCTGACGATGGCTTTCAGGCATTCCTTTTCGTCGAGTACCGACATGTTCATGGTGTTGCTGTCCGTGTTGCTACGGACGGAACCGCAGGGAAAGTCGAACGTGTATACCTGGTATCCCAGTTTGTTGAGTGTCTGGAAATAATCTCTTCCGAAGTGGTGGCTGCCGTTAAACCCGTGGCTGATGATGGCCACTTTGTTTTTGGATGTGCCGGAGGAAGGGGCGGGGCGGCTTATGATGCCGTAGATGGTCTTGTTGCCGTAAGGTATTCTCAGTACCTGTTGTGCGGCTACTATCGTGACTGACAGCAGCATCAGAAAGAAGATGGACGTTTTTTTCATGACGGTAATCATTGGAGAAGGGAAGATAAGCAACGAGGTCACCTCTCTTACGTCGGCGGTCGGCCTCTTGTATAGTGAGATGGGGCGTTACGGAACCATCACTTTCCGGTTGTTGACAATGTAGATGCCCTGAGGAACGGATATTTCCTGGCGGCTGTTTACAATGCCCTTGAACAGGGCTTGTCCGGCGAGGGTACTTGCGCAGACGGGAACGGGAGTTGCCGTAGTGATTGTGATGGTACGGTTGCCGACATGGATGTCGACCGTGTCGTTTTCCCGAATCTCTCTGATGGCAGTTTCGTCGTTCTTTGTCTGATATACGCGTACCCAGTCGAAGCGGGTTTCATACGTGTGGGTGATGTCGGCGTTGGCGGCCCAGAAATTGTTGCCTACGGATTGGTTCAGGATAATGTAGAACGTCTTGTCGAAAGGCCATGAGGAGGGATTGGAGTTGGAGGCTTTCCGGTACCGGCCCACTTCCTTGCCGTCGAGATACCAGATCATCTTTTCCGCGTCCCATTCGAATCCGAACGTGTGGTAACGGTCGGTGGCGCAGTATTCGCTGGCGGAATACATGGAAGTCTTGTAGCCGGTGTGGAGGGTGTGGTAGGCCGTGTTCTGGTTGTCTATCTGTTCCCAGATGTCGATTTCGCCGCAGGCGGGCCAGCCGCCGGTCTGATCGTCGGGCATCATCCAGAATGCCGGGAAATTGCCGGTGTGCGGATTGGTAAGGATACGTGCTTCTATCTTGCCGTACTGGAATCCGAAACGTCCGCCGCTGCTCTGTACGGCACCGGTAATCATGTCACCCTGGTACTTCGTCGGGTCCGGGTTAGGGATGGCGCGTGTCACGAGTTGTCCGCCTTGCAGGAAGGCTACACGTTCGTCGTCGGCAATCCAGCGGTTCCAGGTCGAGCTTCGCCGGGGACTGCATATCCATTTTTCCGGGTCGGGGCGTGTGCCGTCGGGAGCGTTGAACTCGTCGCTGAACACCAGTTCGTATGTGGCGTCTTCTCCGGCCTTGAAGTCGGCCGTGAGGGTTACGTCGCCGTTTACGCTGTCGGCCGGAAGAGTGTAGTTGCCGGCTTTTACTTCATATTCGCTCCATTGGCGGTTGCCATGGATATATTGAGGGCCATCGAAGTTGTGGCCGTGCCTGACGATCATCTTGTCGGCTACGTAGCCTTTGGCGACAGGTGTGGGGACAACGCTGAGAGACTGGAAGGTGGGCAGAGCGAGCGGCAGGGCCGCGTTGCCGGTGGCGTGGATACTACCGTTGGTGGTAAGCAGTTCAAGTTTGTGTTTTGTGTTGTGCACATTGAGCAGAAAGTCTACCACATAGCCGCCGTTTTCGTTGATTTTGTTTCCTTCCGTCTCGTTCCAGTGGCCGGCTGGGTCGATGTTGTTCCAGTCCACTTTCAGTCGGGCGCGGTAGATACCGGTGGGCAGGATGGAAGGAATCGTGAAGGCGGGCAGGGATTCCACAGACACACTGCCAGGGGCGGAGATGGTTTCGCCCAGACTGTTTTTCTGGTTGTAGCAGGTGTAGGATACCAGTTCGCTGGTAAACGCGGGTATTCCATTGGCATCCAGCTGGCTGGTGAACTGGCCGTCGTTGTTCAGGTCGATGTATAAATAATGGTGCATGGCACGTCCTGTGTAGTCAACGGCTGTCGCTACGGCATCGCCGGGAACGACCGACACTTGCTTGTCGGTCAGGTTCCGGTAGACGTAGTTGGTGCCCTCGGGCAGGGTGATGGTAGAAGTTCCACCCTGAGTGGCAGTAAAAGTAAAGCTGTTGAGTTTGCGGTCGGTACGTGTCACAATCAGGTCGTCGGGAAAATTGCGGACGTAGTCCTCTCCGGGTTCTTCTCCAGTCCCCGGATCTACGAAGTAAGGCTCTATTTCCACATCTCCGTCTATGTATTCGCCGGGAATGGTGTATTTGTTGTCTTTAAACAGGAAGGCCGGGAAAATGATATCGGTATATTGCGGCGTGCCGTGAACGAGGCTGTCACCCGTGAGGTTGTAGCCATGGCGCACTTTGATATAGGATATCCGGAAGTTGTCGGAAGCCGGTTTGGCGACAATGGTGATCGGTTCGCCGAACCTGACGGTTTTCGTAATGAGCTCCGTGCCGTCTTCATTCATGATGTCGCCGTTGAGGCCGCCGGAGCGCCTTACCGTCACTTCGTCTCCGTGCACATTCATGCGTACATCAACAATCATGCCTCCGTTCTGCACGATGCTGTTGGTAGCCGTATTGCGGCCGGCGGGATCCACACTGCCCCAGTCGACTTTGAAACGCATGCGGTAGAAGCCGTTGGGCAGGTCGGCAGGAAGCCGGAAAGCTGGCGGGTTCATGAAGTTGCGGGCGCTTCCGCTGATTTTTGTCCCGTCGCTTTTGTATCCTTCTGTATTCTCAACCGTTTCCACGTAAGAGTAGGTCATGATGTCGCTGCTGGCCGGGATTGTATAATCCTTGTTCAGTTCGGCCGAGAACTTACCGTCGTTCCCACGGTCCAGGTAGACGTAGCCGTTCATCCAGTTGCCCGTGAATGAGAACACGGGGGTCAGAGTCTCGCCCGCCTTGGCCGTGAATGTGTTTTCCAGTTGTTTGCGGTAAATGATTTGCGGGGATTTGCTTCCCACGCTGATGGTCTGGTTGCCGTCGGCGGAGCCGTTCAGTGCGATGGAGTTGAGATAGTAACCCGACTTGTCGGATGCCTGCGTCTCCTCGTAGTTCAGCGGGTAGTCGCTGTAGATGACGCGGGGAGTGGGTGTTCCCATGATGGCGATTTCGTCGATGTAGGCGGCGAAGTCCGATGACAGGTTGTGCGGGGATTCGCATTCAGGTACGACAACGAGACTGTGTATCTCGATGCCTCCTGCACCTTTGATGGAAAAGACGGCATCGCTCCACTTGTTGGCTGTAATCTTGCTGTTGGATACTTCCCAGAACTGCTCTGTCTCTTTCGATTGGCCGGCGCGGTCCGTGCGCTTGCCCAGTCCGATGAGCATGACGCGTCCTGTAGTCGGTTTGTTGACGAAGACGTGTACGTATTTGGCCGTTGTGTTCAGTTCGAACGGTTCGGCCAAATCGATGCGGGCGCCGAACGTGTTGCTGCCGAAACGGGAGCACTGGACGGCCAGCATCTTTTCCGTGCTGTTGGGGGCTTTGCCGAGGATTTCGTCTTCCTGCGTCAGTTCATTGGTGATGACCCGGATGTTGCCTTGCAGCAGTCCCGTTCTGAAAGGAGATTCCTCCCAGGCGTCGTAAACTCCGATGTTTGTATATGTATCCGCTGTTTCAAAGCCGATGTTCAGCTGGGCCGCCGCTGCGAGCGGAAGTACCGTCGCGGCCAGTCCGATATATTTCTTTATATTCATAAGTCCGTTGTGTTTTTGATGGGGTTAGTAAATGGACACCGTGTGAAGCAGCGGGCAGGCCTTGCTGTCTTCGATCGTGATGCGGAGATACTTGGCATTTACACCGTTTCCGTAGCTGGCCGACGTGGAACCGTTTACGGGTAGGATGCGTTTGTATCCGATGGTTGTGGTCTGGATATTGCCTCCCTGGCGGATCCAGTTGCTGCCGTCAGTGCTTGTTTCTATCTTGAAATTCTTGATGCGCTGGCCTTTGCGGATATACTCCATCATGCTGACATAGCGAATCGTTTGCGGAGTGTCCCATTCGAACGTGAGGGTCGCCGACGTGGTCCCGTCGTTTGTGGCCCAGTATGTGTCCTTGTCTTCGTCGATGACATTGGAGGCCGTATACGTGCGTGTAGCTCCCGCCGTGCGCTCTTCGCTGGCTGTGACAGTGGCTTTTGTTGCCAGATCGTTGCCCAGTCTGTTTTTCAGCATGTCGCCCAGTTCCTTGCAACGGCTGACTGTAGCGGCGGGCAGACTTCCCGACCGGTCGGGCGGGAGATTCAGGATGAGTGTGGCGTTGCGGCCTACTGTTTCGAGATACATTTGGAACAGGCGCTCGGCAGTGAGAACGGATTCACCGTCGTGCCAGAACCATCCGCGGTTGGTGGCCTTGGCATCGCTCTCTCCAGGATTCCATTTCCATTCGTTTTCGTTTCCGGACGTACCGGTACCCATGCTCCAGCAGGTTTCACCGGCCCATCCGGCTTCGTTGCCGATCCATCGAGCCTCGCCTCCTACGCCCCACATCACGCAGTCGGGGCATACCTTATGTACGGAATCGCGAAGGTTGGGGATGTCGTAGTACGTGCTGGCGTCGATGGAGCGTGTGCCGCCTTCGCCGCCATAATATCCGCTTCCGCCGTTGGCACCGTCGAACCACATCTCAAACTGGTCCGTTCCGTATTGTGCCAGTTCGGCGCACTGGCGGAGGAATACTTCTTTGACGTATGTATCTTTACCGTAATGCGCGGAGTTGCGGTCCCAGGGCGACACATAGAAACCGTATTTCATGTTCAGGTCGCGGGCCGCTTCTGCGAAATCGCGGGGGATGTTTGTGTTTCTTGCAAAGTCATTTCCACCGTTGGTAACATTGTGTGAGGTGCTTGCTGTAGGCCAAAGGCAGAAACCGTCATGGTGTTTCACAACGGCTATGCCTCCTTTCATGCCGGCCGACCGGGCAGCTTCAAGCCATTGTCTGGGGTTGGGAGCGGCTGTCGGGGCGAATCCGCTTTCGGGTTCGTCGCCGTTGCCCCATTCCAGTCCGGTATACGTATTCATACCGTAGTGGTAGAATGCGTAAAACTCTGTTTCATTCCATTTCAACTGGCGTTCGTGTGGAATGGGATGAACCGGTGCCGGTTCATTGTCGGGATTTGCAAGCGTTTGTGCTTCAAGTTTGAATTCGCTTTGGGCAGTCATGGTTACAGGGATACCAAGGACGCCGAAAGCCAATAATGTCCGTAGCATTGTTCTCATAAGGGCTAATTGTGTTTTTTATGGTGAATATCGTCGTAAAGATACTGTTTTTTTATATTAAAAGAGATAATATCCGGGAAAAAGAAAGGGGATTTATAATTTTTGTGTATGGAGCGGAAGGGCTGGCTTCCAAAATATTCCGGATAGGAGGGGCGTGTGATAAAAAGAATGTACCGGCTTCCGCAAATGATTCTCGGAGCCGGTACATATTATTAATATAATTATGAAAAGTCCGTTACGCGTCGATATTGGCGTACGTGGCGTTTTGCTCGATGAATTCGCGGCGCGGACCTACATCTTCTCCCATCAGCATGGAGAATACATAGTCAGCGCTTGCGGCGTCTTCGATGGTTACTTGTTTCAGCAGGCGAGTTTCGGGATTCATGGTAGTTTCCCAAAGTTGTTCGGGATTCATTTCGCCCAAACCTTTGTATCGCTGGGTTGTGACGCCTTGCTCCGATCCGTCGTTATATGTCTGCATGAAGCGTAGACGGTCGGCTTCGGTGTAGCAGTATTCTTCGATTTTACCCTTTTTGCACCGGTAGAGAGGAGGAGTGGCGATGAATAGGTGGCCATTCTGAATCAGTTCGGGCATGTAGCGGTAGAAGAGGGTCATTAGCAGGGTGTCGATGTGTGAACCATCGACGTCGGCATCGGTCATGATGATGACCTTGTAGTAACGCAATTTCTCATAGTTCGCTTCCTTGCTGTCCTCGTTCAGTCCGTATCGGACTCCCAGAGCCTGTATGATATTGTTTACCTCTTCATGTTCAAATGCCTTGTGCCACATGACGCGTTCTACGTTGAATATCTTGCCTCGGATGGGCAGGATGGCCTGGAACTGACGTTTGCGTCCTTGTTTGGCTGAGCCACCGGCAGAGTCGCCCTCCACGATGAACAGTTCGCAGTTGGCTGCGTCCTTATCCGAACAATCCGCCAGTTTGCCCGGCAGGCCTCCTCCCGTCATGGGACTTTTGCGCTGTACGCTTTCTCTGGCCTTGCGGGCTGCGACGCGGGCGGTAGCCGCCAATATGACTTTGTCGACAATCAGTTTGGCTTCTTTGGGATGTTCCTCCAGATAGTTGGTTAGCGCTTCACCCACGGCCTGCTGAACGGCGCCGGCCACTTCGCTGTTGCCCAGTTTCGTTTTGGTCTGTCCTTCGAACTGCGGCTCTGCGACTTTGATGGAAATAACAGCCGTCAGTCCCTCACGGAAGTCTTCGCCGGAAATTTCCACTTTGTTCTTTTCCAGTTTCTCCAGTTCCTTCGTGCATTGTTCCTCGGCGTATTTTTTCAAGGTGCGTGTGAGTGCAGTCCGGAATCCGGCCAAGTGTGTGCCGCCCTCTATGGTGTTGATGTTGTTGACATAGGAGTGGATATTCTCGCTGTAACCGGTGTTGTACATGACCGCCACTTCGATGGGCACGCCTTGCTTTTCCGTATTCAGGTAAATGACATCGTTGAACAGATGGATACGGCTGGAATCTATATAGCGCACGAATTCCTGTAACCCGTCTTTGGAGTGGAATGTTTCTTGGCGGGGCTTGCCTTCTTCGTTGAGATCACGCATGTCGGTCAGCGTGATGGTGATGCCTGCGTTCAGGAATGCCAGTTCGCGCATGCGGTTGGCCAGTATGTCATATTTGTAGGTTGTCGTGATAAAAATACTTCCGTCGGGCCAGAACTGCTGGCGGGTGCCTCGCAATTCCGTTTCTCCGACAATTTTGACCGGATAAAGAGGCTTGCCGCAGTTGTATTCCTGCTGATAGATTTTCCCGTCGCGGAACACTTGTGACAGCATCTGGGTGGATAAGGCGTTTACGCAGGATACGCCGACACCGTGCAGACCTCCGGAAACCTTGTATGAACCTTTGTCGAATTTTCCTCCGGCATGAAGAACCGTCATGACGACTTCCAGGGCGGATTTATGCTCTTTTTCGTGCATGTCCACGGGAATACCGCGGCCGTTATCCTGCACGGTGATGGAGTTGTCCTCGTTAATGGTAACTTCAATATGGGTGCAATAACCGGCCAACGCTTCGTCGATAGAGTTGTCCACGGTCTCATAGACTAAGTGGTGCAATCCTTTTTCGCTGACATCTCCGATGTACATGGCCGGACGTTTGCGCACAGCTTCCAAGCCTTCCAGAACCTGAATACTGCTGGCTGAATAATTTGCGCCGTTTGTCTGTTCTTCTGCTGACATTTTTCTTGTTTTTTAATTCAGTACAAATATACGCATATTCTTTGAATACAGGAAAAATAAGAGCCTAAAAACTCGGCGGTATATAATACAAAAAAACCGTCCTCTAAAGGACGGTCTATATATATAAGTTTGTTGATTATGCTAATTTAGCAGCAAACTTGGCCAACTTTGACTTGATGTTGGCAGCTTTGTTCTTGTGAATGATGTTTGTCTTAGCCAATTTGTCCACAGCTTTCTGTATGCTCGGCATCATAGCTACAGCGGCTTCCTTATCTGTCAGCGCGCGGAACTTGCGCACCATGTTACGCATTGTCTTTGCGTAATATCTGTTGTGGAGGCGTCTTTTTTCCTCTTGGCGGATACGTTTTAATGATGATTTGTGATTTGCCATCTCAATTCTTTCTCTAATATCGTTTAACTTAGTAGTCCCTAGGAGAGTCGAACTCCTCTTTAGAGAATGAAAATCTCTCGTCCTAACCGATAGACGAAGGGACCGGCCTATGAGCTCTCGCTCAATGCGGAATGAGGTTTGTTTCTCATTTGCGGTGCAAAGGTAGGGCTTTTTTTATAACCTCCAAAGGTTTTTGAGAAAAAAATGTGTCTGGGTATAGAAAAAAGTGCAATATGGGGTGTCGGGTTGTTCTTTTCCGTACATTTGTGAGGGAGAAAAGCGATAAACACATGAATTTGGAGAGAACGCGTGGTTTGGTGTTGCGTACAGTAAAGTACGGGGATTCGTCGCTGATAACGGATGTCTTTACCGAAACGGGAGGCGTGCGGTCGTTCATGGTGAGGCTACCGCGTACCAGGCGGGGAAGCGTGAAAGGAAGCCTGTTCCGTCCTTTGTGCTGGATTGAGTTCGATTATGAATACCGTCCGAAAGTGTCTTTGCAGAAGATGCGTGACGTACATATTTGCGTTTCTTATGCGTCTTTGCCATACGATCCTTTTAAATCGGCTATTGCTTTATTTCTTGCGGATTTTCTGTATTGGGCGCTTCGTAACGAAGCATGTAATCCTCCGCTTTTTACCTATATATATAACTCTCTGCAATGGCTGGATCGCTGCGAGAGCGGATTTGCCAATTTTCACATGGTGTTTATAACGAGGTTAACCCGTTTTTTGGGATTTTATCCGAATGCGGAGGGATATTGCCGGGGGGATTTCTTTGATATGCAGAATGCTTGTTTTACGGGCAGGCGTCCTTTTCATTCCGCCTATCTTGAGGCGGAGGAGGCTTCGCTGGTACCGTTGATGATGCGTATGAGGTATGAGACAATGCGGCACTTTGTCTTTAACAGAGGACAGCGGAACCGTTATCTGGCGGTCATAAATGATTATTACCGTCTTCATATACCGGATTTTCCGGAACTGAAATCCTGGGAAATCCTGAAAGAAGTGTTTGACTAAGAAGCGGGCGGAGCGAAAGACGATCCATACCGATTGTGTGCTTTTAACACAAAGCCCACGGATATCGCGGGCTTTGTATTGCTGAACTTCTTTCAGTGAAGCTCGGTATAGCTTGGTGAGAGTTGTCAGTTATGCCAGCAACTGTTTGACTAGTGCGCTGATGGCTTTGCCTTCGGCTTTTCCTGCCAACTGTTTGGTGGCGATGCCCATAACTTTGCCCATATCTTTGGCTGAGGTAGCTCCGGTCTGAGCGATAATCTCCCGTACGGCAGCCTCCAGTTCTTCGGCAGTGAGCTGTTTGGGCAGATAAGATTCAAATACGGCCACCTGGCTCATCTCCTCTTCGGCCAGATCCGGACGTTGCTGTTCTGTATAAAGGGCGGCCGTATCTTTGCCTTGTTTGGCCAGTTTTGCCAGAATCTTCAATGCGTCGGCATCGGACAGTTCGTCGTTGGCACCCGGAGCGGTCTTGGCTTCCAAGAAATATTTTTTCACGTTGCGCAGCGCTTCCAGACGGACTTTGTCCTTGGCTTTCATGGCTGCGATGATGTCTTTACTGATTTGTTCGAATAGTGTCATATTATATGATGTTTGGTTTTGTCCGGTCAGAATGTGATAGTCATTCTTTCATTATCAGAGGGTGAAGACACGGCATTGGACTTGTCTTCAAAGGTCTGTTCGTTTGTTTCTGCCTTGTTGCGTATGCGTTCCAGCATCTCTTTGCTCCGCTTGTAAGTAGGAATCGTGTCTACCATCGAGATGACATCGTCATTGTCGAAGTCTTCCGGACTGAAGATAAATATATGGTGGCGGCGTTTGGTGAAACGTTTGACTTCCACATCTTTGTAGAATTGGCTGCGTCTTTTACTCTTTTGTTCTTCCAATTCTTCCAGTTCGGCGATTTTGTCGGCATCGGCTGCCGTGTGTTTGGCCATGACGGAATCCATACCCGGAACATTTTCCAAGCCGAATCCAGTGGCCAGTACAGTGATCTTAATCTTTTTCTCCAGTGAGTTGTCAATGGCCAGACCGAATTTGGTTTCCACGTCGGGGCCGAATTTTATCATGAAGTCGTTCACCTCTTCCATTTCCTGCATGGTAAAATCGCAATCCGGTGCTTCGCTGAAGGAGATATTGAACAAGACCTTCTTGGAGTTGAAGATGTCGTTGTTGTTCAGCAGCGGCGAATGCAATGCTTCTTCAATGGCGCGGCTTACGCGATTTTCGCCTTCGCCGTAGCCTGTACTCATGATGGCGACTCCTCCGTCTTTCAGTACTGTGGTTACGTCCTGGAAGTCAAGATTGATACGTCCGGTAATGGTGATGATTTCGGCTATGCTCTTGGCTGCTACGGACAGTGTGTCGTCGGCTTTGGCGAAAGCGTTCAACACAGTCAGTTCGGGATAGATTTCACGCAGACGTTCATTGTTGATGACCAGCAAGGCGTCAACGTGTTTGGAAATCTCTTCCACTCCATCCAGAGCCTGGTCGATTTTCTTGTTGCCTTCAAAACGGAAGGGGATAGTCACGATACCTACGGTGAGAATACCCATTTCCTTGGCGCATTTGGCAATGACCGGAGCTGCGCCTGTACCCGTTCCGCCTCCCATACCGGCTGTGATGAAGACCATACGTGTTCCGTCGTTCAGCATCTTCTGGATATCTTCGATGCTTTCCGTGGCGGCTTCCCGCGCGCGTTCCGGCCTATTGCCGGCTCCCAGTCCCTCTTTGCCCAGTTGCAGGCGGGTGGGAATAGGAGAGTTTACAAGAGCCTGGTTGTCTGTATTGCAGAGTACGAATGTTACGTCATGAATGCCTTCACGATACATGTGATTGACTGCGTTTCCGCCGCCGCCGCCCACACCAATAACCTTGATAATGCCGGAACTGTTTGTGGTGAAGTTAAAGTGTATACCGTTGTCTTCCTGCATAGCTGTCTGTTTTATAGGGTAATGACGAATATCTGTTCGTCGCAGTTTGTTGATATGTTTTTAGAACCAATGGTTATTCTTCGGTGAGCCTCTTCGACCAGTCGCTGAGTCGGCCGAACATGCGGCTCGTCCATGATTCTTTCGGGTTTTTCTTGGGTGTCTCTTCTGTTGTTTTAGTTGAACCAACCGGTGGCTTCTGTCTGTTGCTGTTTTTTTCTTCGCGTCCCGGGAAGCCGGAGTGCGTGGTTGTTATACGGTGGTCGGTGAACTCGGTTTTTGTTTCGAGCGTGGTATCCTCTTCTGTTGGGCCAGTACAATTGGCTTCCCCTTTGGTCAATAAAGACAGCAATGTATTCAAAGATCCGTTCTTGCAAATCTTTTCCGGGTGCTGGGTCTGCAAGGTCGTTTTTAGAATCTTGGCTGTTTTTAATTTGTCGAATCCCATGCGATGCAGGAATGCCTTGTCCAGATTCTTGATATTGGAGCCTCCGCCAGTCACGATAATTCCTGCCAATAATTGGTCACGGTATCCACTGGTACAAATTTGTTCCCATATATTGGCTATGATTTCCTCCATACGGGCTTCTACGATTTCCTGTAACAGTCGCTCTTCTATAGTACGGCCGTTGTTGATGCTTAGCAAACGGTTGCTTTCTTCTTCTCTTGGTTCCGTGTAGGCTGATCCGTATTGCAATTTTAGTTCCTCTGCTTCCTCTTCTTCTATTTGCAGGCTGCAGATGTCCTGTGTGATATTGTTGCTTCCTAAGGGTATGACAACCAGATGCCGGAGGATTTTGTTTTTGAATATGGCCAGGATGGTGGTGTCTGCTCCGAAATCAACCAAGGCACAACCGGAGCGTTTTTCCGTTTCCGTCAATACATTGTCGGCTAACGCCAGAGGAGATATGAAGTAATCGACGATGTCTAGATCCGCTGCCAGAAAACATTTCTGTAGATTTTCTCTTACCTGTGTCCGTGCGATGATGTTCAGGAAACGTCCTTCGATATGGCTGCTTTGGACACCGACAGGTTCTATTGTATATTGGTTGCCAACCCGATATTCTTGAGGAATAACGTCCAGTATTTCCTGATCCGGATAAGTTGCGTTCAGGTTTGTATCCAATAGCATATCCACCAGTTCATTGGTGATAAGTTCCTTGCTGTCCAATTGGCGTGAAACGGAATTTTTGACGGTGCGGAGAGATTGTCCGCTGACTCCAACATATACCTTATTAATATGTACATGTTGGCTGTCTTCCAGATGTTGTATGATGTTCCGGATGTTCTGTACGGTTTTGTCGATGTTATACACGACGCCTTTCCGGCTACAGTCCTGGGCCGGTTCCTGAGCTATGTCCAATACCTGTATGCTTCCGTCTGCATTCTTTCTTCCGGCAATACCCCGGATTGTAGACGAGCCTAATTCTATCGCAACGATTAAGTCCTTTTCTCCTGCCATATCATTTCTTGTTTTTTTTGCAAATAATTTGGTTGTCATACTCAAGACTGATGGTTGAGTATTTATTCCAGCCAACCTTGTTGAGCCCTTCGGTATAGAATGTTCTCATCCGGTTCAGTTTCTCCTTGTATTTTCGAGGTTGCCCTAAAAATATCGTATGTTCCCCAACCTTGGGGGTTAGTTCTATAGTACCGTCGGACAGCACGTGTATCTGCTGGATCTGGTTATTCCAGAATGCATCATGCTGTATCAGCCGTCCTAACGCAGTCAAGGACTTGCGGGCGTATTCTTTGGTTATATGACCGGTGGCAACGACCAAATCCGCATAATATCCTTTGCTGGGCATGGGGCGGCCGCTGTTGTCCAGATAATAATTCTCGCCGTTGTCGCTCATGATATGCAGTACCGGCTGATGCGGTAACACCTGAATGCAAATCTTTCCGGTCGCTGTTTTGTAGCAGCGGACGTTCTGTACGAAAGGAGCCTGGGCCAATGTCTGTTCGATGTCCAGCAAGTCGATGTCCTTCATCTTTTTCCCTTCCGGGAATTTCTTTGCTTTGGTCAATATTCCCCGTATGTCGCTTTCGTTGATAAAATTGGTTCGCATGGAGTCTGTCACCGAGATAAATACATCGTTGCAGACAAGCTCGTCTTTGGGCTTGTTCAAAACTGTGATGGCAAATATGAAATATATGGCCAATCCCAGCAATGCTGTTATTATGAGCAGTCGTTTAGCCATTTTGTTCCAGGTATTCAGCTATTTGAGGAGCATAATCTTCCAAATCTCCGGCTCCCAGTGTGATGAGAACATCGAAGTCGCTGCATTTGATAATATCGAGTACTTCGTTCTTGCTGCACATCCGTTTGGTGACTTCCGGTGCCAGATGATCGTAGATCAGTTTGCTGCTTACACCGGGTATCGGTAATTCGCGGGCCGGATAGATGTCGGTCAATATGACATCATCCAGCAGAGAAAGGCTTTCTGCGAATTCTTTGTAAAAGTCACGCGTACGGCTGTAAAGGTGCGGCTGGAATACTCCTGTGATTTTCTTGTCTCTATACAGTTCACGTATGGACTGGATACTGTGGCGTATTTCTTCCGGATGGTGAGCATAGTCGCTTAGATATACGACCTTGTCCTTTTTGACGCGGAAATCAAAGCGCCGGTCCACGCCACGGAAACTCTCCATGCCGGCTTTTATCTCGTCTGCCGTGACGCCGGCCAGTTGGGCCAGAGCCATGGCAGCGATACCGTTTTCAATGTTAATGCTGACGGGAACTCCCAGTCGGATACCCTTGATGGAACCTAAAGGCGAGATATAATCGAACGTGATTTCCCCGTTTTCTATCAGTATGTTTTCTGCGTGAAAGTCGCCTCGTTCCCGGCTATAGGTGTACAGCGTGACACCGGTCTGTATATCGGGCTGCATTTCTAGATCTTCATGAAGAATTAGATAGCCGTCCGGTCGGATAAGCGAACTATATTTACGGAAACTTTCCATATATGCTTCTTTACTGCCGTAAATATCCAGATGATCGGCATCAGTGGATGTGATAACGCTGGCATATGGAGTCAGCCAATGGAACGAACGGTCGAATTCGTCCGCTTCGATTACCACATACTCGCTTTGGTCCGACAGGATATAGTTGGTTCCGTAGTTTTTGGTGATACCGCCCAAAAATGCAGTACAGTCCACTTTGCTTTGGTGAAGCAGGTGGGCAGTCATGGAGGAAGTCGTAGTTTTGCCATGTGTACCGGCTACACACAATCCCTTGGCTGAGCGGGTGATGGTGCCTAATACCTGTGCACGTTTCTCCGTTTCGAAACCATTCTCACGGAAATAAGCCAGTTCTTTGTGTGTGGCGGGAATGGCCGGTGTATAAACGACCAGACAGGTGGCTTTGTCTTTGCAAGCAGATGGAATAGCATCAATGTCCTCTGTATAATGGATGAGGGCTCCTTCTTCGCACAATTTCCCGGTCAGTTCGGTGGGTGTTTTGTCATATCCTGCCACCACAATTCCCCGACGAAGGAAATAACGGGCGATGGCACTCATGCCGATACCGCCTATTCCTACAAAATATACTGCTTTGATGGTGCTGGTTTCCATATATCTTATGATTGTTTGTCTCTGTATTCAACGGCTAATTTGTATACTTCTCCGGCAATTGTATCGGCCGCATATTCGTAAGCCATGGTCCGGCAGTTCTTGCTCAGTTGTGTTAAGAGAGCCGGTTGCGTGATGGTTTCGATTGCCAAGGGAATTAATTGGGTTACGGCATCTGCGTCTTTCACATGCAGGGCGGCCTGTTTGTCGGCGAGGGCCATTGCATTCTTTGTCTGATGATCTTCCGCCACGTTGGGCGAAGGCACGAGTATGGACGGTTTGCCTAGCAGACATAGCTCCGAAATGCTGCTGGCACCGGCACGTGAGACAACCAGGTCGGCAGCGGCGTATGCCTGTTCCATACTAGCGATAAAATCGGTTACGAACAGGTTGTCCGGTGTCCCGGTCACTTCCAGTCGTTTTCGGATGGACTGAATGTAAAATCCTCCGGTCTGCCATATAACTTGTATTCCGCTGTCGGCAATGAATCTCAACTGGGACAATACACTTTCGTTCAGTGTGCCTGCTCCCAGACTGCCCCCGATAATCAGCAGAGTCTTTTTGTCGGGCGAGAGGCCGAATGCTTTCAATGCTTCTTCGCGGGTGACGGATGAATCCCGCAATCCTTGTCGTACAGGATTACCTGTCAGGAGCAGTTTCTCCTTCGGGAAAAAGCGTTCCATTCCCTCGTAGGCCACGCATATCTTACATGCCTTTTTTGCCAGAAGTTTGTTTGTGACTCCCGCATACGAATTCTGTTCCTGTATCAAAGTGGGAATTCCCATGGAACCGGCCATATCCAGTGTTGGTCCGCTGGCGTAACCGCCAACGCCGACAGCTACCATCGGGCGAAAGTCGCGGATAATCTTTTTGGCCAGTCGCCTGCTTTTGAGAATTTTAAACATCACCTGTATGTTCTTCCACGGTTGTTTGCGGTTGAATCCGCAGATAGGCAGTCCCTTTATCTCATAACCGGCTGCCGGAACCCGTTGCATTTCCATGCGGTTCTCGGCTCCGACAAACAGGATATCGGCCTCAGGGTGTTGTGCCTTGAGAGCATTGGCAATGGAAACCGCCGGGAAGATATGGCCGCCGGTACCGCCTCCGCTTATGATGACCCGCAATTCTTGTTTCATGATGTTCCGTGTTTAAAGGGCAAATTTAGTAATAAATCCGTTATGTTGTCGGGCTGGCTGTATTTTTTATTTAATATCTTGACGATTTGTGCCCCGTTGTCAGGCATTTATTATTTCCGTACTCTCGGGGTTAGTAGGTCGTTTTTTGGCCGATCGGCTTACACTGAGGATAACCCCCAGATAAGCGCAGTTGATGATGGTGGATGTACCTCCTTTGCTGATGAGCGGTAGAGGTTGTCCGGTTACGGGAAATACTCCTACGGCTACGGCCATGTTGATAAGTGCCTGGGTGACGAGCATCAGTGCCAGTCCCATGATGAGGAAAGCCGGGAAATTACGTTCACATCGCCCTGCGATACGTGCAGTCCGGAAGAGTAGGACAATATAGAGGAACAGAACGAAAAAGCCTCCTTCCAGTCCCAGTTCTTCAATGACAATAGCATAGATGAAATCCGAGAATGACTGTGGTAGGAAATCTCGTTCCACAGAGTTCCCGGGACCTTTGCCGAAACCGTTGCAGGTGGCGATGGCAATTTTGGCGTGGGTCACCTGCGGGTTCTTCTTTATGTCGTATAACTTGGCATCGGCGGGTGTTTCCGTGTGGTTGCGGATACGTCCGGTCCATGTCGGCAGGCGGTGTAGTCCGGGAACCTCGCTGATTTTCTGAATGGTGTTTTCCGGGGTGTATTTTAGGAAAGAATAAGCGGTAAACAAACCTATTGCCATGATACCTAACAAAGAACCCAGCTGCTTCCATGGAACGCCTCCGATGAACATCATGAGAATAATGACCAAGAAAGTCATGGCGGCGGTGGAAAAATTCTCAGGAACAATTAGTCCACATATGACAACAACCAATCCCATGATCCATTTGAAAGCGCGGGGTTGGGCTCCTTGTTCATCGCGCATGCTGGACAGGATTATGGCGGTGGAAGCGATGAGCGTGCCTTTGGCCAGTTCGGACGGCTGGAAACTTACACCTCCGTATGCCACCCAACGTGAGGCTTCGTTCACTTTGTCCGTGAACATGGCGATAACCAGCGTAATCACGGAGAGAGGAATGAATACGATGGGAATCAGTTTAAAATACCGGCAATGGATTTTATGTACGCAGACAGTAGTAAAAAGTCCGATGAGCAGATAACTGGCATGCTGGAGAATCGGTTTCCAGTAATATCCGGTTTTATAGCTCATATTGCTGGATGCGCTGTATACCTCGGTTATTGAGATGATGCATAGAAAGAAGAGCACCATCCAGATAACTTTATCCCCTTCGAAAAGTGAGACTTTTTTTAATGATTGAGCCGATATGACCATACGTTTTTGTTGCTTGTGGGGTTGTTGTATTCATTTTACAGAGCGCGTACGAGTGATTTGAACTGTTCGCCTCGATCTTCCATATTCTTGAACAGGTCAAAGCTGGCACAGCAGGGACTCAGCAGTACGGTGTCTCCGGGTTCCGCTATCCGGTAACAGGCATCTATGCATTCTTTCATGCTGTGCGTGTCTGCGACAGGCAGACCGAAACTGTCGAAAAAAGCATGGAGTTTACTGTTGTCCGCTCCCAGAAAAACCAATGCCTTGCATTTTTCTTTTACCAGTCCGGCTATGGCGGTATAGTCATTACCTTTGTCTTTTCCGCCAATGATGAGAATAGTGGGTGACGTCATACTTTCCAAGGCATACCAGCAGGCGTCCACATTGGTCGCTTTTGAGTCGTTGATATATTCCACTCCTCTTACGCGGCCCGCCTTTTCAAGCCGGTGTTCCACACCTTCAAAGTCTGCCAGTCCCTGGCGGAGGATATCGTTTCGGATGCCAGCCAGTTTAGCCGAGATGCCGGCAGCCAGTGAATTGTACATATTGTGACGTCCGTGCAGCGACAGGTTCTCTTGTTCCATGTTGAACGGTGTCGGAGTTTCCAGTGTGTAATGCCCGTCGGCGATGTAGCCGATCATTCCCTCCTTGCTGACGAGCGAGAACGGGCATGCGTGCGCCTTGATGCCGTATTTCTTGAGTTCTTGTTTGATGATGGGGTCATCGGCCCAGTAGATGAAGGCGTCTTCCTCGGTCTGGTTTTGTAGAATTCTCATTTTGGCATCGATATAGTTTTGCATCTTGTTGTCGTAACGGTCCAGATGATCCGGCGTTATATTAAGCAGGATAGCAATGTTGGCACGGAATCGGTACATGTTGTCAAGTTGAAAACTACTTAGTTCGATAACGTAGTAGTCGTAGTTCTGTTCGGCGACCTGTAGAGCCAGGCTTTGTCCGATGTTTCCGGCCAGTCCTACGTTATATCCGGCTTCTTTGAGGATGTGGTAGATTAGGGAAGTTGTGGTTGTTTTACCGTTGCTTCCGGTGATACAGATCATCTTGGCGTTGGTGTAGCGTCCGGCAAATTCGATCTCGGAAATCACCGGGATGTTTTTGTTTCGCAGTTTGACAACAATAGGAGAATCTTCCGGGATACCGGGACTTTTGATGATTTCGTCGGCATTCAGAATGAGCGGTTCGGTATGTTTCAGTTCTTCCCAAGAGATATTCTTTTCGTTAAGCATCTGCTTGTAATGTTCCTTGATGGATCCTTTGTCCGAGACGAATACATCAAAACCTTCTTTCTGTGCCAATATGGCGGCGCCGACGCCGCTCTCAGCAGCACCTAATATAACGATTCTTTTTGCCATAATCCGATGTTTTTGTTTATCTTATCTTCAATGTAATGATGGCCAATGCCGCCAGAATGATTGTAGTGATCCAGAAGCGGACGGTGATTTTTGATTCCAGCCAACAGCCCCGGGGCCAGTTGAACAATACTTGTATGTCAGGTCCCAGTTGTCCGGGTTTCACCCGGAAGGCGTCGTGAATAGGTGCACGCTTGAACACGCGCAGTTTCTTGCCGCGTTTGTTTCCCCATCTGGCGTAGTTCATTTGCAGCATGACGCTGAGGCTTTCCATAAAGAACACGAAACAAAGTATCGGAATGAGCAGTTCTTTGTGGATGATGATGGCCGTTACGGCTATGATGCCTCCGATGGCCAGACTGCCTGTGTCTCCCATGAAAATCTGTGCGGGATAGGCGTTGTACCACAGGAAACCGATCAGGGCCCCGACAAAGGCACAGATAAAGATAACAAGTTCTTGTGACTCGGGAATATACATGATATTCAGATAGCTGGCATATTCGATGTGGCTCGATACATATGCCAATATACCTAATGCGACTCCGATAATTGCGGAGTTTCCGGCAGTCATACCATCCATCCCGTCATTGAGGTTTGAACCGTTGGATACGGCTACGACAACTACGGTGGTCATGACAACGAACAGCGCCCATCCTGCGGCATATTTGTATTTCCCGCAGAAACCCATGATTTCCGTGTAACTCAGGTTGTTGTTCTTGACAAACGGTATAGTCGTAATGGTAGATTTTGTTTTTTCGCTTTTGTGCATGACGACTTCCGAACTGCCAGTTTTATGCATCGTGATGTTTTCACGTATGACGGTATCCGGACTAAGCCATAACGTGAGTCCGACGGCCAATCCCAGCAGTGTCTGTCCGATGAGTTTGTATAGCGGTTTCAGTCCGTCTTTCGAAATCTTCATCTTTATGTAGTCGTCGATGAAACCCAATATGCCCAGCCAGGCCGTGGTGATGAGCATCAGAATCATGTATATGTTGCGTAGCCGACCGAAGAGCAGGCAGGGAATGAGGATAGAGACAAGTATGATGATCCCTCCCATCGTAGGTACGTTTTTTTTCTCCACGCCGTAAGGGTCGATGCTTGCGTCCCGCTGTGCCTCGCTGACATGATGCCGCTTCATCCACCGGATGAAATATTCGCCGAACCAGACGGATATGATAAGCGACAAGATAAGAGTCAGTAGTGAGCGGAACGAAATGTATGTCCACATATGGGCGCCCGGTATGTCGTATTGGGCCAGATATCTGAATAAATAGTAAAGCATGTGATTCGCTTTTTTAGTTGGTTTAATTAGGAAAGAAAGGCTTCCCGGATGATTTCATGGTCATCGAAGTGGTGTTTCACTCCTTTCACGTCTTGATAGTCTTCATGCCCCTTTCCGGCTACGAGAATCACATCGCCCGGCGATGCCAGCATGCATGCCGTGCGGATGGCTTCCCTGCGGTCGGTGATTGACAGGACTTTGTTCATTTGTTCAGCATTCAGACCGGCCAGCATGTCGTTTATGATGTCCTGAGGTTCTTCGAAGCGTGGATTATCGCTTGTGATGATTATCCGATCGCTTTGTTTTGCGGCTTCTTGTGCCATGAGCGGTCGTTTGCCTTTGTCCCGGTTGCCGCCGGCGCCGCATACGGTGATGACATTGCCCCGGTGGCGCAGTATTTCGTTGATGGTCTCCAGAACGTTGGCCAATGCGTCGGGAGTATGGGCGTAATCGACAATGGCGGTTACGTTGTTGGCGGACCTGATGGTCTCGAACCGGCCGTTTACCGGCTGCAGGGTGCTCATCACCACCAGTACGTCTTCGGGGGATTTGCCCAGACTGACAGCTGCGCCGTATACTGCCAGCAGATTGGATACGTTGAACCGGCCGATGAACGGAACACTTACTTCCTGACCATTGATGCTCAGATACATGCCTTCGAACGAGTCTTCCAAAATACTGGCGGTGAAATCTGCCATTCCATGCAGGGAATATGTAAGGATACGGGCCTGCGTGTTTTGCGTCATGATCCGTCCGTTTTTATCGTCGGCGTTAGTGATGGCAAACGCACTTTCAGGCAGTTGGTCGAAGAAAGCTTTCTTTGCGTCGCGGTAACCGGCGAACGTCTTGTGGTAATCCAGATGGTCGCGTGTTAGATTGGTGAAGATGCCTCCGGCGAATTTCAGTCCTCCGATGCGTTTCTGAGCTACAGAGTGTGAACTGACCTCCATGAAAGCATATTTGCATCCTTCGTCGGCCATCCGTCCCAGTAATCGGTTCAAAGTTATCGGGTCGGGAGTCGTATGTTCGGTGGGTAGTGCCTCGCCGTCTATATAGTTGCAGACCGTCGAACACAGGCCGCATTTGTAACCGAACTTGCGGAACATATTATATAATAAGGTAGCGATAGTCGTTTTACCGTTTGTGCCGGTCACGCCTATCAGTTCGAGTTTCGAAGTCGGGTCTCCGAAAAAACGGGTGGCGACAAGTCCGGTGATATCTTCCGTGTTGGCTACCTGGATATAGGTAACACCTTCTTTCTTTTCTTCCGGGAATGCTTCGCACAGAATGGCCGTGGCGCCTTGTTCTATGGCTTTGGATATGTAGGAATGTCCGTCAGTCCGTGTGCCTCGGACAGCAATGAACAAGTCGCCGGGAACGACTGATCGTGAGTCTATGTTGACACCTGTAATGTCTATAGACACCTGACCGGAGGTTTCTATGATGTTGATCGGTTTCAGTAGTTCGTCTAACTTCATATATGTGTTGTTTTTAGGTTCTTTACCTGAGTTCAATGTTTATCTGTTTGCCTTTCTCTACTTGTGTGTCAGGAGCGATGCTTTGTCTGACGACTTTACCGACGCCTTTTAGATGCACGCGCAGTCCACGTTGCTCTAATGCATAAACCGCGTCCCGGGCTCCCATGCCGCTGACATCCGGAACCAGAGGTAGAGGAGTATTGTTGCGGTTCAGGGAAACTGTGTTTCCGTTGTTGCGCGTCTGTCCCCACACAGGAGAAGTCACGTTGGCGTCCTGCCAGTCCTGTTTCAGTGTGATGCCTAAGGATTTCAGGACAGTTCGTGCTGCAGTCAGATTGCCGTTCAGCACATCCGGTACGAAAACGGAGACTGAATCTGCGCCTTCGTCTGCATCCCTGTAGACACCTTTTATCATGACAGCTTGTGCGATTTCGCTGAATACCGGGCCGCATTGTCCGCCTCCGGAAGCTGGTAAACCGGATTTCTGGATGGCAACGATGCAACTGTAGCGCGGTTTGTCTGACGGGAAGTAACCGCAGAAGCTGACCAGGTATTTCATGGCCCCGGAATGATAGCCGCCGGATTGGGCCACCTGGGCAGTGCCCGTCTTGCCCGATACCTTGAACTGTTTGCAGCCGGCCTTCTTGCCCAGACCTTTGCTGACCACCAGTTCCAATATCTCCTGAATGTCCTTGAGTGTCGAAGGCGAGCATATACGTTCCTTGATGACTTCTACCGGAAATTCGCGCACGACTTCGCCATCTTTCATTTCAGCTTTTACGAAACGCGGTTTCACCATTTTGCCTCCATTGGCGATGGCGTTATAGAATGTTACGGTGTAAATAGGCGGAATCTGAGTCTCATAACCGATACTCATCCAAGGTAGGGCCGTTTTGGACCAGTTGCTCCCGTCTTTTTTAGGTCTGCGTACGTTGGGCTTTCCGCTGCCGGGCAGATCCAACTCCATCGGTATGCCTACCCCTTCGCGATAAAGTCCGTCCACGAACTGTTCAGGATTATCCTTGTAGTAGTCATCGATAATACGACTTACACCGATATTGGATGAGTACATCAGCACTTCCGGTATACTGATCCGGCCATAGCCGCCCTTGCGCCAGTTATGGTCTTTCATCACCCGCCCGTGCATGCTCCATTGTCCGTTACCGGTTTCGATGAAGTCGTCCTTCGTTATTTTTTTATCTTCCAAGGCCACCATGATAGAGGCTGTCTTGAACGTGGAGCCAGGTTCCATCATGTCCGATACGGCATTGTTCTTTATCTCCCGATACTGTCCGTCGCTGCATCTGGACATGTTGACGATGGCCTTCACGTCGCCGGTAGCCACTTCCATGAGGACAACAACCCCAACGTCGCCGTTAATCTCTTTCAGTTTCTTTATCAGGGCTTTTTCGGCGGCATCTTGCATGGATATGTCTATGGTCGTCATGATGTCATTGCCGTCCACCGGAGGTTGGTCCACCAGACTCAGCCATTTGTTGCGCACTTTGGCCCGGTGGGAGATTCCTTCTTTTCCTCTCAGGATGGAGTCGTAGGCCAGTTCCAGACCGTTGCGTGCCGAATCTTTGCTGGCGTAGAGGGCGCCCAGTGTGCGGGTAGCCAGTGAGCCGAAAGGTTTCTTCCGCTGGTTGAACTCTTCCGAATAGAAACCTCCCTTGAACGGTTTTTCCCGGAACAGGGGGAGCTGTTTGCATTCTTTATATTGTATATAAGAAATACGTTTTTTGTACACCAGCCAGTTGCGTCGTTTCAGTTTGCGCCCTTTTTCCAACCGTTGCCGGAACTCTTTGGCTGTCACATCCGGAAATATCTGGTGCAGTCCCTCGCTGATGGAATCCATTTTTTCGGTCAGTACGGAGTCACGCCAGTATTGCAGTTTAGCCGCTGCGGCAGTGTCCTTATCACTGGCGATAAAGTCCATATATATCTTATATTCCGGCAGGGAACTTGTCATCAGTTGCCCGTCGGAGGAAAGTATGTTGCCGCGGTTGGCCCGGATAGGTACATTCTCTTTTACCAGCTGTTTGCTGACTTCCTCCCAGTAGGATCGTTCGGCCAACACTAAGTAACAGGCGTTACAAAAGATGAAAAGCCCTCCCAGACTCATCAGCACGATAACGACGAAGTAGCGTGGCATTATTTTTTTGCTGTTGAAATTCATTCTTCCTTTCTTTTTATGCGGTATGGCGGTTCTTTCGGTATGGTCAGTGTGCTGTCGTTTGTCTTTTTCAGATATTCCTCTATCTGGCTCTGTCTGCTCCTCACGGTCAGCTCGCTTGAACGTGTCAAAGCGCGGTACTTGATTTCTTGCAGTTCCACTTTCAGGCGTTCGATTTCGATAATCTCCTGTTCCGCCGAATAGCGGTTGGTAATGTAGACAATTACAAACACGCAACACAAGACGATGAGTCCCATTTGGCGTTTCAACCAATCGCCGGTGAGAATGTCTCCGCCCAGAATCTGCCGCAACGACAGGTTTGAGTGCTGTTCGGCTTCTTCATTCTGGGTAAATTCACCTACGGTGGTAGGAGTCCGTGCCGTTTCCTCCTCCATCGTGTCTTCTTCTGGCGGATTTGTCTCTTCGGTCGTTGTCTCCGGAGCTCCGGTCAATTCCTTGGTTACCAGTTCCGGGTCCTGTAATATGTCAGTCTGTTCTTCTTTCATTGTCTTTTCCGGCTTTTTATAGGGGCTCTTTCTTCTCGGCTATGCGCAGTTTGGCGCTTCGGCTTCTCGGATTCCGTTCCTGTTCGTCAGTATCAGGGATAATCACTTTGTTATTCACGGCTTTCAACGGTGTTTCCGCCCGTCCGAAGAAGTCCTGGATTATTTTGCCCTCCACATTTCCGCTTTTTATCAGGTTTTTTACCATGCGGTCCTCTAACGAGTGATAAGTGAGCACGGACAGGCGTCCTCCGGGTTTTAGTAGTTCGGTTGCGGCGGATAGCATCTCTTTCAGGGCTTCCATCTCATGATTCACTTCGATACGCAGGGCCTGAAACACTTTCGCCAGCTCTTTCTTTTCACGTTCTCTCCCGAATATAGGTCTTACTATGTTCAGGAAATCACTCGTTTGTTCTATGGGGCGCTGGCGTCTGCTTTTTACTATGACATTTGCGATGCGCCGGCTGTTCTTAAGTTCTCCGTATAGGTAGAACACGTCAGCCAGCCGTTCCTCTTCGTAGGTGTTCAGCAGGTCGGCGGCGTTTTGTCCGGCTCGCTTGTTCATGCGCATGTCCAGCGGTCCGTCAAACCGGAAGGAAAATCCCCGTTCCTCTGCATCGAAATGATGGCTTGACACGCCTAAGTCTGCCAGTATTCCGTCCAATTGTTCCACACCGTAGTAACGCATCCAGTTTTTCAGATACCGGAAGTTACTGCGCACGAACGTCAGACGCGGGTCGTCCACAATGTTCCGTTCAGCATCCTCGTCCTGGTCGAAACTGTAGAGATGTCCTTCCGGACTCAGTCGCGACAGAATTTCGTGGCTGTGCCCTCCGCCTCCGAATGTCATGTCGGCATAGGTCCCCTCCGGCTTTACGTTCAGTCCGTCTACGGTTTCTTTCCGCAATACGGGTACGTGGTAAACTCCTTCTTCCATCTGTTGTTATTGTTCGTGGGATGCGTTCGGTTGTCCGGCGGCGATGTTTATCATAGCCTCCAGCCCGTCGCCCAGTTCGCCGTTGTCTTCGAGTAATTTCTCCGCTTCTTCCCGGCTCCAGATTTCTATGGTGTCATCCATGCCGATGAAGCGGACGTCCGTCGTGATGCCGGCGGACAGCAAATATCGTCTGGATAGTAGCAGGCGCCCGTTACCGTCCGGAACGATACGTTCGGCGTCGGCCACGAAACGTCTCAGCAGTTCGCGTCCTTTCCGGTCGAAAGGATGTGTGCGTGCGGTCAAATCATCGATGAGGCGGTTCCAGATGCTTTCAGGGTAGAGCACCAGGCAATGTTGGAACACATCCCTGCGCAGAATGAGCCCCTCCTCTCCGCTTCCCTGCAATACTTTGCGGAAAGCGGCTGGCAGGAAGACCCTGCCTTTGGTGTCTGTCTTGGCGTCTGTATTTCCGGTGAAACGCATCGTTGTATACCTTATATTATAATCTGGCTCCAAAGATAGTGAAATTCCCCACATTTCCCCACACAAAAGGAAAAAATTATTTTTCAACATCTTGTTAATAACTATATCGATTTATAGACAATTGAGAATGAGTAGTTTTGAAAACTTCCGTTGAAGTGGGGCAAAAATGATAACTGAATGTTCAAAGCAGTCGTGTTGTGAGGGTAATTGTGCAGGTATGTCATTGTGCCGGCAACAAAGATTGTCCTACTTATAAAGATGTTTATTGGGCATGATGCAGGGTGGGGTATTAATGACTTTTCTTTTTAGAATAGATAAGGTGTGTATGTTGAATTAAAGTCATGATTTGAATGTGGAAACGGCGCGCTTTAGTGGGTGTATGCGGATGGGGATTTTCGTGAGGTGATATACCTCCGGAAGGAGGATTGTACGGGCGGAAGAGATGCCGGAGAGGGAAAATACGGAGGGGGAAGCCGACGGTTTTTGATGCCTTGTTTTATGCATTATCACATGGAAAAACCGGTATTCCCTCTTTAAATATCGGTATTTAGAGGGGTTTTTACCGAAAAGTTGGTTCCCTTTGAACTTTTTTTGGCAACTTTGCATACAATTTAAAACATGTTTTATTAGTTTTTCGACAGATGAGAAAACAAACTTTTTTTCTGCTTTCTTTGGGATTTTTATCATTTACGTCCTGCATTCAGGAAGAGGCTCCCAATGCAGAATGCGATATAGTGACTTGTCGTGTAATAAATTTGGAGAATTATTCCATATTCTACAGCCGTCATGATGCAGTGAAAGAAGTAGCTTCGACGGATAGTGTTGTCACGTTCCCGGTGCGGAACGGTGCGGACGTGTCAGCCATAGCGTTGGAGCTGGATATCACACCGGGAGCAACGGTGACACCGGCCAGCGGGAGCGTGCAGGACTTCTCGCAGGACGGCGTGTTGTACAAAGTAGTTTCCGAAGACCGGCACTGGAGCCGTACTTATCGGGTGCGTTTTGTACCGATGATGGTGCTGCCCACCGAATATAAGTTTGAATACTACGAACTCGACCCCAATTCCCAGAAATATTACAATTGGTATGGGATGAATGAGGAAGAGACCCGGATTGACTTTTGGGCTACCGGAAATTCTGGTTTTCGCCTGAGTCGTTCTTCGGCTCTTCCCGATGAATATCCCACAGTGCCGGTGGAGGACGGGGTGTCCGGTTCGGCCGTTAAACTGGAAACGCGTAGCACGGGAGCTTTCGGCAACATGGTGAACATGCGTATCGCAGCCGGCAATCTGTTTATCGGGACATTCGATACGCAGAATGCTTTGAAAGACGCCATGAAGGCCACTTGTTTCGGTTTGCCGTTCAGCCAGAAACCTTTGCGCTTTTCCGGTGATTACAAGTTCGTGCCGGGAAAAGATTTTCAGGACCGTTCGGGAACTGTGATATCAGGGCGTGTGGACCAGCCCGACCTGTATGCTGTTTTTTACCGCAATACGGATGACGAGGGTAACGACGTGATGTTGCACGGCGATGATGTGCTCACCAATCCGAACATCGTGGCACTGGCGCGGCTGGAAAGTCCGCTGACCACTACGGAATGGCAGCATTTCGACATTGAGTTTGACTACCGGGGGACGGTGGATGCCGGCCGGTTGCGAAACTTCGGCTACAATCTGGCGGTTGTGTTTACGTCCAGTATCGAGGGCGCCAGTTTCTGCGGAGCCGTGGGCAGTACATTGTGGGTAGACGAGGTGAAGGTCACATGCGAGTAAAAACGACGGTAGAACAATAATAAGAAGAATGATAACAATGAAGAATAGTATGAAATATATTATATGTATGGTGTTGGCCTGCGTGTTCTCGGTATCGGTGTCGGCGCAGGATACGGACAAGTATGCCCAGTGGGGGCCGCGGTGTGAAAAAGGTTACGGCTATCTGGTGCGGGCCGGTTATATTCTGGGAGGTACTTCGCCGCTGCCTCTTCCCAAGGAAGTGCGCAGTATCAATCTGTTTCGTCCCGATGGAGGTTTCGGATTCTATGTGGACGGCTATAAGATGTTTTCACGCCGATGGGGACTGATGGCTGGTGCTCACTTCTTCTTAGAGGGCATGCATACGGGGGCCAACGTGAAGAACTATCACATGGGTATCGCGCAGGGCGAGGATTATCTGGAAGGGTACTTCACCGGTACGGATGTCACCGAAACATTCATGGCGGGCTTCACCATCCCCGTGATGGCGACATTCCGCCTCAGTCCCCGTTGGAATATGAACCTTGGCCCGTACGTAAGTTTCATCTTGGGAGCGGATTTCAAAGGGTCTGTCTACGACGGCTATCTGCGTGAGGGAACGCCCACGGGACCGAAAGTGGAGATTGTCAGTGACAACCCTGCCACGTATGACTTTGCGGGCGATATGCGCAGTGTGCTCTATGGGGTGGAATTGGGCTTCGACTATAAGATACGCCGCGGTCTGACGGCTTTTGCCAGTGTGGACTGGGGTATGACGGGCGTTTTCCACAATGATTTCAAGACGGTGGATTTCCCCATGTATCCCCTGTATGCCACGTTCGGCATAGCGTGTCATTATTAATAAGATATATATAATAGAAACAAGAATATTCATTAAAAAATATTGGTATATGAAGAAGACTTTACTTCTGATGTTTGCTTTCCTGGGCGGCATGGTGGCTCAGGCACAGAACACCGTTACTTATACGGACAACTTGGTGGTGACGATAAACGAAGAGAGCACGGAACCGCAGCCCACGGAAATCAAGGTGACGACGAATGCGGACGGCACTTATACCCTGGCTTTGGACAACTTCATGCTGGGCGCCGGCGAGGATGCACTTGCTGTGGGCAACATTGTATTGAAGAACATCTCGGGTACGGAGGAGAACGGCCGTATCAAATTGAATACTACACAAACGATACAGATAGTTCCGGGTACGGATGAAACCATTCCCGAAGAAGCTTGGATAGGCCCGATGTTGGGTGACGTCCCCGTTGTGTTGGTAGCCGAAATGACGGCCGATAAGTTGCACTGCCTGATAGACATCGATATGATGGAGACCCTCGAACAAATAATAAAGGTAACTTTTGGTACTCCTTTTGGAGAATCGGAAGAGCCCGGAGTAACCGTTACTTATACGGATGACTTGGTAGTGACGATAAACGAAGAGAGCACGGAACCGCAGCCCACGGAAATCAAGGTGACGACGAATGCGGACGGCACTTATACCCTGGCTTTGGACAACTTCATGCTGGGCGCCGGCGAGGATGCACTTGCTGTGGGCAACATTGTATTGAAGAACATCTCGGGTACGGAGGAGAACGGCCGTATCAAATTGAATACTACACAAACGATACAGATAGTTCCGGGTACGGATGAAACCATTCCCGAAGAAGCTTGGATAGGCCCGATGTTGGGTGACGTCCCCGTTGTGTTGGTAGCCGAAATGACGGCCGACAAGTTGCACTGCCTGATAGACATCGATATGATGGAGACCCTCGAACAAGTGATAAAAGTGACCTTCGGTACTCCGTTTAAAACTACTGGTATTCAAAAGGTTGTTCCCTCTCAAAATAAGTCGACGAGGTATTACTCTTTGGATGGTGTTTTGAAGGGAAGCGATTGGAATCAATTATCGAAAGGTGTTTATATTGTAAATGGTAAGAAAGTAGTTAAATAAGATGAAAAGGATTTTATTATTAGGAACGTTGTTTTCTCTCACATTGGGAGTACAAGCACAAAGTACCTATCAGGTATTGGGAGATTTCAATGATGAATGGGTGGATTGTGTGCCTTGGGATAGTAAGAATAACTCAAAGGTACAAGGTACACAACCCGTTGGTTGGACGATTTCCAATGTGTGTGGTATGAGCGGAATGGGTGCAACTACTGTTGGCGTTAAAGAGGAAATAGAAACTGGAAATTATGCAGTAGGATTGAAAAACACTGCGAATTCTTTCAAATCTTCCCAAATTGTACCAGCTTATATTTCATTGGGAACCACTTGGGCTACAGCTAAAGCCTCTTTGTCCGTAAGTGCACAAGATGGCGGATGTTTTGGAGGTATTGAGTTTACGGCTCGTCCGGATGCCCTTCGTTTGTCTTATAAGCGTTCTCATGGAACAGCAAAACCCGATGAAAAAGCATCTGTGATAGCTTATCTTTGGAAAGGACAGTATTCTCAAGCTAATGTTCCTGGTAATACATCTATGCAGACTCCTGTAAAGGTAACAATGATAGATAGGGATCGTAATATTTTAGGTAAATCAACAGATCAAGGCGGGACTGTTACGAAATCATCAGATGCAATGTGTATTGCTTCAATGGAATATTATATTGAAGGGGATGCTTCTGAATGGACAGACTTAACGATACCTTTTAAGTATTCTGTAGTAGAAGAACAGCCCGAAAAAATGAATATTATAATAGCTGCAAATGATTATTTTGCAGGTGCGTCTGCCGTGGGTAAAGATAATTCAATAACGATAGACGATGTTACTTTGTTATATTACCATGCTTTGAATTCATTGTCTGTGGCTGGTGCAACTCTTGATTTTAGCGAAGGTACATTGCATTATGATTTGGATGCTCAGGGTATTACGTATGATGCATCTAAATTGTCTTACGAAAAGAAAGGTCAGGGGGCAACGGTGAAGACTTCTTATGATGCTAATACTGCTATACTGACAATCCGGGTAGAAGCAGAGAATATTTCAGAAGATGCGACGGCTTATACGGAATATACAGTGCAATACCGCAAGGTGACAACGATTTCGGAACAGGGGTATGACGCTAATACTTCCGGTTTGTACAATGCTACGTTGAACCGTGCGTTCAAGGCCGGTTGGAACACTGTGTGTCTGCCGTTTGATGTGCAGCCGGAAGATATCTGTGACGGTGCCGTAGCACAGGGCTTCAGTAGCTGCGATACGAACGGGCTGAATTTTGCGAAGGTAGATGTGATGGAAGCTAACACCCCGTATCTGCTCTATTGCCCCGTAGCGGTGGAAGCTGGTAAAGTATTCAAAGCTGTGACATTGTCAGCCGGTGCTCCCAAGAGCATTACGCACGGTGACTTCACCTTCACCGGTACATACGCGGCCTTGACAGACATGGCTGGCAAATATGGTGTGGCCAAGATCGATGGCGAGGACAAGATTACTTTGGGTGCTGCCGGATCTACAGTGAAAGGTACGCGCGCTTACTTCACTACGACCGGTGCGGCAGTGCAGTCCATGAAACTGAACTTCTTCGACGGCGAGGTAACAGGTATCGAGGCCGTAGGCGGTTCCGATGCAGAGGCATTCGATGTATACACGCTTTCCGGCGTACAGGTGCGTCGCGCAGCCAAGACGCTGGACGGCCTGCAGAAAGGCATCTATATCGTGAACGGTAAGAAACAGGTTGTTAAATAACAAAACACAGGAAACGAAATGAAAAAGATGATATATACGGCACCCGCATGCGAGGTGACAATGGTGAGAGTGGAAGGAATGCTGGCGTCCTCGGTTCTGACACCGGGCGGAAACAATTCCGGTATTCAACCGGGCGACAGCGGCTACGACGGCGAATTCAACTCCGGAGGAAGTTGGGGCGAAATCTGGGGTAAATATAAATAAGAGACTCCCCCTCTATATGGAAGACCACCGGCCTTGTGACAAGAGTTGCAGGGCCGGTGGTATATAAAGGTCGTCAAAACTTAAATGACATCCTCAAGGAATACTATCCTTAGGTTGTAAGGAATACAATCGTAAGGTGCTAAGGAATACTATTATAAGGAGACAAGGAATACTATTGTGAGCACTTAACGATAGTATTTCATTCCCCGAGTGGATCGCACTCTGCGACCCATAGTGGACAGCGCTTCACTACCTCTAATGGACAGCACTCCACTACCCCCAGTGAACAGCGCTCCACTCGACAAGTGAACAGCACACGGCTCGGCACGGGAAACGCCTGCGGGAGGAAAGGCCGTCTTCGGCCGTCGCCTTCTCCCTACACAGATGTTTGCGGAAAAATGCTTCAATGGTTCAAACTGTTTGATTGCCAGCTACAAATGGTTCAGCCTTCCTTCAGTTTTCCTTCATTTATCCTTCAGTTTTTCCTCCTCCCTACACAAATGTTTGCGAGAAAAAGCTTCAATGGTTCAAACTGTTTGATTGTCAGTGACAAATGGTTCATTTATCCTTCAGTTTTTCCGCCCAATGGTTCAGTGGACGGCCGCCGCGGCGCACCGAAACCGCTAATTCCTGAACCATTACTTGCTGATTCCCAGCGAGTCTGAACCATTGCTGAACCATTTGTGAACCATTACTCGTTGATACTCAGTGAGTCTGAACCATTGAAGCCTTTTTCTGCCAACATTTGTGTATAGGGAATGCTTGTTCGGTTGCACCAGCAACCAACATGCAGGGGGTATTGTACTTTAATATTCCCACATGCTTTCTGCTGGGTTCTCAGTAGCGTAGCCGCCACTCTTTCACCCTTGCGGGCAGAAAGGCTTTCAGCACCACCGAGTCACCCGGCCGAATTTGTTTCAGTTCATCCAGGGGGATGCTGGCATAGACAGTCGTAGTATAAGAAGACGGGTCGTTGTTGGCGTTGTGGTGGAGCGACAGGTACAGACAACGGCGGTTGTTGTCGGTGATATGTAGCGAGTCGGTGCGGTACCCCCAGTATTGCGTGCCCCCTTGGGTGCGGGGATTAATCATCAGGTTGATATAGTTCCCGCCCCTCCATACGCTGGTGACCGGAGTCGGGTCGGCGGCCTGAGGCCGTTCTGTGGAATCGCGCAGTACGCGGACTGCCGTCAGTGAGTAAAGGCGGATTGTGGGCGGGGTGCTGCCGATGGATTCATAGCTGCACACCTGCCGGTATACCGTGTTAGGCTGGTTGCCTGTGAGCGGCGTTTCCAGCCGGTAGTCCGTACCGTTGTCGCAGTGGAACGTGCGAACGATGCCGGTTTCGTCGGACGGGAAATCTCCCAGTTCCGTGATGAGCGGGGGATAGGGCGTCTCGTCTTCTTCTCCGCCGTCGCACGCTGCAAAGCCGCACAGGATGCCCGTCAACAGACCGTAGCGGACAATCTGTGAAGCAAGGTTGCAGATGCCCGCCCGTTTCATGCTTCAAGAGCTTTCTGATGGTTGAAGACAGGGTTGGCATACATGGTCAGTATGCGTTCGCGCAGGAAAGGAAGGTCCGGTTGCGACAGGGTTATCTTGTCGAGTCTGCTTTGCAGGTATTGTTCGAAACGCTCCTTCTCTTCGTCGGTATACCGGTCGGCAAAGGCTGTGGTGCCGTGCAACAGGTCGGCAGCTACGAAGTTGCCCGGATAAAGCCGGTAGTTCCGGTGAATCTCCCGGTCGATGTGTGCGGCGATACGGGGATAAAGTTCTGTTTTGGGCAGGTCGGCAGGCAGGCTGTCGAGCCATTCGTCGATGCAGGCTCCTGTCTGGAAATGAATGCGTCCTTTGTAGCCGTAAATGCCTGTGTACATATTGTCCAGGTCGTCCTGCTGGCTTTTTTTGAATCCGGGTATGTCCCGCTTCTGCTGGAACTCCTGTGCTTTCAGGTAATCACACGGGTCGTATTCGTAAGAGAGAGCCGTGGGGACGATGTGCAGAGCCTTGAGCCGTTCCGTCACACTGCCTTCTCCTCCCATGCACATCATTTTCAGAATAGAGTCCTGCGTACGGTCGTCAGAGTCCTTGGCCCGGCCTTCCCGTTGCGCTATCCATACGCTCTGGTGCTTTTCGCTGACGGCAAAATGGATGTATCGTCCCAGTCGGGCGCTGGACAACAGCATCTGGCGCATGGAAAGCGACCGCTGCACGATGAATGACTTGTTGACACGGACGAACATCCTGATCCACGGCAGGATGAGCAGATTGTCGCCGATGGCGATTTCCGGTGTTGAGCGAAATCCGTTCTTAACCATCATGATACTCAGGAAGGCGGAGTCGAGCACAATGTCGCGGTGGTTGGTCACGAAGGTGTAAGCCCGGTCGTGGTCCGGCAGCGACGTGCTGTCCATGTCCAGTCCGTCGCTACACCGGTCGGCCAATTGAAACAGGAGCGGATAGCAGAATTTCTCCTGTACCTCGTCTACCGTGCGGCAGGAGCGCAGTCCGGCGGCAAAAGTATCGAAAGGTATATCCGGCAGGACTTTGGTTATCACGGCACGGAACGTTTCGTCTTTCAGGATCTCTTCAAAAATGCCCGGCAGTTCTTCCGGTGTGTATGGACGGATCTCGTCGAATTCGGCAGGTATTATCATGGCATGTCGTTTAGTCGGTTTTCTATGATATCGGTAAGCACATCCTTTATGTCCAGTCCGGCGGCCCGCACCTGTTGCGGTATGAAACTGGTGGCGGTCATGCCCGGTGTGGTGTTTATCTCCAACATGTTGATTCGTTCCTTTTCATTACCCTCGCTGTCGGTGGTCCGGGTGATGATATAGTCGATGCGTACGATGCCGGAACATCCCAGTATGTCGTAGATGGTGGATGTGATGAGGCGCACGCGTTCGGCCGTCTCCTCGTTCAGGCGTGCCGGTGTGATTTCCCGCACCTGACCGTTGTATTTGGCGTCGTAGTCGAAGAACTCGTTGTCGGTCACAACCTCCGTGATGGGGAAGACTACGTCGCTGCGGCGTGTCTTGTAGCATCCGCAGGTGATTTCCGTGCCTTGCATGAATGCTTCGATCATTACCTCGTCGCTTTCGTTCATGGCTTTCCGGATAGCTTCCCGGAGCTGGCCTGCTTCTTTAACCTTGGTGACGCCGAAACTGGACCCCCCGGCATTGGGCTTGACAAAACAGGGCAGTCCGATTTTCTCTATCACCTCGTCGTCCGTAACCAGATGTTCGAAGCCCCTTCTCACCACCATGCTCTCGCTGACGCTCACACCGAAGCTTTTCAGGTACTGATTGAGGGTGAATTTATTGAACGTCATGGCTTCCACCAGTACGCTGCTGGTGGAGTAGGGCATGTGAATCAAGTCGAAATACCCCTGAAGCAGACCGTTTTCACCCGGTGTGCCGTGTATCGTTATATAGGCGAAGTCCGGGCGTATGCGCCGTTCGCCGTGGAGAAACGAAAAGTCATTGCGGTCTACAGCGGCTTTTGTCCCGTCGTCCAGACGGGCTTCCCAGGCGAGGCCGTTGATTTCTATGATGTAGATATTATATTTTTCTTTATCGAGAAAAGAATAAATGCCCTGGGCGCTACGCAGGGAAACATCGTGTTCGGAAGAGTCTCCTCCGGCAATGATTGCAATTGTTTTTTTCATTTTTTCTGTCTGATTAGTTCTGATTAGTCGGTTGTTCGGTTGGAAATATAAGTGCGCCACCGGTTCAGGAGTGTTTGCATGTCTTCCGGAAGTTCGGACGTGAAGAACATCTCCTCTCCCGTGCGGGGATGTGTGAAACCCAAAGTGCGGGCATGGAGTGCCTGGCGCGGACATGTGTCGAAGCAGTTGTGGATAAACTGTTTGTATTTGCTGAACTGTGTTCCCCGCAGAATCTCGTTTCCTCCGTAGCGTTCGTCGTTGAACAGCGGATGACCGATATGCTTCATGTGCACCCGTATCTGGTGCGTGCGTCCTGTTTCCAGTATGCACTCTACAAACGTGACGTAACCGAAACGTTCCAGGACATGATAGTGGGTGACGGCGGTCTTGCCGATTTCCCCTCCGGCCGGATAGACGGCCATCTGCATTCGGTCGCGCGGATGGCGGGCTATGTTGCCTTCTATGCGTCCTTCATCGGTATCCGGATTCCCCCATACCAAGGCGTTGTAACAGCGTTTGGTGGTTTTGTCGAAAAATTGCTTGCACAGGTGGGTCTTGGCTTCCGGTGTCTTGGCTATGACCAGCAGGCCGGACGTGTCTTTGTCGATGCGGTGGACAAGCCCCACTTCCGGGTCGTTGGGATTATAGGCGGGGTTGTCTTTCAGGTGCCATGCCACGGCGTTCACCAGAGTGCCCGTATAGTTACCGCATCCAGGGTGCACCACCAGGCCGGCCGGTTTGTTGACCACCATCAGGTCGGCATCTTCGTAAACGATGTTCAGAGGGATGTCCTCGGGAATGATTTCATTGTTATATTTCGGACGGTCCAGCATGAGTGTCACCACATCGCCCGGTTTGATTTTGTAGTTGCTTTTTGCCGGCCGGTCGTTCACGAGGATAAAACCGGCGTCGGCTGCTTTTTGCAGCCGGTTGCGCGAGGTGTTGAACAGATGTTCCATCAGGAACTTGTCTATGCGCATCGGGGTCTGCCCCTTGTCGGCTACGACACGGTGGTGCTCATAAAGCATTGCCGGCTGTTCCGTTTCGTCCAGTCCGTCGTCCGTCTCGTCGATGAAATCGTCAGATAGAGGAGAAGAGAGTTCGATGGGATTGTTCATCTGATTAATTAGGGAATTGGGGTTACAGTTCAAATCCTTCTATGCTTCCGTCGGTCAGTGCCGGTGCTTCTGTTCCGAGCGAGTCTGTATATGAGTCGCGGAAGTCGTTTTCATACCCTTTGCCCACTTGCAGGACTACGGGAATGTCAGTTGAAATCCGTTCTCCGGCATCGATGGTCCGGCCTTCGCATTTCACTCCGTATACCCAGTCGGCCTCTCCGTCGACGTATTCATAAGGAGCCAATTTTATTCCCAGAGCTTTGAGCCGTGCCTCCGCTTCGCGCAGGGAGCAGTTGTCTGCAATGTCGGGAAAGGCCACGGTGGGGCTGTGTTGCGAGTTTAGAGTCAGGTATATGTCCCGTCCCAGTTTCACATTCGTGCCTCCGGCCGGGGTCTGTTCCAGTATGGTGCCGGGCATCTGGTTGCGGTTGTAGCTGGAGTCGACGACAATCGCGTTCAGGCCTGCCTGGTTCAGCGCATAGCGGGCATCGTTCAGCGGCATTCCTTTAATGTCGGGCACACGGACACTTTCTCCGTGGTGAGTGTATATGTCCAGCCCTTTCCACACGCCGAATGCCAGCAGGACGATGAACAGTATCATTCCAAGCAGGTTGCCCCACAAGAGCGGGCTGGTTATCTTTGATTTGAATTCGCTAAATGTCATGGTTGTTTATGTTAGGTCGTTTCCTGTGTCAAAGGTAGTAATAAAAAACGAAGAAGAAGTAAAGTTTCCCTTACTTCTTCTTCGTTTTTGTTATTTGGTACGGCAAAAATTACTTGCCGTGCTTCTCGTCGGACACGGTCAGCTTCTTGCGGCCTTTGGCGCGGCGTGCAGCCAATACCTTGCGGCCGTTTGCAGTAGCCATTCTTTCGCGGAACCCGTGTTTGTTCTTTCTCTTTCTGTTGTGAGGTTGGAATGTTCTTTTCATGTCTATATGCTTTTTATTTATTGTATTTCACGATTCGGGTTGCAAAAGTAGATACTTTTTTTTAATTAAGCAAGAGATAATTCATTTTTACTCATAACTTTTGCGTTTTTTTCTAATTTCAATTACCTTTGTGGGTCTAAAAGCGACAGCGTGGATATTATTAGTATAAATCAAAGATAATAGGCAATTTATGATTAACTCACAAGACATTAAAAAAGGCACTTGCATCCGTTTGGACGGCAAGTTGTATTTTTGCATCGATTTCCTGCACGTGAAACCGGGTAAGGGAAACACGATTATGCGTACCACATTGAAGGATGTCGTTTCCGGCAATGTGCTGGAGCGCCGTTTCAATATCGGGGAAAAGTTGGAAGACGTACGTGTGGAGCGCCGCCCCTATCAGTTCCTTTACAAGGAAGGCGAGGACTTTATTTTCATGAACCAGGAAACGTATGACCAGCTTCCTATCGACCGCGACCTGATTACAGGGGTGGACTTTATGAAAGAAGGTGAAATCGTGGAAGTTGTATCGGATGCATCGACTGAAACGATTCTGTATGCGGAAGTGCCGGTAAAGGTGAAACTGGTGATTACCTATACGGAACCGGGTCTGAAAGGCGATACGGCTACCAATACGACCAAGCCGGCCAAGGTGGAGACCGGCGCCGAAATCCGTGTGCCTCTGTTTATCAACGAAGGTGAGACGGTGGAAGTGGACACACGCGACGGTTCCTATCTGGGTCGCGTGAAGGTGGACTGATTCGTCCGTTGCATGCTGTATACGGGAGGCATTCCGGCGTTTGCCGGGGAGCCTCCCTTTCCTTTTGTCTAAAATAGTAAGTCATATTTCCTGTTTCTTGATTATTTTGTTACCTTTGTTTTTTGATAGGCTATCATGTCGGATAGTGTAAAAACAGACGAAAATATGAGATTCTCGCTGATTGTTCCGGTGTACAATCGTCCGGACGAAGTGGCCGAACTGCTTGAGTCGCTTGCCGGACAGACATATGATGACTTTGAGGTGCTTGTTGTAGAAGACGGCTCCGATATATCCTGCAGGCAGGTGGTGGAAGCATGGAACGGACGGTTGGA
>CAMWUI010000021.1 GCA_947177395.1 uncultured Paraprevotella sp.
AAGCTACCATGCGGATGCAGGCCGGACCACAGTCCATTTTGTCGAATTGGCGGGTGAATTTCATTGCTTAATTCAGTTTATTTTTTCTTCGGCTGTTTATTGAGTTTGTAAATGATGCGCAGCATGCCATATCGGGGGATGACGTTGTGCCAGGTTTCGGTGACGCCCTGCATGTTGACCGAATAGTTCAGGTTGGACAGATCACCGAGTATATCGTATCCCACGAAGGAAAAAGTGAGGCAACCGCGTAAGATGCTCTTTGACAATTGTGCATTCCAAACGATATTGTCTGTATTCATAACAGCGTTGTCATAGCCGTGTCGCGTGTAGTAGTTGATGTCGGTGGCAAATTGGAATCCCCATGGCAACCGGACATTTCCGTAAATGCCGGCGTCAAAGTTCACGCCGCTGATGTCTTGGAAGTTCTCGCGTTTGCTCTGAGCGGTGTGCCAAACTGCTTGACTTTTGGCTCCGATGCGCAGTTTCTTGTAGTTGAATTCCACGCTCAGGGGAATTGTCATGTAGTTGGTATATACTGTGCTGCGTATGAGTATGGGGGAGTCGGTGGTTGACAAGTCTACGTTTCGGTAGAAATATTCGTAGAACCCGAGGTTAAGCGAGAAATGGCGTTGGTGGTCTAAAGGTGTGTAGAAAGAACCGTTGGCTTGGAGGTTGTAGTTGCCGTTTACGTTTTCCGGGCGGAAAGTGCGTACGCCCGTGGCGTCATCGTAGGTTTGTGCTGTAGCCACGGCATTGCGGTAGAATGTAGTTTCGATTTTTCCGTTGATCCTCCGTTGTTTCTCTTGGCCCCATTTGTCCGACATATACCACAGGACGACCGAATAGATCTCGGTGCGCCTCAGGCCGGTATTTCCTTCATTGATGTTGAGCGGGTCGCTGTCGAAGCGCAGCCCTATGAGTGAGAACAGGGACGGGAACTGCTGCCGGTAGTTCCCGTCCAGTCTGATTTGGTGTTTCATGCCCGGTGTGTTACGTTGCAATGTGATCATCATGGTCGGTATCCATTCCGTCCGGTGGGGATTTTTGCTTTGTAACCCGTTGTATTCCAGTTTTTCGTTGCTCAAGGTGAGGCCAGGTTGTAGGGAGAAACGCCACAATGCTGTCCGTACCTGGTCATTGTTGACTTGTTCGCGCACATCGTACTCGTACTCAAAAGAAGTCGTGATGTGGGCAGTGTGGTTGTTGTCATCGGTAATGTAACTATTGGGGCGGTCGAGGCTGGAAAGCAAGGCGGCACGGGTAGAGGGTAATGTGCCGAAGTCCGTGTCGTTCATCTCTTCAAGAAGGTCGAGGCGATAGAGGGAATTCTCTTGCCGGGAGTGTTCATAGTCGTATCCCAGTGCCGGACGTAGTCGGATGTGGTGGAAGCCTTTGTTGCACAGTGCGTAAGCCCACGTAAGTCCCACATTGGCGGTAAGGCTGTTTGACGGGCAGTTGAAATAGCGGTGGCGGTGGTCGTCAGCACTGCCGTCGGCATAATTCAATGTATATAGGTCAAAACTGTGTGCTTTCTGTCGGCTACCTTGCATTCCGGCTATGAGTTCCATGCGGCGTCCGCTAAAGGGGATAGTAAAGTAAAACTGCATGTCCATACCACCATTGATGTTGTCGGAATTGCGGTGCTGCCGGGTGCGTACTTTGTTGATAAGGATGTCTGTGAGTGTCCGGTCGGTTTCCGGACCGTTGAAAAGGTTTTCCCAGTTGCCCTCACCAATGGGATTGGCCGAGAATTCGGCAGAAAGGGATTCATCGATATTCTTGGAGTGACTGTAATTGAATTTTGGCTTGAGGTAGAGTTGTGTTTTGTATTTGTTGTTTTCCGGGCCGAGCATGAAGCGTAGTTTATGGTTGGTGCCGATGCTGGTGCTCCGTGATTCGTTCATTTGGCGTAGTCGGCTGAATACGCTCCCCTGTGTCTGAAACCGTTCGCGGCTCTGCTTGGTTTCGGTGTCGCCCGCGGTGTGTATGGCATTTATGTTGCCTTCCACTTCCCAACGGTTATGCTTGTCCTTGCTGAGGTAGTCGAATCCGCCTGTTTCCGTGGTGTTTGTGCCGTTTCCTATGTCGCCGGGCGACCATTCTCCGTTACGCCCTGGCTTACGGTCTTCGTGTGTATTGTTGGCGTTGGCGTAAAAGGTAAGGCGTGATTGCGGTGTGAAACGCAGAGCGAAAAGGCGGGCGAGCCAGCGGTTGTGTGTACCGCCTCCCACTTCGGCATTAGCAAGCCAGCCGACCTGATATTCTCGTTTCAGTTGTACGTCCATGACAAAGCGGGCATCGTTCAAGTCCATTTTCAAAGCCTCGCTTCGTTCGCTTTTCTTATCGTAAAACTTGACGTGCTTCACCGTGTAGGCCGGCAGATTGTCAAGCAATACCTCATTGTTTCCTTTGAAGAAATCTTTTCCGTTGAGCAGTATGCTCTCCACCATTTTCCCGTTCATGAGGATGCGACCGTCACGTTTCAGTTCGGCACCGGGCAACTGTTCCACGAGGGCATCAAGCATCGAGCCTTCGGCCAAATTGAAAGCGTCGGCGTTGAAGATGAGCGTGTCTCCCTTGGTGTAGAATTTGATTTTCGTAGCTGTTACCGTCACTTCCCCAAGCGTTCGATTTATAGTTGCCCGGCGCATTTTAATCGGGCCTATAGAATACGTGTCATCGTGCTTACCTATCTTGATTTTAAACCGTTTTATCGTAGTCTGGTATAGAGGATTGGTAAGCCGGATCAGAAATTCGCCTGACCGCGAACCGATGTTCATTGTAAAGAAAGAATTGGGACGGTACTTGCTGTTCCAATACGGCACGGCGGTGGCAATAACGGTGCTGTCTAACGTCATTAGTTCCGCCCGTGTGCTGTCAATGACCGGTTCCATGGTGAAGGCATCTTTGGGCCAGCCGTAGAGTAGTAGGCTGTCCTTTTCTTCTGCAAAAGTTACAAAAGGTATAAGGGTAAGAATAGCGGTAAATATTGTTTCTTTCAAATTCATATGAAATTTGTGGTTGTTGATTCTCACGGGATGACTTATTAAACATCCCGTGAGATAAGTTAGGAAACTAGAATGTGAAGAAGCCCATAGTCATTTTTTTCTTCCCGTCTGTCGGGCCTGTCGGATCTGTCGGCTCTTCTGGTGCAGGGGTTGTAACACAGTTACAATTGCAATCGCAATTATGAGAACATGCAGCGTTACACTGACAATTGTCGTTCCCTTTGCAACCGCTTGTGTTTGTATTGCAGTCGCAATTCCCATTAATACCACTATGTCCACAAGAAAGGTTGTTAAGCATGGAAAAACCACCACGGAGCATACCTTCTTGGTTAGTTTCCAAACGGCTGAGCTCCATTAGCTCGGATAATTTGTTCTTAATCAGCATAAAATTTTGTTTTTTAGTTATTTGGCAATATCGCCTTTTTATTAGTTTTGCTATATTTTGCAGGCAATTTCTTGAGATTGTCTCTTTATGTTTTTTTGGACGAGTTCTTCAACGCGGGCTTTCAAGTATTCTAGTTTGTCCTTTTCTGACATATTTATAAAACAAACGTTTTTACGTTTGGATTCAATTTTATTTTGCGTACAACTGCCATTACATATAGGTAGGATGAAACAATTTCTGCAGGCTTGGTTACTATATTTGATGTCCATTCGTTTTATAAATTTTTCATTCCATTCTATATGGCCGTTATTGTTTAGCACACCTTCTCGACTTTTAGACGTAAAGTCTCGGGCGGTACATTTGAAAATATTGCCATTATAGTTGATAACAACATGGCGTGGCGAATCTGCATAGCAAGTGTGACGAAAGTGAATTTCATCAGAGCCAACGTCGAACCCTTCTGTTTCAAAATCGTTTCGTATTTGTTGCATTAGTGGCTGGCTTTTAGATAGATTCTTGCCATCTTGCCATACGTGTTCGAATTTGATGGAAAGCAATGAAGTAAAAGATTTGAAGCCCAGTGATTTGAAATCTTCAAGTACATCTCTGAATGTTAATATATTGTCGTAAGTATAGTTAAATCGGGCTGATACTTCGTTACCGTGTTGTAGGGCGGAGAGCATATTATGGAGAATAGTGTCATACGTAGGTTTTTTGTTGGTGCTGACACGGGTCTGATTATGTACTTCACGGTTACCATCAAATGTGATTTGAAATGTGGCTTTTTTACCGAGAGGTAAAGCATTTAGTGCTTCGATGATATCGTCGGTGAGTAGTACGGCATTAGTCGTAAAGTTAGAATAGAGCATAATATCTTTTTCTTGGCAAGCTTTAGCGGCATATTGCAGAATGGGCAGAACACTTTCTTTGAAAAATAAGAGCGGTTCGCCACCGAAGAAAGAAACATTGAGTATTTTTAATTGTGGGTCGACTGTCTTGTTTTTAATAAAGTGGCATATGGTATTGCGCGTTTTCTCCGTCATTACCATTTTACCCTCGTGCGGTTCATAACAGTACCAGCAACGCATGTTGCAATTCAGTGTCGGATTGATGATAATGCCGAAATGGGCAGGATTATTGTCGGCTTCTTCCCATCGATGGATGAGGCTTTCTGCCTCGTTTTCTTCCTGAGGAATGATGAAACGCCAAGCTTTAAGAGCGTTGAAAAATTCAGGGTGCACTTGTTGCAATCCGTTGGGATTGTCTGCGTATTTATGGTAGATTTTTTCCAATTCGGGCACAAGTATGAGTAATCTTTCATCTTCTGCGTTGAATAAGAAGATATCACCATTGTAGGAATGTAGGGATGTAAACTTACTGATTTTCATTTTGGTTGTTCTGTTTTTGAATTTTGTAAAAGTAACATGGTTTGTAGAGTCGTACCAAGCAGCCCGTCGGCCAATGTGTAATGGCTATCAGTGATATTTTGAGGAAGGTGAGACGGTGTACTTAACCAAATGCCAATCAAAGGTTGTATTTGCTCTGCTCCCTCTTCGTAGATGGAACAGAAGAGATGAGCATAGTAAATGACTTCTTGCCTTCCATCTGTTGAAAGTATGGTTTTGGCCTTTTCATACCATTGTTTAAGGGGAAGAATAGGTTTGGTACGTCCGATAGTTAATCGTAGTGTAAGGTAGGCCAAGATGCCGCTTGCTCCAGTGTCAAGCCCAACGTCTTTGATTGATTCTGGATTAATCCCACGTAATTGTTCATCAATTTGATCAATCAGTTCATCTGGGCGTAGATTAATGAAGCCTTTGGCATATAGATAAAGTATTCCCCAGCCAATTCCGCTTAGACCATAGCGAAAATTCCAGGGGAGACGTTGTTCTTTCACATGGGTTTCGATAATGGAGTAGAGTGCTATAGCTGTTTTGTTTATGTGTGCATCAGAGGTCCATATTTCATAATGACATAACCATAATAAGACTCCGGTCTTACCCTCCATTAATCCATCGTCTGTTGGCCAATGTTCTTGCAGATGAGAAGCAATGTTAGGTAACATTCTTTCTAATCGTTGGATGATGTCAATATTGTAATTTCGGCAGGCTTGATGCATTGGTAAAAGGCTTTCGGTTGTTCGTACGAAAATATTTTGAAGATATTTTTTTAATTCGTGGATTTCTTCCTTATGTGTATCAAAGGCACAGAGTGCTTCATTGGCATATTCTTTGTAATGACTAATGGCTGTAGCTACGCTTTTACTATAGATGGCTTGTGGAAACAATAGTTTGGCAATAAATAATAAATTGTAAATAGAGTCTCGGCCAAGAATGGGATAAGGAGCTTGTTTACGGTAGATATGTCCGATTACAACATCTTTTAATAGAGTACATCGTCCGCCTTCAAGCCATACTTTGAGACTGATATACTGTTCGTCTGCACCATAGTTGTGAAGACCCTCCAAACCCCGAATGCGTTGCCAATAGCTTTTAGAGGTTGCATAAGCCGCTCCGAGCACTACAGGAATACTTTCGGTATGTCTGCTGGGGCATTTTTCCTTGTAGTTCCATGTGATATCTGGCCAAATACTGTCTTTTTGGAAAGGGAAGTAAGCACCGAATGTTGTGGAAGTACCCTTTTCTTCTTTTATTTTACCGGTTTCCTTTTCTTTGTATAATATACGACCTTGGCAACAGAGAAGTTGTCGTTCGTCAATATTCAATTCTTCGATGATTCGGTCGGCCCAGCGGTTGTCATAGAAACGCATGTGAGCATCGAGTAAAAGGAAATAAGGTGTTTGGCAAAGCCTGATGCCAAGATCGCGAGAAGCAGCTACTCCTAACCGATGCCGATTCACTATGTAGTGTACATTGAACGGAATTATGTGTTTACCGTAAGGGTATCCGTCAAAGGAACAATCATTAATAACGATGATATCTACTGCATTGCCCACGGTGTGACGGATGCCAGCTACGGTACGTTCCAATTCAATACCTTCGTTGAGGAAGGTGATAATAACTGTAAGCGGTTTATTGCTGGCAGGCAAAGGTGTATTTGCAGGATAGGCATGGCGAGCTTCGGCAACAGTAAGCCATTCTTGCAAATCGGTTTTGGCTCGAAGAACGGCTGCATGTTGTTCTGTCGCATGATTGCAATTGGCATTTGCACCGACGAAACTATTTTTTATAAGAACATCTTTTAGGCTCATCATCTTTAATCCTATTTTCAGGGCTTGACACCAAAAATGATAGTCTTCGGCGTAGATAAACTTACGGTCATAGCGTAAAGAAGTAATAGATTTGGCACGCATCATGACAGTGGGAGGAGAAAGAACAGTGCCACTTAAGAGGTCACCTACTGTGACTGGACGATCGTAATAGTATATGATATTTTCTTTCGTATTTTCAGCATAGAGCATAGCTCCACCTAAAATATCAATTTCAGGATGGGCTTCCATGTAAGCATATTGCAATTGCAGTCTATCCTGCATCATTACATCATCAGCGTCCATCCGTGCAATGTATTTTCCTCGCGCTTCATTTAATCCAATGTTGAGCGAACCTATGTAATCGTGCTCGTTAAGTATAAGCCTTATTCTCGGATCGCTATAAGATTTCACTATGTCAACACTGTCATCTGTCGAACCATCGTCTACAATCAGTAGCTCAAAATCCTTGTAGGTTTGTGCCAAGATGCTGTCTATGCATTCATTTAAATAGGGAGCTGCATTATAGACCGGCATGCAGACGGAGACTGTTGGTGTTTTAGATGCCATTGTAATTGTAGATTATATTATAGTTTTACAAGTTAATCCATCCTTCATATTTCTATATGTATGATAAGGTAGTCTTCATCGGCAAAACCATGTAATGCGATTGCTTTTTATAATAATATTTGCCTTAGGTTTGTATACAAAATTAGATTTTAGTAGAATAACTACAAAATAAAAGGCTGTTCCATTTGTTTCATTTTGAAAGAAATTTTTTCTTAATAAATTGGTGCTTGTTTAAATTATTGGTATACAGGAAGTCGTGTGTTTTCTTTTGCATTGTTTTATTTGTTTCATTTTATAAGACGAGGTGAGAAATGAAACAAATGAAACGAAGAATTTTGATATTCTGAACCGTTTGACACTACGTTACTAAGGAAAACGTATTCCAATCTCAGCTATCAATAAGAAGTCTGATAGCATAAAGTCCAAGAAACTGAAAGTGGAATATCTGATGCGGGCAGGTTTTCAAAGCGCCCGGAGCGGTGCTTTGATAGATTCGTCCCGGACTACCGTCTGGCGTTGGGATCAGGGAACAGGAGTGGGGTAGGGAGGAGGGGCTGTTTCTTTTCCGGATGGAGATTAGAAGGTGTTTTATCGCTTGAAAAACTTTTCGAAGAAGAGTATCTGATAATCGATGGAGTTGGCCCAGTATTGTCCATTGTGTTCTCCCGGACGGGTGATGAAATCGTGGCTGATATGCCGTTCCAGCAACCGGTCGTGCAGATTTTTGTTTACGGTTAGGAAGAAGTCGCCTTCACCGCAGTCGATGATGATGGCCAGGTCGCCGTCCTTTATTCTGTCTGTTTGGTTGATGACGGTGTGCTCGTCCCACACTTGACGGTTGCTTTCATATTCACCCAGTTGCAGGGCCATTTTCCAATTCTTGGGGAAAGGGCGGATATCCACACCGCCGCTGGTCGTTCCGGCTGCACCGAAAATATCGTGATGACGGATGGCATTCCACATGGCTCCGTGTCCGCCCATGCTCAGCCCGGTAATAGCGCGGTGCTGTCTGTCGGGGATGGTTTTGTAGTGACTGTCCACATAGGTTGTCAGCTCAGAGGAAACAAATGTTTCATAGCGGTAGGAGGTGTCCCGCGGGCTATCCCAATACCAGCTGTTTTTGCCGTCCGGACATACGAAAATAATCCCTTTCTTATCGGCTATCTGCGGTAGTTCCGGCTTGATGTTCATCCATGTCCCAGCGTGTCCCCCGTATCCGTGGAGCAGGTAGATGACGGGACAGGCTGTGCTGTTTTTACCCGAGGCGGCATCCGGTGTGACGGTTATGACTTGTACGTCCTTGTGCATGGAGGCGCTTTTCACCCATACGGTGTCTACTACGGCGGCAAACGAGGAAAACGCCGTTGATAACATGCATGTAATTAACAGGATATGTCTTTTTTTCATGGTGTATGTCCGATTCATAAGATGATGGAAGAATGAGGGGGATGCCACAGTGGCACTCCCTCATTCGGTATCAGAGTCGTCAGGCAAAGATGGGATAGGCTGTCATTGTCTCGTTCACCTGATGGCGTACGGCTGCGATGACTTCCGGATCGGTGGGAGCGTCCAGTACGCGTTCAATCAGTTCGGCGATGAGTATCATCAGATCTTCACCGGCACCACGCGTCGTGATGGCAGGGGTACCCAGGCGGATACCGGATGTCTGAAAGGCGCTGCGGCTGTCGAACGGAACCATGTTCTTGTTTACTGTGATGTCGGCGGAAACCAATGCGTTCTCGGCCACCTTACCTGTGAGGTCGGGGTATTTGGAACGGAGATCCACCAGCATGGAATGGTTGTCCGTACCTCCGCTTACGATGTGGAATCCCCGTTTGGTCAGTTCTTCCGCCAATACGGCCGCATTCCGCTTTACGCGGGTTGCCCATTCACGGAAGGCCGGTGTCAGTGCCTCGCCGAAAGCTACGGCTTTGGCTGCTATCACATGTTCCAGCGGACCGCCTTGGGTGCCGGGGAATACGGCACTGTTCAGCAGTTGGCTCATTTTCTTGATTTCACCCTTGGGGGTGGTTTTGCCCCAGGGATTGTCGAAGTCCTTTCCCATCAGGATGATGCCTCCGCGCGGTCCCCGCAGAGTCTTGTGAGTCGTGGATGTGACGATGTGCGCATACTTTACGGGATTGTCCAGCAGTCCGGCGGCAATCAGTCCGGCAGGATGCGCCATGTCCACCATAAAGATGGCTCCCACTTTGTCGGCAATGGCACGCATGCGGGCATAGTCCCATTCGCGGCTGTAGGCCGATCCGCCGCCGATGAGAAGTCGGGGTTTGTGTTCCAGCGCCAGGCGTTCCATTTCGTCGTAGTCTACACGTCCGGTTTCCCGGTTCAGGTTATAACCGACCGCCTTGTACAGGATGCCGGAGGTGTTGACGGGTGAACCGTGTGACAAGTGGCCGCCGTGGTCGAGATTCAGTCCCATGAAAGTGTCTCCGGGATTGAGGCAGGCCAGGAATACGGCTGCATTGGCCTGCGCACCGGAGTGAGGTTGTACGTTGGCGTATTCTGCGCCGAACAGTTTGCATACGCGTTCGATGGCCAGATTCTCTACTTCGTCTACAACCTGGCATCCTCCGTAGTAACGTTTGCCGGGATAGCCTTCGGCATACTTGTTGGTAAGGCAGGAACCCATAGCCTGCATGACTTGCTCGCTGACAAAATTTTCAGAGGCAATCAGTTCGATACCTTTGAGTTGACGCTGATGTTCCTTTTCGATCAGGTCGAAAATTGCTTGGTCTCTGTCCATATCTTTTGGGTTTAAAATGAATCGTTTGATAGATGTCTGTACTCAGGGTCGTGTATCCGTTTTTTCTTTGGGATGTTTCTCTACGCTCCATCCGAATTTCCCGATTTTTTCTCCTAATCCGTAATACGCCCCATGCAGGTAGACAAGCGGGGACGCGCTGTCAAGCGACCATCGTCCCGTTTCTGCATCCATGTATTCTTCATCGGCCTGTATGTTCACGACATCGGCAATGAAGATATCGTGCGAGCCGAGTGAGATGATTTCCTTTACCCGGCACTCGATGCACAGGGGAGATTCCTCTATGACGGGCGCCTGTACGGCCTTGGCCCGTCCAGGTGTGAGTCCGGTCTCGCGGAACTTGTCATAGTCGCGTCCCGACCGTACGCCGCACCAGTCTGTGGCATGTGCCATGGATTCGGTTGTCAGGTTAATGACAAATTCCATGTTTTCCCGGATGAGAGCGTGGGAATGCCGTTCCGGGCGCAGGGCGATGTAACACATCGGAGGATTGGTGCACAAAGTGCCGGTCCATGCCACTGTAATCAGATTGTAGTCTTCCGGTTTGCTTCCGCAGCTTACCAATACAGCGGGCAAGGGATAAATCAGTGTGCCGGGTTTCCAGTCCTGTTTCATACGATGGATTTATACCAGTTTCACATTGTCGAGATCCACTTCCTTGTTGCAGTAATGGCAACGCAGGGCTACTTTCCCGTTTTCGTTGTCAACCACATGGAAGTCGGTTTTCATCGGTTCGTTGTTGGTGATACATTTGGGATTGGCGCATCTGACGATGCCTTTCAGTTCGTCGGGTAGCACGACCTCTTTCTTTTCCACCACTTCATAGTCACGAATGATGCAAAGGGTCACGTTCGGGCTTATGACCGCCAGTTGGTTCAGTTCCTCGTCGGAAAAGAACTTGCCGGCAATCTTGATGATGCTTTTGTGCCCCATCTTGTTGCTTTTCAGATTGTATCCGACTGTTATGGAGGATTTCATCTTTTCCAGATGAAGCAGGTTGATGACTTCAAACAGTTTATTTGAAGGTATATGGTCGATTACCGTGCCGCTTTCGAGTGCGGCTACCAACAATTCTTCTCTTTTCATACGGTTAATGGGTGTGTCGGTTTGTTTATTCAATGATGGTTCTGTCGTTCAGCACGTCGTCCAAGGTCAGCCCCAGAGCGTCGCAGATGAGAGCCTGCCGGGCGAAGAGGCCGTTGTGTGCCTGTTCGAAATAATAGGCATGAGGGTCGTCGTCGATGGCATATTCTATTTCGTTCACACGGGGCAGGGGATGCAGTATGCGCATCTTCTCTTTGGCTTTCTCCAGCATGGAAAGTTTCAGCAGATACAAATCCTTGACTTTCTCGTATTCCATCAGGTCCGTGAAACGTTCCTTCTGTACGCGTGTCATATACAGGATATCGGCATCGGCTATCGTGTCTGCGGTGAAGTCTTTGTGTTCCACGTAATTAATATGGTTCTTTCTGCAATATTCCTTATACACGTCCGGCATCTTCAATTCATCCGGTGCGATGAAATGGAACGTCGGGTTGAAATGGCGCATGGCCATCAGCAGGGAATGCACCGTACGGCCGTATTTCAGGTCGCCCACCAGATGGATGTGCAGATTTTCCAGCGTTCCCTGTGTTTTGTAGATGGAATAAAGGTCAAGCATGGTCTGCGAGGGGTGCTGGTTGGCTCCGTCCCCGGCATTGATGATGGGTACGGGAGACACTTCCGAGGCATAGCGTGCAGCTCCTTCGAGATAGTGACGCATGACGATGATATCGGCATAGTTGCTTACCATCATGATCGTATCTTTCAGCGTTTCGCCTTTTGTAGAGCTTGTTACTTTCGGATCGGTAAATCCGATGACACGCGCTCCCAGCCGGTTGGCTGCCGTCTCGAAGCTTAATCGCGTCCTGGTGGACGGCTCGAAAAATAAGGTTGCTACTACTTTACCATCCAATAGCTTACGGTTGGTATGCTTTTCAAATTCTTCCGCCATTCTGAGCAGATACATGATTTTTTCCTTAGAATGGTCGGCAATGGTTACCAAGCTCCTGTTTTCCATTTTTGGATAATTTTAGACTGAAAAATAGAATTTATTCAGGTTTCAAAGGTACGTAAATTTTTGCAGAGTTTCTCTGTTTTAGGGAAAAATATATTTCTCCCCTTTTTATTCGTTTATTCCGTCGTTTATTCGTAATTTTGCATTTCATGACCTCTATAAATGAACGAATAAGCTTATGCGGAAAAAGTTTGTTATAACTCTTTGGGGACTTTTGCTGTTGTGCGTGGGTGCCGTGTTTTTTGCATTTTATGCCATCTGGCACGGTTGGATTGGATATATGCCGAATCTCAGTCAGTTGGAAAATCCGGTCAATAAGTTTGCTTCGCAGGTTATATCTTCGGACGGCAAACTGCTGGGTACGTGGTCTTATAGTAAGGCAAACCGTATATTCGTAGGGTATGATGATTTGTCGCCTTGGTTAGTGAAAGCACTGGTCGCTACGGAGGATGTCCGTTTCTACGAGCATTCGGGTGTTGACTATAAGGCGCTGGGACGGGCTGTTATCAAACGTGGCTTGCTGGGGCAGACTAATGCCGGAGGCGGCAGTACCATTACGCAGCAGTTGGCCAAACAGCTTTATTCCGACGTGGCGCAGACGACGATGGAACGTGTCCTGCAGAAGCCCATCGAATGGGTGATTGCCGTGCAGCTGGAGCGCTTTTATACGAAAGAGGAGATTATCACCATGTATCTCAACTATTTCGATTTCCTTCACAGTGCCGTGGGAATAAAGACGGCGGCGAAGACATATTTCGGTAAGGAACCGAAAGACTTGACGGTCGCGGAATCCGCTATGCTGATAGGCATGTGTAAGAATCCCTCTTATTTTAATCCTGTGAGGAAACCGGAGCGCACGAAGGAAAGGCGCGATGTCGTGTTGGATCAGATGGTGAAGGCGGGGTATCTGACCGAAGCGGAAGCCGCGACGTATAAGGCGGAGTCTCTGGCGCTGAACTTCAAACGGGTGGATCATAAAGAGGGAAGTGCCACTTACCTGCGCGAATATCTGCGCGGCATCCTGATGGCTCATAAACCGGAGCGTTCGGAGTATGCTTCGTGGCAATATCAGAAGTATTATGAGGATTCGCTTTCGTGGGAAACGGATCCTTTGTACGGATGGTGTAATAAGAATAAGAAGAAGGACGGTACGCCCTACAATATATATACCGACGGGTTGAAGATTTATACGACTGTTGACTCCCGTATGCAACGTTATGCGGAAGAGGCTGTGCATGAACATGTGGCCGAGACGCTGCAACCTGCTTTTGACAAGGAAAAGCGCGGTTCGTCCACCCGTCCGTATTCATCCCGTCTGTCCAGGGAGGAAGTGGACAGATTGTTGCGCAGGGCCATGCAGCAGAGCGAACGGTATATCAAGATGAAGCAGGCCGGCTATACTCCGGAACAAATAGATGAGGCGTTCCGTACTCCGATAGAAATGAGTGTGTTCTCTTATCACGGAGAGGTGGATACGGTGATGACTCCGCTGGATTCTATCCGTTATTACAAAGGATTCCTGCGTGCAGGATTCATGTCGATGGATACGAAGAACGGTCATGTGAAGGCATACGTGGGAGGGCCTGACTATGCGCATTTTCAATATGATATGGCCGGAGTAGGGCGCCGCCAGGTGGGCTCCACCATCAAACCGTATCTTTATACGCTGGCGATGGAAAACGGCATGTCCCCCTGTGACGAGGCGCCTAATGTGCAGCAAACTTATGAAGTGGCCGGAAAGCCGTGGACTCCGCGGAACGGAAGCCGCACGCGCTATGGCGAGATGGTGACGCTTAAATGGGGGCTGGCACAGTCGAACAACTGGATTTCCGCTTACCTGATGGATAAGCTCAGTCCGGAAGCGCTGAAAAAGTTGATACTGGATTTCGGAGTGCGTAACCAGAATATCCATCCCTCTATGGCTTTGTGTCTCGGACCTTGTGAAATCAGTGTGTCCGAGATGGTCAGCGCATATACGGCTTTTGCAAACAAGGGCATCCGGACAGCTCCGCTTTTTGTCACTCACATAGAAGACAATGAAGGTAATATCGTGGCTGAGTTTCAACCCCGGATGAACGAGGTGATAAGCGAGGAGAGCGCATATAAGATGATCGTGATGCTGCGGGGAGTCATCAACGGGGGAACGGGAGGACGCATACGTTTCCGGTATGGCATCAAGGCGGATATGTGCGGAAAGACGGGTACGACGAATGATAATTCGGACGCTTGGTTTATCGGATTCACCCCGTCGCTGGTCAACGGCTGTTGGGTGGGCGGTGATGAACGTGACATTCATTTCAACACGATGACCAACGGACAGGGAGCCGCAGCGGCTCTGCCTGTATGGGCGCTTTATATGAAGAAAGTGTATGCCGATCCGTCGCTCGGTTATTCGGAGGACGAGAAATTTGTCATACCGGAAGATTTCGATCCTTGTGCCGATGTGTTTACAACGGAGGAAATCGTGGAGGAAGTCGGACTTGACCCTATTTTTGATTAACCTGAAAGCTGATACATTATGAAAAAAACGGGATTGTTTCTGGTAGCCGTATGGACGTGCCTGTCTGTTATGGGAGCCGGGAAAAAAGTGCTGAAAGTGGCATGTGTCGGGAATAGTATAACCTACGGCTATGGCCTGAAAGACCGGGCGCGGGATGCTTATCCTGTCCGTCTGCAGGAAATGCTGGGCGATGGCTACCAGGTGGAGAATTTCGGGAAGTCCGGCGCTACCTTATTATATAGGGGGCACCGTCCTTACGTGCGGCAGGAGGAATTCCGGAAAGCGATGGATTTTGCCGGAGACATTGTCGTGATTCATCTGGGTATCAATGATACGGATCCGCGTGACTGGCCTCATTTCCGGGATGATTTTGTGGTGGATTATATGGCTTTGATAGATTCGTTCCGCACGGTGAATCCGGATTGCCGGGTTCTGGTGGCCCGTATGACTCCTATTCCTGTCCGGCACAGCCGCTTTGAAACCAGTACGCGTGACTGGCACGACGACATACAGAAAGCTATCGAACAGGTGGCGTCCAATACGGGGGCTCAGTTGATTGACTTTTATGAGCCTCTTCATAGCCGGCACAACCTGTTCCCGGATGCCTTGCATCCCGATCCGGAGGGTACGGAGATTATGGCGCGGGTGGTATACGGCGCTCTTACGGGGCGATACGGAGGACTGAGTATGCCTTCTTTGTATACGGACAATATGGTGTTGCAGCATGCCTGTGACCTGCCGGTGTCGGGAAGAGCCGATGCGGGGGAGAAGGTGACGGTGGAGATTGCCGGACAGAAACGGAAGGCCGTGGCGGACGGGGACGGTCGATGGAGCGTGACACTGAAACCGTTGAAAGCCGGTGGACCGTATGAACTGAAAGTGTCCACAGCCCGGCGCACGCTTCGTTTTACGGGAGTGCTGGCCGGTGAGGTTTGGTTGTGTTCCGGACAGTCCAATATGGAGTTTATGCTTAAACAGGCCGTAACCGGCGGACGGGATATTCCCCGGAGCGGGAACGACCGCATCCGTCTGTACAATATGAAACCGCGGTGGCATACTACGGATAAGCCTTGGGATGAAGATGCTCTTGATTCGGTGAATCATCTGAAATATTTCCATCCCTGCGAATGGCAGTCCTGTACTCCGGAAACGTCGGCCGATTTTTCTGCCATCGCTTATTATTTCGGTAGTGTGTTGCAAGATAGTCTGCAGGTTCCGGTGGGATTGATATGCAATGCCGTAGGCGGTTCCCCGGCTGAAGCCTGGATAGAACGCCGGACATTGGAACATGAATACCCCATTATATTGCGCAATTGGACGGAGAATGATCTTATCCAATCCTGGGTCAGAGGACGGGCGGCCGTGAATATTAAATTGTCGAAAGACAAACTCCAGCGCCATCCGTACGAGCCTTGCTATTTGTTTGAGACAGCCGTTCGTCCCTTGCTGTCTTACCGTATCAGGGGAGTTATCTGGTATCAGGGGGAGTCTAACGCTCACAATGTGGATGCCCATGACAAATTGTTCCCCTTGTTGCTCGATAGCTGGCGGGAAGCGTGGGGGATAGCGGACCTTCCTTTTTACATGGTACAGTTGTCCAGTCTGAACCGTCCTTCATGGCCCTGGTTCCGGGACAGTCAGCGCAGGTTGGCCGATAAATTGCAGGGGGTATACATGGCCGTGTCGAGTGATTGCGGAGATTCACTGGACGTACATCCCCGGCGAAAACAACCTGTAGGTGAACGGTTGGCCGCCCAGGCACTGTATCATACCTACGGAATGAGGAAACATGTACCGTCCGGTCCGGTTTATCGTTCGGCTGAGTTCGTGAAAGGAGCGGCATACCTGACCTTTGACTATGCGGAAGGTATGCAGGGATCTGAAGGTAAGCCTTTGTGCGGATTCGAGATTGCGGGAACTGACGGTTTGTTCCGTCCAGCCAAGGTCGTGGTTGAGGGAAATCGTTTGTGCGTGTCTGCCAAGGAGGTGAAGCATCCGGTGGCTGTCCGTTATGGCTGGCAGCCTTATACGCGGGCTAACCTTGTAAACGGTGCCGGTTTGCCTGCTTCCACGTTCCGTACGGACGATTGAAGAATGGCATGATATCAGGAAAGAGGGGGGATAGTGCATCGGGCTTTTTTGGTTAAAGAGAAGTTTTTCTTGTCGTAAAAACCTTTAATTCGTGGCGTGAATGGATTTAATACACTACTTTTGTCTTTCGGTAAAGGGGATTGGGATGAATAGAAAAACTCTTTGGTGTATAGGGGTATATATGTCAGCTTCGTTTTTCTCGATAGCAGGGGCACGTGATAAAGAAAGCGGTTTTTTCCCGGCAACCTGTGTTGCTGCGGAGGAGACCGTGACTGACACTGTTCGTCAGCGTTTCCGTTTGTTTAAATGGCTTGGCAATTATCTGAGGAATACCAATAAGAAGACCGACCGGCCTTTTGATTACAGTGTGCTGATAGGACCCAGCTACGGCGCTTCGACATCCGTCGGGCTTGGAGGTACCGTTTCCGGCCTGTACAGTTGGGACCGTGCCGATTCATTATTGCCTAAGTCCAATGTGTCGGTTTTCGCCAACGCCTCTCTGACAGGAATGTTGGCGGTGGGGGTAAGGGGAAACAATTTTCTCCCGCACGAACGGTATCGTTTCAATTATCAGATGTATATTCTGAATTTTCCCGGCAAGTTCTGGGGCATCGGCTATAAAAACGGAGCGGACGATGCCAATGAAGGCGACTACCGTCGTATCAAAGTACAGTTTAAGCCGGACTTTCTTTTTCGCCTGTCCTCCCGCATGTATGCCGGAGTGGTGGGGGATATTCAGTGGGTGAACGCCTTTGGTATGGATCGTCCGGATTTGCTGGGCGGACAGGAGCATGCGGTCGTGGCTCGCGGTGCGGGACTGAACTTTACGTTCGATTCCCGGGATTTCGTGCTGAACGCATATAGCGGGAATTATTTCTGTATAGAACAGATGTTCTATCCTTCGATGTTCGGCAACAGTTATTCTTTTAGTTATACGGATTTGACTTATTCCACGTATCATCAGGTGTGGAAAGGGGGTGTCCTCGCGCTCGAGCTGCATAGCCTGTTCAATTACGGAGATGTGCCCTGGACAATGCTGGCGCAGGTCGGTGTGCAGGGGCGGATGAGGGGATATTACGAAGGCCGATACCGTGACAGGAATATTATGGAAGGACAACTGGAATTGAGACAGCGCATCAGAAAACGTCATGGAATGGCGTTCTGGGTGGGTGCGGCCAATGTATTTCCCGATTTCAGTAACATTTATTTTCGTCAGATCCTGCCGAACTACGGACTCGGTTATCGCTGGGAGTTCAAGAAGCGGGTGAATGTCCGTCTGGACTTGGGGTTCACGAAAGACAACCCTAATTTTACGTTCAATATAAACGAAGCATTTTAATAAAATAATGATATGACTATGGATATGACAAAATTGTATGGATTGGCCTTGGGCATGATGGTTGGAATGTCGGCCGGTGCGCAGGAGGAATATCTCCGGTATGGTAATTTTGACTCATGGATTGTGCGTAACATCAAAGAGAGCGGTATCATCGGCGGTCAGACAAAAACGTTGTACGAAATAGGTCCGTCTGCGACGTGGAACAATAATAATGCTTATAAAAATCAGGGCGGTTCTCCGTGGGCAACCTCCAATGTGATGGCAAAGGTGTGCGGCATTACCAAAACGAATACTTCCGTATATCGTGAGAAGCGGGGAAACGGATATTGTGTGCGACTGGAGACGCATATCGAAAAATGCAAGGTAATGGGCCTTGTGAACATCAAAGTGCTGGCGGCCGGGTCTGTATGGCTGGGAAGTGTGCTGGAGCCGATAACCAGTACGTCCAGTCCGATGAGCAAATTGTCGGCCGGTATGCCGTTCGCCAAAAGGCCGAAAGCCCTGAAGCTCGATTATAAAGTGAAACTGTCGGGAGAGCCTGACCGTATTCGGGAAACCGGATTCAGTCGTGTGACGAAAGTGGCCGGAATGGATATGCCGGACATTATATGTGTGTTGCAGAAACGGTGGGAGGATGAATCCGGAAACATTTATGCCAGACGGGTGGGCACCATGGTACACCGGTTCAATCAAACTACGGCTGACTGGGTGAACGATGCCGAATTTCCCATCCAATACGGAGATATCACAAAGAAAAGCGGCTATCAGAGCTATATGGGGTTGATTACGGGCGAAGATACGAAATATGCCATTAACAGCAAAGGTCAGAATGTTCCTATAAAAGAGGTTGGATGGGCAGACGAGGACGAAGTACCCACACACATGGTGCTTCAGTTCGATTCCAGTCATGGAGGCGCCTATGTGGGTTCTATCGGGAACACGTTCTGGATAGACAATGTGCGTGTCGTTTATTGATAAGCTAATTGTTTTTAAACCGTTTTTTTATGCAGACAGACCGTTTGACTTTTGAAGGAGTGGAAACTCCCTGTTATGTGCTGGAGGAAGATTTGCTTCGTCGCAATCTGTGCCTGATAAGTCGGGTGGCAGAACAAGCGGGCGTGGAAATAATATTGGCATTCAAGGCCTTTGCTCTTTGGAAGACATTTCCCGTTTTCAGGGAATACATCCGTCATACCACAGCCAGTTCACTCTATGAAGCCCGTCTGGCCGCCGAGGAATTCGGGAGCCGCGCGCATACGTATTCTCCGGCTTATACGGAGCGGGATTTCGCGGGGATACTGGCGTGCAGCAGTCATGTGACATTTAATTCTTTTACGCAGTATGAGCGTTTCTATCCACAGGTAAAGGCTTACAATGCCGGTCGTGGCAAAGGCGAGGAAACAGTGTCCTGCGGTTTGCGCATAAACCCCGAATATTCGGAAATAGAAGTGGAACTGTATAATCCCTGTGCGCCGGGGTCCCGTTTCGGGGTATTGGCGTCTCAGCTACCGGAACGTTTGCCGGAAGGTATCGATGGTTTCCACTGTCATTGCCATTGTGAAAGTTCCGCCGAGGCACTGGAACATACCTTGCAGCATGTGGAGGACAAGTTCGGCCCGTGGCTTTCTCAGGTCAAATGGCTCAACCTGGGAGGAGGACATTTGATGACACGGAGCGATTACGATACGGAGCGCCTCGTTCGCCTGTTGAAAGAACTGAAGGCGCGCCATCCGCATCTGTCCGTGATATTGGAGCCCGGTTCGGCCTTCGCCTGGCAGACGGGATTCCTGTTGGCTTCGGTGGTGGATATTGTGGAGAACAAGGGCATACGTACAGCGGTGCTGGATGTCAGTTTCACCTGTCACATGCCGGACTGTCTGGAAATGCCCTATCAGCCGGCAGTGCGCCATGCACAGACGTTGGATTCCGATTATGTCCGTTGTGCGCATCCGGGTGAACATGTGTACAGATTGGGCGGAAACAGTTGCCTGAGCGGTGATTTCATGGGCACATGGCGCTTTGATCATGAATTGCAAGTGGGAGAGCGGATTGTTTTTGAAGATATGATTCATTATACAACGGTGAAAACCAATATGTTCAATGGAATCCATCATCCTTCGATAGCCATCCTTCGTACGGACGGATGCGTGGATTATCTGCGTCGTTATACTTATGAAGATTATCGGGACCGGATGTGCTGATAGAGAAAATTGCAGGGTAAAATGAAAAAAAACAGTAAAACGTTTGCAGTTTTAAAATAAAGTCGTACCTTTGCAACCGCATTCAGGGGAATGCTTAACAGTTTTGAAATTCTGAAAGGCTGTAAATGCGGAAATAGCTCAGTTGGTAGAGCACAACCTTGCCAAGGTTGGGGTCGCGAGTTCGAGTCTCGTTTTCCGCTCATAAGCCGCAAACTGTATCAGGCCCAGGTGGCGGAATGGTAGACGCGCTAGTTTCAGGTACTAGTGTTAGCAATGACGTGCAGGTTCGAGTCCTGTTCTGGGCACTCTTTCAAAAGCAGTTTGCATCTATTAGCTTCGGAGAGATGGCGGAATTGGTAGACGCGCTACTTTGAGGGGGTAGTGACAATTGTGTCGTGGGAGTTCGAGTCTCCTTCTCTTCACGAAGTTTGAATTATTAAATCGATATTTTGCGGAAATAGCTCAGTTGGTAGAGCACAACCTTGCCAAGGTTGGGGTCGCGAGTTCGAGTCTCGTTTTCCGCTCCATTCTGTGAAGAGGCAATCCGTTCGGGTTGCCTCTTTTTGTTGTATGACGGGCATGTCATTATTGGGAGCTCCTATACACACATGTTTGTGGAAATATGCTTCAATGGTTCAGACTTGTTGATTATCAATAAGTAATGGTTCAGCAATGGTTCAGCAATGATTCAGCGATGGTTCAGATTCGCTGAAAATCAGCGAGTAATGGTTCAGAATTTACCGGTTGCAGTGCGCCGTGAGGACCGGTTGCTGAACCATAGGGCGGAAAAACTGAAGGATAAATGAACCATTTGTCGCTGGCAATCAAATAGTTTGAACCATTGAAGCCTTTTTTCACAAACATGTGTGTAGGGAGGAGGGCGGCGATGGCAAAAGGAGGCCTCCCTCCCGCAGGCGGTTTTCGTGCCGAGCCGTGTGCTGTTCACTTGTCGGGTCGTAAGCTGTTCACTTGTCAAATGGAGCGCTGTCCACTATAGGTAGTGGAGCGCTGTTCGCTTGGAGTAGTGAAGTGCTGTTTTTGTCTCCTTGCGAATGCATTCCTTACCTCCTTAGGATAGTATCCATTACACCCTTAAAAACGTATTCCTTAGCATCTTACGATAGTATTCGTTAGACCCTAAGGATAGTATTCCTAAGGATGCCATTTCAGTTGGGATGAACAAATCATTTCAGTTTGAGTGGCGACATTATCGCAGTTGGAATGGCGACCTTACGACAACTGTAATAACAGTCTTCGGGCAGTTGGAATATACGAAACAGAGGAAGTGGCAAGTGTCGAAAAGCGTCGAAGCGTGTCGATGTTTTCAAGTTGGTTTTGTCGCACCTTCATTCAGTACTGAATGAGGGTGTAATGAAGCACTGAATGAGACCTTAATACAGTGCTGAATGAAGGACTAACGAAGCACTGAATGAACCCCTAACAAAGCACTGAATGAAGGTGTAATACAGTACTGAATGAAGATACACCAAAATACGGTATAACGAAGCGTTGTAAGTAAGTTGGGAGATTCGGTAATATCTGATTGTTTTCCGGATTGTTATGTTTTGCATTCTTGGCAAGCTTGTTCCGCAAGACCATGATGAGTCTGCAGTAGAGTTGCTTCCGTAAATTGTTTATTTGTCAGGGGGAAGAACTATTCCTCCTGACAAATACGTTTTGTGCCGTTTATTGATCCTTGTTTTCCCTGAATCCCTGATATTTTTCCGGCAGGGAACTCATGACCGTAGCGTAGGCCTCGGCCATGGTCTCTTTCACATTCTCCGGTCCTTGCCCTTTCGGCGGGATAGGACGGTGGATGGTCATGATGATTTTGTGGCGTCTTACAAAATTGAAGCCGGCCATACGCGGGAGAACATCAAATGAACCGTCTATGGTGACGGGCACTACGGGAAGTTGCAATTCGTCTGCCAATTGGAAAGCTCCCTTGCGGAACACGCCCATGTGGCCGGTGAATGTGCGGGCGCCTTCGGGAAATACTACCACGGAAGTTCCCTCTTTCAGAATGTTGCGGGCATTGTCGTAAGTCTCCCGTATCTTTTTGGGGCCGGACTTGTCCACAAAGATGTGGCGGGCACTTTCGCAGGCTTTTCCTACAAGGAAAATCTTGCGGAGCGATTTCTTCATCATCCATTTGAAGTTACGGCCCAGATAACCGTAGATAAGGAAAATGTCAAAGGCACCCTGATGGTTGGCCACAAAAACGTAGGAAGTCTTGTGGTCCACGTTCTCATGTCCGCGCACTTCGACCGGGATGAAAAGCAGACGGCACATGATAATGGACCATATCTTGCCCGGATAGTATCCCCAGAAGTGGGCGCTACCAATCCAGGAACCCAGTATGGTGACGAGAGCGGTGATGGCCGTGCATAACAAGAGAAGCGGCAGTGCGATGCAGAACTGGTATATGCGGTACAATAGTATCATGTTCGTGTGTATTTGGTTTTGTTTGACAAAAATACGATTTTTATTTATTCATGATGCAAAGTAACGATATTTATTTCCGGCCAAGCACCAAATCTGAAAGGAATCAGTGCGCCTCCCACGCCCAGGCTTACATAGAGGGAACGTCCGTTTTCGCTGTACATCCCACGCCATTCGGGGTAGATGTATTGTGAAGGCGACCAGCCGAACAGCATGAACTGCATACCATGAGTATGTCCCGACAGGGTCAGCTGAATGTCTGTTTCCGGCAATACTTTCCGTCGCCAGTGGGTCGGATCGTGGCTTAACAGAATTTTAAAGAGCGGTTTTCGGTTTTGGGAATGACAGCCGTAACCGGGCAACATTCCTAAGGCTTGTTGCAGGTTGCCGCGTTCCGGGAAAGGAGGTTTCCCGTCATTTTCCACGCCAATGACAGCAATGCTGTCAGTCCCGCGTTTCAGGACGGCGTGTCCGTTCATCAGCAAGTGCCATCCCATCTGTCGTTGTCTCTCCTGCAATTGTTCCAGGTGTTTGGCTTGCTCTTCGGGCGACAGGTACCGCGCGTAATTCTGGTAGTCATGGTTGCCGAGAATGGAGTATACCCCGTCCGGTGCTTTCAGTCGGCTCAGCGATTTCATGAAGGGCAATAGTTCATCGGCGTCCGTGTTCACCAGGTCGCCTGTGAACACGATGATGTCAGGAGACAGGGCATTGATAGTGTCCACCAGCAAGTCTATCTGTTCCGGTCTTTGCAGGAACGATGCCAGATGCACGTCGGAAAACTGCACGATGCGGTAGCCGTCGAACGAAACAGGCAGATCGGGACTGTCGAAATCGGCTTCCCGAACCACCAGCCGGTCAGGGCCCCACAGGGAACCGTAGGCTACGGCGCAGAACATGCTCCATCGTGCAACGAGGGCAACGGGGCGGACTATCGGGCGAAAAGAATGCCAAAGCAGTCCCGGTATCCCCAGCAGCAGAGACATGAGGACGTATACGATTTTGGGTAAAGCTACCAGCATGTACAACACGATATATATGCCTATATATATAAGGTTGGCCGGTGACAACGTTTCCGTACAGCTTATGGCAACAGCGCCGGCCAGCAAAAACAGTTCGGGAATCCAGTGCAGGATTTTTCTCCACCGCGGGATGTCGTTCCGGCGCAAGTCCTCGTAATGTAGGTACAGGTTGGGGAGCAACAGGGTGAGAATGATAACGGGAATGAGGCGTGCTATCATAAAACTAAGTTTTGGGTTATCATGTGAGGTTGGCTGCTAAGTATTGCCGCGCCCGTTCGGGGGATAAACCTTTCCGCCGGGCATAATCGGCCAGTTGGTCGTTTCCTATTGTGCCAACGGCGAAATAGCGGGCCGCAGGATGGGCCAGCATCAGTCCGCTTACGGAAGCGTGAGGTTGCATGGCACCGTTTTCCGTAAGGCGGATGCCGATACTTCCGAAATCCAGCAGACGGTCGAGGTCGAAGTTCAGACTCTGGTCGGGCAGTGACGGATAGCCCACGGCCGGGCGTATGCCCTGGAAGCGTTCCACGAACAGGTCTTCGGGTGTCAGCCGCTCGTCCGGAGCATACCCCCAGTAAGAGCGACGTACAGCCTCGTGCATTTTTTCGGCAGTGGCTTCAGCCAATCTGTCAGCCAGTGTCTGTGCCAGCAGATGACGGTAACCGTCTGCATACGTTCCGTTTTCATACAGATGTTCCATCTCCTCATCTACCGTGACGGCAAAGATACCTATGGTATCGGGGATGCCTTGTGAGGCCGGGCGCACGAAGTCCGTCAGGCACAACAGTGGGTTGTCGGGTTGCGTGGTGCGTTGCTGCCGCAACAGGGGCAGTCGTTCCGTGTGTTTTGTTCCGTTTTTCTCGATGAAGATTTCCAGATCGTCGCCCTCAGCTACAGCTTCGAACAGACCGAAGCGGGCGTGTGTATTGAAATCTTTGTCGAGAGATCTCAGTATACGTCGGGCTTCCTTGAACAGTTGCATGGCCGCTTCCGCTTTCGGACGTTCTTCTTCCGGGAAACCAGCCAGCCAACCGGCCCGACAGGCATCGCATCCGTGCAGGCGGGCAATGGATGCGAAGCGGGGAGGGAAGTCCCAGGCATGGAAGAAATAAATCCAGTTGATATATTCTTCTACCTCGTGCAGGGCATAGTGCAGTGTGTGGATCATCGGCTGAAAGTCAATTGCCGTCCGCGATAGTTATCGTCTATCCGTCCGTTGTCATAAACCAGATGTCCGTTGCAGTACGTTTGCGCTACCTGCCACCGGAAGGCCATGCCTTCCATAGGGCTCCATCCGCATTTGCTGAGAACCTGTCCGGGCTCCAGTATCCACGGAGATGTCCGTCGCACCAATACAAGGTCGGCATAGTACCCTTCGCGCAGGAATCCGCGTTTCTCTATGCTGAACAAAAGGGCCGGAGCATGGCACATCAGTTCCGCTACCCGTTCTACCGGTAATATTCCTTGCTCAGCAAGACCGAGCATGCTCACCAGTGAGAACTGTATCATAGGCATGCCCGACAGTGCTTTCAGACATCCCCCTTGTTTTTCCTCCGGCAGGTGAGGTGCATGGTCAGTGGCTACGACGTCGATGCGTCCGTCCGTAAGCGCCAGTCTCAGTGCGTCGCGGTCGGCAGCCGTTTTGACGGCGGGATTACATTTGATACGCGCTCCCAGTCTGGCATAGTCGGCATCGGTGAAATACAGATGAGGAATGCATGCTTCGGCCGTGATGAGCTTTGTGGGGCGGTCACTGCCGGGCTGGCAAAGCGGAGCCGGGCTGAACAATTCCAGTTCGCGGGCTGTTGTCACGTGGGCTACATGCAGGCGGGCTCCCGTTTCTTTCGCCAGCCGGACTGCTAATGACGAAGATCTGTAGCATGCTTCGGCACTGCGTATTTCCGGGTGATGAATCATTTCGGGATCTTCTCCGTAGCGTTCCCGGCAGGAAGCTGTGGCCGCGGCGATAAGGGTGCTGTCTTCGCAGTGTGTCATGATGGGCAGGGGAGAACGCTCGAATATCCGATACAGGGCCTCGTCCCTGTCCACCAGCATGTTGCCCGTGCTGCTGCCCATGAACAGTTTCACTCCGCACACTTTCTGTCGGTCGAGTTGTTCCAAAACATCCGTATTTGTATTCGTGGCCCCGAAGAAAAAAGAGTAGTTGACCCGGCTCCGTTCGGCTCCAAGAGCGAATTTCTCTTCGAGCAGTTGCAGTTCGGTGGTTTGCGGAAAAACATTCGGCATGTCCATATAAGAGGTGACGCCTCCGGCAGCTGCGGCCCGGCTTTCGCTTTCGATATCCGCCTTTCGGGTCAGTCCCGGTTCGCGGAAGTGCACGTGGTCGTCTATCACGCCCGGCAGCAGATAACATCCTTCTGCGTCTATTGTCCGTTCGGCCGTCAGGCTGTCTCCGCTTTCGCCGTCTTTCCGTATGCAGGCGATGCGGTCGTCCTCAATCAGGACAGAGCCTTTCGTGCTTTGTCCCTCGTTTACCAGAATGGCGTTTCGTATCCAGGTTTTCATATCGCGTTCTCGTCTAAAATTGGCGTTCTCACAAAGATAGGGATAAAAAACGGAAAGTACCGGAAAACGGACAAAAATCGTGTATGAAATTGGATAAACCGCCGGAGTTTCTTATCTTTGTCTGCCCCGCAAACCATTCGTGGTGTTCCCGTGTGGGGAAATTCGTTAAGAAATAAAATAAGGAGGAAAAGATGAAGAGAGAAGAGTTTGAGGATTGTCTGCACCGGCAGTCATCCTTGCTGGAGCGTATCCGGCTGGCAGCTCATGAGCTGCATGAACATGTCAACCAGCATTATTCGGGCAACTTGCCCTATGGTTATCATCTGGATGCCGTAGCTGCCTGCGTGCGGGAATTCGGCCATGAAGTGTGTATGGAGGCAACGGATGTAGTGCCCTTGGTCTTTTCCGCTTATTATCACGACAGCATCGAAGATGCACGCCTGACATACAATGACGTGATGCGCCATGCGCAGACGGCTGGCGGTATGGAGGAAGAGAAAGCACGGCTGGCGACGGAAATCGTTTATGCGCTCACGAACGAAAAAGGGCGCAACCGTGCTGAGCGTGCCAATGAAAAGTATTATGCCGGAATACGGCAGACACCGTACGCGCCTTTTGTGAAGGCATCGGACCGGCTGGCTAACATGCGCTATTCTTTTCGGTTGACATCGCCGTCGAACATCCGCATGATGAAAGTGTATGCAGGCGAGTGGGAACACTTTATACGGTCGATCCGGGGAAATGATGACGATGTGCGCTTGTCGGTACCGGACTCGCTTGTCGGACAGATAGAGGGTTTGATAAAAGGAGTCGGGGCGCTATGATGAAGCTGAAGGATTGGATAAGGGAGTATGAAGCCTGTGTGTTTGATTTCGACCTGACACTGGCCGATGGCAGCGAATGGATTGTGGAGTCTTTTCATCGTGTCCTTTCGGTGCATGGATATACGGAAGTGGAGGACGAGGATATCCGCCGTACCATCGGTATGACGCTCGAAGATGCCTTTGCCCGGTTGACGGGCGAGAGCGACAGGGCGGCACTGGAGGCTTATCACAGGGAGTATACCGCTGTGTGTCGTCCCCAGATGGCTGAGCATACGCGATTTTATCCGGAAGGGTTGCAGTTGTTGCGTCTGTTGCGGGAATCTGGTATCCGGCTGGGTATCGTTTCCACGAAAGAGGGGAGTGTGATTGTCCGTACATTGGAACTGAACGGTTTGGACGGTTGGTTCGACACGGTTATCGGTCTGAAGGACGCACCGGCCCATAAGCCGGATCCTTCCGGTCTGCGCGAGGCCATGCGGCGTCTGGGCGTATCGGAACGGCGCACACTCTATTTCGGAGACAATATCATCGATGGACAGACCGCCCGGAATGCGGGAGTGGATTATGTGGGAGTGACGACCGGAGTGCATTCTGCGGAAGAACTGGCGCGTTATCCTCATCGGGCGGTGGTGGCTACACTGGCAGAACTGTATGGGCCAACAGCGGAAGAATAAGGACGATAGCGTTCAGACAGTTGTTCGAGGGTGTTAGAAAAGTAATTGTAATCATCAGGTGTCAGAGCATTAAAAAAGGGCTTCCGCTGAAGCCCAACCTTTGTTAACCTTAAATCTAATACTATGAAAAACACGATGCAAAGGTACACACTTTGGAGTAATTTGCAAAGTTCCGTGTGTTTTTTCGGGAAAAATCGCGTTTTTCTTGATTTATATCAATAAGGTCAGTTCTTTTTGGGAAATTTCCGGAACCAGCTATCCATACGCAGTCGGATGACACCGAAGACGGCTTCGCTGAAAATTCCTCCGCTCATCTTGCTTGTTCCCAATTCGCGGTTGACGAAGATGACAGGTACCTCCTTGATACGGAAACCGCATTTGTGGGCTGTGAATTTCATTTCTATCTGGAAGGCATATCCCTTGAAACGGATTTTGTCCAGTTCGATGGTTTCGAGTACTTGCCTGCGGTAGCACTTGAAACCGGCAGTTGTATCGTGGATCTTCAGTCCTGTAACGAGTTGTACGTACTTGGAGGCATAGTATGACATAAGCACACGTCCGATAGGCCAGTTGACGACATTCACACCGCTCACGTAGCGGGAACCGATGGCCACGTCGAATTCTTCTTCGGCACAGGCTGCATAAAGGCGCGGCAGATCGTTGGGATTGTGACTGAAATCGGCGTCCATCTCAAACACATAGTCGTATTTATGTTCGATGGCCCATCGGAATCCGGCGATATAGGCGGTGCCCAGCCCCAGTTTGCCAGTCCGTTGGATGAGATGGAGACGTCCGGCGAACTCTTCCGTCATCAGCTTTTTCACAATGTCGGCCGTGCCGTCGGGCGAGCCGTCATCGATGATGAGGATGTGAAAGGACTGCGGCAGGCCGAATACGGCCCGGATGATATTCTCGATGTTTTCACGTTCGTTGTAAGTCGGGATGATGACAATGCTGTCTGAGTTCATAATGCCTTGTATGGTTTTATGGTTGCTTCGTAGGGTTAATGTAAGGCAAATATAGGGAGAAATGGTGAAACGCGGGTATGCGCAACGATTTATTTAAGAGGCGCGGGCTGTTTTTTGTCGATTTTTCGTATTTTTGTGCGCTTTTTGAAATGGAAATACAGGAACTTTTGACTTTATATGCCGCCCATCCGCAGGTAAAGGCGTTGGGACGGTTGTTGCTGGATGACAGTGTACGGACGGTGCACGTTGCCGGTCTGTGTGCTTCCGCTCCGCCGGTTGTTTTTGCCTCGCTTGTCGAAGCCGCTCCTGCGGCGTTGTCGCGACCTTACGTGTTTGTGCTCGATGGTGCGGAGGAAGCCGGTTATTTTTATCACGATCTGACGCAGTTGCTGGGCGAGGAGCAGGTTTTTTATTTTCCTTCTTCCTATCGCCGTTCTGTGCGCTATGCCCAGCGGGACGCGGCCAGTGAGATTCTGCGTACGGAAGTGCTGAGTCGTCTGTCTGGCGGAGTGAAACCCCTCTTTGTGGTGACCTGTCCCGAGGCACTGGCGGAAAAAGTGGTTTCGCGCGAGAAACTGAGCAGTCAGACTCTTCGTCTCGGAACGGGAGAACGGGTGGACATCGCTTTTGTGGAAGAAACACTCTTTTCCTATGGGTTCCGGCGTGTGGACTATGTATACGAGCCCGGGCAGTATGCAGTCAGGGGCAGTATTGTCGATGTCTTTTCCTATTCATCGGAGTATCCGTTCCGTATCGACTTCTTTGGTGACGAGGTGGATAGCATCCGTACATTTGACGTGCAGACCCAGCTTTCTCAGGGACGTTGCGAATCCGTTTCCGTCGTGCCCGAACTGAGGGGCGAGGCGAAGGAGACGGTTTGTCTGTCTCATTTCCTGCCGGCTGATACCGTGCTGGTGGTCCGCGATTGGCTTTATGTCTGTGAGGCGGTAGACCGGATTTGGCAGGACGGTTTTTCGCAGCAGGCTTTGCTGGAGCAGGAAGCACACAGCGAGATGGAAGAGCAGGAACAGCGTGAACGGTTGCGCCGGGAGAGCGTATTGACGGACGGGGCACAGTTCCGACGCGGGTTTCTTGATTTCCGACGGGTGGAGTTCGGACACCGACCTTCGGGCACACCGCAGGCCACCGTGGGCTTTGAACAGGAAGCCCAGCCAGTGTTCCATAAGAATTTTGAACTCGTGAACAAATCCTTTGCCGACTATCTGTCGCAGGGGTATACCTTATATATATTGGCGGATTCGGCCAAACAGACCGATCGTCTGCAAGCCATATTCGAGGAGCAGGCACCTGGCGTGTGCTTCACGCCTGTAGGGCGGACACTCCATGGTGGATTTGCGGACCGCACGTTGCGGATCTGTCTGTTCACCGACCATCAGATATTCGACAGGTTCCATAAATACAATCTTCGCAGCGATAAGGCACGCAGTGGTAAAGTGGCGTTGTCGCTCAAGGAGATACAGCAGTTCCAAGTGGGAGACTACGTTGTTCATGTGGATCATGGGGTGGGGCGTTTCGGCGGGCTGGTACGCATTCCAAACGGGGCGACGACACAGGAGGTCATAAAGATTCTCTATCAGAACGATGACGTTGTCTTTGTGTCCATTCATTCGCTCCATAAGGTGAGTAAGTATAAGGGACGCGACGGCGAACCGCCACGCATGAGCCGTCTCGGTACCGGAGCCTGGGAGAAACTGAAAGAGCGCACGAAAAATAAGATTAAAGACATCGCACGCGACCTTATACGTCTTTATTCGCGCCGTCGTGAAGAGAAAGGCTTTGCTTTCAGTCCCGACAGTTTCCTGCAGCATGAACTGGAGGCCGGGTTCCTGTATGAAGACACGCCCGACCAGTTGAAAGCCACCCAGGATGTGAAGGCCGACATGGAGCGCGACAGGCCGATGGACCGCTTGGTGTGTGGCGACGTAGGTTTCGGTAAGACGGAGGTAGCCGTACGTGCCGCATTCAAGGCCTGTGCCGACAATAAGCAGGTGGCGGTGCTTGTGCCCACGACCGTGTTGGCTTACCAGCATTTCCAGACTTTTACCGGACGTCTCCGTGGTATGCCCGTACGTGTGGAATATCTGAGTCGCGCCCGTAGTGCCGCCAAGACGAAAGAAATACTTCGTGACTTGGCCGAGGGAAAAGTGAATATTCTCATCGGGACGCATAAGCTTATTGCCAAGTCTGTTAAGTTCCACGATCTGGGACTGCTCATCATAGACGAAGAGCAGAAGTTCGGAGTATCTACAAAAGAGAAATTGCGGCAGATGAAAGTCAATGTCGATACGCTTACGCTTACTGCCACGCCAATTCCCCGCACGTTGCAATTTTCCCTTATGGGAGCTCGCGACCTTTCCGTCATACAGACTCCTCCCCCCAACCGCTATCCTATACAGACCGAGGTGCATACCTTTAGCGGCGATATCATTGCCGAGGCCATCAACTTCGAAATGAGTCGCAACGGGCAGGTATTCATCGTCAACAACCGTATATCCAATCTGCCCGAACTGGAGGCGCTTGTCAAGAAACACGTACCCGATGCCCGCGTCTGCGTGGGGCACGGCCGTATGTCGCCCGAAGAGCTGGAGCAGGTAATTATCGGTTTTGCCAATTACGATTACGACGTACTCATTTCTACGACCATTATCGAAAGCGGTATCGACATACCTAATGCCAATACCATTATCGTCAACGCGGCGCAAAACTTCGGCTTGAGCGATCTCCATCAGATGAGGGGGCGCGTGGGACGAAGTAATAAAAAGGCGTTCTGCTATCTGCTTGCGCCGCCTCTTTCCGTTCTCACACAAGAGGCACGCCGTCGGCTTCAGGCTATTGAGAATTTTTCTGATTTAGGTTCCGGCATTCACATCGCCATGCAGGATCTTGACATACGCGGTGCCGGTAATCTGCTCGGAGCGGAACAGAGCGGGTTTATCGCCGATTTGGGCTATGAAACGTATCAGAAAATTCTTTCCGAAGCGGTGAAGGAACTCCGTAACGATGAATTTTCTCATCTCTATGCTAGCGAGATGGCAACCGGAGGCGATCTCAGCGGAGCCGATTTTGTGGATGAGTGTGCATTGGAAAGTGATTTACAGATGTCTTTTCCCGAAGAATTCGTGCCGGGAAGTAGCGAGCGCATGTTGCTCTATCGCGAACTGGACGGATTGGAGAAGCCCGAGGATGTGGAAGCTTTCCGGCGACGTCTTACCGACCGCTTCGGTGCTATTCCCGAAGAAGGGGAAGAACTTATTCGTGTGGTCTCCTTGCGCCGTCTGGGACGTTATCTTGGTGCAGAAAAGATTTTCCTCAAGGCCGGCCGTATGAGTCTTTATTTTGTGAACAAGGCCGACAGTCCTTTTTATCAAAGCCGTGCTTTCGGGCAATGTCTGGCATACGCAGGTATGAATGCTCACCGATGCAGTATTCGGGAGACAGACGGGCGTCGTTCGATGGTGGTCCGGGAGATAAATTCCGTAAGCGAGGCTGTGGCTGTGCTTTCGTATATCTCTGAGTTACAGGCCGTGTGACTTTTCTTTGCCGGAGATGCGGGGGAAGAGCGTTTCAGTCCGCTGTCAAACCGCATTCCGTTTTCAGGTGGCGGAAGTGCAGGGGAGGGGTGATTTCCACGATACGCGTTTCGGCGTTGTCCATTCTCGGTATCTCGTTTATGGCTTTGCCAAGGCTTGCCGCTTGTACGACGCGGGAGAATAGGCCGTGGCTGACGGCCAATACAGTTTGCCCGGCATGTTTTTCTGCCACCTCTTTCAGAAAGCGTTCGGCGCGGGCAAACATGTCGTCTATGCTCTCTACCGTATTGTTTAGTCCTTGTTGCGCCGTAAGGTAACTGATGCCTGTCAGGTTTCCCCAGTCCCGTTCTCGGAGCAGGGGCGTGGGAATAACCTGTAGCCTGTGCGGTTCGTTCAGGATATCTGCCGTGTCAAGGCAGCGTTGCAGGTTGCTGCACATGAGTGCATCGAAGTGTATAGAGGCCAGTCGGTCCCGTAGTTCGCGTGCCTGCCTGCATCCGTGTTCCGTCAGGTGTCCCGGCATGTGTCCCTGGAGGATGCCTGCTACGTTTTCCTCCGTTTCTCCGTGGCGTACGAGGTAAATCCGTGTTGTCATGTGTTTTTTGTTCTTGAAGAATATCGTTTGAAAAAAGAAAAGAAGCCTGTCAACAGTCCGGCTGACAGGCTTCTTGAGAATTTCTATGAAATGTTTTTTAGAAGAACAGATAACGGTTGTCTACGAGATTTGCTTTCATGCGCAACTCCATGATGAAGTTTCTTGCAGCATTCAATTGTTGGCTACTCAGTTGTTCCTCTTCTTTCTTGCTGTCAAACGTCTCATTGTTCTTCTCTTTGTTCAGAACCTGGAATGCATATACACCGCTGTTGCCTTTCACGGCTGTCTTGTAGGTTCCTTTGGCACTGTTGCTCACAGCACCGCTGAGAACAGGTTCGCTGGCACCGATGGAACGGATGAACGCCGGAGAGTTGAACGTGATGTGTTTGATTGTATCTGACTTGGCACCCTTGATGTTACTTGCTTCCGCTATGGACTTGGCAGCCTCCAGTTCCTTTTTCAGGATATCGGCTTTCTTGTCTTTAATAACTTCGGAAGTAAGGAACTCTTTGACGTCCTCTACCGTCAGATAACCTTTTTCATGGATACCCGTAAGGATGACTACCAACATGCAATCATTGTTGCCGCATTCGTACAAAGGCGATACGGCGCCTTTCTTGGTGTCGTCATTGAAAATCCAGCGCAACGCTTCGGTCGTATTACGTTGGTTGGCCACGTAATGCTCTGTGTTCTGCATGCCTTTGTAATCCATCAGACGATAGCCGTTTTTCTGTGCATTGGCTTCGATTTCCTCCAAAGTCGGATTGGATGCCAAGAAATGGCTGAAATCATTGTATGCTTTTGTATAGGTGTCTTTGCTAAAGTCGATTTCGCGTTTGATGACGGCGGCAGTGTATTTGTCTACCATAGCCCGGCGGTCGGTAACCTGAAGAATTACATTGATACCTCCGATTGGCAAGTTTACTAATTGGTTTGCGGGTGTTTCCGTCAGTGTCTTGATATATTTAAGGTTGTTGGCATCCAATTGCGCACCGTCGTATTGTGCGGAGGTAAGCCATACTTTTCCGCCTGTCTGGCCGTATTTCTTGGCGATTTCTTCGAAATCAGCACCGGCATTGAGAGCGGTCATGATACTATCGCTGGTTTTCTTGACCGTGGCTTCGTCCTGTGCTGCCACCTGAATCTGACGGTACTCAATAGAGTCCGGCATGGAGACTTTGGCAATGAGCCGTACGATATTCAGTGTATTGTCGGCCATATTGTATACAGGACCGTTCTGTGTGCCTACGCTCATGGAGTCAAGTTGTGCGGCGATGTCGCGCGGATAAATCTCTTTCTTTACAGGAAGACTGAAATAGGCTACGGAAGAACCGCTTTCACGGACAACCTTGGCGGGTTCCTGGCCTTCGGCAAGCATCTGGCTGTATTCGGCCATTTCCTTGTCCAGTTCGGCGCGGTCGGCCTGGCTGGCGCTTACCTGCACCGTGATATACTTGATGTCGCGGCTCTCGTTCGTCTGAATGAAAGCTTCCTTATATTCCTTATATTTGGCTTTCAAATCGGCATCGCTCACCTGTATTGTGCTGTCGGGTACGGTAGTGTACGGAACAGCGGCCAGCAAGATGTCGCTTTCGTTGATACGGCCTTCGTAGTTGTCCTTTGCGCAAACGGGATTGCTGATGAACGAATTCTGGAGCAACGCCGTGTATTTGTTCTGAAGAGCTTCTTGGCGGAGAGACTTTTCAAGGAACATCCACAGGTTGTAGATGTTTGTATAGTATTCTCTGATTTCAGGAGTCATGTTGTCCGGACTGTTCTTCATGTCTTCATAGTTACTCAGGAAGTTTTTCAGTTCGGTTGCGTCAAAACGTCCGGTCTGCGGGTTACGGAAAGGCGAACTGTTCAGCAGAGGACTGTTTCCTTCGTTTATGATAGACTGGATTTCAGCGTCGGTTACGGTAAGTCCCAGTTCTTCGGCTTCATGTTCTATCAGTTTGTAATTGATAAAGTTATTCCAAACCTGATCACGTAGTTGTGTCATTTGCATGTCATCGAATGAAGTCTGACCACTGGTCGCTTTCAGTATATTTGCAAACTCTTCGACCATGTCCTGAAACTCTTGTGCTGTGATGTTCTCGCCGTTGACCTGACCGATGTTCAGTCTGCGCTCGTTCCTTGTAGACTGAATGGAACTGAACAATCCTTCGGCGATGAATGCAAGGAGTGCAAGACCGATGATTGTAGCCAACAACTTACTTTTGTTGCGGATTTTTAGTAATGCTGCCATATTATTAATTTTGTTTTTTGATTATTCTGGTTAATATTGAAAATTGCGCACGAAGATACAAAAAAGCTTGCATATAAAGATGGTTTTCCTGGAAAAATTAAGTTATTCGGATATTTTCAAACGTACAAGTTCTATTTTGGTTGTCGTGTTTTTGATAATCTTGAATTCGAACGGGCCGAATTTGACTATTTCGTTCAGTTTCGGGAAACTCTGATACTGGTGCAGGATAAGTCCGCCCACAGTCAGGTAGTCGTCCGACTCCGGTAGCTGTATGTTTAGAATCTCGTTGGCCTTTTCTATTTCCAACCGGGCGGACAGGATGTATTCGTTTTCTCCTATAGTCTTGGCCACGTAGTTGTTATTGTCATGTTCATCTTCGATGTCGCCGAAGATTTCCTCCACCAGATCCTCCATGGTGACGATGCCCGATGTACCGCCGAATTCGTCCACGACCACAGCCAGCGATTTTTTTTGCTGCATGAAGGTCTGTAGCATTTTGTGGGCCGGCATTGTTTCCGGTACGATGGGAACTTCCCGGATTTGTTTGGTCCAGTCCTGAGGATGGCGGAACATTTCGGAAGAGTGGATGAATCCGACAATGTTGTCAATGTCTCCTTCGTAGACAACGATTTTGGAATTTCCGCTTTCTATAAAATGGTTTCTGAGCATTTCGACGGGCGAATCGATGTCTATGGCTTCGATTTCCGTACGGGGTACGATGCAGTCGCGTACTTTGATGTTTGAAAAGTCCAGTGCGTTTCTGAATATCTTCACTTCGTCGGTGATAGCTTCCTCACTGCGTACGTTTTTGATGCTCGACTGGATGAAATAGTCCAGATCCACTTTTGTGAAAGCCTGGTCGCTGGCCTGTTTTGTCACTTTCAGTCCGAGAAGACGGAGCATGACTTTGGACAATCCGCTTGTGAATTTTGATACTGGATAGAGCAGTATGTAGAACAGCATGGCGGGTATGGCAAAGACGTTCATCATGCGGTTCGGATTTATTTTGAACAAGGTTTTCGGAAGAAATTCTCCGGTAATCAGGACGATGAACGTAGAAATAACTGTCTGGAAAGTCAGCATGATTCCCTCGTTGTCCGTCAGGTGTATAGGTGTCAGGATGAATCTGTTGATGACCTGTGCCATCAGGATGCCGTAGATAACCAGGGCTATGTTGTTGCCTACCAGTAGGGTGGATATGAAATTATTGGGATGGCTGTAGAAAACACTTACGATTTTTGTAGTGAGACTTTGGGAAGAACGGTCTACCTCGAATTTGAGTTTGTTGGAGGATACGAATGCAATTTCCATACCGGAGAAGAATGCAGACAACAATAATATAAATACAATCTGTATGATGCTGGTCATAGAAAATTATTGTATGAATAGTGTTTTTATTATGGTTTGGCCGGGGCTGTCCGGACAGAGTCAGCCGGATTTTCCGAATCGTTGAAGGGCATGAAACCCTGTGCATTGTTGAACGTGTACCGCGTCATCTGCTCGTTGGACGTAAAATTGTAGGCTTTCAGTTCCTTGTCGGGCATGACGATATCGACAAACTGGTGGGAATAGATTTCGTGGTCGTTCATGTCCCAAAACAGTTCTTCCGTGCGGAAGATGGTGCCTTGCAGGTTGCGCACGAGCACCCGTCCCCGTAATTCCCACAGTCGCTGGTTGTAGCAATAGGCTGTGTCAGACTGTACGAACCAGTCCGTATGAAATGTCGTATCGAATTTCTCCAGAAGTATTCCTTTAATGAACACCCACTTTGGGGGCTGGGTGGCATTGTAGATGTCCCATTCCTCGGCCACCACTTTATAGCGGATGACACCGGAGTCGGATATCAGGTTGGATATTCCCCTTGCGTGCATGAAAGGGAGTGAGTCGTTTTCGTTTACGGCAGGTGCGATATGCTCTTTCTCTCCTCCGCAGGCTGCGACCGAAAGAAGCATGACAGCTGTCCATGAAAAAACAGCCAGGCGTAACGGATGAATCTTTCTGAGAACGTTTCGCATTTCCGGCATCAGTTGATCTTCCATTTCATGAACCAGCGCTCGTTGAAAGTGAGACCGATGTTGATTTTGAAATAGTCTTCCGTAATCATCAGGCTGTTGGACGGGGCGATGCGCGACCATTGCACACCGACATTGATTAATGAGCGGCTGTTAATCTTGTTGGAGATAGGAAGTCCTATGCCGGCCGTGATTCCGTATTCACGGGGGCCGTCCGCTCCGTTGATTTTGACATACGGTGTAGAGAAAGAGGCTCCCATCCGATAGCGGATGCGTTGTCCGTATTTTCGGTTGGTCGGGTCCGGAACGTATTCAGCGCCGATGATGGCTTTGGTGCGGTTCAGATAGGCTCCTTCCTTTGAAACGAATGCGGAAGAGTTGTTCCCTGCCGTTTCGGGAATGTAGGGAGACTTGCACTTGCTCCAGCGTTCGTGCAGAACGTCTGCGCCGACTGTCCAGCGGTCCTTGTGGTTCCATGCCGCTCCGACACTGATTGTATAAGGCAGTTCGAATGCTTTCGTCGCGCTTTGTGTAATGGTGTCGCTGTTACTGGTAAAACTGTGGTTGTAGGCCGTGCTGTTGATGACATGCCCTATGCCGACGGTTGCTCCTACGGTCAGTGTGTTCCGTTTGTCCAAAGCAATCCGGTATTGCGCTCCTATGTCTAATTTGTAACTATAGAGGTCTGCCTCGTAAAGGCGGTTCAGTCCGTTTCCTCCGTTGGACAACGTCTGGACAATGCTGTGGTTATATTCCCCCCAGAGGTAGCCGGCGTTTGCTCCGATGGAGAAGTTCCGGAACGGGCTCCAGCCGATGCCGATGTAGGCTTCATGCAGTCCTCCGTTTCCTGTGTGGACAAACGTGGCCGTCGTTTCATCGTTCGTGCTATATCGTGTGAAATTATATCCGATGGTCGTGTACGGCATGAAGCCGAATGACAAGCCCAGTCCTTTGTTTATCCGGAACCCGGCGTTGATGTATTCCAGCGATGTGTTGTACACGTTCATGGTGGTGGCTCCTTGTTTGAAGCGTCCGCCTTGCAGGGCCATGCCGACGTCAAAGATAAACGACAGTGAATCGATGGCGGCGTAGGATGCCGGATTTTGCATGTTGATTACGTTTCCTTTTCGTATGCCCTGCGACAATCCGCTCATGCTGCGGTTGAATCCTTGGGACTGCTCGTTCAGTGTTCCCAACCCGAAACGGGAATATGAAGAGTTGGACCCGTTGGTCTGTGCGTATGAAAGTCCTGACGTCGTGAACAGGAGCAGGCTGCAGATTAGTTGCTTATAACTTGTCATTATTGAACGTTAATATACAGTTAAGGCCCTTTGGGACAATAAAATTGTCTACAAAGATGAGACTTTTTATCGTGGAATCAAAATTTATATTGTCTCCGCCTGTTAAAAAAATCAAAAGCTGTGGGTATTTTTCTTTGAAATGCCTGATATAACCCTCTATCTCGTATCTCATACCCTCTATGACACCGGCCCGGATAGCCGATTCCGTATCGAATCCGAGCATAGGAACCTCGCCTTCCGCCTCTACCAGCGGCAGTCTTGCCGTGTATGTATGCAGGGATTTCAGCCGCATGTGCATGCCGGGGGCGATGTTGCCTCCCAAATAGTTGCCCTGTGCGTCAATGAAATCGTATGTGATGCATGTGCCGGCATCGATGATCAGTATGTCGTGTCCGGGTTGCTGGCTGTAGGCGCCTACGGCGGCAGCCAGCCGGTCGGCTCCCAGCCTTTCCGGACTTGCATAGCGGTTCCGGATAGGGACGGGGGTCTGCCAGTCCAGATAGAGCATGGGAAATGTAATATGTTTCAGCCGTTCTTCGGCTTCGGGAGTGATGTCGATGACTGTTCCCAGGATGCCATGCCGGAACGCATGTTTTTGAAGGAATTCGGGAAGGGCTTCCAACGTGGTATTGGAAGTGTGTACTTCCTCGATGGGTTCCGGGCCTTCAAAAGCAACCAGCTTGGCTCGTGTGTTTCCAATGTCGATGACTAAATTCACTGATTCAGTTTTTGATGCGCAAAGGTACAACAAAAGGATGGAATAAACGAATGATTTTGAAAGAATGAATGCCGGAAGGCGACGTGTGGATGATGCAGATTCGAAGGATGAACGCGTGTCGTATTCTTTGTAATCAGTTACGGCTGTCCGTGTTGTAATTGTCAGGAAAATAGTGTATTGAACTTTTGATGCTATAAAGGATAGGAGGGTAAACGTGACTTTTTCTTGTTACACCGGCATATAAATCGAGATTTATATTTAAATTTGTGCGCACAAACATTCTGTAATTACCGACAATCTAATTTGATATGAATATGGAAAAACAAACTACCAAGATTCTCAGAATGATGACGGCGGCAGTCTTGCTGCTTGTGGGGACGCAGGCAATTGCTGCCGCTGACATCGTATTCCGGCTGAAAAACACGTTGGGATTTTCCCGTACAGAAGAGGTCGTTGCGGTACAGGTTCCAGAAGGAACCGAACTCGGAGGTAAAATGTTGCTTGACGAGGCCGGCAACAATATTCCTTACGAGGCTCGCCCGGACGGCACTATTCTCTTTCGCGCCACGGTGGGTTATGCTTCCACGGCAACCTATACGTTGACCGACGGCGTTTCCGCTCCGCTGACAAAACTGACCTATGCGGCGCAGATGATGCCTTCGAGCCGTAACGACATCGCGTGGGAAAACGACTTGGCGGCTTACCGCATGTACAGTCATCGGTTGCAGGCGTCGGAGCCGAATACGGCCAATGGCGTGGACCTGTGGCAGAAGAAGCAGGCCGCGCCTATCATCGACAAGATGTATGCCATGTCCAATTACCATTCGGAGAATGAATACGGCGTGGACGCCTATTCCGTGAACGGTAAAACGCTTGGTGCCGGCGGAGTGTCGGCATACGCAGCCGGAAAACTTTGGCTGCACGATGCCTATGACGAATGCCATATACTGGAAAACGGTCCCCTGCGCTCGGAATTCGAACTTATATATAATAAGGTAGAGGTGAACGGAAAATATTATACCAAGACGTTGCGTATCGAGACCACCGCAGGCCGTATACTGAACAAGGCGACCGTGCGTTATGACGGTCCGCAGCAGGACATGAAGATGGCTGTTTGCATCTACCAGCATACGAATATGGCCGGCGTGTCGCCCGAAGGGGTGGCTTTCACAGAAACACCGGGACTGATCGGATGGGCGGAAAACAAGAGCGAAGGAACCATTACCTCCGCCGGTGCCCGCTTTTATTTGGGAGCTTGCATGCCCGGTGTGGAGACGACAACCAGGGAGATAGACAACCATCTGAGTCTTGTGTGCGACTACGTGCCCGGTACCGATCTGGTCTATTATTTCGGCGGAGGCTGGAACATATTTCCCCGCGATACGTATGCATCTGATGATGACTGGTTCGATGCGCTGGACCGTTTCCGGCAGACTGTGGAGCATCCCCTGACGGAGACTTCCATGCAGACATTGCCTAACAAGGATGACGTTATCGAAATCATTCACCGTGTGAACGGCCGTTGGCAGGAAACACACCCTACGCACGGGGATTTCTTCTGGAACCGTGCGGTTTATCATGTGGGTAATATGGAAGCTTATGCACTCACCGGCGATGCCGCCTATCTTGACTATTCCACGGCCTGGGCGGAGCGGAACAACTGGTGTGGCGCTCCCGGAACGGATAAGACAAAATGGAAATACACTTATGGCGAGGGTGGGGATTATGTCCTGTTTGGTGACTGTCAGATTTGTTTCCAGATTTATGCCGATCTGTATACCCTTAATCCTTCGCAGGAGAAGATAGCTCGTGCGCTTGAGGTGATGGACTATGAAATTAATACGGCCAATGTGGACTATCTGTGGTGGGTGGACGGGCTCTTTATGGTGATGCCTGTCATGACGCGCATGTATAAGCTGACCGGTAACGAACTTTATCTGCAAAAAATGTACGAATACTGGAAATACGCCACTGAACTTATGTATGACGAGGAGGAGAATCTCTATTACCGGGATGGCAAATACATTTATCCTGCCCACAAGACGAGTAACGGAAAGAAAGATTTCTGGGCGCGTGGCGACGGATGGATATTCGCGGCTTTTGCCCGTGTGCTGGCCGACTTGCCCACCGATGATCCTCATCGTAACGAATATATCGATGTTTACCGTAAGATGGCCCGTTCTGTGGCTGCCGCACAGCAACCTGAAGGATATTGGACCCGAAGTCTAATAGATCCGGCCTATGCTCCCGGTTACGAGAGCAGTGGAACGTGTCTGTTCACGTATGGTTATCTTTGGGGATTCAACAATGGCATCCTTTCGGAAAAGGAATATGGCGCTACGGTGGAGCGTGCCTGGAACTACCTGACCACGGTGGCCCTTCGGGAGGACGGTTCGGTCGGCTATATGCAACCCATCGGGGAGAGTGCCGATCCGAACCATACGGTGGCCGCCGGTTCCGTGACGGATTTCGGAACCGGAGCTTTCCTGCTTGCTGCCAGCGAGATGGCGCGTTTCGCTACGGGCGACATGTCTGTGCCCTCTTTGCGCATCTCGTCGGTAAAGTTGGTGGAATCGAATCGGATACAGGTGACATTCAACGACGTGCCCGATCTGACGGAAGTGGGGAATCTTTCTCATTATACATTGAATGGCAAACCGCTTGAAGCGGCAGTCGAGAGCGATGGCGAGCGTACCGTTCTCATTACGTTTGCCCGGGCATTGGATTTCGGGCGCTATACGTTGGAAGTCGAGGGACTGAGAAGTCTGGCCGGAGGTGAGATGAAAGGCGTGCAGAGCCGCCTGCTTGTCCATACAGTGCCTCAGACTCTCTGTCCGGCGGGCATTAAGGTGACGGCCAGCGGCAACCAGTCGGGCAATACTCCCGCCAACACGATAGACAACAGTCTTTCCACTCGCTGGAGCCAAGCCGGTATCGGCCAGTGGATACGTTATGACTTGGGGGCAGAAAAGCAGGTCGAGGCTGTAGACCTCGCTTTCTATGCTGGATTGGAGCGTATATCTTATTTCGAGGTGCAGGTGTCTGCGGACGGGACAAGCTATACTACTGTTCTGTCGGACTGCCGGACGAGCGGACAGACCAATGAGATGGAACGTTACGCATTCCCCGAACCGCGGCAGGCACGTTACGTGCGTATCGTATGCAACGGAAACTCTCAAGGGGGAGATAACTGGAACAGTATCACTGAAGCTCGAATCCGTGTGACGGAAACAACGCTGGATGAACTTGCTCTTTCCACGGAAGTATATACCGATTTCCTTCTGCCTGAGACGACGGCGGCCGGAAATCCCATTCTCTGGTATTCTTCCCGTCCGTCTGTGCTTTCTGCGTCCGGGTTGGTGACGCCGGGTGCAGAACCCGCCGAAGTGAAACTCGGTGCCATGGTAGGCTTGCAGGAGAAGATGTTCGACATGACCGTCATGCCGCGTACTCCGGAAAAGACACTTCGCCTGTACTATGCTTTTGAGGAAAGCGACGTGTATATGGACGGTTCTTCCCGCAAACTGACCGACCGCAGCGGCTGTGGCCGTGATGCGACTGTGTTTGGGAAAGCTGTGATAGACGGCACGTTGAACCTGACGTCCAACACGGCCACCGGTTTCAGTACGAACGGATATGCGCTCGTCCCGAAAGGATTGCTCGACAGTCTGCGCAGCTATACTGTCATGTTTACTGCTGTTCCCGCCAGTCTGGACAACTTGCCCCGGTTCTACGACTTCGGAGCGGCCAACTATCACAGCATGTTTTTGCGTGCAGGTTCTTTTGCTGCCGGAATGAAATACAACGGCGGTGGGACCGTGCTGATAACGGCACCGGAGCAACCGGTTATCGGTATGGAGCAGAACTACGCAGTGACGTTTGATGCGCATACCGGTGTGACGGCCGTTTATGTGAACGAGGAAAAGGTAGCCGAAAGTTCTTCCATCATTTATGAACCTTATGAACTGGCGCGGCTGAAAGCGGATACGCGTAATTATATAGGTCGTACGCAATGGTGGGACAATTCGAGCTATCGCTCCGGAAATCAAGACTACCGGGGTACAATGGATAACTTCCGTGTGTATGCTTTGGCGTTGACATCCGAGGAAATGAAAGCGGTGCATGAAAGTGAGGTGACGGCTGTGTCCCGCCTGTCTGCATCTCCTGTCGGTTTCCGTTTACGCAGTGCAATGGTTCGCATGGGTGAGACGGTTGAGCTTATGTGTGCCGGCGGTACGGCGGAGGCTTGTACGGTGGAACTGTTTGATGCTTTGGGAACCCGCGTGAATCGTTGGGCAGCCGATAGCTTCCCCTTCTCGTTTACCGCCGATGTGGCGGCCGGTATTTATCTCGTGCGTGTCACGGGAACTGAAGGCCGTTCCTTCACGGCAAAACTTGTAGTCAGGTAAAACAAGGTGAATCCGTGTCGGAACAGGCACGGAGGACTGAAAGGCAGGAATCACTGCGGTGAGCTACGGCTTCACTGCGGTGATTTTCTCGTTTGTGGCGACTTTTTCGCCGGAAAATAAAAAGTTTTTTTCCTGCTTCCGATAGGGATGTTTTGCCGAAATAAATGTAAATTTGCGGTCCATGGCAAGAAATACCTTTCTTTTTATGAAGTTCATCCGGCTGATGTTGGTCTGTATCCTTGGGGGGGCAGTCCGGTTGTCTTATGCCGTGCCGGCGGATTCGCTGGACGTGAGTCTGCTCACGTGTGCGCCAGGCGGGGAAATATATGAACTTTACGGGCATACGGCCCTACGCTGCCGGGACTATCGTACGGGCGCGGATATCGTGTTTAATTACGGAGTGTTCAATTTCAATACTCCTCATTTCGTATGGAGATTTACGCGGGGCGAGTGCGACTACGAAGTACGCTACGTGCCTTTTCCGTATTTCTATGAAGAGTATCACCAACGTGGGAGTTGTGTCATCGAGCAGGTGCTTAATCTGACCACGGAGGAAAAGTATCGGCTGATAGAGGCGCTCGAGGTTAATTGTCGGCCTGAGAACCGGCGGTACCGGTATAACTTCTTGTATGACAATTGTACGACGCGTGTGCGCGACCAGATAGAACGTGCCGTAGACGGGCACATTGTGTATCCGTCCGGTGAGTCTCGTACATACCCTGCTGGAAAACCGCGGACATATCGCGGCATCATTCACGAATATACGGCCGGCCATCCGTGGGCCGAACTGGGCAATGATCTTTGCCTCGGGGTAGCGGTAGATACCCTCATTGGGGTGCGTGAACAGATGTTCGCTCCGTTCTATCTGAAGGCGTTTGCCGGTGGAGCCTTTATTGTCGGTCCCGGGGGAAAACGTCCGCTTGTGTTATCGGAGGATTATGCCGTTCAGCCGTGTGCCGGCCGGCCGGAAGCGGGCAGGGGAGTGTCGCCGGGATTAATTTTCTGGGGACTGTGTATATTGTTCTTGTTCCTTACGTTGGTCGAATTGCGCCGCGGGCTATGTTTCTGGTGGTTGGATGCGTTGCTGATGACTGGGCAGGGCGCCGTGGGGCTCATCCTCACGTTCCTTTTCTTCTTCTCAACCCATCCGGCGGTGGATTCCAACTGGCAGATTCTGCTCTTCAATCCCGTGCCCTTGCTGATGATGCCGTGGGTGATACGTTGTGCGATTCAGCGGCGCCGTACGCGCTGGCATGCGGTGAATCTTGTGTGGTTAACACTTTTTATATTATTTTCTCCGGCCATTCCGCAAGATTTCACCATAGTAATCGTACCTTTGACACTCGTTTTGTGGGCACGTTCCCTAAGATACATCCTATTTTATAGAAAGCAATGCGTTCAAGACCGATGAAAAGTTACCGGCTTCTCACCTCTCTGGTTGTCGTTCTGGCTATGGCCGGAGCTGACGCACAGACTGCGTCGCCTGTACCCCGGCTGGTGGTCAGCATCATGGTCGACCAGTTGCGTAGCGATTATCTGGATGCATTTGCACCGCTCTACGGGGAGCGCGGGTTCAAGCGGCTGATGAAAGAGGGCTATGCCCTCCTGAACGCGGAGTACCCTTTCAGTGGCCCCGACCGTGCCTCGGCTGTGGCTTGTCTTTATTCGGGCACGTCGCCCTATGACAACGGCGTGGTGGGTGCCACGTGGATGAGCCGGCAGACGCTGCGTCCCGTCTATTGCGTGGACGATCCGGCCTTTCCCGGCAACCTGACGACAGAGGCATCCTCGCCGCTTCACCTTGCTGTGTCCACCCTGTCGGACGAATTGAAAGTGGCCACGGGAGGCAAAGGGCTGGTGTATGCCGTTTCTCCGTATCGCGATGCGGCCGTACTCTCGGCCGGACATGCGGCGGATGCGGCTTTCTGGCTCAACGACCTGACAGGGCAATGGTGCAGTTCGTCGTATTACGGTCCGTACCCCCAGTGGGCAGTGAACTACGATCGTTACACTTCGCTGGGCAAGCGCATCGGCGACATCGTTTGGGAGCCGGTCAACGACCTGGTCGGCAATTTCAACTATTTTGTGTCCGGCGGCATGAAGCAGCCTTTCAAGCACAGCTTCGGCGGCAACCGGAAGTTCCGGGCCTTCAAGTCGAGCGCGCCGGTCAACGAGGAGGTGACGCGCTTCGCCACGTATTGTGTCGACAACACGGCGTTGGGCATGGACGGAGTGACCGACCTGCTGACGCTGACGTATTATGCCGGTAACTTTGAACACTATCCGGTGTCGGAGTTTCCCATCGAACTGCAGGATGTCTATGTGCGGCTCGACCGCGAGCTGGGCAATTTGATGGATGCACTGGAGAAGAAAGTGGGCAAGGGGCAGGTACTCTTTGTGGTCACTTCCACTGGTTATGCCGACGAAGAGACGGCCGACCTGTCGAAATACCGTATCCCGACAGGCACGTTCAGCATCACCAAGGCGTCGGCTCTGCTCAACATGTTCCTCATGGCCGTCTACGGGCAGGGAGCGTACGTGGAGACTGTCTATGAAAACCAACTGTATCTGAATCATAAGCTGATAGAGGACAAGCAACTCAATTATACGGAAGTACTGGAGCGCTCGCAGGATTTCCTCGTGCGCATGAGCGGGGTGAAAGATGTTTACACCGCCCAGCGTCTGGCTTTGGGAGCCTGGACGCCCGGCATCAGCCGTTTGCGGAACAGTTACAATCCTAAGTGTTCGGGCGACATTCTGGTGGAGGTCGCCTCGGGATGGAAACTGGTGAACGAGGAGACCGGCTATGAGCAACTGGTGCGCAGTTCGTACATGGGCTTCCCGTTGTTCTTCTTCGGTTGCAATGTCACGGCACAGACCGTGAAGACACCGGTGACGGTGGATTGTGTGGCGCCGACCGTCGCACAGATGATTCGCATCCGCGCCCCGAACGCCTGTACGGTGGCTCCCCTCACCGGTCTCAACTGACAGAAGGCGCCGGTCGTGTCGGCGGGGCAGGGGATTTCTCTCCATTTACTTTTACCTTTATTGCATTATCGCGCCCCGGTGGCGCTCATTCTACGAAATATAAACAACATTACGCATGGATATAAACAAAATTTTAAGTAAGCTCTTTGGAAACAAGTCCACGAGGGATATGAAACAGATTCAGCCTCTGGTGGAAAAAGTAAAGGAGGCCTATCCGGCCATCAAGGGACTCAGCAACGACCAGTTGCGCGCCCGGACGCAGGAAATCAGGCAGCAGATTCAGAAGTCGGTCACGGACCTAAAGGCGCGCATCGACGAGGTGAAGGCAAAGGTGGAACAGACGGAGATGCAGGACCGCGCCCCGCTGTTCGCCCAGATAGACAAGCTGGAGAAGGAAGTGCTTGACCGGTACGAGGAAGTTCTCGACGAGGTGATGCCTATCGTATTCTCCATCGTGAAGGAGACGGCCCGCCGTTTCGCAGAGAACGAGACGGTCAAGGTGCGGGCCACGGACTTCGACCGCGAGTTGGCCGCCCGTTACGATTTCGTGACGATAGAGGGCGACAAAGCATTCTATTCCAACCACTGGATGGCCGGCGGCAACGACACGCAGTGGAACATGGTGCACTATGACGTGCAGCTCTTCGGCGGCGTGGTGCTCCACCAGGGCAAGATTGCCGAGATGGCCACGGGCGAGGGAAAAACGCTGGTGGCCACCCTGCCGGTGTTCCTCAATGCGTTGACCGGAAACGGCGTGCACGTGGTGACGGTGAACGACTACCTGGCCAAGCGCGACTCCGAATGGATGGGACCCCTGTACATGTTCCACGGCCTGAGCGTCGACTGCATCGACAAGCACCAGCCGAACTCCGAGGCACGTCGCCGCGCCTACCGCGCCGACATCACCTTCGGTACGAACAACGAATTCGGCTTCGACTACCTGCGCGACAACATGGCCACCGACCCGAAAGACCTCGTGCAGCGCGCCCATAACTTCGCCATCGTGGACGAGGTGGACTCCGTGCTCATCGACGACGCCCGCACGCCCCTCATCATTTCCGGGCCCGTGCCCCGCGGCGACGACCAACTCTTCGAGCAGTACCAGCCGCTGGTGGAGAAACTCGTAGGCGTGCAGCGCCAACTGGCCACGCAGTACCTGGCCGAGGCCAAACAGCTCATCGCCTCCGACGACAAGGAGAAGGTGCAAGCCGGATTCCTCCAGCTGTTCCGCAGCCACAAGGCGTTGCCCAAGAACAAACCGCTCATCAAGTACCTCTCGGAGCAGGGCATCAAGGCCGGCATGCTCCGCACGGAGGAAATCTATATCGAGAACAACAACAAGCGCATGCCCGAGGCCGTCGAACCGCTCTACTTCGTCGTGGACGAAAAGATGAACAGTGTGGACTTTACGGACAAGGGTAACGAATGGCTGGCGCGCTCCACGTCGGATCCCGACCTCTTCGTCCTGCCGGACATGGCGATGGAGATGTCGCAGCTGGAGGCTGACACGACGCTGAGCGAGGAAGAGCGCCTGATGAAAAAAGATAAGCTTTACACGGAATACGCCGTGAAGAGCGAACGCATACACACGATACAGCAGTTGCTCAAGGCCTATACGATGTTCAACCGCGACGACGAATACGTGATTATCGACGGCGAGGTGAAGATCGTCGACGAGCAGACGGGACGTATCATGGACGGCCGCCGCTGGAGCGACGGCTTGCACCAGGCCGTGGAGGCCAAGGAGCACGTCAAGGTGCAGGCCGCCACGCAGACTTTCGCCACCATCACCCTGCAGAACTACTTCCGCATGTACCACAAGCTGTCGGGCATGACCGGTACGGCCACGACCGAGGCCGGCGAGTTTTGGGACATCTACAAGCTCGACGTGGTGGAGATTCCGACCAACCGTCCCGTGGCCCGCAACGACATGAACGACCGCATCTACAAGACGCAGCGCGAGAAATACAAAGCCGTGATACAGGAGGTGGAGGAAATGATCTACCAGGGACGCCCCGTGCTCGTGGGCACCACCTCGGTGGAAATCTCCGAGATGCTCAGCAAGATGCTGCAGATGCGCAGGATACCGCACAACGTGCTGAACGCCAAACTGCACCAGCAGGAGGCCGACATCGTGGCCCAGGCCGGACAGAGCCGTCTCGCCACGGTGTACGTGTGCCCCGACGGGCACGCCGCCGGCGACCGCCAGACGGCGCAGCGCTACTGGGACGACGTCCTGGCCCGCGACAAGAAGGGAACCGCGCCGGCCGGAGAGATTCGTGAAGAGGAGCGTCCCGTGGGAGCCGTGACCATCGCCACCAACATGGCCGGCCGCGGAACGGACATCAAGCTGAGCGACGAGGTGAAAGCCGCCGGCGGTCTGGCCATCATCGGTACGGAGCGCCACGAGAGCCGCCGCGTGGACCGCCAGTTGCGCGGCCGTGCCGGCCGTCAGGGCGACCCCGGCTCGTCCGTGTTCTACGTGTCGCTCGAGGACAAGCTGATGCGCCTCTTCGGCAGCGACCGCATCGCGCGCCTCATGGACCGCCTGGGGCACGAGGACGGCGAGATGATGGAGCACAAGATGCTGAGCAGCTCCATCGAACGGGCGCAGAAGAAGGTGGAGGAAAACCACTTCGGCGTGCGCAAGCGCCTGCTTGAGTACGACGACGTGATGAACAAGCAGCGCACCGTGGTCTACGGCAAGCGTCGCCACGCCCTCATGGGCGAACGCATCGGCATGGACATCGCCGACATGGTGTGGGACCGCTGCGCGAAGATCATCGGCGCGCAGGACTACGAAGGCTGCCGCCAGTCGTTCATCGAGGAATTCGCGATGGAGGTGCCCTTCACCGAGGCCGAGCTGGCCGACACGAAGCCCGAGGCATTGTGCGAGAAAGCCTTCCAGGCCGCGATGGACCGCTTCAAGCAGAAGACCGACCTGATGGCCTCCGTGGCCAACCCCGTCATCCGCCAGGTGTACGAGACGCAGGGCGCGATGTACGAGAACATCATGGTGCCCGTCACCGACGGCCGCCGCATGTACCAAGTCTCCGTGCCGCTGAAGGAAGCCTACGAGACGGAGAGCCGCTCCATTGTCAAGGCCTTCGAGAAAGCCATCCTGCTGCACACCATCGACGAGGCGTGGAAGGAAAACCTGCGCGACCTGGACGACCTGAAGCACTCCGTGCAGAACGCCAGCTACGAGCAGAAGGACCCGCTGCTTATTTTCAAGATAGAGAGCGCATCGCTCTTCGATAAGATGGTGGACCGCATGTACTCGCAGGCCATCAGCGTGCTCATGCGCGGACAGATACCGGTGCAGGAGCCGCAGCAGGTGCAGGAAGCCGCTGCCGGGCAACAGCCGCAGCGACGCGAGCAGCAGTATGTGGAGAGCCGTTCCGACCTGACCGACCCGAACCAGGCCGCCGCAGCAGGCCGCGACACCCGCGAGCCGCAGAAGCGCCAGCCCCTCGTGGCCGACAAGATGCCGGGACGCAACGACCCCTGTCCCTGCGGCAGCGGCAAGAAGTTCAAGCATTGCCACGGCAAAGGACTCTGACCCGCCGCGCGCGTCGGCCGGCCCGACCGGCAGGCGCGCGGACGGCACGGCTGCATCCATATAAGGAGCGCGGACGATGCGCCCTGTGACGGACGAACGCGGATTTTCTTCTCCCGCCTACGGAGGATACAATCCGCGTTCATCCGTTTTGTCCGCATCCCCTCCGCCGCC
>CAMWUI010000022.1 GCA_947177395.1 uncultured Paraprevotella sp.
ATGGTTTTTTTCGGAAAAGCAATGGTTTTTTTCGGAAAAGCAATGGTTTTTTTCGGAAAAGCAATGGTTTTTTTCGCTGGAAGTATACCTCTGTGGCTCCGGAACGACATCCCTGCGTCCGCGGGGGCATGCCACGGTCGGAAACCGCCGCTTCCCTATATAATAAGGAACGCGCGCACGCGCGCGCGCGTTCCTTATTATATATAAGCGTCCGCCGCCCCGGAAAAGAATCCCCGCCCGCACGCGCCCGACGGCGCCGGAGAGGGAAAAAGGAAAAAATCCGCGGCCGGAAAGCCGAAGTTTTAATACTATTTCGTATATTTGACGCGCGAAACACGTCAAACAAACCTAAACTCAATAAACATCATGGCATTACTACCAACAAGCATCGGCCGGGCGCTGGCATCGCTGGCGCTCGCGGCCGGACTCGCGACCGCCACGCCCGCGACGGCCGCCACCCGCGGCGGCTCCTTCACCGTGGGCGACAAGACATTCCTGCTCAACGGCAAGCCCTTCGTCATCAAGGCCGCCGAAGTACACTACCCCCGCATCCCGCGACCCTACTGGGAGCAGCGCATCAAGATGTGCAAGGCGCTGGGCATGAACACACTCTGCGTCTACGTCTTCTGGAACATACACGAGCAGGAGGAGGGACAGTTCGATTTCACGGGCAACAACGACCTCGCGGCCTTCGTCCGCCTGGCGCAGAAAAACGGCATGTACGTCATCGTGCGCCCCGGACCCTACGTCTGCGCCGAGTGGGAGATGGGCGGACTGCCCTGGTGGCTGCTGAAGAAAAAAGACATACGCCTGCGCGAGCGCGACCCCTACTTCATGGAGCGACTGCGCATCTTCGAACAGAAGGTGGGCGAACAGATAGGCGGGCTCACCATCGAGAAGGGCGGACCCATCATCATGGTGCAGGTGGAGAATGAATACGGCTCCTACGGCGAGGACAAACCCTACATCAGCGAAGTGCGCGACATCATCCGCGACTCGGGCTTCGACCAGGTGACGCTCTTCCAATGCGACTGGAGCTCCAACTTCACCAAGAACGGGCTCGACGACCTCGTGTGGACGATGAACTTCGGCACGGGCGCCAACATCGACAACGAGTTCCGCCGCCTGGGCGAACTGCGCCCCCAGTCGCCCAAGATGTGCTCCGAATTCTGGAGCGGATGGTTCGACAAATGGGGCGGACGCCACGAGACGCGCGGCAGCCGGCAGATGGTCGACGGACTGCGCGAGATGCTCGACAAAAACATCTCCTTCTCCCTCTACATGACCCACGGCGGCACCAACTGGGGCCACTGGGCCGGAGCCAACAGCCCCGGGTTCGCGCCCGACGTGACGTCGTACGACTATGACGCGCCCATCAACGAGGCCGGACAGGTGACGCCCAAGTACACCGAGCTGCGCCAGATGATGGCCGCCTACAGCGACGGCGGACGGCCGCTCCCCGCCATACCCGCCCAGTATCCCGTCATCAGCCTGCCGCGCGTGGAATTCACCCACGTGGCACCGCTCTTCGACAACCTGCCCGAGCCGGTGCAGACGATGGACATACGCACCATGGAAGAGTTCGGACAGGGATGGGGCTCCATCCTCTACCGCACACAGACGCCCGAGGTGCCCACGCAGAGCGTGCTCACCGTGACCGAGGCCCACGACTTCGCGCAAGTCTTCGTCAACGGGCGGCTCATCGGATCGCTCGACCGCCGCAACCACGAGAAGACCCTCCTGCTGCCCGCCCTGCGGCGAGGCGACCGTCTCGACATACTCGTCGAGGCCATGGGACGCATCAACTTCGGACGCGCCATCAAGGACTTCAAGGGCATCACCGAACGCGTCGAACTCTCCTACGCCATGGACAACGGAAGCCAGGTGAACATCAACCTGAAAAACTGGAGCGTCTACTGTCTGCCCGACAGCTACGAGGCACAGTGCGACATGGCATACCGCCCCGCCGACGGACAGAAGGTGCCGGGATGCTACCGCGCCACGTTCAACCTCCGCAAGACGGGCGACACGTTCATCAACATGGAGACATGGGGCAAGGGCCAGGTATACGTCAACGGGCACGCCATCGGCCGCTTCTGGCAGATAGGCCCGCAACAGACGCTCTACATGCCCGGCTGCTGGCTCCGCAAGGGCGAGAACGAAATCATCGTGATGGACATCGTCGGCCCCCGCGAAACAGCCGTCGAGGGACTCACGGCCCCCATCATCGACAAACTGAGCCAAAGTTCGCCCGCCACCCACCGCAAGCCGGGGCAGGAGCTTGACCTCGCGGGCGAAAAACCGTGCCACAGCGGCCAGTTCAAGCCCGGCAACGGATGGCAGGAAGTGAAGTTCGACGCCCCCGCGACGGGACGCTACGTCTGCATCGAGGCGCTCAACTCGCACAACGACCGCGAGTATGCCTGCATCGCCGAGTGGTACATGCTCGACGCCGACGGGCAGCGCCTGAGCCGCGAGCCGTGGACGGTGGCCTACTGCGACAACGAGGACGTGGAGACGGGCAACAAGGCGGCCGACAAGATATTCGACCTGCAGGAATCCACCTTCTGGAGCACCTGCCGCGGCGCGCAGTTCCCCCACACCATCGTGCTCGACCTGGGCAGCGAACAGACGCTCACCGGTCTGCAGTACCTGCCCCGCGTGGAGCAGGGCGCGCCCGAGAGCATACGCGACTACCGCATCTACGTGAAGCGGACGCCGTTCAAGTTCTGACCCGCCGATGCCCCCGGCCTGCCCGGGGGCAACCGGTAGCCCGCCGGCGCGGGCGTGACGCACGAACGCGGATTATTCCTTCGGTCTACGAAAAGAATAATCCGCGTTCATGCGTTTCCGGCATCCGCCGTCCGCCGCCCCCCACGGCTGCGTGTCAAGGGTGAACGGGTCCGCGTCCGCCCACACGGGAAACTTCTCCCGGCACCGGCGCAGCACCTCCATGTCCGCCACGCCCGTCCGCTCGCACGCCACGCCCTCGGCCTCGTCCGTCAGCGCGCGGCCGAGAGGGTCCACCAGCACGCTGTGCCCGCAATAGTCGCCCGCCTCGTCCGCGCCCACGCGGTTCACCCCCGCCACGTAACACTGGTTCTCGATGGCGCGCGCCCGCAGCAGCGTGTCCCACGCCCCGATGCGCGCCGTGGGCCAGTTGGCCACATAGAGAGCCAGGTCGTAGTCCTGCCTGTTGCGCGACCACACGGGGAAGCGCAGGTCGTAGCACACCTGCAGCAGGATGCGCACGCCCCGCCAACAGACCACCGTGCGCGCGGCGCCCGCCCGGTAGCAACGGTCCTCGCCGCCGTAGGCAAACAGGTGGCGCTTGTCGTAGACGGCGCACGCGCCGTCCGGCATGGCCAGCAACAGGCGGTTGCGCAACGTCCCGTCCGCCTTCCTCACGGCCACGCTGCCCGCCAGGGCCGCGTCCCGCTCGGCGGCACGCCGGCGCATCCACGCCTGCACGCGCCCGCCCTCGGACTCTGCCGCCGCGTCGGGCTGCATGCAGAACCCGCTGGCGAACATTTCCGGAAATACAAACAGGTCGGTGCCCGCATGGCGCAACATCGCCTCGTCGAGCCGCCGCAGGTTTTCCTCCGCGTCGCCCCGACGGATATCGCTCTGTACAAGTGTGATTCTCATATCCTCGTCTTTTCCGGCGGCAAAGATAAGAAAGTTTTTCAGGAAAACGGGATAAAATGCCTATCTTTGCCGCGGCCGACGGCCGTTTGACGAACCTCATACACTCATGGAAACAGACATCCCGACTCCCAAGTTTCAGGACGAAACGATAGCGCCGATGCATTCGGCGGAACATCTGCTCAACCAGACGATGGTGCGCATGTTCGGTTGCGAACGCTCGCACAACGCTCACATCGAACGGAAGAAAAGCAAAGTGAATTACCTCCTGCGCCGCGAACCGTCCGCCGGGGAAATAGCCGACATCGAGCGACGGATGAACGAGGTGATAGGGCGCGACCTGCCCGTGACTTTCGAGGCTGTGGAACGTGGCGCGATACCGGCGGGCGTGCCGCTCGACCGCCTGCCCGGGGACGCGGGCGACCGGCTACGCCTGGTGCGCATCGGCGACTACGACGTGTGTGCCTGCATCGGCTGCCACGTGGCCCGCACGGGCGAGATAGGCACGTTCCGCATCACGAGCACGAGCTACCGCGACGGGGAATTCCGCATCGTCTTTCGCCTCGCCCCGCGCGAAACGTAGCCGCGGCGTCATTCCAACTTCCTCTGGCGGCAGAACATGCCGCCGAACACTTCCTCCACATGCTCCACCGGCGCGCGGAACAGGCCGTAGACGCTGGCTCCGCTGCCGCTCATCGAGGCGTACACCGCCCCGAGGTCGTAGAGTTTGTCCTTGACGGCAGCAATCTCCGGATGGGCGGGGAAGACGCTCGCCTCGAAGTCGTTGCGTAGCGTCTCGCGCCATGTCTCCACCGGCTGGCGCAGCGCGTCCGGCAGGTGGACTTCCGCCCGGCGGGGGCGGATGAGCGAGTAAGCCTCGCGGGTGGAGATGAACGTGTCACCCTTTACCACCACGAGCCAGAGTCCCCGCAGCGAAAAGCCTTCGAGCGGCGTCAGCACGTCGCCGATGCCCGTAGCGAACGCCGGCCGGTTGCGGACGAAGAAGGGGCAGTCGGCCCCGAGCCGCACGACGCGCTCTTCCAGCCCGGCGTCGGACAGCCCCAGCGAGAATTTCTCGTTCAGCAGGCGCATCATGAAGGCCGCGTCGGCCGATCCGCCTCCCAATCCCGCACCGGAAGGGATGTGTTTATACATATATATATATATAGGCGGCAGGGCGAACTCCTCCCGCAGCAGGCGGTAGGCTTTCACGACGAGGTTGTCTTCCGGCGTTCCGGCCACGGGCGTGCCCGCCACGCGCAGCGTGTAGTCGTCCGTCACTGCCGTGTGGACGGGCACGCCCGGCGGGAGGGCGACGGCCGGCGCCTCGCCAAACTGCGGCGTGCGCTCGTTCACCTCCAGTGCGTCCTGCAGCGGGATGGGGTAGAACACGGTTTCCAGATTGTGGTAGCCGTCCGTCCGCTTTTCCGTGACGAACAGGCCCAGGTTTATCTTGGCATTGGGGAATAGTATCATAGCGATGGGTGTTGTGTTTTTGCGGCTTCAAAATTATAAAATTCTTCAGGGCCGTCCAATGTTTGCGACAAAAAAGAGACCGCCCCCGTGCGCCGGGAGCGGTCTTTTTTCGCGTATGGCCGAGGCAGGGCCGCGGCTTACTTCACGATGAACTTCTTGCCGTCGCGGATGTTGATGCCTTTCCGGGCCTTCTCCACGCGCTGGCCGGCCAGGTTGTAGATGGCGCCGTCCTTGCGGGCAGCTGCTACTTCCACCTTGCCGATGGCCGTTTCGTCGGCCGACGTGTTCACGCTGAAGTTCTTGATTTCCCATGTACCGGCGGCCTCGGACGTGCTCGTGTACTTGAAGCCGATCTGTATCTTGCGGCCTTCATAGCCGGCCAGGCTCACCTTCTGGGTCTCGAAGGCCGACCAGTTCTTGCCCTCCGGCAGTTCCGGATAGGTGATGGCGAGCTGCTTCCATTCGCCGCCCTGCTCTCTTACCCAAAGGGTAGCCTCTTCCGACACCGTGCCGAAATACTTGCTGATGCACTGGTCGAACGACACGTAGCGCACCACTTCCGTCGCGGCGATCTCGATGACAGGAGAAACCAACCAACTCTCGGACGCCTTGTTGCTGCCGCTCACGAAAGCCGAAGCCTTCATGTATTTATACTTGCTGTCGTGGCTCCACACGTACGACAGACCCTCTTCGAGCGTCACGTCCTCGATGGTGAACGAGCCCATGCCGGCTTCGAAGGTTTCCTCGTACGGCTCCGTCACTTCCGTGCGGATGGCTTCGCCCACGATGATCGTATAGGAGGCGGAACCGGCGCTATACTCCTCGTTTTCCTCGGCCGTGGCGGTGATGACGACCGTACCGGCTGCAACAAGTGTCACGTCGCCCGTGGCTGCATCCACCGTGGCTACGGCTTCGTCCGACGAGGAATAGGTTACTTCGGCCGTTGTCTCCTTGCTCAGTGTCGGGGCGGTGAACTCGCTACCGAGAGTCGTGCTGACCTGAGTGGCGCTGAAAGCCAGTTTCGGAGCTTTCTTCACCGGAGCTTCGGCGCCTTGGTATGTCACTTCGATGGCCGTGATAGAGGTGTTGCTCTTCGTGATGGTGCAGTTGATGGTCACCGTCTCGGCGGTGCCGGTCCATTCGCCGTTGTCGTAAGTGCCCGTTTCCGTGGCGAAGTTGGAGGCCGCCTTGGCCGTAAGTTTCACCGACGTGATGACGCTGCCTTCCGGCACGCTCAGTTCAATGTTGGACGACGCGTAAAAACGCAGCTCGTTACCGCCCGATACTTTCCACCAGCGGGTTCTTCCGTTGAGCACGGCCGTCACGTCGCCCTCTGCCAGCGTGTAGGGGTCCGGATTGTACTCGCTCGTGTTGCCGCTCAGCAACGTCATGCCGTAGGCTGTCTCGCCCGTGAAATCAAACTTGACCGTAGTCTGTGCGCGCAACGAACCGCACAGCACGGCAATCAGTCCCATCAGGGAATAGCGTAAAGTTTTGTTCATGATAAAAAAGTTTAATGGTTGATATATGCGGATGCAAAGATACGTAAAACCATGGACAGGCAAGCGTTCCGACAATTAAAATTCCGCATAAAAAGACGAAGCGGCACGCCATTTTGAATTTCGGGGCGGAAGAATATGGGAGCGGAACGGCGAATTTCGATTTATTTCGCTACCTTTGCCCTCCCCTTAAATAATAGATATAGGAAAGACAATGGCAGAACAACAACGGAAGACCGCGCGACGGACAACGCGCACGAAAGTGGTGGAAGTTCCCTCGGAGGACGCTTACGGACGGGAACAACCGCAGGCCGTACCTTTCGAGGAGGCCGTGCTGGGCGCCCTGATGATAGAGAAGGACGCCTATTCGCTGGTGAGCGAAATCCTGAAGCCCGAATGCTTCTACGACCATCGCCACCAGCTGATATACGAATCCATCCGTACGCTCAACCTGCAACAGAAGCCCGTGGACATCCTCACCGTCACGGAGCATCTGAACAGCACGGGCCATCTGGAGGAATGCGGAGGTCCTTACTACATCACGCAACTCAGCGGCAAGGTGGCCTCGTCGGCCCATATCGAATACCACGCCCGCATCATCGCACAGAAGTATCTGGCCCGCGAGCTCATCACGTTCACGAGCCGTATCCAGTCGAAGGCGTTCGACGCCACGGTGGATGTGGACGACCTGATGCAGGAGGCCGAGGGCAAGCTGTTCGAGATTTCCCAGCAGAACATGAAGAAGGACTACACGCAGATCAATCCCGTCATCCACGAGGCCTACGAGATGCTGCAGAAGGCGGCCGCCCGGTCCGACGGACTCAGCGGACTGAGCAGTGGATTCGAAAAACTGGATCGCATGACATCCGGATGGCAGAACTCTGATCTGGTCATCATCGCCGCACGTCCGGCCATGGGAAAGACAGCTTTTGTGCTGTCCATGTGCCGCAAGATGGCCGTGGATATGAAGATTCCCTGCGCCATGTTCTCCCTTGAAATGAGCAACGTGCAGCTGGTGAACCGTATGATTGTGAACGTCTGCGAGATTCCCGGCGAGAAGATAAAGAGCGGGCAGTTGGCTCCCTACGAATGGGGGCAGCTGGACAACAAAATCACGCAGCTCTACGACGCACCGTTCTACGTGGACGACACGCCTTCGCTCTCGGTGTTCGAACTGCGCACCAAGGCACGCCGCCTCGTGCGGGAACACGGCGTGAAAATCATCATGATAGACTACCTGCAACTGATGAACGCCAGCGGCATGTCGTTCGGAAGCCGCCAGGAAGAGGTGAGCACCATCTCCCGCTCGCTGAAAGGACTGGCCAAAGACCTGAACATCCCCATCATCGCCCTGAGCCAGCTGAACCGTGGCGTGGAGAGCCGCGAAGGTATCGAAGGCAAGCGCCCGCAACTGAGCGACCTGCGTGAATCCGGAGCCATCGAGCAGGACGCCGACATGGTATGCTTCATCCATCGTCCAGAATATTACAAGATATACCAGGACGAAAAGGGACGCGACCTGCACGGCATGGCCGAAATCATCATCGCCAAGCACCGTAACGGCGCCGTGGGAGACGTGTTGCTGAAATTCCGGGGCGAATATGCCCGCTTCCAGGATCCGGACGAGGACGCCTATATCCCCGTACCCGGAGAAGCCGCCGTCTACGGCTCGCGGATGAACAGCGGCGACGCACCGGCTCCCATGCCGGCGGACAGCGGTTCTCCGTTTGGTCCGCCTCCTCCCGATGACATTCCTCCGTTCTGATATCCCCGTCCGGCGAACAGTCTGAAAAAGTCTCTTCGCCGGACGGTTTTCCTTTTTCCCGCCAAATCATTCTTTCCGCCCGTCAATTGTCAACCACATATATTGGTGGGTTGCAAAAAAAAACGTAATTTTGCGCGTTGAAAATCGATTAATATACAAAACACCGACATACTATGAATATTTCTTATAACTGGCTGAAAGAGTATGTAGACTTCGAGCTGACGGCACAGGAAGTGGCCGACGCGCTCACCTCCGAAGGCCTTGAGGTAGGCTCCGTGGAAGAGGTACAGGTCGTGAAAGGCGGACTGCAGGGAATTGTCATCGGCGAGGTGCTCACCTGCGACGTGCATCCCAATTCCGACCACATGCACATCTGTTCCGTGAATTTGGGCGGAGAAGAACCTGTACAAATCGTGTGCGGCGCTCCCAACGTGGCCGCCGGACAGAAAGTGGTGGTGGCGACATTGGGCACCAAACTGTACGACGGCGACGAGTGCTTCACCATAAAGAAATCCAAACTGCGCGGCGTGGAGAGCAACGGCATGATTTGCGCCGAAGATGAAATAGGTATCGGCACGGACCACAACGGTATCATCGTGTTGCCGGAGACCGCTGTGCCCGGCACGCCAGCTGCCGAATATTATAACCTCAAGAGCGACTGGCTCATCGAGGTGGACATCACGCCCAACCGGGCGGACGCTTGTTCCCACTACGGGGTGGCACGCGACCTGTATGCCTGGCTGGTACAGAACGGCTACCGGACAGCCCTGCACCGCCCTTCGGACGAGGCATTCCGGACGGACAGCCACGATCTGGACATCGATGTGGAGATAGAGAACACGGAGGCCTGCCCGCGCTATTGCGCCGTGACGCTGAAAAACTGTCAGGTGAAGGAAAGCCCCGCATGGCTGCAGGACAAGCTCCGCATCATCGGACTGCGCCCCATCAACAACATCGTGGACATCACCAACTATATCATGTTTGCCTACGGCCAACCGCTGCATTGCTTTGACGCTGACATGATAAAAGGAGGCAAGGTGATTGTGAAATCTATGCCGGAAGGCACGCCGTTCGTCACGCTGGACGGCGTGGAGCATACACTGAGCGAACGCGATCTGGCTATCTGCAATGCGGAAGAACCGATGTGCATCGCCGGAGTATTCGGCGGAAAGGGTAGCGGCACCTACGAGACAACAACCAACGTGTTGCTGGAAAGCGCCTACTTCAATCCGACATGGATACGCAAGAGTGCCCGCCGTCACGGCTTGAGCACGGACGCTTCCTTTCGCTTCGAGCGCGGTATCGATCCGAATGGCCAGGTGTACGCCCTCAAACAAGCGGCTCTGCTCTGCAAGGAACTGGCCGGCGGTGAAATCGCCATGGATATCAAGGACGTATACCCTTGTCCGATAGAGGACTTCAAAGTGGACCTGAAATACAGTTACGTGAACAGCCTGATAGGAAAGACGATTCCTGTGGAGACGGTCAAGAGCATCGTGGGAAGTCTGGAGATGCAAGTACTGGAAGAAACTGAGGAAGGACTGCTGTTGCAGGTACCGGCCTATCGGGTAGACGTGCAGCGCCCCTGCGACGTTGTGGAGGACATCCTGCGCGTGTACGGATATAACAATGTGGAAATCCCCACGACTCTGAAGTCAAGCCTTACGGTGAAAGGCGACGTGGACCGGAGCCACAAGTTGCAGAACCTAATAGGGGAGCAGCTGGTAGGATGCGGATTCAACGAGATTCTGAACAACTCGCTCACACGCGGCGCATATTACGAACAGCTGGAGTCCTATCCGGCCGCCCGTTCGGTAAAGTTGCTCAATCCGCTGAGTGCCGATTTGAATGTAATGCGCCAGACGTTGCTGTTCGGCGGACTGGAAAGCATTGCCCACAACGCCAACCGTAAAAACGCGGACCTGAAATTCTTCGAGTTCGGAAACTGCTACTACTTCCACGAGGAAAACAAATGTCCGGACATACATGAAGGTGCGGACAGCCGCGATCCGGAAGTTATCAAGCATGTATTGGACGCATACAGCGAAGACTATCACATGGGACTGTGGGTGACAGGAAAGCGTGTAAGCGGTTCGTGGATTCACCCCGACGAGGAAAGCTGTTTCTATGAACTGAAGGCGTACGTACTCAATATCCTGGCCCGTCTGGGCGTGAATCCGGGTACCACGGTCTTTGCAGAGGGGACGAACGACATTTACGGCAAGAGCCTCGAAATACACAACCGCGGCGGCAAGGTGCTGGTGACGATGGGTATCGTGAGCCGCAAGTTGACCAAAGCGTTCGACATAGACAACGATGTCTACTATGCCGACCTGAACTGGAAACTTCTGATGAAAGCCATCCGAAACAACAAGGTAAGCTACCGCGAGATAAGCAAGTATCCGGCCGTGAGCCGCGACTTGGCCCTGCTGCTGGATAAGAACGTCACGTTCGAGGAAGTGGAGCGCATAGCCTACGCGACGGAAAAGAAATTGCTGAAAGACGTCCGCCTGTTTGATGTGTACGAAGGAAAGAATCTGGAAGAAGGCAAAAAGAGCTATGCCGTCAACTTCGTATTGCAAGACGAAAACAAGACGCTGAACGACAAACAAATCGAAGCAATCATGTCCAAACTGATATCCAACATGGAGAGCAAGTTGGGCGCCAGACTGCGATAGGCATGAAAGTACTGACTGCAGCTAAAGCCATATATTATGTGCTGGTGTTCTGCTGGCTGTTGCAAGTGGCCATGCAGGGATATACGCGGGATATCATCATCCCCACGGCCGTGCTCATCGTATACGGCCTTTGGTTGCGCCATTATATGAAAAGAGGAAACAGAAACAATAAAAATACATATTAAAAATTTATTCCAATGGGAAGAGCATTTGAATATAGAAAGGCTGCGAAACTGAAAAGATGGGGCCACATGGCCAAGACATTCACACGGCTGGGCAAACAGATAGCCATCGCCGTAAAAGCCGGTGGTCCGGAACCGGAGAACAACCCGACCCTGCGTTCCGTCATCGCAACGTGCAAGCGTGAGAACATGCCGAAGGACAATATCGAGCGGGCTATCAAGAACGCTATGGGAAAAGACCAGAGCGACTACAAGGGCATGACGTATGAAGGATACGGCCCTCACGGCATCGCCGTTTTTGTAGACACTCTGACGGACAATCCCACCCGTACGGTAGCCGACGTGCGTTCGGTGTTCAACAAATACTCCGGCACATTGGGCAATATGGGTTCTCTGGCATTCCTGTTCGACCACAAGTGCGTGTTCACATTCAAGAAACCGGCTTCCGTAGACATGGAGGAACTCATTCTGGATTTAATCGATTACGGAGTGGACGACGAATACGACGAGGATGAAGAGGAAGGTACAATGACCATCTACGGCGATCCGAAAAGCTACGGTGCCATTCAGAAACATCTGGAGGAAAAAGGTTTCGAGGATGTCGGAGGTGAATTCACCTATATCCCCAACGATCTGAAGGAGGTTTCCGAAGAAGCACGCGAGACCATCAACAAGATGGTGGAAAAGCTGGAAGAGTTTGATGACGTGCAGACGGTATATACCAACATGAAACCGGAATAATGGCAAGCTATCACTATACCCCCCGGGGTACATGCAGCACATCTATCGATGTGACCGTAGAAGACGGCGTAGTGAAAAATGTCAGTTTCACGGGCGGTTGTAACGGTAACCTGCAGGGAATATCCGCTCTGGTGAGTGGTATGCCGGTGGAGGAAGTCATCCGAAGACTCAAAGGCATACGGTGCGGTTACAAAGGGACGTCCTGTCCCGACCAGTTGTGTTGCGCACTGGAGGAAATGAAAAAGAAAGTATCGCCTGCCTGAAACTCCCCACGTACTGAAAACATCAGTAAAAATTAGAACTATCTCCTAACAAAACTGCACTCCGGAAGTCTTTTTGCCTGACTTTCGGAGTGCAGTTCTGTTATGCCGCACACGCAGGCCCTCATAAACCGTTTTTTACAGGTCAATGGAAAATCAATGGGGAAATATTGGCCCGATAGAAAATGCTCCCATACACACATGTTTGCGGAAAAAGGCTTCAATGGTTCAGACTCGCTGAGTATCAATGAGTAATGGTTCATAAATGGTTCAGCAATGGTTCAGACTCGCTGAGTATCAATGAGTAATGGTTCACAAAAGGTTTAACAATGATTCAGACTCATTGGTAATCAGTGAGTAATGGTTTAGGAATTACCGGTTGTGGTGTGTCGCGGTGATCGGTCGCTGAACCATAGGGTGGAAAAACTGAAAGATGAATGAAGGAAAGCTGAAGGATAGCTGAACCATTTATCACTGATAATCAAATAGTTTGAACCATTGAAGCTTTTTTCCGCAAACATGTGTGTAGGAGGAGGAAAAGCTGAAGGATAAGTGAAATAAAGCTGAAGGATAGCTGAATCATTTGTTTCTGATAATCAAATAGTTTGAACCATTGAAGCCTTTTCCCGCAAACATGTGTGTAGGGGAAGGGGGGCGGCGACGGCCTCCGCGGCTTTCCCTCCCGCAAACGGTTCCTATGCCGAGCCACAAACTGTTCACTTGTCAAGTGAAGTGCAGTTCACTATGGATAGTGGAGCACTATTCACTATGGATAGTGGAGCACTATTCACTATAGGTAGTGGAGTGCTGTTCACTTAGGGCAGTGAAACGCTGTCCGCTCGGTGAGTGGAATACTATCGTTACCTCCTTACGATTGCATTCCTTACCTCCTTATAATCGTATTCCTTAGCACCTTACGATTGTATTCGTTAGACCCTAAGGATAGTATTCCTAAGGATGTCATTTAAGTTTGAATGAACACGCCACCGTTTTTATTTATACATGTCAGGCGTCAGCCTCACGGTAGCCAACATCTCGCCCGTGCTTTGGGATACATACGTATACCGGAAATTCAAATCATGCTCCTTGTAAGCTTTCATCTCAACGGAAATAACCAGCGCCTTGCACAAGGACGTTTCAAAATCATCCAGCAGATCGGCCGACATCAGTTCCTTGTCATCCAGTTCCCCCTCCAATGTATAATAGTAAGTCAGTTCCCGCTCCGAGGCATCGAATGTCATGCTGTCTATCACCGTATACGGATCTATACGCCGCGGACACTGCTTCTCCGTGTATTCCCGCGCCTCCCTTGCACATTTCTCTTCAAAAGTCTCATAATTACAACTTCCCAGCAGAAACAGGGCTGCCAATCCCATCCATACGTTCCTTTTCATCTTTTTCCATATTTATTGCGAAGTTAACTCATTCTTCGTACTTTTGCAAAAAAGAATACCGAATAAACATGGATAAAGAGGAGAGAATTGCACGGGCAGTGGACTATTTCAAGCAAGGCTACAACTGTGCGCAGTCCGTCACGGCCGCTTTTGCCGATTTGTACGGATTCAGCGAAGAGCAGGCATTGCGCATGGCCGCCTCATTTGGCGGAGGCATCGGCCGCATGCGTCAGACATGCGGAGCAGCGTGCGGCATGTTCATACTGGCCGGTCTGGAAACCGGTTCGACCGACGGAAGCGACAGAGCGGCAAAATCACACAACTATGCCGTGGTGCAACAGCTGGCGACGACGTTCGAACAGCGCAACGGCTCGCTCATCTGTGCCGAACTGCTTGGTCTGCGCTCCAAAACATCTCTGACGCCCCAGGCCGAAGCCCGCACGGAGAGTTATTATGCTAAACGTCCGTGTATCCGGATGGTGGAAGAAGCCGCCCGCATCTGGACCGAATATATGGAATCACGGAGCAAATAACCGGTTGTATTGTTAGATTACAATGAAAAAAGGATAGCTTTTCCTGTTTTGCCTTATTTTGAGACGTTTTTATATACATTACCGATGATTTTATCATAATTTTTTTATACCTTTGCAGCAGCAACGGCTCATAAGAGCCGTATGCAAGACAATGAATTAATAATTTTAATAGGTAAAAGTATGTTTGAGAATGCAGGTCAGATTGCCGGTTCCATTTGGAACGCACTGAACGAAACAGAGGGATTGAACGTAAAAGATTTGAAGAAAGCAGCGAAAATCAAGTTGGACAAGGAATTGTATTTGGGTTTGGGCTGGTTGCTCCGCGAAGATAAACTGACTGTCAGCGGAGATGAAAAAGAGCCCGTATTCGCTTTGAAGAAGTAAATACAATTATTACGAATAAAAAGTGCGTTGATACCGATTTGTTAGGTATTAACGCATTTTTTTTGTAACTTTGCTCCAATTACAGATAAAATCCGTCATGAAGCACATCAGAAATTTCTGCATCATAGCTCATATCGACCACGGTAAGTCTACATTGGCAGACCGTCTTCTGGAATACACCAATACAATAAAAGTAACGGAAGGACAGATGTTGGACGACATGGACCTGGAACGTGAACGAGGTATCACGATCAAGAGCCATGCCATACAGATGGAATACGAGCATGAGGGAGAGAAATATACCCTTAACCTGATAGACACACCGGGACACGTGGACTTTTCATACGAAGTGTCCCGTTCTATCGCGGCCTGCGAAGGAGCGTTGCTCGTCGTGGATGCGACCCAGGGCGTACAGGCGCAGACTATCTCCAACTTATACATGGCCATCGAACATGATTTGGAGATCATCCCCGTCATCAACAAATGCGACATGCAGAATGCCATGCCGGAGGAAGTGGAAGACGAGATTGTGGAACTATTGGGCTGCAAACACGAAGATATCATACGGGCATCGGGCAAGACCGGACAGGGAGTGGAGGAAATCCTGAAAGCCGTTGTCGAACGGATACCTTGTCCCGAAGGCGATGAGAACGCGCCTTTGCAAGCATTGATTTTCGACTCCGTATTCAACTCGTTCCGCGGCATCATAGCATATTTCAAAATCGTCAACGGTACCATAAAATCCGGTGACAAAGTGGCGTTCATCAACACGGGAAAAGAATATTCGGCCGATGAAATCGGCGTGCTGAAAATGGATATGGTGCCGCGTAAGGAGTTGCGATGCGGCGACGTGGGATATATCGTCTCGGGAATCAAGACTGCTACGGAAGTGAAAGTGGGGGATACGATCACCCATGTGGCGCGTCCGTGTAGCCAGGCCATAGCCGGCTTCGAGGAAGTGAAGCCGATGGTCTTTGCCGGAGTTTACCCCATAGAGACGGAGGATTTTGAAAACCTGCGCGCTTCGTTGGAAAAGCTACAGCTGAACGATGCTTCACTGACATTCCAACCGGAATCGTCCGTGGCGCTGGGCTTCGGGTTCCGGTGCGGTTTTCTCGGGTTGCTCCACATGGAGATCGTACAGGAGCGACTCGACCGGGAATTCAATATGGACGTAATCACCACCGTGCCCAACGTATCCTATATGGTATATGACAAACAGGGGGAGGTGAAAGAGGTACACAATCCGGCCGGAATGCCCGACATCACCCTCATCGACCACATAGAAGAACCTTATATCCGCTCCACCATCATTACGACATCCAACTACATCGGCCCTATCATGTCACTCTGCCTTGGCAAACGGGGCGAACTCCTGAAACAGGAATACATAAGCGGAAACAGAGTGGAGCTTCACTACAGCATGCCTTTGGGAGAAATCGTCATAGACTTCTATGACAAGTTGAAGAGTATGTCTAAAGGATATGCTTCATTCGACTATCATCAAGACGGTTATCGCCCGTCAAAACTGGTAAAGCTGGATATTCTGCTGAATGGGGAGCCTGTGGATGCGCTGTCCACGTTGACCCATTTCGACAATGCCACGGATTTTGGACGCCGCATGTGCGAAAAACTGAAGGAACTGCTCCCGCGCCAGCAGTTCGACATCGCTATCCAGGCGGCTATCGGAGCTAAAATCATAGCCAGGGAAACGGTGAAACAGGTGCGCAAGGACGTGACGGCCAAATGTTACGGAGGCGACGTAAGCCGTAAGCGAAAACTGCTGGAAAAGCAGAAGAAAGGAAAGAAACGTATGAAGCAGATCGGTAATGTCCAGGTGCCTCAGAAAGCATTCCTGGCAGTGCTGAAACTTGATTAATCTTTAAGCCTATGGACAGAAGAAGAGATGTAGCACGCGAGATTGCCCGCATTTACTGCCGGCTTTCGCCGACGGGAGTAGAGGCATTGTCGAAAATACTGGTGCCGTTCAAGATTTCCAAAGGCGACGTGGTATTGCAGGAGGGGCTTGTATGCCGCCACATGTATTTCGTGGACCGTGGTATGGTGAGGCAATTCTACTATAAAAACGGGCGTGATGTGACGGAACACTTTTCATACGAGGGTCGCATTGTCGTCTGCATAGAAAGTTTCCTTAAACAAGAACCCTCGCGGCTTATCGTGGAAGCACTGGAAAACAGTTCGCTATACGGTATCCCATATGATGCCCTGCACGAACTGATGGAAACCAACCGGGAAATCGCCCTGCTGTACAGGAGCATCTTGGAACATGCACTCATCAGTTCACAAGTTTATGCCGACAGCCAGCGTTTCGAGAATGCGACGGAACGTTACCAGCGGTTGCTCAACACCAAACCGGAAATCCTGCTCCGGGCTCCGATGGTATACGTAGCCTCTTATCTGCAAATGACCCCCGAAACATTGAGCAGGGTGCGGGCAGCCAACATATCCGAGGAAATCTCCAAAGACAAAGACAACGGCATTTCCGGTCTTCGTGGCAGTCTGTGACGGTCATGCGACGGGACCCGTTTCTTCCCAAAAGGAAAACACCGAGTCATATCGGGGCGTTTTTATAGGCAAAAGAATAGCAAACAACAATGCTCCTTAACCAAATTGTGCAACAAGTTCTTTCAGCAGAAAAAACAATACCGGTATCAGTAGTGCAGGCAACAGATTAAGTGTCCTGCAGTTTTTTATTTCCAGAATTCCCAATCCGGAAGCCGCAATAAGGATTCCTCCCACGATGGAGACTTCGGTGACCAATGCTCCGGGAATGATATCGCCGCATGACAGCGTGAGCAGATAGATACCTCCTTGCCAGCAGAACAGAACAGGTGCGGCCAACACCATGCCGATGCCATACGTAGTGGCCAATACGGCCGAAGTTACCAGGTCGAGCGTGGCATTGGTGAACAGATAGGTATTGTCGCCGTACAACACGCTCATCATGGGCCCCACGATGGAAAGCGTACCGATGCAATAGAGCAGAATGCCGGTGGAAAGTCCCTGTGCCAACCGGGAAGCAGAATAGCGGGACACCAAGCGCTGAAAACGCCCTTCCAGGTCAATCCAAGTACCGAAGAGCCCTCCCGCAGCCAGACTGACAATAAACAATACCGGATATTCACTCTTAGGTAAATGCACACTTACAGCATTGAATCCCAAAGCCAGCGAAGCAAGTCCCATGGCGGTGAACAGAACCTGTTGATATTGTTTCCCGATTCCTTTCCTGACGAAATGCCCGAAACAACTTCCCGCAACGATAGTCAGCGTGTTGACAATAGTTCCTAACATTTTTCTGCAATATGATAAATTTCATGTAAAAATGAGCATAATATTTGATTTGTGCAACAGAGAGCGCAATTTTCGTCCCTCCGACAATCAAATGTTTGTCCCGTCCATGGCGGACAACACTCCACTTGATGGGTGAATAGTGCTCTACCCGGAAAGTGAACCGTTGTCCAAGCACGCTCGCGTCCGGGGCACGCAGGGCAGGGCCATCTTACAATCCTGCATCGCGTCGCTTATGCGCACACCTATAATAAAAACGGGATTGAAGAGTTCCGAAGAAACTCAACAACCCCGTTGAATATAAAAATAATAGGTTTATTTCACCGGCATCTTGTCTATACGTTTCTGATGACGGCCGCCTTCGAAATCCGTAGTCAGGAACTCATCCATGATCTTGCGCGCCATGTCCGTATCGATGAAACGTCCTGGCATAACCAGCACATTGGCATCATTGTGCTGACGGCACAAGTGAGCTATTTCAGGCATCCAACTCAAACCGGCCCGTATGCCCTGGTGCTTGTTCAACGTCATACTGATACCTTCGCCGCTCCCACAAACCGCAATACCCGGATAGCATTCGCCCCTTTCGACAGCCAATGCCAGGGGATGGGCATAATCAGCATAGTCGCAACTCGCCTCGCTGTCCGTTCCGAAGTCCTTGAAAGCAATGCCTTTCTCCGTCAGATATTCTTTCACAAACTGCTTGAGCGCATATCCCGCATGGTCTGATGCCAGTCCTATTGTCTTGATTTCCATCAGAACATAGCCTTTACCTGATTGTACACATTCTGAGCCGTGAAGCCGAGTTTCTCGTCGAGCACCTTGTAGGGAGCGGAGAAACCGAAACTTTCCAGACCGAACACCTTGCCGTTGGCACCTACCAATCCCTGAAGGTTAACGGGAAGCCCTGCGGTAAGGCCGAAAATCTTCGCGCCTGCCGGCAATATGGTTTCCTGGTAATCCGGACACTGGCTACGGAACAATCCTTCGGAAGGACAACTTACAACGCGCACCTTGAGACCGTCGTTGCGGAGCAATGCCGCACCGGCAACCAACGTGGACACTTCGGAACCGGAAGCCACGAGTATGACATCCGGATTCTCGTCTGAACCGGCTACGATGTAGGCACCCTTGGCAGCCTGCGCATAATCGTTTCCGGCAGGCAGCATCTCGATATTCTGACGAGACAGAATCAAAGCCGACGGAGTGTCGATGTTTTCCATGGCAAGCTTCCAGCAAGCGGTTGTCTCTTCGGAATCGGCCGGACGAAGCACGAGCATGGAGTTCTTTCCATGATGGTTCTTCAGTTTTTCCATCAGACGTATCTGCGCTTCCTGTTCCACCGGTTCGTGGGTAGGACCGTCTTCGCCGACACGGAATGCGTCGTGTGTCCAGATGAACTTCACGGGCAACTGCATCAAGGCCGCCATGCGGACAGCCGGTTTCATATAGTCGGAAAACACAAAGAATGTGCCGCAGGCCGCTATGACACCGCCATGCAGGGTCATACCAATGCAGCAACATGCCATGGTAAGTTCGGCAACACCGGCCTGAAAGAATGCACCGCTGAAATCACCGCTGGTGAAAGCGTGGGTTTTCTTGAGAAAGCCGTCGGTCTTGTCGGAGTTAGACAAGTCGGCCGATGCACAAATCATGTTGGGAACCTGCTCTGCCAACGCGCCCAATACGGTTGCGGATGCGTTACGTGTGGCGTCATTGGCTTTCTGCTGAATAGCTGCCCAATTCACTTCGGGAGCGGCACCGCTAAACCATTCGGCCTGCAAAGCGGCTTTCTCCGGATTGGCGGCAGCCCATGCAGCCTCTTCTTCATGACGGGCGGCCACGATGCCTTTCAGCTCGTCAGCACGCTTTGCATACAATTCCTTGACATCGTCAAAGATAACGAACGGATTTTCCGGATCCGCACCTAAGTTAATCATCGTGTTCTTGTAAGCGTCACCGCCGAGGGGAGCACCGTGGGTCTTGCAGTTGCGCTCGTAAGAAGAATTGTCCTCCTTGCGTGCCCCTTTACCCATGATACACTTGCCGATAATCAACGTCGGGCGGGCATTCTCTGCCTGCGCCGCATCCAGCGCCTCACGAATCTGTCCGCAATCGTGACCGTCGATTTCAATCACGTTCCATCCCCATGCACGGTATTTCATGGCGGTATTCTCTGTCATGACTTCCTGTGTGGTGGTGGAGAGCTGGATATCGTTCGAATCATAGAACATGATAAGGTTGTCCAATCCCAGATGTCCTGCGATACGGCCTGCACCCTGGGAGATTTCCTCCTGAATACCGCCATCGGAAATATAAGCATAGATGGTTTCTTTTCCAAAAGTCGGATTGCCGGTGCGGGCTGCCAGGAACTTGGCTGCAATGGCTGCACCTACGGCAAACACATGTCCCTGACCGAGCGGACCGGACGTGTTTTCAATACCGCGCATCACGTCCACTTCGGGATGGCCCGGAGTGGGAGAGCCCCATTGGCGAAGCTGCTGCAACTCCTCTAGAGAGAATTTGCCGATCAGCGCCAACTGGGAATAGAGCATAGGAGCCATGTGACCCGGATCGAGGAAGAAACGGTCACGGCCTTCCCACTTCGGATTGGCAGGATCATATTTAAGATACTCTGAATACAATACATTAATAAAGTCAGCACCACCCATGGCACCACCCGGATGGCCCGATTTCGCTTTCTCAACCATAGAGGCAGCCAAGATACGAATGTTGTCGGCTGCGTGATTCATTACTTCTTTACTATTCATCGTAAAAATGTTTTTTAAGTACTTTCTTTGCTACAAAGATAAGACTATTTTTGTTTTATATATGAGTCGGAATGCCTTAATCGATTACTTTTTGAATCTCACGGCTGCTTCTTCGATGCCCAGACCAGTTTTGTAGTTCTCTATATACGCGTTGAATCCAGCCACATCTTCCGCCGTAGGAGCTATTTCAGTACCGGCGTCTCCCGCAAATACAGTCTCGTCCAGGAAATCAGCCAGCGACTGCTGCTTCACATTGTTCACGAGGTAGGCTCCCAACAGCGCGATACCCCATGCACCTCCTTCACCGGCCGTTTCCATGACGGAAATAGGGGAGTTGATAGCAGCTGCGAGGATCCGTTGGCCCACGCCTTTGGTTTTGAACAGACCGCCGTGGCCCGTAATCCGGTCCACCTCGACCTTCTCTTCCTTGAAAAGGATGTCATTTCCGATCTTGAGTACGCCGACCGAAGCATACAGGTGGGCGCGCATGAAATTGGCAAGATTGAACCTGTCGTTGGCGGAACGCACAAACAAGGGGCGACCCTCGGCCAGTCCAGTGACAGGCTCGCCCGAGATATAATTGTAGGAAATCAGTCCGCCGCAATCCGCGTCGCCTTTCAGCGCATTGTTATAAAGTTTTCCGAATACTTCGTTCATATCTACGGGAACGCCGAGGAGTTCCTGATACTCGCGGAACAGGCCCACCCAGGCATTCAGGTCCGAAGTGCAATTGTTGCAGTGAACCATAGCCACCAAACTGCCGTCAGGCGTCGTAACCATATCGATCATTTCGTACGGGCGGGACAGTTCCTTTTCCAGTACAATCATAGAGAAAGAGGACGTTCCGGCCGACACATTGCCCGTACGTTGTTTCACAGCATTGGTAGCTACCATGCCGGTGCCGGCATCCCCTTCGGGAGGACAAACCGGAATACCAGGTTTCAGATGACCGGACACATCAAGTCTCTTGGCTCCTTCGGCAGTCAGGAAACCGGCATTCTCTCCGGCCAACAATACCTTCGGAAGTATGTCGAGCAACTTCCAGTCATATCCCTTGGGAGCTACCAGCCGGTCGAATTTGTCCACCATCTCGGCCGAATATGTCTTCGTAGCCGTGTCCACAGGAATCATACCGGATGCGTCACCCACACCCAGCACCTTGTTGCCTGTGATCTGCCAATGTACGAAACCGGCGAGCGTAGTCAGATAGTCGATGTCTTTCACATGTTCCTCATTGTCAAGAATAGCCTGATACAAATGGGAGATGCTCCATCTCAAAGGTATGTTGTATACAAACAGTTCCGACAGTTCGGCGGCTGCCTTGGCCGTATTGGTGTTTCTCCACGTCCGGAACGGGACGAGTATATTCTGGGCTTTGTCAAAAGCCATGTACCCGTGCATCATGGCACTGACACCGATGGCGGCCAGTATCTCGATTTCCGTATCGTACAGCTTTTTCACATTGGCCCGCAGGTCGGCGTAGCAGTCCTGAAGGCCATACCAGATAGCCTCCACACTATATGTCCACAAACCGTCGACAAGTTGGTTTTCCCATTCATGGCTTCCCTGTGCGATGGGTTTGTTTTCCTGGTCAATCAAAACAGCCTTGATTCTCGTCGAACCGAATTCGATACCAAGAATAGCTTTTCCTGCTTCAATGGTTGATTTAGGGTCTGAATTCATAATGAAAGCATTAATTTTTTCTGTAAATAAAATGATGGCACACAGACGGCACGCTCCGTGACTGCGGTGTGTTATCTGTGTGCCATTTTCACATCGGGCATTACATCAATGCCTTGTTCAGCATATAGTATATTTCGTTGTTACGAAGTTGCTGTTTAAAGACCGGAATAGTCGTGTCCTTGTTGATATGCACCATTTCGATACCGGCGATTTCGGCATAGTCTTCCCAATACTCCGGCGTGATATCGTAGGAGAAGCAAGAATGATGTGTGCCTCCGGCCAAAATCCATGCACCGGCGCCCACTTCGAAGTTCGGCATGGGAATCCACAGGGCGGAAGCCACAGGCAACTTGGGCAACGGTTTGGACTTGATGCACTCGACATCGTTTACAATAAGGCGGAAACGGTTGCCGAGGTCTACGACGGTGGCCGTCACACCGGCTCCCTGCTTCGAGGTGAACACAAGGCGGGCCGTCTGGCTCTTGCGGATACCAATACCGAGGAAATGTACTTCCAGACGGGGTTTGGCCTCCGCAATCAGCGGACAAACCTCAAGCATGTGCGCCTGGAGGATGGAACTGTTCGCTCCATCGAAGTTGAGTGTATAATCCTCCAGGAACGAACATCCCGTGGGCAATCCCTGAGTCATGAACCATACCGTACGATAGAGGGCTGCCGATTTCCAGTCACCTTCCGCACCGAAACCGTAACCTTCCGCCATAAGCCGCTGCGAGGCAAGACCGGGTATCTGATCGAAACCTACAAACTTAGGATCGTCAATGTCCTGAGTGCCGAGGTCGTCAAAGTTGGTAGTGAATCCCTTGGCCCCCTTTTCCGCAAGGATGGAGCGGAGAGCAAGCTCAGCCTTGGCGGCGTTCCATACCTTCTGTCCGGCCTCCGAGGTCTTGTCTTCCAGCTCTGCATCGTGTTCGTACTCTCTCATATAAGTGGCAAAAAGTTCATCCACTTGTATGTCCTCAATCTTCTTGTAATGCTCCATGAGTTCCGATACCGGCGTATAATCCACATGATAGCCCATACGCTGTTCGGCTTCCACTTTGTCTCCGTCCGTCACGGACACATTATTCATCTGGTCGCCGAAGCGGAGAATCAGCATGTCCTGTGAATCAGCCCACGCCGCAGCCACACGTGCCCACACGGCAATCTTCTTCTGGGCTTCCACGTCCTTCCAATGACCTACCACCACTTTGCGGCGAATGCGCATGCGGGTGCAGATATGGCCGAACTCACGGTCGCCGTGAGCCGACTGGTTGAGGTTCATGAAGTCCATATCCATCGTATCCCAAGGTATCTCCGCATTATATTGCGTGTGGAAGTGGAGGAGGGGCTTCTTCAACTGCTGCAAACCGTGAATCCACATCTTTGCTGGAGAGAACGTATGCATCCACGTAATGATACCGATACACTTCTCTTCATTGTTGGCAGCCTTCATGACAGCTTCCACTTCCTTGCTGGAATTTGCCGTACCTTTATATACAACCTTCACAGGAATATTGCCGGACTCGTTGAGACCGTTAACCATCTCTTTTGAGTGAGCGTCCACAGCTATGACCGCATCACCTCCGTAGAGCAACTGCGCACCAGTCACCCACCACAATTCATAATTTGAAAATGCTTGTTCCATACTGTTTTTTTTAATTGACAACGAACCATCGGTAAAACTCTTTGCCCTCCGGACGTTGCCGGGTTAGTTGTTTTTGTCGTTTTTATTATTGCTATCAGTAAATGTCGGATTAAAAATCCCCGATGCCCCTTGCAGGATAAGCCTTTATTTTTTCTTTTGTCCGTAATAGGCATTGGGACCATGCTTGCGGTTGTAATGCTTCTCAACAAGCAGAGGGTTCATCTTCGTATCCGGGTTTACAAGGAACGAAACGAAAGCCATGTGGGCACATTGTTCCATCACCTTGGCGTTATACACCGCATTCGCCGGACTGGTGCCCCAGCTGAACGGTCCGTGATTCTTCACCAACACTCCCGGAGTATGATCGGGATTTATGCCTTCGAAGCGTTTCACGATGACATTTCCCGTTTCCAATTCATACTGACCCTCTACCTCTTCCTTGGTCATGTCATCCGTACAAGGGATTTCCTTATAAAAATAATCCGCATGCGTGGTTCCGATATTGGGAATGTCCTTGCCAGCCTGCGCCCAGGCCGTGGCGTATGTGGAGTGGGTATGCACCACACCCTGTATATTGGGGAATGCCTTGTACAAAACAAGGTGGGTCGGAGTGTCGGACGAAGGATTCAAATCCCCTTCCACCACTTCTCCTGTGGCCAAATCCACCACCACCATATCCGAAGCCTTCATCGAATCATAATCGACACCACTCGGCTTGATAACTACCAGTCCTTTCTCACGATCTATACCGGAAACATTTCCCCAAGTAAATATAACCAGTCCTTGTCTGACAAGTTCCAGATTGGCCTGGAACACTTTTTCTTTCAGTTCTTCTAACATATTTCGTTTTCTGGTTAAGGAATGGCCGAAGGACAACCGGCGATTGCACCGCACGGCGTTCGTCGTCCATCCTATTTCATACATTACCGATTACATAAGTTTAAATTTATGTTCTTTCTGATATATACTATCGTTGAAACGATATAAATGAGCACCCCGCTTGCTTCCCGTCTTATCGATAATATTCGTTTTCTCAATAAAGTTCATCTCATTTACTTTCTTGCGAAAATTACGTTTGTCGATTTTCTCACCGAGAATAGCCTCATGCAATGCCTGCAACTGGCTCAGCGTAAACAGGGGAGGCAACAGATTGAAACCAACCGGTTCGCGCGATATCTTCCGTTTCAACATCGACCGGGCTTCCGCAACCATTTCCGCATGGTCGAAATATAACGAAGGAAGTTCATTGATATTCCTCCACTGGGAACTGTTTTTTATATTCAGCTCCGGATTATATTTGTCCACATTCAGCAAGGCATAATAAGCCACGGATACGACACGCGCTCCCGGGTCTCTGTCAACAGCACCGAAGGCACCGACTTGTTGCATATACACATTCTTCAATCCTGTCAATTCTTCACAGACCCGTCTGGCAGCATCATACAGATTCTCGTCTGCCTCCACGAATCCTCCCATCAAGGACCATACGCCCCGGAACGGTTCAAAATTACGCTGTTGGATCAACAACTTCAATTCGCCTCTCTGAAAACCGAAGATAATGCAATCTATGGCCAAATAAACTTTTGAATGAGATGTATAGAACTCAGGAGCCATCGTTTATACGATAAGTTTTAAATTACCAGAAATAATAGTAGAACGCAGCTGTAATACCTAAGATAATAACAGTGTGTATCACATCCCAGCGATTCCAGCTCTTACGCGTAGCCTCTATCTGCGCCGGAGTTGCCGTACCGAATACCAATCCCGTGATTTTTTCTTCAGCAGGAGCGGGAGTCAGCAGACTGACAACAACCACTACAACGCAGCAGAAAAGCAACATCCATCCACAAAAGAACAACCAGTTGTAATCAAAGAATACATATTGGAACCAGTTACTTCCATCGCCTGCACCCTGTTCCAGACCGAGGAAACCTCCATAATAGACTTTAGCACCCAGACGGGTCAGACCGACAATCAGACCGGACAGCAATCCCCACATACCACCTGTAGCAGAGGTACGCTTCCATGTGATACCGAGCAGGAAGGCTGCGGCAATACCCGGAGCGAGCACCGACTGAACATCTTGCAAATAATTGTACAGAACATTACCGACGGAACGCATCACCGGAATCCAAAGGATACCGAGTGCCACGATAACGACGGTTGCCACCTGGCCGATGAACACCAATCGCTTTTCAGATGTCTTCGGGAACATCTTCTTGTGGAAGTCAATGGTGTAAAGCATGGCCGACGAATTGAACAGCGATGCAAGGGAAGACATCAGGGCTGCAAGGATACCGCATACTACGACACCCTTCAAACCGGCAGGCAACAAAGTGGCCACCAACGACGGGAAAGCTGCATCCGCAGTAGGCAATACATACTGCACACCGTTGATTTCAATACCTTTCTGGCTCATGGCAAAGGCAATCATACCCGGAATCAAAAACAGGAACACCGGCAACAATTTCAAGTAAGCGCCGAAGATAGTACCGCGACGGGCTTCACGCTCGTTACGTCCGGATAACACACGCTGTACGATGAACTGGTCTGTACACCAATACCAAAAACCGATGATGGCGGACCCCAGCAACGCCCCAAGCCACGGATACTGCGGGTCACGGTTGTCGCGGATAAGGTTCACCATCGTGTCGCCATATTCGTTTACTTGGGTGGCCTTACAGATTTCCATCATCTGATCCCATCCGCCGAGAGCCTTGAAACCGAAGAAAAGGATAAAGGCGGAGCCCAACAGCAGAATAGGAGTCTGGAGTACGGAGGTCTTCAGTACAGACTCCATACCACCGATAATCGTATAGACGGCGGTCACGAGAACAAGACCGATAGCTGCAATCCAGAAGAAGTCAATCCCCCAAAGTTCCTCAATACCAAACACCTGCTGGAACACCAGACCTCCGGCATAAACCGTCACAGCCACCTTTGTCATCACGTATGAGATGAGGGAAATGGTGGACAGAATCATACGGCTTGCGGAATTGTAACGCTTTTCAAGGAACTCCGGCATGGTAAGCACCATACTGCGTTCGTAGAACGGAACGAAAACCCAACCCAAGATAAGAATCATCCAGCCCTGAATCTCCCAATGGGCCATGGCCATACCCGAAGACGCACCGGCACCGGCTAACCCGATCAGATGCTCCGAACCGATATTGGAAGCAAAGATAGACGTACCGATAGCTATCCATGTAGCGTCACGTCCGCCCAAGAAATAATCACCTGAGTTCTCTTTTTTCTTACGTATAACAGTGTATACGATCCATATCATCATTGCAACAAACGCAGCGATGACAATCCAGTCTAATAATTGCATAATTTCTAATAGTATTAAATATTTAGATTAATCATTTGACAGAAAAGCGGTAAGCCGCATGGCTGTAGTATTTCTCGCCCGGTTTAAGCGTAGCGGACGGCCATTCGGGATGATTGGGCGTATCCGGATACTTCTGGCTTTCCAGGCACACGCTCACATGAGCCGGGTATTTCTTACCATGCTTGCAGACAAGTTCCTTGTTCTCTCCTTGGAAGTTACCCGTGTAACACTGTACTCCCGGTTCATTGGTAAACATTTCCATAAAGATACCGGTCTTGGGAGAATAGAGAGACGCGCACACCAGTGTGTCGTCGCCCTTACCATCCTTATAAGTATTTAGACACCAGTTGTGGTCATAGCCTTTACCATCGCTGTTGCTCATCTGGACAAAATCGGTCCGGCCGATAGAATCGGCAATAGCGTGGGGCGTACGGAAGTCCATGGGAGTCCCCTCGACCGATGCTATTTCACCTGTCGGGATATACTCCTCGTCAGACGGAAGCCAATAGTCGGCATTCAGATAGAGCACCATATCCGTACCCACGTTTTCGGGGTCTCCGTTCAGATTATAATAATTGTGGTTGGTCATGTTGATGACAGTCTCCTTGTCCGTCTCGGCCTCAAAGGTAATGTCAAGCACATTGTCAGCCGTAACTTTATAAGTGGTGACAGCTGTGATGTTTCCGGGAAAACCGTTTTCGCCATCAGCGGCCTCAAGGGTCAGCCTTAAAATACTATCACCTATCTGCTCGGCATCATATACCCGGTGCATCCATCCCGTGTTTCCGCCGCCATGGAGGCTGTTGGCTCCGTCGTTCATACGGATACGAACCTCTTCATCGGCCAGCGTGAACATCGCCCCTTTGATGCGATTAGCATAACGGCCCACTGACGAACCATAGTCGCTCGGAGAGTTCAGCGTATCCGCATATTGAGCCAAATTATCGTATCCCAGCACCACGTCCGTCGGCTTGCCGTCCTTGTCAGGCACGCAAAGCGAAACCACCCGTCCGCCATAGTTGGTGATGCACACTTCCATCCCGTTCTCGTTTTTCAAGATGAACAAAGCTGTGGCTTTTCCGTCCACGGTGTCGGCAAACAGTTCCGGATTCAAGCCGGATACCGTCTCGGCCGGTTTCTGCTCCACAGGAGCACAAGCCCCCAGCAGGACTGTGGAAACACATGGAATAATCAATGCTTTCTGTAATTTTTTCATGGTACAAATGTCTTTTTTATTATGTTGTTTGTATTATAAAGCCATACTATGTTTAAAGTCGGCAAGCTATTTACTGACAAATATAGTGCTTTTCTCATTATAGTGTTTATAATACACTTGTTTTTTTATCTATATTCTTCTTTTTAACGCAAAATCATCGAAAACCACACGATATACGGGGCTTTTCGGTACATAATTCCGCTATTGTAAATGACAAAAGACAATCCGGTCCTTTTTCATTCCGTACAAGATGAGCCCCCCCAAAAAACAGTTTCAATTCTTCGACATTGTGGACGACATATAAAACGAAAAAGCAACTTTGGAAAAAACAATTCTAAAGAAAAAGAGCGATAAACGGGACTCGAACCCGCGACCCTCGGCTTGGGAAGCCAATGCTCTACCAACTGAGCTATTATCGCATAACCGGATGCAAAGATACAAGTTTTTATTTAACCGCAAACACTGAAGTATGTTAAAAAGTACTTTTGCATCACGTTTATTCCCCGTTCTTATTTCTTCAACTCATCGAGCAACGTTTCCAAAGCCTCCCCAACCGTGTCACAACGGTCGAGCAAAGCGACAAACTTACTGCCGATGATGGCTCCTGCCGCATTGCTTTGTGCCGATTCCAACGTTTGTCTGTTACTGATGCCGAATCCTATCATGCGGGGATGCGTCAGTTGCATGGAATTTACCTTGTTGAAGTACGCCTGTTTGGTTTCGTCAAACTCCCTCTGTGCCCCGGTTGTTGCGGCGGACGAAACCATATAAATGAATCCATCCGTATTCCGGTCGATGAAGCGGATGCGCTCCTCACTGGTCTCCGGAGTAATCAGCATGATGATTTTAAGGCCGTAGCGGTCGGCAACCGGTTTGTATGTTTCCATATAATCGTGGAATGGGAGGTCAGGGAAAATCATGCCGTCGATGCCGCATTCCTCACAACTTTTGCAGAAGTTCTCAAACCCGTATTGCATGACCGGATTCAGATATCCCATCAGAATCAAAGGGACTTGCACATCTTTGCGGATGTCTTTCAACTGCCCGAACAATTTGCGCAAGTTCATTCCGTTGCGCAATGCTTTGGTGGCGGCATCCTGGATTACCGGACCGTCCGCCATCGGATCGCTGAACGGTATGCCGACTTCTATCATATCAATCCCTCTCTCCGCAAGCGTCCTGATGACGGTTGCCGTCCCATCTGCCGTGGGATGGCCTGCACAGAAGTACAGAGACAGTATATTGGATTTCTTTTCTTGAAACAATTGATTAATTCTATTCATAATATTCTTATTTAATTATATATACAAATTATAGTTCACGTAACTGATGAATGAATTTCTTTAGCTTCTTCACATTCTTCACGGCGGGTGAGTCCTCGAAACGGGAATTCAAGTCCACTCCCGCCCACATGGGATGGGAAAAACTTTTCAAAGCGCCAGCATGTTCTTCTCCGATACCGCCGCTCAACAGAAAAGGACGCTTTCCGCGGTATTGTCTCAGAAAGTCCCAATCGAAAGTCTTGCCGCTTCCGCCCACGGTGGCACAACGAGTGTCGAAAAGGAAATAGTCACAACAGTCCTCGTACGGCGCGGTAGCAGGAAACACCCCGTCCGATGCAATGCTGAATGCTTTGATTAATTGCAGGGATTTTCCGCTTTTCGGGGAAAGGAGATGCCTAACTTCGTTACAGAAATCAGGCGTCTCTTCGCCATGCAACTGTATCGTATCTAATCCCATCCGTATGACACAATGCCGTATTTCTTCCAAGGACGGATTGACGAACACACCGGCACGAGAACAGGCATCGGGCATGTAACCCGGTGTGTCACCGACGAACCTTGATGAACCGCCCCAGCAGATAAAGCCCATCCAGTCCGGAGCAAGCTGTTCAACCTGCCGGATATTTTCCACATCACGCATGCCACAGACTTTGATCAACAACCGTTTCATGATTCGACCTCCTGGATGAATGAATGCAAGGCCATTCCTGGATCAGCTTCGCGCATGAAAGCCTCACCGACGAGGAAACCACGGAATCCTGCCTGCCGCAGAGCCTTTACCGTCAGTGGAGCAGATATACCGCTCTCGGAGACCAGCAGAAAATCGGAGGGAAGCAGGGAGGCCAGCCGGAAAGAGTTCTCCACATCGGTATGGAATGTTCCCAAGTTTCGGTTGTTCACCCCCACCATGTCCGGTCCACAATCCGCATACTCAAGTTCCGCTTCCGTATGCACTTCCAACAAAACTTCCAACTCCAGTTCATGGGCTTTGCGTGTCAGACGGGCACATTCCTGTTTAGTAAGGTCGGCCGCAATCAGCAGGACCGCATTTGCATGCACCTGACGTGCCTGGTAGAGCTGATATTCATCTATGATGAAATCCTTTCTCAAAATAGGAATGCCCACCAGCGGACGTGCCATGCGGATAAAATCCAGGCAACCGCCGAAATAATTCCAATCGGTGAGAACGGACAATGCTGCCGCTCCAGCCTCTGCATACGCCGCCGGAATCGTTTCGGCCTGTCCCTCTTCTTTTATCCATCCCTTTGACGGGGACTTGCGCTTAAATTCCGCAATGATGCCGGAACTGGAAATAGCAAGGCTTTCCCTCATGGAACCGCGCCACGGTGCAGAAGTTTCCCGTTCGGCCTCAATCTGCCGCTCCACATCGGCATACAGACGGACGGCAGGCACCAGCTGTTTTTCCCGTTCCACTTCGATGTGCTTGTATGCCACTATTTCTTCCAAGATGTCTTTCATACAGAGTCCTACTGATTCATTTCGACATACTGTTTCAGAACATTCAGCGCTTTTCCACTTTCAAGTGATTCGCGGGCTATGGCGAAACACTCCCTGATGTCCTTGTCTCTTTCTATCACCCTGATAGCGAATGCCGCATTGAGCAGCACCACATTCTTACGGCTTTCCGTCGTATTGTTTTCCAGAACCCCGTCAAATATTTCAGCAGCTTCTTTCACGGATGTCCCGCCATAAAGTTCTTCCGGGCGTACCAGCGGCAAATCCAGATCGGACGGACGGAATATCTTCTCTATCGTATTCGTCTTCACCTTGAAATCCCCGGTCAATGATATCTCGTCATAACCGTCTATACTGTTGACAATGCCGTATCCGATGCCGAGTTTCTCGTATACACTGCTGTACAGACGCATCTGGTTCAGATTGGCCACGCCGAGCAACTGATAGGCCGGACGTCCGGGATTGACAAGCGGCCCGAGCAGATTGAAACATGTTGGAATTTGCAGTTGCTTGCGTACCGGGGCCACAAACTTAAGTCCGTATGCAAAGAGCGGGGCATGGAGGTAGGTGAAATTACAGGTTTCCAAGTTGTGGAACAATTGCTGTTCGTCCGATGTGAACCGGACCCCATGGTATTCGATGACATTACTCGCACCAGACGTTGAGGTTGCGGCGTAGTTTCCGTGTTTGGCAACCTTGTAGCCGGCACCGGCCACGACGAAGCACGAACAGGTGGATATATTGAACGTATTCTTGTTGTCGCCTCCTGTCCCGACGATGTCTATCACATTATAGGGACTGAAGTCGACCGAATGGCCGGTTTCGATAACTCCGTCACGGAAACCGAGAAGTTCGTCTACTTTGATGCCACGCATAATCAGTCCGGTCAGAAGAGCACTGATTTGTACATCATTGTATTTCTGCCCGACGATGTCGTGCATGATACGACAAGTCTGTTCGCGCGTCAGAATCTCGCCGTTTACTATTTGTCTGAGAATTTGTTTCATACTGTATTTATGGAGCAGGGGAGAAGCGTGGTTAATGTTTCAGGAAATTCGACATCATTCTTTTACCGTCCGGTGTCAATACGGATTCCGGATGAAACTGTATGCCGTGTATGTCGTGTTCACGATGGCGAAGAGCCATAATCTGACCTTCGGGACTGGTGGCGGTTATCTCCAGACATTCCGGAAATCCGACAGTATCGACAACCCACGAATGGTAACGTCCCACTGGAAACTCTTCGGTTATGCCATCGAAAATATAATCCTTTGCGATATGCTGGCACGGAGTCTGCACGCCATGGAAAACTTCGGCCAGATTGGTCAGCTTGCCTCCGAAAGTTTCGCCTATAGCCTGATGCCCGAGGCATACTCCCAATATCGGTTTTCTACCGGCATAGTGACGGATCACATCCAGTAGCAGTCCGGCTTCCTCCGGTATGCCGGGGCCGGGACTGAGAATGATTTTATCATATTCCGTAAGTTCCTCCAACCGGAAACGGTCGTTGCGCAACACTGTAGCCTCCACACCGGTTTCACGCACCAGATGATACAGGTTGAACGTAAAGGAATCATAATTATCAATAATGACAGTTTTCATAAGTCTTACTATTTTTATACAGGTCCTCAGATAGTTTCTGCCATTGATATGGCATGACGCAGAGCACCCAGTTTATTATTCACTTCCTGCAATTCATACTCTTCGTCGCTCTTGGCAACGATTCCCCCTCCGGCCTGGAACCACAGTTCATTATTACGACTGACAAAGGTGCGGATAGTGATGGCTTGATTGAGCGAACCATCCAGTCCGATGAATCCGATACATCCCCCGTATGCCCCCCGGTTGTGAGGTTCCAGTTCGCTGATGATCTGCATGGCACGGATTTTCGGAGCTCCGGAGAGAGTGCCGGCAGGGAACGTATCGACAAAAGTCTTGATGGGGTCGGCATGGTCTTCCAGTTCTCCACTGACACGGCTGACCAGATGAATCACATGGCTGTAGTATTGCATATCCTTGTAAAAGTCCACCTGCACATGGTGACAGTTGCGACTCAGATCGTTTCTGGCCAGGTCGACCAACATAACATGCTCGGCATTCTCCTTGGGGTCGTTTTTAAGATACAATGCATTCTGGGCATCCTGTTCGGCATTACCGGTCCTGCGTGTCGTCCCGGCAATCGGGTCTATATAGGCATGCCGCCCTTCTATGCGGCAATGTGTTTCGGGAGAAGAGCCGAAAATGCGGAAGCCTCCGAAATCGAAATAGAACAAATACGGGCTGGGGTTGATGTTGCGCAACGCACGGTAAAGTTTGAAGTCATCCCCTTCATACCGCTGGACAAATCTGCGGCTCAGCACAATCTGAAAGACATCGCCCCGCAGGCAATGTGCAATGCCCCTGCGGATGTTTTCCTTGTGTTCCTCATCGGTCAGAGTACTGAAAGTCTCACCGACCGGACGGAAATCGTAAGTGGCGAAGTTATGGTTCCGTATGACTTTCTCCAGTTCATCGAGTGCAGTCGGTTCACCGTCTTCAAGCAGTTCGACCAGCGTCAATGTGTTATTGAAATGGTCAAATACAATGATATATTTATATAGGATATACAGCATATCGGGAGCATCGTTCTTCTCCTGCATACAATCCTTTATGGCAATATTCTCAAAATAGTGAACGGCATTGAAAGAGGTATAGCCATACAGCCCGCAATATTCCTTTTTATCTCCGGTCACGGAGAATTTGTTCAGGAAATCATTGACAGCATTCTCCACACGGTACTCTTCCGTAATATTGTTCTGAATCTGGTTTCCATCGGGATACTGTGCCGTAGCGGTGCCATGACCGACGGCAATGCTTGCCACAGGGTTCAGCGCGATGAAAGAACGGCTGTTGTCATGAGTGTGATAGTCCGAGCTCTCCATCAATGCACTTTGCGGATACATGTCACGTACCTTCAGGTACGTACTGACCGGGGTATACAAGTCACCGACAATCTGTCGGCTCGAAGCGATATATCTGAATGGTTTCATAAAGTTTCCTTGTTTTGATTGATTCAATATAGTATCAGGCATCGATACCTTTCTCATTCCGGTGGGCCAGATAGGTGTCGAGATCCTTGTCCCCCCGTCCGCTGACGGTGAGCACGACCACATCATCTTTTTTGAATGTCATTTTGGGAAGCAGTCCTAACGCATGTGCCGATTCGAGTGCGGGAATGATACCTTCCAGTCTGGTCAGTTCGTATGCCGCCTGCAGGGCCTCGTCATCGTTGATTGCCATGACTGTTGCACGGTGTTGACTTGCCAGATTGGCATGCATGGGGCCGATGCCGGGATAGTCCAGTCCTGCCGAAATGGAATAGGGTTCGATAATCTGTCCGTCTTCATCCTGCATCACCAGCGTACGGCTGCCATGTATGATACCCAAAGAGCCGCACTGTATGGTGGCGGCCGTTTCTCCGCTATCCACTCCGAGTCCTCCCGCTTCGCCAAGGTAAATGTTCACGCGCGTGTCATCTATATAATGGTATATGGTTCCGGCAGCATTCGACCCCCCCCCCACGCATGCAATCAGATAATCGGGATAATCCCTGCCTTCCTTTTCCAACAACTGTTCCTTTATCTCCGCGCTGATGACACTTTGCAGACGTGCCACCAGATCGGGGTAGGGATGAGGTCCCACGGTGGAGCCTATTATATAAAAGGTATCGGCCGGATGGCAACACCAGTCACGGATAGCTTCGTTCGTGGCATCTTTCAGGGTCTTGTTACCGCTTTCCACAGGAAATACTTCCGCACCGAGCATCTTCATGCGCTCCACGTTCACATGCTGGCGTTTCACGTCCGTAGCTCCCATATACACGCGGCAGGGCATGTCCATCAGCGCGCAAACCGTAGCCGTGGCTACACCGTGCTGTCCGGCACCTGTTTCGGCAATGATACGTGTCTTTCCCATCTTTTTTGCCAGCAATATCTGCCCGATGGCATTGTTAATCTTATGCGCACCGGTATGATTCAGGTCTTCGCGCTTCAAGTACAGCCGACAACCGTACTTCTCGCTCAGGCGACGCGCATGATAAAGCGGAGAGGGCCGACCGACATAGTCCTTCAGCAGGGCATGGTATTCCTTCTTGAACTCTTCACTTTCAATGATGGGAAGATAAACTTCTTTCAGGTTTTCGACCGTCTTGTACAGTATTTCCGGAACATACGCTCCGCCGAATTCGCCGTAATATCCTTCTTCATTCACTTTATAAGTTTCCATATTCGTTTATATATGTTTCATATCGATTTCTCTTTCATAAAAAAAGACCTGCCGTAAGTACGACAGGTCTCCGCTAAACTCTTATACCTTTGTTTATATGCAAGACTGGCTCCTCACGACTTTTTGAGTTCTGAGTTGCGCCACCACCAATATGTGTTCTTGCATATATACATTGTATGTATTTTCCCTATTATTCGCTGCAAATTTATAAAATAAAGTCTTACCGACAAACAAATCATTGTTTTTTTATCTCCCAGGCTTCATTTTATTCTTTTATTACCCGAAAATCGTATGCACGTATGTCTCCGTACTCATTAACGGGCGTCTGCGAAAGATCCACAAGAATATACTCCCCAGGAGCAAGAGGCCGGAGAGGGGAGACTGCAAATCCCATGTCGGGCAGGTTTTCTATATGGAACGAATGCAAATCCACACGCATATAGTCACAGTCATCAAAGGCTGCGGCCGGCATCTGCCGATGCGTCTTTTTCTCTTTCAAACGTATCAGGGCATAGTCGCTGAGCAACTGCTTTTTCGGATAGATGGCAAAACGAGGCTGGGAATCGGCCAGCTGTCCGGCATGCGCGTTCCAAAAGTAGCGGACAATCTTCCGTCCCACGTTAATCCCCTGTATATCCCATCCTTTTTTCAGTTCCGACTGACTGTCTGATGCTTTCATCGGATATGGAGTTCCTTCCACATAAATGAAAACAACCGGTTGCGGGGCATCCATCTGAGCTTTCATCCCCCCGGACGTCAGAAACGCAAAGAACAGCAACAATAGTTTTACCGGATTCATAGCCATAAAGTTTTAAAGTTAGAAGAAAAAGACCGTCTCGTTTTGCATGCCGGCATAGCGTTTCAACCGCTCCACCAAAAAGCCGGCACACGCTTCCACTTGCTGCCGGTTGCCGTCATAACCGTTGATGATAGTCAGCAGCCGGGCAGAGGACACGGTCAGTTTGGTACGCTCATGGTCGCTGGTCGGAGTCCCGATGCCTCCTTCCGTATCCCGATAGACCGGCAGTCCCTCGATGTTGAGCGGACCGCGCCCGATACCCTCATAAGGTTCGCCGGGCTTTCCGACTCCCAGCACCAAGCGGTCGCCTTTTATCTTGTCGAAGTCGAACCCGCCAATGGAATATCCGTAGGCAATGGAGGCCAGGTTGATGACATCCACCACCGTATTCACCCTATACAACTCATGTCCCTTCAGCACGCGCCTCACCAATGCCTCGCCCGACGGACGGTAGCGACTGGGATCCTTGCCACAGTTTTTATATGCCTGTCGGGTTGCCTGTATAGACGGCATATCTTTGAGGGACTCGGGAGTATAACGGGCACAATAATCCCGGCAGAACACATCAATTTCTTCCCACAGCGCCTCACAGCATCCGCTGTTACGGATTTCCGCATATACGGCAGCTCCCAGAAAACCGGGACAAGCCCTGCGCAACTCTTCCGATACTGTTATATCTATCATAAATAAAAGTCTGTTATTCTATTTCCAATCATTAGGATTACATTCAGCCTCAGCCTTTTTCTCGATTTCCTTCGGCAGTTTGCTAAAGAAGTCGATACCCGTCTGTCGCTCCACTTCGTCCACGCTCACCGCATACTCCCGCATGGGACGGTCGGTTTTCTCATGGGGATATATGAAGCCGATGGCCTTGGCGTCTCCGTCCTCCGTCAGCCGGAGAAAGACCTTAAAGAAACCGTCCGGCACGGTCACCCGGCTTTCTCCTATGGTCCGGTGCTTGCCGTCTCTGATTACAGGGCCGCACACTATGTAGATACGTTCATACCTGCGTGCCCACTTGCGCGATTTCTCCTCCAGTTCCTTCCAGTCTCCTCCGTTCAGCGAATGAAGCTGGGGGCAGATGTTGCTAAAGTAAAAACATTCCGTCATCGCCTGCGCGCTCATCTTGTTATCGGCCGCCGGACACATGTGCCCACGGTCGAATCCGGAACCCCGGTAGTCACCGTCCACTGCCGTGGTTCCTTTCGTCACATCGGGATCGGGCTGAAAGTTATCGCTCCGGGCTTCCTTGCCCTGTGTCCGTTCTTTCGTCAGTTCCCAGGCCACCCAGTTGGGCAACTTATGCTTGCGGTTGAACGAAACCGTATAGGCCGTGTGCCATATCACCTCCTCCGGGCGATCGGTAAGAAAAGCCGGAATCTCCAGCCTCATCAGCCGCCTCTCACTTGCTGCGTCTTTTCTCCTTTTCTTCTTCGCATCCGCCTTTCCACGGCTTGTCCCGCCGTCGTCCTCCGGCACCGGAGCCGCAACGTCCGTCCGCCCGTCAGCGGCCATACCGCCCAGCCACGCCCTCACATCTTCATTGCCCGTGCCCAGCAAAGCCGCCGTGCCCAGCAGGACTGCAATCAACAGTTTCTTCATGATGTTCCGATGCTTCGATTGTTGTTAAAAACGCCAGTAGAGCTGCACGTCGAACGAATTGTAATACTTATCCCCACGGGAAGCCATGTCTTCCGTGAAATTATAGTTGGCCTGCAACTTCAGATTCTTGCACAAGTAATAATTGGCCGAAGCGCCATACAGACTCTTCTGGCTGTCGCGAGTACGGTAGTCGCGATAGACATCCCAACGGGCATACAGTTTGGTACGTTTCCCGGCGGGAGCGCCCACAAGCACATACCAGGCATCGGACCTGTCATTACCGGTCACTGTCAAGCTTCCGTCCTCCGCTGCGACATAATCGGAAATCTTATGTCCTTGGCTCAAGGCATATTCCGCACGCACCGTCCAGCGGGATTCATATTTGACACCGCACGAAAAACGGTTGCGGTCCACCGTGATGCCGTTTTTCGTATAACTTCCTCCCCAGCCGAACGCACTGATGGCCAAGTCTTTTACCGGCACCACCCACAGTCCTCCGATTACATCCTTGCCACGGTTTTCATCCCCATGATTGATGCCCTGTCCGTTGTACACACCCACCTGATAGTGCAGGAAGCTATGTCCGTCGGACTTGCGGGTAAAAAGGTCGCCCTGCAATTGCAGACCGATGTCACGTCCTCCGCAACAATGTTCGCCGATCCGGTCGTTCATACCGGCCAATTTGTCTATCAGCTGTGAATAGCTTCCCATACCGATGTCCCACGGATGCATAGGGTTTTCAAAAGTGAAAGCCCGCTTGAATTGTCCAAACTTGACATTTACATATTTATATTTACACCATTCAATCCATGCATCCACGATATGCGGCCCCCGTTCTTTGGACGTCCCGGACACTCCGTTCATTTCCATCTGGAAGTTGTATTTAAAATCCATCATCTTTCCTCCGGCATACACGCGCACCAGCCGCAGGTCGAAATTCGTATGACTCTTGTTCGACGCGCTCAGGTCTTCGTCCGACACAGAAGCCTTGCCGATGACATACCCGCCCAATGTTACGTTTTGCTTGAAATCTTCCCAATACCGGGCTTTCTTGTCCTGGGCCGATAGGGAAGACAGCCCCAGCAAGGCGATAGCCGCCAATGTGATTCTACGATTCATCTGTTCCTGTTGTTTAGATGGATATTATAAATAAGGTTACACAAAATTACAATAATTTCTGAAATAGAAAGAGAGATTGTAAATATATTAAGTTAAGCAGCCTGGCAGAAGCTCTCCCGACAGTCATGATAAGACCGTGCCAATAGTCATACTACTGCTGTAGCAACAGTTATCATACTACCATCGCATCAGTTATTTAAGTTTTAGTAAGAGGCATACGATCATAAGTGTTTGAAAGCCAAGGAATGTTATTGCTAAATAATTACGTCTTTGGATATTTTCCCTTAAAAAAACATAAATACCACTAATAAAAGCCACTGAAATTTTCAGGTTTACAAAAGATTTTATAAAATTGTGCCACTAATTGGAGACTCCTGCTTAAAAACAGGTGAATAGCCATGAGGTCAAGAAGGCATCGATGCTTTTATCCTTTCCTACTAAAGTCTGGAAAACTTATATGAATGAAGGATAGAAACTGACATGCCCCTCTTGTGTACCAATGAAAGTAAATACAGATACAGCCTTGACTGTATCCGTTAAGTTCATAGTATACGGATGGGGTTGTAGTTTAGTGTTCATTTCATTCAAGGTTATTCCAGAGCCGTGTAGGAGGATGGGCGTAGATGAAGCTCCATCCTTTTTGCGTTTTATATACAATAGTCTGCCGAATTTTGTGGAGTTATAGGCATTAAAATGTGATAATAAACCATCAATCATTATAACTACATAAATTATGAGCAGTAAAAAAACTTTATGTGAACTGTTTGAGTCAAATAAGGCAGAACTGCAACAGACCCTTACAGGCATAGTTTTGCCAAAGGATCTTGGCAAGGCACAAAAAGCTGTTTCTTTATATCTGGAGAAGGTTTTTGACTCAGAAGGAGAGTTCCGTCAAAATCTCACACAATCAGAAGATTTCATTCTCGAAGCAGCCATTTCGCTACTAAATGCGCAGCAGAAGATAAGTTCAGTACTGACAAAAGAGGCTGGTAATACATCTGCCCCAAAGAAACTGCGTCCTTCTACTACAGCGCAAGAGACTACGCAGTCATCACGAGGCTTTAAGGCAGATTCGTCATATACTTTGGTTGGTGCTGCTAGTGGTGCAATTGCAGGTAAACTCCTTCTTGGAGGATGGGGAACCGTATTTGGTGCAATTGCTGGTGTGGCATTGTCGGCATATATGTCTAATAAGATGCAAGCGCAACCTAAACCACAGCCTCAGGTCGCCCCAAGGACTGTAGTAGAGGAGAACCCTAACAAGCCTATCGATGTAGATTGTTTTATTGGTATCGTACATGATGTATGTGAGAGCGTTGACAACCTTATCGGCACATTCCGCGCTCAAGTAAATCGTGTAGTTCAGAAATACGAGTCACAAGAAAAGCCTACTTTGGACAAGGAGTATCGTCCTCTTCTCGAAAGCATACAGAGCCTTGTCGGTTATGAGCGCAACCATGATGTAAGTGAGGAAAAATACATCAAGAAGGTTCAGGAGAGAATAGAAGATTTGGCAGAGTCACTTGATAATTACGATATTACATTAGAGAACTATTCTGATGAAACAGCATCATGGTTCGACAAGGTCTCTTCGCCAAATGCAACTGAACTAAAAGTGGTGTTCCCTGCCGTTATTAAGAATGGCATTCTTATAATTCCAGGAAAGATTTTCATTCCTGCTTAAAACAATAACGATGGAGATGAATATCCAGTTATGGAACATTATTGATGCGCTTCAAACTAACAAAATAGTCAAGTTTTAATTATGAAAGAAGAACAGAAAAAGCAAATTGAATATATTATCGGCATAGATTTAGGTCACGGCGAAACCTCTGCTGCCATCTGTCCGATGCAATGGGACACCGCTGTTGGACAGTTGGATCCAGCCAAAGACCTTGACATGGGAGGTAACAAGAAGGTTATGCCTTCTGCTATTACCATCCTCGACAACGGCAACGCTTATATCGGCGATGCAGCATTCAACCCTGATGTGCTAAAGCAAGCTACAGTAAGGGTATGTTTCAAACAAGCACCTAAGGATGTCAATGGTGATGCTGAGAAAATAATGATCCGTTTCATGCACGAGGTTTACAAAAGAATACGCGAGAACAACAAAGCTATTCTTACCGATACAAACCACCTCGTTTACATCGCAACTCCATCAGGTTGGGACAAACCAACTCAGGACCTGTACGTAAAAATGGCGCGCATTGCAGAATTACCTATCGCAGGTGTTACAAAAGAGTCTCGCGCCGCATTCGTTCGCGCGCAACATGACGCTACATCTGGACTTGGACGCAATATTGACAAAGGTTCTATTGTGTTCGATATGGGTTCCAGTACGTTGGACTTTACTTACATGAACAAGCTCCTGCCTGGACTAGTCGATCATGGATATGATTGTGGCGCATCTTTCATCGAGAAAAGTATCTATGCACAACAGCAGAAAGAAAGCGACGCTATCAAGCTGTTTGAAACCAAATATCCTAGACTGATTGACTATCTTGTATTCGAAACAAGAAATGTTAAGGAGCAGGTATATTTTGACCCTTCTCTGAAAGTTAAGAAAACTATTAACTTCGATGACATCATTGATGACGAAGATCTTGAAGATGAACGTTTCAAACTGACGTTTAAGCCAGGTGAGCTTAATGAGTTCCTTGGTAAGAATGGTTACATAAAGAGTATTGAAGATGCGATGATTGACTACAAACAGAACCATATAGCCAATCAAGACATCTATGGCGTATTCCTCACAGGTGGTGCTTCACAAATGGACTTCATTGTTCCATTAGTTTGCAAGTGTTGGGGAGTAGAACCTTCACAAGTTTATAGAGACCAAGACCCTTCACTTACCATTTCTCAGGGCGTTGCAGAGGTTGCACGCATGGACTTGCGCACTGATGGTATGGATGTGGGCTTGGAAGAGGAAATCAACGCTTTCTTGAAAGGTAGTCAGACCTTTGATGTTTTTGTTGAGAACTTTGGACACGATCTCTGGGATAAAGTGACTGATGACATAGGCGGTGTTGTTACTGCATGGAGAGACGCAAAGGAGAACTACAGCATAAATATACTTCAAACCGTAATTTCTGATACCGTTCAAGAAAGTGTAGCTGAGTTTTCTTCTAATGCACCAGCCTACGTAGAGAGTGCCATAAAAGAAAGTACACAGGAGATTCGAGATAAGGTTGAAAGTATCATTGCTGTATATAGTTCACAAGGTGTAGAAATCAACCTACCTAATAATGTGAAACTTGGAGAGGTAAACCTTTCTGACATCAACATGGACTCAGTGTTGTATGGTATTTCAGAGAAATTGAAAGAAGATAGTGACAATTGGGGTGCAGCAATTGGCGGCGCAGCAATTGGTGGTGCTGTTGCTATGCTCCTTGGTGGTCCGCTTACATGGCTTATTGGCGGTGGTGCTCTACTGGCAAAATGGTTGTTCAGCGAAGAAAAGACAGAAGAGCAGAAGCAAGCCGAAGCTATGGCTCGTGAGTTGGATGCAGGCCAAAGAGCACAGGTGTTCAATTCTATAAACAAGGAATGGAAATCTATCTGTTCGTCTGTCGAAACATCTATTAGAGAAGCACTTACTAGTGACAAGAGCATTAAAAACTCGATCAACAAGGTTTCAAAGGAGTTTATGCAAGCTTATAAGGATAGTTTGAAATCTGCTCGTATATTGGTTGACTAATAGTTATGAATACACAGTTACAATCATTGGAGCCTCAGGCACGGGTGTTGGCAGCAACAGCCGTGTCTCAATCTCTTTCTTTCTGCATGGAGAGGAAGTATCTTACGAATATATCTGTAAGTGATAACGAGGCATTTGAACTTGAATCTATTCCACCAACCCTTGAAAGCTCGGCTTCATGGATTGAGATACAACAGATAGGAAAGCCTTTGGATAAATCTGCGGAAGCATGTTTTACTGCAATGCAAAAGATATTGTACTCGTGCTTCTTACCCAAGGAAATACAGTTGCTATTCCTCATTACTGGCGATGGAAAACAAAGTCATCTGTACCTTGGACTTCGATCTCCGGGCAAAGCAGTTCCTCCGAAGAAACTTGTACGCAACCTTGAACGTTTCATCGGTGGTATCTGGCCTGGACTTCAAACAGATCCATTGAAGAGTGATGACAGTAGAATATCAGACTTCTGCAAGCGCGTAGCATCAGAAAATCTCGAAAATGTATATGCGTTCACAGGCATACCTTCAATGGATAGCCAGTACAAGACAGTTTATCCTGCAACTATTGACAAGCTAATTGCAGGTATGTCTGCCAGTAAGAATTATGCCTACCTTGTTGTAGCAGACCCTATCGAGAACAATGATGCTGAGTCAATGCTTTATCAGTTACGCGAAATGAACGGACAGGCAGAGTCTCTAAAGTCGATGAATGTCACAGAAGGGCTTACAGAGGGTAGTTCGCAGCCTCATACGTCATCACATTCTGTAACGCATACCAAAAGTTTCAGTGAAGCCGTATTAAAGAAGGATTTCTCAAAGTTAGGTAAGGCTGCTCTTGCTGGTACAGGTTTGGGTATCGCTGCGTCTGTATTCCCTGCTGCTGGATCCGTTCTTGAAGGATGTGCTGATGCTGCAGGGGTCATCAGTAGTGCAGCGTTGAATATTGTTGCTGGTGCATCGGTGGGCAATCTCATTTCTGGTTTGATGCCACAAAAGACTACTACTCAGGGAACATCAGATGCCGAGAGTAATAGCGAGTCCGATACAACAACAACCAACGAGAGCCGTTCACAGAGCATAAGCCGTAACCTTGTGAATAAGCATGTAGAAGCCGTAAGCGAACACCTTTTCTATCATTCGAAGCGTATAGAGTCAGGTAAGGCTATAGGTTTATGGAAAGTAGGTGTGTATTTGATGGCAGAGAAGAAAAGCGACTTGATGGGTGGTAGCTTGCAGTTGCGTTCGATCCTAAGTGGACAAGAAAGTATTTATGAGCCTGTGCGTATTCATGACATTACGGACATTATGGATGAAACCGTCGAGGGCAAAAAGACACTGCGCGAATTGACGCTTGGACATGTGTCATCACCTGTCCTGATGGTAAATAGCGCAAATGGTAAACTCTTCAACCATCCTTTGGGTGATCACTACAAGGAATTAAAAACAGTTCTTACCACGAAAGAGTTGTCATATCTCATTAACTTCCCTCTTCGTTCCGTTCCTGGCATTAGTGTGGTTGACAGCGCACCAGAGTTCTCATTAAACCAGACAATAATAGGAGATGATAATGTTATTGAGTTCGGTAGTATGCTGTATGGTGGCTCCGCAACAGATATGCCGTATCACCTTCCGATTAGCATTCTGTCAAAGCACACCCTTCTCTCAGGTATAAATGGAACAGGCAAGACCAATACGGTTCAGGCTGTGTTAAATTCCATAAGTCAGATAAACAACAACATTCCGTTCTTGGTAATAGAGCCAGCAAAAACGGAATACGTTGATTGGGCTATTGAATATAACAAGACCCACAAGGATGCACCTATCAATATATTCATCCCAGGTTGTAAGAACTACCGTGATCGTAAAACACGAGAAAGCGTAACGCTATCAGATCTACACCTCAATCCGTTTGAACCAGTGTGGCTGTCCGCTGAGCAGGATCCAAATGTGCTTACTCACATAGACCGACTGAAATCAACATTTGCATCAGCATTCCCTATGTACGACATACTGCCTGTGCTGATGGAAGATCTGATTTATTCTCTGTATCAAAGCCAATCTACCAACTGGATAGGCAAGGGGGCAGAACCTGTATATGGAAAGACGATTGCACCGACATTAACCTCTATGGCTTCTCATGTTGACGCTGTTATGGATGCGCATGGCTATGAGAAGCGTGTCAGCGACAACATGAAGGCTTGTCTTAACACTCGTATCTCATCACTCCGTCGAGGCTGGAAGAAGGACATGTTGGACGTGTTGCATTCTACTCCGTGGGAAGAGTTATTCAACAAACCATGTGTCATCAACCTGTCTTACGTGGGCGATGACGTAGATAAGTCATTCTTCATGGCATTGGTGCTCCAGTTCCTCTACGAATACAGAACGGCACAAGCAGAGATTGGCAATATCGACTTCAATTCAAACGACTGCCGACACCTCACTGTAATAGAGGAGGCTCATCGTGTTATGCAGAAGTGTGATAAACCAGAGTTACCTCAGTACAAAACCGCTATGATGTTCAGTAACATGCTGTCGGAAATTCGCGCGTATGGAGAAGGTATGTTCTTGGTAGATCAAGTACCAACACGTCTTATTCCAGATGCTATCAAGAATACCAACACCAAAATTACACATCGTTTGGTAGCCGAGGATGACTGCACTGCCATCGCTGAGTCTATGGGTATTTCCAAGGAACAAAAACCGATAATACCTAAGCTTCTCGTTGGACAATGCCTTGTATCGACTGCACTTTCAACAGACAAACATTGGATAAAGGTTAATAAAGTAAAGTGACATGCAGAAAAATAAATTAAATACAGACAATTGAGTATCTGGACCTCCATTTTATTATTGGAAAGTGCTATTTCCATGGCTTAGGAACAGATGTTAATTATCAGGAAGCTGTAAAGTATTTTAATATGGCTTGTAAATATGGTTGTTCTGAGGCTTACCATTATTTGGGAACATGCTACCTCAATGGATATGGCGTAGTAAAGGACGAGAAATTTGCAAATGAGTGTTTCGTAAATGCCAAGATAAGAAAGGGGCGTAACAATGAATGATTTTGAGTGGTTAGAATTACTTGAAGATGACCGTATTGAAATATCAGAAAATGATATTTTAACAGAATGCCATGTAAACGAGTCATGTGAGTTCTGTGATGAACAAGTATTGGAGGAATGTACCGCTTCTGCCGTTCAGGAGTTTATCGAGGCTAATGAACACAGACACCCTCCCTATGAGGAAGCAAGTATTGAACAGCGTGCCGAGTATATGAAAGAGTTCCACGACAATTTCAATGAAATGAGTGGCTACACAAACAATCTCCATTTCCGCGAGGGCATGGAGCCAGAAAATCTTGGAGCATTCAACCCAGTAACGAAACAAATTGACCTCAATGCTGACCTCCTGAAGGAAGATAATCCGCAGCAGGTAATGGAAACTATCATGCACGAAAGCAGACATGCCTACCAAGACTTTGCAATCAACCATCCTGAGCAGGTTTCTGTAGATGCGGAGACTATAAAGGAATGGGAAGATAATTTTACTCACTATATCAGACCTGAGTTTGATTTTGAAGCTTACGTAAACCAACCTGTCGAAGCAGATGCCAACGACTTCTCTGAAAGAATGTACTATGATGGCTTCTGCAACGCAGCTTAATACAGCATAACTATGAATAGAGACAATATAATAATGACACTCTGCGCGCAAGGCTATCCTGATTATATGCTCGAACAGACAGCAGACAAAGTCGAGCGTATGGATGAGCGTATTAAGTCTGCGTTTGAAAAATGGGTTGACGGTAACGTTATTCCTACCATCGAGATTGAGGGGTGGGACTATGTTAAACTGGTAGAGAAATTCAAAATGCGTCCTGTTGCAGCGTTCCTTGCCCTCGACTGGTTGACAAGAGAGCCTGAGAAAGCAGTAAAGGCACTAAAACGAGGAATAAGATAAGGTATGGCACAGTTTATTCTCACAGCAAGACATTCCAGCAACATAGGTGGTCAGCATATAGATCGTGGTCAGCAGTTTAGTTTGAACGTATGTATGATGGGTATAACTCCCACCAATCTATTCAACAACTCGCGCTGCGCTGATACGGTATTAAGACAGTTTTCTGCCCAGGGACTTGATTTACCCAAGAACTCTCCTCTTCTGAACGGTGGACATTGGGATATTAAGATGAAATAGGGTAAAACGGTATATATGAAAAGAAGAGGTATCATTGTTTGGGGTTGTGATACCTCTTCTTCGCGTTAAATTTTATGTTTTTTCTTGTAACGATGCATTGTCTTTTCTGAGAGATGGTTTGGCTCAGTGGAAATTTAGTGTGGGGGGAGCATAAATTTTAGAAAGTCTGTATTGAATGTTTATTTTTCTTTCAGTTCTTTCATACGCCCTGGAAATT
>CAMWUI010000023.1 GCA_947177395.1 uncultured Paraprevotella sp.
GGCGTTGCTCGCGGGAACAACGCTCTCAAAGAGTTATGCCGGGGATGGAAACGGGAGTACGGGAGAAGAGAATGTGGATCCCACAAACATCAAAAGCTATGATGGATTGAAGCAGGTGGTTGGGAAAATTCAAAAGGCGAAAGACTTGCAGAATCTTCATAAGGAAGCAGTGGGCGAGGAGGATAGAGTGAAAAAGAGAAAGCCGTATAATTCAACTACAACGGAAATAGAAAAGATTACGTATACCAATCCATTGCTTACGCATCTATCCAACTTTGTTTCTTTGGTTGAAGATAAAAAGATCAAAACCCCTTGCAGACTTTCCTATCGGATACGAGAGCAAAGACAAGGTTTACGGAGTGCCGATGCTAAAACTGTTTATATAACTCTTACAGATTCAATAGATGCAGTTAATAAACAACTGCCAGATATGACAACAAATGACCCAACAGTTTATAATAGATGGATGAGTGGAACATCTTGGATTGAAATATCTCCCGATAAGGTGATTGCGATGTTGGGTCCTAATTATGATGGTGAATGGGATTATGACATGAATCTATCAGAGGATATGGAAAATCCAAAATTTCCTAAATATTTGTGTATATACTATTGGAAATGGATAAAAAATGAGGAAACAGGAGTAGTAACAGGAGATTATTATCGGTTTAGTCAACAAGTTTCAAATTCGGGTGAATGTTGGGATATCTTTCGTTCTGACTATGTTGATATAATTAAAACATTTTTGCAGAGCGTGCACGGCCTGTCTGCAACGGAAGAAATAAAAAAAGAAGTACCTACACAGGAATATGAAGCATGGGAGGCAGAATACAACACCGCTGTGAGGGATACAGTGATTTCGTGGAAAAATCTTAGTGAATTTGAGAACTATTATAAAACAACAACTAATCCGTTTATTATAGGAGCAAATATTGAAATTCCAGAAGATAAAGTGGCTGATTTGGTGTGGCCGGTTGGTTATACATTGAATGGTGGAGGCAATAAAATAGTGGGTACTCAGCCGATATTTGCGACGAATAACGGTACAATTCTTAATTTGATTGCTCCGGAAGGACGTATCGCTACAGATAACAACGGAAAAGCAAAAGATTGTATCGTTAAAGTGAGTGGTGGATGGCGTGTATATGATGACGAGGGAAATTATGCATCAAATCTGTCTACTACACTTGAATCCGCTGTTTATCAATTACGTAATAACTTTGGTTATGATCTCAGCAGCAGGCAAGCAGGCAAGTTGACTCCAGCAACCAAACTCTATAGTGCAAAAAATAAGGCAATTTCAGGAGCTACGGAATTGACTTTTAATGTGAATGTTACTGACGAAGGCGCACTTGTATATGGTAATGGCAATGTTGTAATAGACAATACTGTTGTTTATGTAGAAGATGCAGACATTACAGAACGCAATATTAATACTGCAAATGTGGCAGTGCCTTTGTCTGACGTGACGCAAGAGGGTGATAAGTATACCTGTAGCAAGGTGGAACTGAAAGATGGTGCTAATGTAAAAGAATTCTATATGCCTTATTCTGTTACGACGAAGGAGGTGTCTTATGTACGTAAAGCCACAACGAATAAAGTTCCTGTATGTCTGCCGTTTGAACTTAATGACGCAGTTAAGCAGACTATAGCGAAGAACATTAAAATAGCCGTAGAGGATGTGTTTTATTATACATTTAGAGATGTACAGGGAGATGTAATCTGGTTTACTCCTTTGCAAACAGTTGCCCCTAATGAGCCCTGTCTCATTGCCTTTAGAGATGGTGTTAGCTGGGAAAAGGATGTAAATATGTTTGAGGGGATACCTGTAGAAAGAGTAGATGACACTCCTGTCATTACTGATTTAAAGGCTCCAACCTTGCAATGGGGGGATAACCGTCTCTTTGGTAATTACAAACCTAAACAAGTGTTTTCTGCCTTGCTGAAGGATCAAGCGGGAAATGGAGCTGCTGCATATTGTTACATCAATGGCAAGCTGAAACGGATGGAAGAGGATTTGGCTGCGGGCAAAGCTACTACGTTGAATCAATTTAGAAGTTACGTTATTCTCAAAGAGGATATTGCCTCACCGAACTCTCTGCCCGATTCCTTCGAGATCGGTTTCGTGGACGAGGACGGCAACGAGGTGACGGGTATAGGCTCGGTAGAGTCCGGCAAGAGTGATAATGGCTTTAAGGCCGTAGGCGGTAACGGTGTCATTGCGATAAGTGCCGATAAGGCTTGCGAGGTGAAGGTGTACACGGCCGGTGGCTCGCTTGCGAAAGCAGTCCGCGTGGAGGCCGGTCGTACGACGTTGCCTTTCAGTGCCGGTATGTACATTGTGAACCAGACGAAGGTAGTAGTGAAATAATCAAAAAGCAATAAAAATATGAATAAGCAGAAGTATATCCGCCCCGCTTGTGTGGTGGTGGAGATGGAATCTGAAGATCTTTTCCTCACAGGTTCAGGCTCAGGCTCTTTGGGCGAGATTGGCGGTGATTTCGGTGAAAAGCCGGGAGAAGGTGAATACGGTGAAGCGGATGCCGTAGGCGGCAATCCGGGCGGCGGTTATGATGTATGGGATGACTGATTCCCCCGATAATTAGGAATACGTATTTGGAAGAGGGCGCGTCAATAGGCTGATGCGCCCTCTTCCGTTTCCCGGATTATGCATAACGGGAGTGTCTGAAAGGTGATTTTAAGGAAGTGCTTTTTCATGTATTCAAACAGTGCTTCGTTAGGGGTTGAAACAGTGCTTCGTTAGTGTCTCAATCAGTGCTTCATTGCCCCCTCAATCAGTGCTTCGTTAAGGTGTAACGAAGCACTGATTGAAGGTCTGAAAAAGTGAACCGGAAAACATCGACACTCTACGACATTCTTCGACACTTGGTGTTGCCGTTGTGTCGTATTTTATGTGAGTTCGGGATAAGATGTTGCTCATAAAAGTTGGTGATCCCGCAAATATGTTGTATCTTTAAAATCAGTGGCAAGGTCTTCGCTGACAGGGGATACATCAAGCAGACCCTGTTTGAGGAGCTTTTTGACAGGGGCATACATCTTGTGCATGGATTGAGGGCAAACATGAAGAACAGGCTCATGTCCTTATGGGACAAAATCATGCTTCGCAAGAGATGTATCATAGAATGCATCAACGACCTGCTGAAGAACAAGGCGAACATCGTGTACTCAAGGCACCGATCAATACACAATTTCATCATGAACATCTGCACCGCACTCACGGCGTACTCTTTCTTTGAAAACAAGCCCTGTGCATGTGGAAAAATCAACGCAACTCACACTTTTTTGAACAAATTTTATCCCGAACTCGCGTATTGATACAAAAAAGAGGCGAAGCACGTTTGTGTTTGTGATATTTAATTCTGTCTTCGGAAATGGTGCAAACAGATTATGCTCCGATCAAACACTTCATCAATAGTGTGGCAATTGCGCCAAACAAAGTCCCCCACAATGCACTATATATTGAAAATTTATGGTTATTTTTAGATTGGTCTCTTGCAAACTGCTTAGCGTTTGCTAATCCTTTAGAATGCTTTTTTATATACTTGTCCACTTCGGCAAAGGCAAGTATTGCATCTTGATATTTTGAGTATGCAATCTCTTTTTCAGGATAGGATCTTGATTCCGTTTGTTTTGCTTTCACAGTTAATTCTATAGCCTTATCATGTAATAATGTAAGTTCTGGCAAAAATTTCCCATCATTGACAACAGCTATACACACATCCTTATACTGATAGAAAAAATTCTCAATTTTCTTGTCGTATTCTATCAAAAGGGTTTTATAGCAATCAAGAATTGCCCTAATCAAATGGCCGTGACCTTTTTGCAATTCTTTCAAACAATCATCCTCTGAGCGCCCTGCAATAAAACAACGAGAAACATGGTCATTCACAGCCCTAAGTTCGTTTAATATAGGCCCCGGGAATTTCTTTGTCATACTTTCTGCCAAGGCAAGGGTTGGCTTCAATTTGTTCGTATAATCATCATAAAGTTTTCCCATAGCGTTTTGGACACTAATAGGCAACTCTGAAGAAATATTCACACCCATTTCCATTTTATTGGCTTATACGGAATGTTTTCTCGAATTCGGACTCTACATCATAATTGATTCTTCCAGAAGCCAACAACATACTTCCACGATAATACACAAGATTAGACTCTGATTGTCCCAATTCTAATAAACTGTTCTCTTTTTTTTCTATTTGGCGATGGATTTCATCAAAACTTTGAGACCTGATATCATCAACAGATAATCCCACAGTTTCTTCTATCAAACTATCAAATGAATTTTTGTCTTTTTCTTGCATAATTAAAAAATAATGTATAAAGATACTGCTTTTTGTGTATTCGCTATAACTTTTTGTGAGTTTATTTGCATCTACGGTGTATTATTAATATTTTTTAATACTATGTATGGTGTTTGAAAAGCAGCAAAGGCTTCACGGAATTTATCAAGTCTTGCTACCATAGTCTGTTAATCATTGTTTCAAGTCCTTTTTTACTCTTAGTTTTTTTGTCATCCTTATTCTTCGACACTTGGCGTTGCCGTTGTGTCGTATTTTGCAAAATGAAGCAGGACGGTCGGTATTTTGCTTGCCCCTGTTTACAGGCAAAAGACCATATATGCGGGGATATATATCGTGTCGTTTTCTACTTTGAGGTTTTTGGGATGAACGACATAACACGTTCCGATGCGCTTGTGGAATATGTCGGCAAAGCGGGACAGCGAAGTCGTAGAGTAACGGTTGTTTGATTTAACCTCGATGGGATATATCTTATATTTTAATTTGCTGTTGTTCGAGAGCAGAAAATCTATTTCTATGTCGTTTCTGTGTTTTTCTGTGTTATATCGCGTGTAGAAATACAGTTTGTGTCCGGCAGCGACAAGCATCTGTGAGATGGCATTTTCATAGAACATGCCTTCGTTTGTGGATAGTTTCCCGAAAAGCATTTCACGATATAGGGCATTATCGGCGATTTCGTTTTCATCGAATGTGTGGCTGACTAAAAGGCCGGTGTCGCCCATATAGCACTTTACATACGTGCGGTCTTCGTTTAGCGACAGTCCTATGTCCGGATCGGAGCAGTTGAAACACTCGTTTACTATCATGGAGTCTGCCAACCAGAAAAATGTGTCGTGATACTTCGGGAAAGTAGCGCCTTTCTCGATTTTACTCACCATGACTCTGCGTTCCGACTTGGATAAGAAGGCGGGAATCTGGTCGAATATGGCCAGGACATTGGAACGATAGCCGGAATTGATTTTCATGATGTCGTTACGGTAAAGAGTTAGAATGTCGCGTTTTTCCCTGTCCGCCATCTCAAAATTCCGGTTGTTTTCAATATATGCAGAAACACTTTTAGGCATGCCGCCGACAATCATATATTGTCGGAACAATAGCATGGCCTTGGCGTGTAGATTTTGTTCAAGGGGGATTCTGTCGTCGAAACACTTGCGTATGTATGCTATCAAGCTGTTTTGACCCATTGCCCACCCGAATTCTTCGAAATCCATAGGATACATGGATATTTTTCTTTCTTCGGAAGGGATGGTGATGTCCTTGACTTTTTCTTTGATAGATATCAGCGAACCGGTTTCGATGTAGTCATACCGTCCGTCGGCGACAAGGTATTTTATTGCCTGGCGGGCTTGGGGGAATTGCTGTACTTCATCAAATATTATTATAGATTCCCTGCGGTGCAATGTGACATTGTATTCGGAAGAGAGTATCATGAAAAATGTGTCCAGGTCGGTCATGTAATTATTAAACGCCGATTTGACAGAGTTACTGGCTATATTGAAGTCTATAAGCAGGTGGGATTTGTATTTATTTTTTGCAAATTCTTCTACGATTGTGGATTTGCCGATTCGCCTGGCTCCTTCTATCAGAAGGGCTTTGCTGTTCGAACTGTTTGATTTCCATTCAAGCAGCCGGCGGTATATCTTTCGTTTGAATATCATATCGTGCTGTGGATTACAATGTTATTATGCAAAAATAAGTATTAATTTTATAATGCGCAAGTATAGACAGGTTGATTTTGTCTATAATGCGCAGGTATAGAATAGTTGATTTTCTCTATAATGCGCAGGTTTTGATTGAAAAAAGATAACGGTTTTTATTAATCGTACCAAACAAAATCCATTTTTGGGGGGATTTTATTAATCGTACCAAATAAAATTGGCACAGGGGCGGCCGCTAAAGAGTAAATATTTGTGATAGTCGGTTTGTCAGGGGGCGGAGTGGGTCGGGGTTTCCCCGTGGACATTGGAAGACTTCCGGGCGATGCGCAGCATCCGCCGCAGGTCGTTGATTTTTGCGTTCAACGCATCCACCTCTACCTGGTCGTACAGGCGGGCGGGCTTGAAATAACGGAGACCGGTGTGGTTTTTCAGCCGGTAGGAGACGCCGACGGAAAGGCCGAAGGAAGAGTGGTTGCGGTGGAAACGAGGAGTGGTACAGTTTGGTTGGCCGGTGAGGCGCCAGGTAAACGCAGGCTCCAGATATACATACCAGGCTTTTGTCTCTCCGGGGTTGACGGCGAACTGCAGGCCGACACGTGACGTGAAACAGTCGCGTGCGGATTCGTCGGCGGATGAATGTTTCCATCTATGTCCCCAGCCCAAACCGGCTGTAAGGGTTAGTTCGAAGATGTCTGGACGGCCGTTGTAGCCGCAGATGAAGTTGTTCAGGTTGACAAGGTGCTCCAAGGAAAGCTGGGAGGACCGGGCAAAAGAACCGGCCGGTGCTGTTGCGGAGCGGTTGTCGGAAACCACTTGCAGATGAAGTCCGAGGCCATAAGACGGGGTCAGGTAGCGTTCGGCGCGCACGCCGGCGATGCCGCATGTCTGGCGGCATAGAGCCGCGTGGGCGATCGGTAGCAGTGCACCCCCTTGGATGCCGAATCTCCAGTTGTCGGTAAACAGGCTGCGTTCTACTGTGTGGTGAGCTTGCGTGGCGGTGGCAATCAGAAGGCTGAAAGTGATGAACAATACTTTTTTCATGTTCGTTGAGATAGGAGATGTAAAGATACGAACTTTGCCTGCTGTGACCAAATTTGAGAACATTTAAATGTGCGTGTGGTTGGGCTGGTCGCAGGGACTGGGTAAATATTGAAGGGCTTGTTGTTCGATGTGGAAAATAATTCTTATCTTTGTTCGGCGGCCGGTGAGTGGCTGTGTGATTATACCTTATTATATATAAAGAAAAACGGATATGGCAAACGAAGATAAGCTTCAGGGAAATCAGATTCAGATTGAGTTGTCGCCGGAGGTGGCGCAGGGTATGTATGCGAACATGGCGCTGATAGCGCATGGCAGTTCGGAAATGGTGATAGATTTCATCCGCATGTTGCCGGGGCTGCCCAAGGCCAATGTGCAGTCGCGCATCATCATGACTCCTGAGCATGCCAAGCGGCTGCTTTATGCGTTGCAGGACAATATAATGCGTTATGAGCAGACGTTCGGCGCCATTCGTATGCCTGAACAGCAGGGGCCGCGTACCATAGCGCCCTTTAAAGTCGGTAAGGGCGAGGCCTGAACGAGGTGATTCCGAATAGGTGCGGTAAGATGCGGTGTTCTGCATCATACCGCATTTTTTGATGGTTGTAATCACCCCTTTGTTTTTGAGTGAGGCTTGTTTATTATTATGCTTATTAAATAATATTAAAATATCTATATTTTTGCTTATAAGGCTCGTTGCGCTATTATAAAATAGAGGTGAAACGCTTGTCCTTTGGGATATTATTTGTAACTTTGCAGCCCAAAAGGGCTTAGTGGGCTCTTGCCAAATATAGAGAAATGAATAAAAACAATATATATAACATTAAAAATTAAAAGACAATGCCAACTATTCAACAATTAGTAAGAAAGGGCAGAACGGCTTTGGTGGACAAGAGCAAATCACCAGCTCTGGACAGTTGCCCGCAGCGTCGCGGTGTATGTGTGCGTGTGTACACGACGACTCCCAAAAAGCCGAATTCAGCCATGCGTAAAGTGGCTCGTGTGCGTTTGACAAACACGAAGGAAGTAAACTCTTATATCCCGGGTGAAGGACACAACCTGCAGGAGCACTCAATCGTATTGGTGCGTGGCGGTCGTGTGAAGGATCTGCCGGGTGTGCGTTATCACATTGTCCGCGGTACATTGGATACGGCGGGTGTGGCCAACCGCACGCAGCGTCGTTCTAAATACGGTGCCAAGCGCCCGAAAGCAGGAAAGACGGCAGGAAAGAAGTAATCGGATAAAAACGTAGAAAAAGAATCTATTAACAAGTTTTGGTTTGTCGGATACTAACGGTTGAGTAAATTGCTCCGGAGGGAGGATTGAAGAACATAAAGTGCAGCCCAAACCGAATATTACTAAAAAGACAATGAGAAAAGCAAAACCAAAAAAACGTGTGATTCTTCCGGATCCCGTTTACAATGACGTGAAAGTATCGAAGTTTGTAAATCACCTGATGTACGATGGGAAAAAGAATGTTTCCTATACCATTTTCTATGCTGCTCTTGAGGCTGTGAAGGCAAAGATGCCGAACGAGGAAATGAGTGCGTTGGAAATCTGGAAGAAGGCTTTGGATAATGTGACTCCGCAGGTAGAGGTTAAGTCTCGTCGTGTAGGTGGTGCGACGTTCCAGGTACCGACGGAAATCCGTCCTGACCGCAAAGAGTCTGTTTCCATGAAGAATCTTATTATCTACGCCCGCAAGCGCGGCGGCAAGACGATGGCCGACAAGTTGGCTGCGGAGATTATGGATGCATTCAATGAACAGGGCGGTGCTTTCAAGCGTAAGGAGGATATGCATCGTATGGCTGAGGCTAACCGTGCGTTCGCTCACTTTAGATTCTAATCTTTAGAGAAGTTTTCAAAATGGCAAAACATGATTTACATTTGACCCGTAATATCGGTATCATGGCGCATATCGACGCCGGAAAAACCACGACTTCGGAACGTATCCTGTTCTATACGGGTTTGACTCATAAAATTGGTGAAGTGCACGACGGTGCTGCTACGATGGACTGGATGGCTCAGGAGCAGGAACGCGGTATCACCATTACTTCTGCCGCTACGACTACCAGCTGGAACTGGGGCGGTCAGAAGTATAAAATCAATTTGATCGATACTCCGGGACACGTGGACTTTACGGCCGAGGTGGAGCGCTCCCTGCGTGTGCTTGACGGTGCTGTGGCTACATATTGTGCCGTGGGCGGTGTGGAGCCGCAGTCTGAAACCGTATGGCGTCAGGCTGACAAGTATAATGTTCCCCGTATAGGTTATGTGAACAAGATGGACCGTTCGGGTGCGGACTTCTTTGAGGTGGTTCGCCAGATGAAGGACGTACTGGGGGCCAATCCGTGTCCCATTGTGATTCCTATCGGTGCGGAAGAAACTTTCAAGGGGGTTGTAGACCTTGTGAAGATGAAGGCTATTCTGTGGCATGACGAAACGATGGGTGCCGATTACGACGTGGAGGAGATCCCGGCGGATCTGGTCGCTGAAGCTGAAGAGTGGAGAGGCAAGATGCTGGAGAAAGTGGCTGAGTTTGACGATGCCTTGATGGAGAAGTTCTTCGATGATCCTTCTACAATTACGGAAGAGGAAATTCTTCGTGCTTTGCGTGCCGCTACGGTTGCGATGGAAGTGACTCCGATGCTCTGTGGCTCTTCGTTCAAGAATAAGGGCGTGCAGACGTTGCTTGACTATGTGTGCGCTTTCCTGCCTTCTCCGCTGGATACTCCTAATGTGACGGGTACGAATCCCGACACCGGTGAAGAGGAAGACCGTAAGCCGTCTGAAGATGAAAAAACTTCGGCACTGGCTTTCAAAATCGCTACAGACCCGTATGTGGGCCGTCTGACTTTTATCCGTGTATATTCGGGTAAAGTGGAAGCCGGTTCTTATGTATATAATTCACGTTCGGGCAAGAAAGAGCGTGTGTCCCGTCTGTTCCAGATGCATTCGAATCACCAGAATCCCGTGGAAGTGATCAGTGCCGGTGATATAGGTGCCGGTGTTGGTTTCAAGGATATCCGTACGGGTGATACTTTGTGCGAGGAAGATGCTCCGATCGTATTGGAATCTATGGATTTCCCCGATCCGGTAATCGGTATCGCCGTAGAGCCGAAGACTCAGAAAGACTTGGACAAGCTGTCTAACGGTCTGGCGAAATTGGCGGAAGAGGATCCGACCTTTACGGTTCGTACGGACGAACAGAGCGGTCAGACCGTTATCTCCGGTATGGGTGAGCTTCATCTTGATATTATCATCGACCGTTTGAAACGTGAGTTCAAGGTAGAATGTAATCAGGGTAAGCCTCAGGTTAACTATAAGGAAGCGATTACGAAGACTGTCAACTTGCGCGAAGTTTACAAGAAGCAGTCGGGTGGTCGCGGTAAGTTTGCCGATATCATTGTAAATGTAGGTCCGGTGGACGAAGACTATAAGGAAGGCGGATTGCAGTTTGAGAACAAGGTGACGGGCGGTAACATACCCAAGGAGTTTATTCCTTCTGTACAGAAAGGCTTTGAGAGCGCCATGAAGAATGGTATTCTGGGCGGTTTCCCGATGGATAGTCTGAAGGTAGAATTGCTCGATGGTTCTTTCCATCCCGTTGACTCCGACCAGTTGTCTTTCGAAATCTGTGCACTGAATGCTTACAAGAGTGCTTGTTCACAGGCTAAGCCGGTATTGATGGAGCCCATCATGAAACTGGAGGTCGTAACTCCGGAAGAAAACATGGGTGATGTTATCGGTGACTTGAATAAGCGTCGCGGTCAGGTGGAAGGTATGGATACCAGCCGTAGCGGTGCCCGCATCGTGAAGGCGATGGTACCTCTGGCAGAAATGTTCGGTTATGTAACTGCTTTGCGTACGATTACTTCCGGACGTGCCACTTCTTCTATGACTTATGATCATCACGCTCCTGTATCAAGTTCTATCGCCAAGGCGGTGCTTGAAGAAATCAAGGGACGTACGGATCTGGTATAATGTAAAAACGAGAAAGGAAAGTGTCGGTTAGCGAATGACTCTTAACCGGCATACTTTCCTCTCTCATATATTAATAACTATAATTAATAAAAACAATGAGTCAGAAAATTAGAATTAAGCTGAAATCTTATGACCACAACTTGGTTGATAAGTCTGCTGAAAAGATTGTGAAAACGGTGAAGATCACCGGTGCTATCGTAAGCGGTCCGATACCTCTTCCTACGCACAAGCGTATTTTCACTGTGAACCGTTCGACGTTCGTCAACAAGAAATCACGTGAGCAGTTTGAATTGTCTTCTTACAAGAGACTGATTGACATTTACAGCTCGACGACGAAGACTGTTGATGCGCTGATGAAGTTGGAGTTGCCCAGTGGTGTGGAAGTAGAGATCAAGGTTTAGTACTATTTTATTTAAAAATTAACTGAAATGCCAGGATTAATAGGAAAGAAAATCGGAATGACATCCGTTTTCAGTGCCGATGGTAAGAATGTACCATGCACTGTTATCGAAGTAGGTCCTTGTGTGGTTACTCAGATTAAAAGTGTGGAAAAAGACGGTTATGCCGCAGTTCAGCTTGGTTTCGAAGAAGCTAAGGAAAAGAACACGACGGCTTCGTTGATGGGACACTTTAAGAAAGCTGGTACAACCCCCAAGAGACACTTGGCCGAGTTCACAGGTTTTGAACAGGAATTGAATCTGGGTGATACCCTGACAGTGGAACTTTTCGAAGGAGCCACGTATGTAGATGTAATCGGAACCTCAAAGGGTCGCGGTTTCCAGGGTGTTGTAAAGCGTCACGGTTTCGGTGGTGTTGGACAGTCCACCCACGGTCAGGATGACCGTTTGCGTAAGCCGGGTTCAATTGGTGCTTGTTCATATCCCGCAAAGGTGTTTAAAGGCTTGCGTATGGGCGGTCAGATGGGTAATGCCCGTGTGACGACGCACAATCTGCAGGTGTTAAAGGTAATTCCCGAGCATAACCTGCTTATGATCAAAGGTTCTGTTCCCGGTTACAATGGTTCAATCGTAATAATTGAGAAGTAATGGAAATCAGTGTATTGAATATAAAAGGAGAGGATACTGGGAGAAAGGTTGCCTTGAATGATTCTATCTTCGGAATTGAACCTAACGACCATGTGATTTATCTGGACGTAAAGCAGTATCTGGCCAATCAGCGTCAGGGTACCGCTAAGTCTAAGGAAAGAAGTGAGATTGCCGGTTCCACTCGCAAGCTGGGACGTCAGAAAGGCGGCGGTGGCGCACGTCGGGGTGATATCAAGTCTCCCGTATTGGTGGGCGGAGGCCGTGTGTTCGGTCCGAAGCCTCGTGATTATGGTTTCAAACTGAACAAGAAAGTCAAGCTTTTGGCTCGTAAGTCGGCTTTGTCTTACAAGGCTCAGGAGAATGCTGTTGTTGTTGTTGAAGACTTCACTTTGGAGGCTCCTAAGACCAAGGCCTTTATAGAAATCATAAATAATCTTAAAGTTAACGGCAAGAAGGCGTTGTTCGTTTTGCCTGCTGCAGATAAAAATGTATATTTGTCGGCTCGTAACATCGAACGTGCGAATGTTATGCTGGCTTCTGCGCTGAATACGTACAACGTGTTGAACGCAGATGTCATGGTTATGACTGAAGGCTCGCTCAAAGTTGTCGATGAAATCTTAACGAAATAAGAAGACTGAACCGTTATGGGATATATTATTAAACCGTTGGTCACAGAAAAGATGACCGCAATTACAGAGAAGCAGAACAAGTTCGGCTTCATTGTTCGTCCTGAGGCTAATAAGTTGGAAATTAAGAAAGAAGTCGAGACTTTGTATAATGTGACTGTCGTTGCTGTTAACACGATGGTCTATGCTGGCAAGTCTGTAAGCCGTTATACGAAAGCTGGTCGTGTGAAAGGCCAGAGGAATTCTTTTAAAAAGGCTATCGTTACTCTGAAAGAGGGCGAGACGATTGATTTCTATAGCAATATTTAATAAAGATGGCAGTACGAAAATTTAAGCCCACGACACCGGGGCAGAGGCACAAGATTATTGGTACTTTTGAAGAGATTACTGCATCGGTACCAGAAAAGTCTCTTGTATGTGGAAAGCGTTCAACAGGCGGCCGTAACAACGTCGGCAAGATGACAATGCGCTATTTGGGCGGTGGTCACAAGAAAAAGTTCCGTTTCATCGATTTCAAGAGAGAGAAAGACGGTGTGCCGGCAGTAGTAAAAACAATTGAATACGATCCGAACCGTTCGGCTCGTATCGCATTGTTGTTTTATGCTGACGGAGAAAAACGTTATATTATTGCTCCTAACGGATTGCAAGTAGGTATGACATTGATGTCGGGAGAGAAAGCAGCACCGGAAATCGGTAATGCTCTTCCCCTGCAGAATATACCTGTCGGTACGGTGATTCATAACATTGAGTTGCGTCCGGGGCAGGGTGCTCTGCTTGTACGTTCGGCAGGTAATTTTGCTCAGTTGACTTCACGCGAAGGCCGCTATTGCGTTATTAAGTTGCCTTCTGGTGAAACTCGCTTGGTGTTAAGTGCTTGTAAGGCAACTGTAGGAAGCGTTGGTAATTCGGATCACGCTTTGGAAAGCTCGGGTAAGGCAGGACGTTCCCGTTGGTTGGGTCGTCGTCCTCACAACCGTGGTGTGGTTATGAACCCGCACGATCATCCGATGGGTGGTGGTGAAGGACGTCAGTCCGGAGGACATCCGCGCTCACGTAAGGGCTTGTATGCAAAGGGTCTGAAGACCAGAGCTCCGAAGAAGCAGTCCAACAAGTATATTATCGAAAGATGTAATAAGTAACAAAGTTAATTGAGTAAATTATGAGTCGTTCATTAAAAAAAGGTCCATATATAGAAGTTAAGCTCGAAAAGAAAGTTCTCGCCATGAATGAGAGCGGCAAGAAGAGCGTCGTTAAGACATGGGCCAGAGCTTCAATGATTTCCCCGGATTTTGTGGGGCATACGGTTGCAGTTCACAACGGTAATAAGTTTATTCCTGTTTATGTTACTGAGAATATGGTTGGACACAAGTTGGGTGAGTTTGCTCCGACGCGTAAGTTCGGTGGCCATGCCGGTAACAAGAAAAAATAACAGGTAGTTTTCCGAAATAATAAAGTAAATATATAAATGGGAGCAAGAAAAAAATTGGCGGCCGAAAAGAGAAAAGAGGCCTTGAAGACCCAGTATTTTGCTAAAGCACAGAATGTGCCTTCTTCTCCGCGCAAGATGAGATATGTGGTAGATCTGATCCGCGGAATGGAGGTAAACAGGGCTCTTGGTACCCTCAGATTCTCTTCAAAGGCTGCATCTGCGGTAGTTGAGAAATTATTGCGTTCTGCTATAGCTAACTGGGAACAGAAGAATGACCGCAAAGCCGAAGATGGTGAGTTGTTCGTTTCAAAAGTGTTTGTAGATTGCGGTACGACACTGAAGAGAATGAGACCTGCTCCGCAGGGAAGAGGTTATAGAATTCGTAAACGTTCGAATCATGTAACTTTGTTCGTAGATACAAAAACTAATGATTAATTAATTAAGTAGTATGGGACAGAAAGTAAATCCGATAAGCAACCGTCTTGGAATTATCAGAGGTTGGGATTCTAACTGGTACGGAGGCAAGGACTTTGGAGAATCTTTGTTGGAAGATACCAAGATTCGTAAGTACTTGAATGTTCGTCTGGCTCAGGCGAGCATCTCAAGAATTGTCATCGAACGTACTCTTAAACTTGTGACAATCACGATTTGCACGGCTCGTCCAGGTATTATCATTGGTAAAGGCGGACAGGATGTTGATAAGCTGAAAGAAGAGTTGAAGAAAATCACGGACAAGGATATTCAGATCAATATCTTTGAAGTGAAGAAGCCTGAGTTGGATGCAGTGATTGTGGCAAACAACATTGCTCGTCAGGTAGAGGGTAAGATCGCTTATCGCCGCGCTATCAAGATGGCTATCGCAAATACGATGCGCAGTGGGGCTGAAGGTATAAAGGTGTTGATCTCGGGGCGTTTGAACGGAGCTGAAATGGCTCGTTCGGAAATGTATAAGGAGGGACGTACGCCGCTCCATACATTCCGTGCTGATATTGATTATTGCCAGGCAGAAGCCTTGACTAAAGTTGGCCTTCTTGGTATTAAAGTATGGATTTGCAGAGGTGAAGTCTATGGCAAGCGTGATTTGGCGCCGAACTTTACACAGACGAAAGAGAACGGTCGTCCGTCAAATGGCGGCTCTAGAAACTTCCGCAAAAAGAAGAACAACAATCGTTAATTTTGAATTTTAGGAATTATGTTACAACCGAAAAGAACAAAATATAGAAGACCGCAAAAGGGACGTTGCAAAGGCAATGCCCAGCGTGGTAACCAGTTGGCTTTCGGATCATTCGGTATCAAATCGCTGGATACGCACTGGATTACTGGTCGTCAGATTGAAGCTGCCCGTGTCGCTGTAACTCGTTACATGCAACGTGAAGGTCAGATTTGGATTCGTATATTCCCGGATAAACCTATTACGAAGAAGCCTGCTGACGTACGTATGGGTAAGGGTAAAGGTGATCCCGTAGGCTATGTGTTCCCGATAACTCCGGGACGTATTATCTTCGAAGTAGAAGGTGTATCCTATGAAATTGCGAAAGAGGCTTTGCGTCTGGCTGCCCAGAAACTGCCGGTGACGACAAAGTTTATTGTTAGACGTGATTACGATAAAAATGCTTGATTATGAAGAATGCTGAAATTATAGAATTGGCCGACAACGAGTTGGTTGAGAAAATTCAGACGGAGAAGGCGAATTATGCACAGATGTTGCTCAACCACTCTATTTCTCCGCTTGAAAATCCTACTCTGATTAAGGCGGCTCGTCGTACTATTGCACGTCTGATGACTGAATTGCGTAAGAGAGAACTTAACAAATAATGGTCCAACATGGAAGCTAGAAATTTAAGAAAGACAAGAACCGGTGTTGTAGTAAGCGACAAAATGGATAAGACCATTGTTGTGGCTACTAAGTTCAAGGAGAAGCACCCGATATATGGCAAGTTCGTTTCAAAAACGAAGAAATATCATGCTCATGATGAGAAGAATGATTGTCATGTAGGGGATACGGTTCAGATAATGGAAACTCGCCCTCTGAGCAAGACGAAGAGATGGAGAGTAGTAGAAATCGTTGAAAGAGCTAAGTAATTATGATACAAGCAGAATCTAGATTGGTTGTTGCAGATAATAGCGGTGCTCGTGAAGCTCTTTGTATCCGTGTTTTAGGCGGTACAAAGAGACGCTATGCCTCTGTAGGTGATGTGATTGTCGTTTCAGTGAAGAGCGTCATTCCGTCAAGTGATATTAAAAAGGGTGCAGTATCAAAGGCTTTGATTGTACGTACAAAGAAGGAAGTTCGTCGTCCCGACGGCTCCTATATCAGGTTTGATGATAATGCCTGTGTATTGTTGAACAATGCAGGTGAGTTGAGAGGAAGTCGTATATTCGGCCCGGTTGCTCGTGAATTGCGTGCTGCAAATATGAAAGTAGTTTCATTGGCACCTGAAGTACTTTAATTTTTTAAAGGAGTAAGATGAGTAAGTTACATATTAAAAAAGGCGACACAGTATACGTTAATGCTGGTGAGAACAAAGGTCAGACCGGAAAGGTACTGAAAGTACTCGTTGAAAAGCAGCGTGCTATTGTGGAGGGCGTCAACATGGTTTCTAAGAGCCAGAAGCCCAATGCAAAAAATCCTCAGGGAGGAATTGTGAAACAAGAAGCGCCGGTTCATATCTCAAATTTGAATGTGGTTGATCCGAAAACGGGCAAACCTACGCGAATTGGCCGAAAATTGAATGCTGACGGCAAATTGGTTCGTTATGCTAAAAAGTCAGGGGAGGAAATTAAGTAATGGAAAATACTGCAAGTCTTAAAAAAGAATATGCAGAGCGTATTGCTCCTGCGTTAAAGAAGCAATTTAATTATTCTTCTTCCATGCAGATTCCTGTGCTCAAAAAGATTGTTATCAATCAGGGTTTGGGTATGGCTACTGCGGATAAGAAGATTATTGATGTCGCTATCAATGAGATTTCCGCCATTACGGGTCAGAAAGCGGTTGCAACGGTTTCTAAGAAGGACGTTGCCAATTTCAAACTCCGCAAGAAGATGCCGATTGGTGTGATGGTAACGTTGCGTCGTGAGAGAATGTATGAATTCCTTGAGAAGCTCGTTAAGGTAGCTTTGCCTCGTATCAGAGACTTTAAGGGTATCGAGAGCAAGTTTGACGGTCGTGGTAATTATACATTGGGTATTCAGGAGCAGATTATATTCCCTGAAATCAATATTGATGCCATTGATCGTATTCTGGGTATGAATATTACGTTTGTGACGACTGCAAAGACGGACGAAGAAGGCTATGCCCTGCTTAAAGAGTTTGGTTTGCCTTTTAAAAACGCTAAAAACAATTAATTGATATGGCAAAAGAATCAATGAAGGCTCGTGAGGTTAAAAGAGCCAAGCTGGTAGCTAAATACGCTGAGAAGCGTGCAGCTTTGAAGAAGATTGTAAATACGGGTGATCCCGCAGAAGCTTACGAAGCTGCTCAGAAACTACAGGCAATACCTAAAAATGCAAATCCGATTCGTTTGCACAATCGTTGCAAGCTTACGGGGCGCCCCAAAGGTTACATCCGTCAGTTCGGTATTTCACGTATTCAATTCCGTGAAATGGCTTCAAGCGGTTTGATACCGGGTGTTAAAAAAGCAAGTTGGTAAGTAACTATTTTTTTAATATTGTCGGGGTAGGCCCGATTAATTAAATTATTTATATGACAGATCCAATAGCAGATTATTTGACGCGATTGAGAAATGCGATTCAGGCAAAGCACAGAGTCGTAGAGGTTCCCGCGTCTAATTTGAAGAAAGAAATCACTAAGATTCTTTTCGACAAGGGGTACATCTTGAACTATAAGTTCATAGAAGAAGGTCCTCAAGGTACTATTAAAGTTGCACTGAAGTATGATTCAGTGAACAAGGTGAATGCAATCAAGAAATTGATTCGTGTTTCCACTCCGGGTATGCGCAAGTATACGGGTTACAAAGATATGCCGAGTGTGATAAATGGATTGGGTATTGCTATAATATCTACATCCAAAGGTGTAATGACAGACAAGGAAGCCTCTGATTTGAAAATCGGTGGTGAAGTTCTTTGTTATGTATATTAATGGGAGGATAGTGTATGTCAAGAATAGGAAAATTGCCGATTAGCATTCCCGCAGGTGTTACTGTTACTGTAAGTCCTGAGAATGTGGTTTCCGTGAAAGGACCTAAAGGAGAAATGACTCAGGCCGTTCATCCTTCAATAAAGGTGGATGTTGATGCGTCTCAGATTGTCTTTACCATTGATGAACAGAATGATACTGTGGAAATGAAGCAGAAGCAGGCATTCCATGGCTTATATCGTTCGTTGGTACACAACATGGTAGTTGGTGTATCGGAAGGTTATGTGAAGAAGCTAGAATTGGTCGGTGTGGGTTTCCGTGCATCTAACCAGGGGAATCTGATTGAATTCTCGTTGGGCTTCACACACAGCATATTCATCCAATTGCCTAATGAAATAAAGGTAGAAACGAAGTCTGAAAGAAATCAGAATCCGCTTATTATATTGGAATCTTGTGACAAGCAGCTTTTAGGACAGGTTTGCGCAAAAATTCGTTCTTTCCGTAAGCCTGAACCGTACAAAGGCAAGGGCGTTTTGTTTGTTGGTGAACAGATTCGTAGAAAGTCTGGTAAATCAGCTGGTGCAAAATAATTATAAAACAGTAAGACTATGACAACTAAAATAGAAAGACGAATCAAGATTAAATACAGAGTCCGTAGTAAGATCTCTGGAACGACAGAGCGTCCTCGTATGTCTGTATTCAGAAGCAATAAGCAGATTTACGTACAAGTAATTAATGACATCACCGGCCGGACGATTGTTGCTGCGTCTTCTGCAGGCATGGAAACTATGCCTAAGAAAGAGCAGGCTGCCAAGGTTGGTGAATTGATTGCTAAGAAAGCCTTGGAAGCAGGTATTACATCGGTTGTTTTCGATCGTAACGGCTATCTGTACCATGGACGTGTGAAGGAAGTTGCAGATGCAGCACGTAACGGTGGACTTAAATTTTAAAAGATTATGGCAATTAATAGAGTTAAGATAAACAGCGACATCGAATTGAAAGACAGATTGGTTGCTATCAATCGTGTTACCAAGGTGACGAAAGGTGGTAGAACGTTTACTTTTGCTGCTATCGTGGTTGTTGGTAATGAAAATGGTATCATCGGCTGGGGATTGGGCAAAGCCGGAGAGGTGACTGCCGCTATTGCCAAAGGTGTAGAGGCCGCTAAGAAAAATTTGGTGAAGGTGCCCGTGCTGAACGGTACGGTACCTCATGAACAAGCCGCTAAATTCGGCGGTGCCGAGGTCTTTATCAAACCGGCCTCTACGGGTACCGGTGTGGTTGCCGGTGGTGCTATGCGTGCCGTATTAGAGAGTGTGGGAATTAAGGACTGTCTGGCAAAATCCAAAGGTTCTTCTAACCCTCATAATCTTGTAAAGGCTACCATTTTGGCTTTGGCTGAGATGAGAGATGCCAGAATGATCGCACAAAACCGTGGTGTAAGTTTGGATAAAGTATTTAGAGGATAAGGAGAAACAGATTATGGCAACTATGAAGATTAAACAAGTAAAGAGTAGAATTGGTGCTCCGGTTGATCAGAAGAGGACATTGGATGCACTCAAACTGACTAAGTTGAATCGTGTGGTTGAGGTTGAGGACACTCCTACAACTCGCGGAATGGTAGCTAAGGTAAAGCACCTTGTTACTGTTTTGGACTAATAACATAGATTACTTTAAATTAAAACTGATATGAAATTAAATAATATCCAACCTGCTGCCGGTTCTGTACGTACTCGTAAGAGAATTGGACGTGGTCCGGGTTCTGGTTTAGGTGGTACTTCTACCCGCGGTCATAAAGGAGCGAAAGCCAGATCTGGTTATAAGAAAAAAATAGGCTTTGAAGGTGGTCAGATGCCTTTGCAACGTCGTTTGCCTAAGTTCGGTTTCAAGAATGTAAATCGGGTAGAATATGTAGCTGTAAACCTTTGTTCAATACAGGCTGTAGCTGAAAAGAATGGTCTTGAGAAGATTGGTGTGGCTGATTTCATTGCGGCCGGTCTGATTAAGAAAGACAGCCGTGTGAAGGTATTGGGCAACGGTCAGTTGACAAAGAAGGTTGACGTGGAGGCTCACGCTTTCTCCAAATCGGCAGAAGCTGCTATTCAGGCCGTAGGTGGTAATGCAATAAAGCTTTAAATTCAATGAAAAAGTTTTTTGAGACATTGAAGAATATTTGGGCAATAGAGGATCTGAGAACTCGGATCCTCTTCACCCTTGGTCTTGTCGCTGTGTATCGTCTGGGCTCTTTCATTGTGCTTCCCGGTATTGATCCCGAGAAGTTGACGGCTCTGCGTGCACAGACAGACGAAGGTCTGATGTCGTTGCTCAATATGTTCTCTGGAGGAGCATTTTCCAATGCATCTGTTTTTGCATTGGGAATTATGCCGTATATCTCAGCCTCGATTGTAATTCAGTTGTTGGCAATCGCTGTACCTTATTTCCATAAGATGCAGCGTGAAGGGGAAAGCGGGCGTAGGAAAATAAATCAATATACGCGTTATCTCACGATATTTATATTGGTTTTCCAGGCTCCTTTCTACTTGGGTAACCTGAAGATGCAGTCGGGTGGTGCTCTTAATCCGGCAATCAGTTGGACGATGTTTATCGTAACTTCTACAATCATTCTGGCAGCTGGAAGTATGTTCGTTCTTTGGTTGGGCGAGCGTATTACCGACAAGGGTATCGGTAATGGTGTGTCATTGATCATCATGATAGGTATCATTGCCCGTTTGCCGGAAGCTTTCGGTCAGGAAATCACGTCTCGTCTTTTCAACTTGAGCGGAGGTGGTTTTGTGATGTTCTTGATAGAAATCGTGATACTGGCTTTGGTTATATGCGCTGCGATTCTGCTTGTTCAGGGAACACGCAGGGTGCCTGTGCAATATGCTAAAAGGCTGGTTGGTAACCGTCAGATGGGTGGTGCTCGGCAGTACATTCCTTTGAAGATTTTTGCAGCAAATGTGATGCCTATAATCTTTGCTCAGGCGTTGATGTTCATCCCGATGACGATTATTTCAAGTCTTTCGGCTGAAAGTTCTTCCGCTTTTGTAACGGTTGCGCGTACATTGTCCGATCAGACAAGCTGGGGATATAATCTGACGTTCTCGGCTTTGATAATAGTCTTTACGTACTTTTATACGGCTATTACGCTGGACCCGATGCAAATGGCAGAGGATATGAAACGTAACAACGGTTTCATTCCCGGAGTAAAACCCGGCAAGGATACAGCGGAGTATATCGACCAGATTATGTCTCATATAACATTTCCTGGATCAATTTTCCTGGCATTCATTGCCTGCATGCCGGCGTTGGCCGGTTTGTTGAATGTACAAGCTGGTTTTGCTCAGTTCTTTGGCGGCACATCTCTGCTGATTTTGGTCGGTGTTGTGCTGGATACTTTGCAGCAGGTGGAGAGCCATTTGCTTATGAGACATTATGACGGTCTGTTGAGTTCCGGTAGAATCCACGGACGTTCAGGTGTTTCTGCTTACTAAGTTTTAAAGAAATGATATTTCTTAAGACAGAGGATGAAATAGAGTTGATGCGCGAGGCGAATCTTTTGGTCGGTTCTACATTGGCGGAATTGGCCGGAAGAATTCAGCCGGGCGTTACGACGGCTCAGTTGGATAAGATTGCGGAGGAATTCATACGGGATCATGGAGCGATACCTACGTTTAAAGGTTTTCCGAATCCTTATGGTTCTCCCTTTCCAGCCTCTATCTGTGCTTCCGTGAATGATGAGGTTGTGCATGGTATTCCCAATGATACACCTCTTCAAGATGGTGATATTGTTTCGATTGATTGCGGAACTTTATTGAACGGATATAATGGAGATTCCTGTTATACATTTTGTGTCGGAGAAGTGACAGAAGAAGTAAGACAGTTGTTGAAGGTGACAAAAGAATCTTTGTATCTGGGTATAGAAGCGGCTTTGACCGGCAAGAGAATCGGTGATATCGGTTATGCTGTGCAGTCGCATTGCGAGGGGTATGGATTGGGCGTTGTCCGGGAGTTTGTCGGGCATGGAATCGGGAAAGAAATGCACGAGGATCCTCAGGTACCGAATTTCGGTCGAAGAGGGAATGGGGTGCAGATTAAGAACGGTCTGTGTATTGCTATTGAACCGATGATAACATTGGGACAGCCGCAAATCTACATGATGCCTGACAGATGGACGATCAAGACAAGAGATGGCAAAGCGGCAGCTCATTTTGAGCACACCATCGCCATTCATCATGGTAAGGCGGATATTTTATCTTCGTTTGAAGAAATTGAAAAATTAGAAAGAAAATAGGTATGGCAAAGCAGTCTGCGATAGAACAAGATGGAGTAATCGTCGAGGCCCTGTCCAATGCAATGTTTCGTGTTGAATTGGAGAACGGTCATGAGATTACGGCGCATATCTCGGGAAAGATGAGAATGCATTACATAAAAATTTTACCTGGTGACAAGGTTCGAGTGGAAATGAGTCCCTATGATTTGTCGAAAGGTCGCATCGTATTCAGATATAAATAAAACAAATAATATGAAAACAAGAGCATCTTTAAAGAAGCGTACCCCTGAGTGCAAGATTGTACGTCGTAAAGGACGTTTATACGTGATTAACAAAAAGAACCCCAAGTTTAAAATGCGTCAGGGGTAATCGTTAGTGCAAAAGAAAATATAATAGTATATGGCAATTAGAATTGTTGGTGTTGATTTGCCCCAGAATAAAAGAGGGGAAATCGCTTTGACTTATATTTTTGGTATAGGTCGCAGTAGCGCAACTAAGATTTTGGATAAAGCTGGTGTGGATCGCGGTATCAAGGTGAAAGACTGGACTGATGATCAGGCTGGTAAGATTCGTGAGATCATTGCCGCCGAGTTTAAGGTGGAAGGTGATTTGCGTTCTGAAATCCAATTGAATATTAAGCGACTGATGGATATTGGTTGTTATCGTGGTGTCCGTCATCGTATCGGTTTGCCGGTGCGTGGCCAAAGCACGAAGAATAATGCCCGTACCAGAAAGGGTAAGAAGAAGACAGTTGCAAATAAGAAAAAAGCTACTAAATAATAATTAAATATGGCAAAGAAAACAGTCGCAGCTAAAAAAAGAAATGTGAAAGTTGATGCTATGGGACAGTTGCATGTTCATAGCTCGTTCAACAACATTATTGTCTCTTTAGCAAATAGTGAAGGCCAGATTATTTCTTGGTCATCAGCCGGAAAGATGGGTTTCCGTGGTTCTAAGAAGAATACTCCTTATGCTGCTCAGATGGCTGCACAGGATTGTGCGAAGGTGGCCTATGACCTCGGTTTGAGAAAGGTGAAAGCTTATGTGAAAGGACCGGGTAACGGACGTGAGTCTGCCATTCGTACGGTTCACGGTGCCGGTATTGAAGTGACGGAGATTATAGACGTTACTCCGCTGCCGCATAACGGTTGTCGCCCTCCGAAGAGAAGAAGAGTATAATAAAGAGAAGCTAATTTCAATCAGGTCCTATAGTAGGATGATAGGACAAGAGAAAAAAGAACATTAAAAATAGAAATAAAGATGGCTAGATATACTGGACCAAAATCAAAAATTGCCCGCAGATTTGGTGAGGCTATTTTCGGACCTGACAAGGTTTTGTCGAAAAGAAATTTTCCTCCCGGTCAGCATGGCAATTCACGTAGAAGAAAGACTTCTGAATATGGCGTGATGTTGGCAGAAAAGCAAAAGGCTAAGTATACTTACGGTGTATTGGAAAAACAATTCCGTAACATGTTTGAGAAGGCTGCACGTACCAGCGGTATTACCGGTGAAATTCTGTTGCAGAATCTTGAATGCCGTTTGGATAATGTTGTTTACCGTTTGGGTATCGCTCCGACCCGTGCTGCAGCCCGTCAGTTGGTAAGTCACAAGCATATCGTTGTTGACGGTAATGTGGTTAATATACCGTCATATTCGGTAAAACCCGGTCAGATTGTCGGCGTTCGTGAGAAAGCCAAATCATTGGAAGTGATTGCTACAGCCTTGGCTGGTTTTAACCATAGCAAGTATCCTTGGATTGAATGGGACGAGAATGCGAAAGCCGGAAAGTTGCTTCACAAACCGGAACGTGCAGACATCCCAGAGAATATTAAGGAGCAGTTGATCGTTGAGTTGTACTCTAAATAATAAATAACATAATGGCGATATTAGCATTTCAAAAACCTGATAAAGTATTAATGTTGGAGGCGGACGACAAGTACGGCAAGTTCGAGTTTCGTCCGTTGGAACCCGGTTTCGGTATTACTGTTGGTAATGCTTTGCGCCGTATTCTTCTCTCCTCACTGGAAGGGTATGCCATCAATACGATGCGCATTTCCGGTGTTGAGCATGAATTTGCTTCTGTTCCGGGAGTGAAAGAAGATGTAACCAACATTATCTTGAATCTGAAACAAATAAGGTTCAGAAAAATAGTAGAAGAATTCGAGAATGAGAAAGTTAGTATAACCGTTGAGAATTCTACGGAATTCAAAGCCGGTGATATGAACAAGTATTTGACTGGATTTGAAGTGTTAAACCCTGAATTAGTTATTTGCCATTTAGATGCCAAAGCAACGATGCAGATTGAAATCACTATCAACAAAGGACGCGGTTATGTGCCTGCGGACGAAAACCGTGAGTTCTGCACGGATGTGAATGTGATTCCGATCGATTCAATTTACACTCCAATTAGAAATGTCAAGTACGCAGTGGAGAATTACCGTGTAGAGCAGAAGACTGACTACGAAAAGCTCGTTCTTGAAATTTCTACCGATGGTTCCATCCATCCGAAAGATGCCCTTAAAGAGGCAGCAAAGATTCTGATTTATCACTTCATGCTTTTCTCTGACGAGAAGATTACTCTTGAAAACGCTGACGGGGATGGCAATGAAGAGTTTGATGAAGAAGTTTTGCATATGCGTCAACTTCTGAAAACCAAGCTGGTTGACATGGACTTGTCCGTGCGTGCCTTGAATTGTCTGAAAGCCGCTGATGTTGAGACATTGGGTGACTTGGTACAGTTTAATAAGACAGACCTGCTGAAATTCAGAAACTTCGGAAAGAAATCGCTCACGGAGCTTGATGATTTGCTCGAGAGTCTGAATCTGTCGTTTGGAACCGACATTTCTAAGTATAAATTAGATAAAGAATAAGAAAAATGAGACATAATAAAAAATTTAATCATTTGGGTCGTACTGCATCCCACAGAAATGCAATGTTGGCTAACATGGCCATCTCTCTGATCATGCACAAAAGAATCACTACGACTCTTCCGAAAGCCAAGGCTTTGAAAAAGTATGTAGAGCCTTTGATAACGAAATCAAAGAATGATACGACAAACTCCCGCCGTGTTGTTTTCAGCTATTTGCAGGACAAACATGCGATTACCGAATTGTTCAAGGAGATTTCCGTGAAGGTGGCTGATCGTCCCGGAGGTTACACCCGTATCATCAAAACGGGTTTCCGTGCCAATGACAATGCTCCTATGTGCTTTATCGAGCTGGTGGATTACGATGAGAATATGGCTAAGACTTCTGTGAAGAAGGCTACGCGTACCCGTCGTTCCAAAAAATCTGCAACACCTGCTGCAGAAGTAGCTCCGGCAGCGGAGAATGTTGAGACAACATCTGCTGAGACTGTAGAATAATTCTAATTTGCATAACGATGGCCGTGTCCGGAAACAATCCGGACACGGCTTTTTTATGACCATGTGTTTCTTTTGTACTTTTATTGTAAGAATCTTGCAATGCAATTAAATATATGTATCTTTGCGATAAGATGAGAGATTGCAAAAAGGTCATATTGTATATGGTTGCCGGCAGTCTGTTACTGACGTCTTGCGGTTCGGCGCAGCAGTTGCAGGGGGTGTCTGCCGGGACCACCATCGGGACGGTACTCGGATCGAGTATCGGAGGAATTATGGGTGGTTTCCGTGGGCATGATGTCGGTACACTGGTGGGTGCCGTAGCCGGTGGAGCGGTGGGAGCGGCCATTACCGCTCCTCGTGAGCGACGGAAGTCGGTAGAGCCAGATGCCATAGTGACGGAAAGAACAGCAAAGAAACATACTAAAAAATCATCCGTTTCTTCCCGCTCGGTTATGATTGAAGCGGAAGATTCTTCGGGAGTGGCGCTTACTGCTCCTGTTGCTGAATCGCCTCTGGTGTTGCGGAACCTGCGTTATATCGATGACGGGCGCAACCAGATTCTGAACCGTAAAGAAAGCAGTAAACTGATATTTGAATTGGTGAATTCCACCCATATCCCGGTTACGGGAGTCGTCCCCTACGTATCGGAAGCGAACGGGAATGAGCAAGTGTACATCTCTCCCCCGGTGCGTATCGAACGTATAGAGCCGGGGGAGGTAATACGTTATACGGTGGAAATCAAAGGAGGCAACCGCTTGAAAGCCGGTACGGCTGTTTTCCGTATAGCAGTGTCATGTGACGACGGTCCTTTTGTTACGGTCCGCGAGTTCACTTTGCCTACGGATAAATAGAAAACCGTATCGGAAAACCTAATCCGCCAACAGCCATTGTTTCCGGTATGCTTTCGGGGAGAGTCCTGTATATTGTTTGAAGTACTTGCCGAAAAAAGACAGACTGGGGAAGTTGAGTGCCAATGCAATTTCTTTAATACTCAATTCCGGTTGTTCCAGCATGTGCTTGGCATTTAATATGACGGTTTGTATAATCCACTGTGAGGCTGTATTCCCGGATTTCTCTTTGATGATGGACGAGAAATAGCGTGGAGAAAGGCATTGTTCGTTGGCGTAAAAAACAACCTCCCGCTCCTTGCGGTAATGTTTGGACACGGAAAGTATGAATCTCCGGAAAATCTTGTCCTTTTTGTCTTGCCGTAGCGGTTCGACGGGTTGGTTGGCACAATATATCATGATGATTTCACCGCAGAGCGCCTGTGCCAGATGGCTGATGAGTTCTTTCAGCAACCGCGCCTGTGAAGCAGGAAAGTCCTTTTCCGTCCGTAGTTCTTCACGTTGCCTAATCACTTTTATAAGCTGTTCGATACGTTCTTGTTGCCGGAGGGTGAGCGACACGCAGGGATGCTCCCGGATGAACAGTCTGCTGCGTGTGTCTATCAGACTGTTGAGGACCGGGGCGATGAAATCCAATTCCACCTGATACATGAGTCCTTTCAGATTGTCGCTTCGTCGGCGTATCTGTACCAGTGTGGAGGGGACATAAATATACAAGTCTCCTTTTTTGATATGATATTCCTGATCGTCCAGCGTGACCTCTGCTTCTCCCTCTTTACACAGGAAGAAACCGCAACGGTCCATCAGGGCAATGTGGTTATCGTTTTTCTGCAGGGCGGAATTGAATTCCGGTGTTGTGATGCGTCCGTAAGGCAGAGTGAATGACATATCTCCCATTTTTTTGCAAAATAACGCATAAAGAATAAAAAAATGCCTTTTTTTAGTATTCTTTAAAGAGAAAAACTACAAATAGAACACTTCGTGCTTGAAATAGACCTTTGCAGGATAAGACTAACATCGTATTTTTGCACGTCAAACAGAATGTAACGGTTTATTATGAGAAAAGAAATAGGCTATATATTGGCCGGACTGACAATGATGTGCTCTTCGTGTACGAGGAGCGAGAAACAAACGGATCCCGTGCGGATGCAAGTTGTGAAGATAGACACGGTGGTGGCATGCGGACAGGATTTCGTATGGCAATATCCGGGGCGGGTGAAAGCCGCCCAGGATGCCAGACTGGCTTTCCGTGTCAGCGGAACAGTCGCCCGTGTACATGTGGACGAAGGCGATTATGTACGCAAGGGGCAGTTGCTGGCAGAACTGGATGCTACGGATTACCGGGTGCAACTGGATGCTACGGAAGCCGAATACCAAAGTGTGAAGTCTGAGGCCGACCGTGTGGAGGCTCTTTATAAAGAGAACGGAATCACGGCTGTGGCATACGATAAGGCACGTTATGGAATGAAACAGATTACTGCCAAGCGGGAGCATCACCGGAATCAGTTGGCCTATACTAAACTGTATGCTCCGTTCAACGGATATGTGCAACAGCGTCTTTTTGAAGGCGGCGAGACCGTGGCGGCCGGTATGCCGGTGGTCTCGTTGCTTTGTACGGAACATCCGGAGGTGGAGATAAGCATCCCGGCCTCCGCCTATATCCGGCGAGATCAGTTCAGCACTTACGACTGTGTGTTTGACGTGTATCCGGAGCAGGTCTATTCTCTGGAACTTATCAATGTCATGCCTCGCGCCAATGCCAACCAGCTCTATACCGTACGGTTCCGTCTGGCGGACACAAAGGCGGATATGCCGACCCCGGGTATGGCTACATGGGTGACGATACGCGGCGGGGGAAATGCCGACGGGCACATGTGGGTGCCGGGTACGGCTGTGGCGGAAGAGAAAGGTGGCAGCTATATATTCCTTTATGAGCCGAAGAGCGGAGCGGTGCGGAAAACACCTGTCACGGTAGAACGTTTGCAGACAGACGGACGGGCTGTCGTATCGGGAGAGCTGGCATCCGGCATGCTGGTCGTCACGTCCGGTGTGCACCGCCTGGCAGACGGAGACAAGGTGACGGTGTTGCAACCTAAATCAGAAACAAACGTAGGAGGACTGCTATGATAGACTGGGGAGAATGGGCGTTCCGTAACCGGAAATTAGTGTTATTCCTTGTAGCGATACTTCTTTTGGGCGGTGCTTTCTCGGCATACAACATGAGCAAGCTGGAAGATCCGGAAATCAAGGTGAAGCTGGCAATGGTCGTGACGGTCTATCCCGGTGCCTCGGCCCATCAGGTAGAACTTGAGGTGACCGATGTACTGGAAAAGAACATCCGCAAGATGGGGGAAGTGTCCAATGTGGAAAGTTATTCCTACAATGACCTTTCCCTGATTCAGGTGGAACTGAAAAGCACAATCCCGAATGAAGAAGTAGAGCAATGCTGGGACATGTTGCGCCGCAGGGTCGCTGATGCGCAGGCATCATTGCCCGCGGGGGCGAACCCTTCGCAGGTGAAGGAAGACTTCAGCAAGGTGTATGGCATGTTTTATGCCCTTACGGGTGACGGGCTCTCGCTGCGCGAACTTTCCGATTATGCCGAACTGGTAAAGCGCGAGATGGACGAAGTGGAAGGTGTTGCCCGTGTGGACATCTATGGAAAGAACGACGAGTGTATAAACATATCCCTGTATCAGGATAAGATGGCCGGGCTGGGGGTGAAGCCGGCGGAAGTGCTCGCCACGCTCAGCGGACAGAACAAAACCGTGTACGGAGGTTATTACAACAGCGGCGACGAGCGTATACGTGTGACGGTGAGTGACAAGTTCCGCACGGTGGAAGATATAGGCAGGATGCTTGTGCAGGGGCATGAAGACGACCAGCTGCGCCTGTCCGATATCGCGCATATCGAGAAAGCGGAAGAGACTCCCGTGCACAACTCGCTGGCTTATGACGGGCAGCACGCGCTGGGCATTGTCATGTCTGCTTCCACAGATGCGGATGTCATTAAGGTGGGGCAGAGGGTAGAGGAGAAACTCCGGCAGATTCAGGAAGAACGCTTGCCCGCCGGGACAGAGTTTCATAAAGTGTTTTATCAGCCGGAACGTGTGTCGACGGCTCTGAACACGTTCCTCATCAATCTGATAGAGTCCGTGCTTATTGTCGTGGTGATTCTGATGATAACGATGGGCTTCAAGAGCGGGATGATTATCGGAGTGAGTCTGGTGGTCATTGTGTTCGGTTCCTTCCTGTTGCTGGGAGTGGCCGACGGGACAATGCAACGTGTGTCGCTGGGCGCCTTTATTCTGGCGATGGGCATGCTGGTGGACAATGCCATTGTCATCGTGGACGGAATACAGGTTGACATGCGCCGCGGGCGTCCGCGACAGGAAGCCTTGACGGCTATCGGCCGGCGTACGGCCATGCCGTTGCTGGGTGCTACGCTGATAGCCATCGTATCCTTTCTTCCCATCTTCCTATCGCCGGATACGGCAGGCGTTTATGTGCGCGACCTCTTTATCGTGCTGGCTGTCTCGCTGCTGCTCAGTTGGGTGCTGGCGCTTACTCATGTACCCCTTATGGCCGACCGTCTGCTGCATCCGGTTCTGGATAAGGAGACTGCGGACGGCAGGGCCGTCTATAACGGCCGTTTCTACACGATGCTGGAACGCCTGCTTACTGTCGGCCTGAGACATCGCTGGGCGTTCACGGCCGGTATGGCGGGGCTTCTGGTGCTGGCCGGTTTCGGATACCGTTTCATGAAGCAGGGCTTCTTTCCGGACATGGTATATGACCAGCTTTATATGGAATATAAGTTGCCGGAGGGGACGAACTATACGCGTGTACAGCGGGATTTGAAGGAGATAGAGGCGTATCTGAAGAGCCGTCCCGAGGTCACGCATGTGACAACGTCCACCGGCGGGGCGCCCTGCCGCTACAATCTGGTGCGCAGCATTCCCAATCCGTCGTTGTCTTACGGAGAATTGATCATCGATTTCAAGTCGCCGGAGGCGTTGGTCGAGAACATGGACGACATACAGGCACACTTGTCCGAGGTTTATCCGGATGCATACGTCAAGTTGAAACGCTACAATCTGATGTTCAAGAAATACCCCATCGAGGCAGTCTTCACGGGACCGGATCCCGCTGTACTGCATGCTTTGACAGACAGTGCGCGCGCCATCATGGAGCGGAGCGATGCCGTTTGTCTGGTCACGTCCGACTGGGATCCGCAGGTACCAGTGCTGACGGTGGATTACGACCAGAGCATAGCCCGTAGCATCGGTTTGAGCCGTACCGATGTCAGCATGTCCCTGCTCACGGCCACAGGGGGAGTGCCGGTCGGAACCTTCTATGAAGGAATCCACCGCAATACCCTGTATCTGAAAACCGTGGATGAGGCCGGCCGGCCGATAGACAATCTGGAAAGCGTGCAAGTGTTCTCCACCCTTCCCTCCCTCAACGGGCTGATGGACGAAGGAATGCTGCTGAAGCTGAAGACCGGAACGCTTTCCCGGGAAGACGTAATGGAAGCAGTGATGGGTACCACGCCGCTGGAACAAGTCAGCCGCCACATCGATGTCCGTTGGGAAGATCCCGTCGTGCCCCGTTATAACGGCCAGCGTGCCCAGCGTGCCCAGTGCTCCCCTGTGCCGGGCATGGAAACGGAAAAGGCCCGGCAGTCCATTGCCGAGGAAATAGAGCAGATTCCCCTGCCTGCCGGATATGGCTTCACATGGGAAGGAGAGCGGAAAGCCAGCACCCAGTCTATGAAATACCTGTTCAAGAATCTGCCGCTGGCTGTCATCATCATGATAACAGTCCTTATCATGCTGTTCAAAGACTACCGGAAACCGGCTATTATATTCTGCTGCATTCCGATGTTGCTCGTGGGAGTGGTGCTCACGATGTTGCTAACAGGCAAGTCTTTCGGATTTGTGGCCATCGTGGGAGCATTGGGACTCATAGGTATGATTGTGAAGAACGGCATTGTGCTGATGGATGAGATCGACTTGCAGCTTTCTCAGGGGCTTGAACCCGTGAAAGCACTGATAAGCAGTTCGAAGAGCCGTCTGCGTCCGGTGATGATGGCTTCCCTCACGACGATTCTCGGTATGATACCTCTGTTGCCCGATGCCATGTTCGGGTCGTTGGCGGCTACCATTATGGGCGGTCTCTTGTTCGGTACGATTGTCACGCTGATATTCGTACCTATATTATATGCACTCTTTTTCCATGTTAAAATTACAGACTGATGAAACCTCTGATACTGATTGTTGCGTTTGCATTTCCATTCCTCGCCCCACGGGCACAGGAACTGACGATGGAACAGTGCCGCTCTTCGGCCCTGCAATATAACAAGAAGCGTATGGCCGCGGCCCGCGGGACGGAAGCGGCACGCTATAGCCTCGACGGTACGCGTGCGCTGTTCTTTCCTGACGTGCGTCTGACGGGAAGTGCCGCCTATAGCACGATCGACGGTGCCCTGAACATTCCCGGCGGTTTGCTGCCCGTGTTGCAGCCGTCTCCTGCCGGACAGATGATACCTACCGGTGCGTCGGCTTATTTTCCCGGTCTGGGATTGGAGTATGAGGCCGGCCCCATGTTTATGGCCGGTGTGCAACTGAAACAGCCTATATATACCGGTGGCAAGATTCGTGCCGGATACGGCCTTGCCAAGTGCCAGCTGGAGGCGGCGCGCCTGCAGGAAAAACTGACGGAGACGGAAGTTATCGTGGCAGCCGACCGTGCCTATGCGCAGGTGGTGAAGGCACAGGAAATGACGCGCGTGGCACAGGCATACAAGGATTTGCTGGAGGAACTTCTGCGCAATGTGCAGAGTGCCGTGAAGCATGGCCTGAAGTTGTCCAATGATGAACTGAAGGTGCGCGTAAAGCTCAATGAAGGAGAGTTGGCTCTGCGCAAGGCGGAGAATGCTCGCCGGCTGGCGGTGATGAATCTCTGCCATGTGATGGGGCGTTCCTTGGATGAGTCGCTCACGGTGTCGTCGGTTCTTCCGGAGGTGGAGGCCATATTGCATGACGGCGGAGCGACGCTGAGCGCCCGTCCGGAATATGCCTTGCTGGAAAGGCAGACCGAGGCAGCGGCTTTGCAGGTGAAACTCAACCGTGCCGACCTGTTGCCGCAGGTAGGGGTGGTCGGAGCCTACAACTATATGAACGGACTGGAAGTGAACAACGAAAAACTGTTCGATGGCGGAAGTTTCTCCGCCTTGTTGTCCGTGTCCATCCCTCTTTACCATTTCGGAGAGCGCACCAATAAGGTAAAAGCCGCCCGGGCGAAACTCGAACAGGCCAAGGCGGAGCAGGCGCACCTGAACGAGCAGATGCAACTGGAGCTCAGCCGGGCTTGCAACAATCTGGATGAGGCCCGTCTGGAGTGTGAATTGTCAGTGCGTTCCCTGGAACAGGCGGAGGAAAACCGTGTGCTGAGTGAAAAGAGCTACCGGGCCGGAATGGAGACTTTGTCCGACGTGCTGGAAGCACAGACTCTGTGGCAACAGGCTTATGAGAACAAAGTGGATGCTTATTTCCGTCTGTATCTGGCCGGGGTGGATTACAGGAAAGCCGCCGGTCGGTTGCTGGAGCACGGAGAGTAGGTTGTTGCGACAGTTATGACAAGGTTGTGTCAACAGTCATGATAAGATTGTATCAATAGTCATCATACGACTGTCGCATCAGCTATCATACAACCGTCGCATCAGTCATCATACGACTGTCGCAACAGCTATCATACGACCGTCGCATCAGTTATTCACTTGCTGCGCCGATGGCGGTTCAGGAATGCTTATGTATGCGGCCGTATGACTGTTCCGACAGTTGTTTCCCGGTTTTTATAAAAAGAGCGGACAGGATTTGGAAATGCCCTGTCCGCTCTTTATAGTTCCTTTTTCAGGATAAGGCCTCCGCCAATGCCTGCCGGATGTCGTCGAGTATGTCTTCTATGTTCTCGATACCCACGGACAGGCGGATCAGATCCGGGGCAATGCCTGCTTGCCGGAGTTGTTCGTCGGACAATTGGCGGTGGGTGTGGCTGGCCGGATGAAGCACACAGGTGCGGGCGTCAGCCACATGCGTCACGATGCAAATCATTTTCAGACTGTCCATGAAGCGGATGGCTTCTTCCCGTGAGCCTTTCAGGCCGAAGGCTATGACACCGCAGGAACCGTTCGGGAGATACTTGCGTGCCAGTTCATAGTTCTTGTTGCTCTTCAGGCCGCAGTAGTTCACCCAGGCCACCCGGCCGTCCTGTTCCAGAAATTCGGCCACGGCCTGCGCGTTGCTGCAATGCCGGGGCATGCGCAGGTGCAGCGTCTCCAGTCCCAGGTTGAGCAGGAATGCGTTCTGCGGGCTTTGGATGGAGCCCAGGTCGCGCATCAGCTGAGCCGTAGCCTTTGTTATGTAAGCCATATTCCCGAATGCCCGTGTATAGGTCAGACCGTGGTAACTCTCGTCCGGTTGGCACAGTCCGGGGAATTTGTCGGCATGGGCTTCCCAGTCGAAGTTTCCGCTGTCCACGACGGCACCGCCTACGGACGTGGCATGTCCGTCCATATATTTGGTGGTGGAATGCGTTACGATGTCGGCACCCCATTCAAAGGGACGGCAGTTGATGGGGGTGGCAAACGTGTTGTCCACCAGCAGAGGCACACCGTGGCGGTGGGCTATTCGGGCGAAACGTTCTATATCGAACACGTTGCAGCCGGGGTTGGAGATAGTTTCGCCGAACACGCATTTTGTGTTCGGACGGAACGCCGCCTCAATCTGTTTGTCGTCCCATTCCGTATCGATGAACGTGCATTCGATGCCCAGCTTTTTCAGTGTCACGCCAAAGAGGTTGAATGTCCCTCCGTAGATACTGTTGGCGGCAATGAAATGGTCCCCGGCCTGGCAGATGTTGAATACGGCATAGAAGTTGGCAGCCTGTCCCGAGGATGTAAGCATGGCGGCGACGCCTCCTTCCAGTTGTGCTATTTTGGATGCGACGGCATCGTTGGTCGGGTTTTGCAGCCGGGTATAGAAGTATCCCGAATCCTCCAGGTCGAAGAGCCTGGCCATCTGTTCACTGTTGTCGTATTTGAAAGTCGTGCTCTGGTAGATGGGCAATACGCGCGGTTCCCCTTTCGAGGGAGTCCAGCCGGCCTGTACGCACAGCGATTCTCTTTTTAATGTTTTCTTCATGATTCTTTGGTGGATGTTTTGTTACTATATGATTGGTTGGAATGCTTCTGTCTGTGGGCGGTATCACGCTTCAACGTGTCTGCCGGTCGGGGACGGGGAGCGGGTATGGAATCTCCGGCAACCGTTTTCAGTGAGTCTTTTATCCACGGGCGGTTGTTCAGTTGCAGGTGCGGAATGTCTTTCCCGTCTTTCAGTTTGTAAGGTTTCAGGACCGCTTTGTACGGAGTGATTTCAACAGCGACATGGCCGGAGCGGATCATGTCCAGTTTCCGTGCGGCGGCCTTGGACAGGTCGATGGTGAAACGTTTGCTGTGCGGCCCGCGGTCTGTGACTTTTACGATTACCTCTTTGCCGTTGCGCAGGTTTCTCACCCGCAGCAGGGTGCCGAAAGGATATTTCAGATGGGCGCATGTCAGGCTGTCCTTGTTGTATCGTTCGCCGTTGCTCATACGTCTGCCATGCAGTTGGTCGGAATAATAGGATGCCCGTCCTTTGACCGTGTCCTGAGCGGACAGGATCGACGTATATATTCCCAAGAGCATGAATATGGTAAGAATTCTGTTCATACGTAATTGTCAGGCGTATTTAATCGTCGGACTATCGGACTTTCCGGTGCCGATGTATCAGTGCCGATGGATAAAAACAGATGCAAAGTACGAAAAAACATTCGTCTGAGCAAAGAAAAACAATAAAAACTCGGTTCTACGCGCAGGGAGAAGGGCCTTTTGGTAAGTTTGCCGGTGATTTGTCCGCTTATATCATATATTTATATTATTTTTGCAGAATGATATTCTATATTAGATAGGATTAGGTAGAAATGGAGTTGTATATATTGTATACCCTGACATTTGCTTGTTCGTTGTTGTTGGCCGGCTTGTTGTTGCCGAATATCATTTCCATATCGTACAAGAAAAGGCTGATGGATGCCCCCGATCCTCGGAAAGTGCATGCTGCTCCCGTTCCCCGGTTGGGGGGATTCTCTTTCCTGCCTTTGGCCATGATGTGCCTGTTCCTGTTTAACGGGCTTTGCGTGGTATGTCTGGATGTGCGGGTTACATCGACCGACACCGTCACCTTTTTTCGGATGCAGGCCATGGGCGTGGGAGCCATGCTGTTGTTCCTGGTGGGATTGGCCGATGATTTGGTCGGCATCGGGTACAAGCGTAAGTTCGTGGCCCAGATTCTGGCTGCATCCTGTCTGCCTGTATCCGGGCTGTGGATAAATAACCTGGGCGGTTTGTTCGGTATCTATGATATTCCGCCAGTGATAGGTGTTCCCTTGACCATTTTTGCCGTAGTATACATCATCAATGCCGTTAATTTGATAGACGGTGTGGATGGTTTGGCCTCGGGCGTAGGCATATTGGCCCTTTCGCTTTATACGGCCATGTTCATTTTCTTGGAGCGTCCGGTATTTGTCGCCATGTGCCTGTCTATCTTGGGCACATTGATAGTGTTCTTTATTTTCAATGTGTTCGGTGGTAAGGGAGGCTTGCGGAAAATATTCATGGGCGATTGCGGTAGTCTGACCTTGGGATATTTCCTTGCTTTCCTGTTTGTCCACGTATCCACGTTCCATTGTGCGCGTCTGTTTGTGACGGGCGGAGCCTTGTGGCCGGCTTTAGGGCCGTTGGTCATTCCGTTACTGGACATCGTGCGGGTAGTGGCGGCCCGTTATCGCGACCGTGTGCCTTTGTTCCTGCCGGATAAGAGGCATATCCATCATAAACTCTTGCGCACGGGTTTGGGCAGTCATGGCGTGATGGTCGTAATCCTGTTGCTTACGCTTTGGTTCATAGGCATCAACGCCTTGCTGTCTCAATATGTGTCAGGCACATGGATTGTCTTGGCGGATTTGTTAAGCTGGGTAATCATGCATCTGATTATAAACCGTTATATCACCCGTGCGACGGTTACCAATCCGGGGCTCGCATCCCGTTTTGAGAATCCCAAGAATACAATACCCGAAAATAAGAAAATAGTATTATGATACATCTGATGAAAACAGTCTGCCTGCTGTGTGCGGCGGTTTTGGGCTTTTCCGCCTGCATATCCGATAAGAAAATCATCTATCTTCAGGGAGCGGAGACCACATACGCCGTTCCTACCGATATCCAGCAGGCTTTCGAATTGCGGATACAGCCGGACGACCAGTTGGCCATTTCCGTAGCCAGCAAGAATAAAGAACTGATAGAGCCGTTTAACAACAATACGCTTATCGGCGGCGGATCGAGCAGTAATTACAGCAATACGACGAACATATCCTCCGGCGTGTCTTATTTTCAGGTGAACAAGGAGGGGAACATCGAGTTTCCTATCTTTGGAACGCTGCATGTGGGGGGGAAGACTTGTGTGGAGCTTTCGCGTGAACTCCAGGAGCGTCTGATAAGCGAGGACTATATCAAGGATGCCGTGGTGAATACGAAAATCATGAGTTTCAAGGTGACGGTACTGGGAGACGTGAAGAACCCCGGTATGCAGAAATTCGAGGGCGAACGACTCACCGTGCTGGAAGCCATCGGTAAGGCGGGAGACCTGAACAGTTCCGCCAAGCGTGAGAATGTACTGGTGGTGCGGGAAGAAAACGGGAATAGAGTCACTTATCTCATGGACCTGCGTGACGAGAAGAGCGTGTTCAGTTCCCCGGCCTACTATCTGCAGCAGAACGATGTGGTGTATGTGGCGCCCAACAAGTCGGTGCGTGTCAAAGGCAGCACCAGCTATACATTACTTTCAGTGAGCAGTACGCTGGTAAGTATGGTCGTTTCTATCGTGTCTTTGATAATTTCACTTAACCGTTGATCATCTTATGGAAACATTACAGAATACGTCCCGTGACAAACAATTGAAGACGGTAGACGAAAGCATTTCTTTGCGTGATATTTTGGATATATTCCTCATTAACTGGAAGTGGTTCCTTCTTTCGGTTATTGTTTGTGTGGGGCTGGCCCGGCTTTATCTGGCCACCAAACCGTGGGTGTTCCAGCGGCAGGCGGTGATGCTGGTGAAAGAAGAAGGCATGGGAAACCGTCGTGCCGGTATCAGCACGGATGCCCTGATGCAGCTGAACGGTGTCATGACAGGCACGAGCGTGAAGAATGAAGTATACATCCTGCAGTCCAACCAGTTGATACAGGAAGTTGTGAGGACGCTCAAACTGGATGTGTCATATTCTTGCAAGAAAGGCCTGCAGCATATTTCTCTCTATGACAAGAAGCCGGTGGTGGTGGATTTCATGGATGGCTATGAGGTGCCGGTGTCCTTTGTGGTGGAAATGCTGAATGCCCGCACAGCGCATATTTCTAAGATGGTGGTAGGCAAAGATGTGGTGAATTTTGATAAGGAAGTAAAGACCGGCGAGGTGTTGAATCTCCCTTGTGGCCGTGTCTGTCTACAGGCAGTTCCTGAATATCTGGACGATTTTGAACATATCAGCGTGAATGTTTCCCGTACGAGTGTGGAGCAGGCCGCCAATTTCTATCGGGGAAGAATCTCTACGGGAGAAATGGATAAAGAGAGCACGCTGGTCCGTCTGACCTGCAAAGATACCAATATACAGCGTGCAGACGATATCCTGTCGGCTATTCTGGACGCTTATAAGCAGAGTATCATCGATGATAAGAATCAGATAGCATACAGTACGGCTATGTTCATAGAAGAACGTATTCGTTTGATTAACGATGATTTGGATTCGGTGGAAACCCGGCTGGCTCAGTTCAAGAGGGACAACCGTCTGGTGGATTTAAAGCAGAATGCGACGGTTTATCTGGAACAGGGCAAGGCTGCCCGGGAGAAAAGTATCCAGTTGGAATCCCAGGTCGGGGTTGCTGAATATCTGTTGGAATATTTAAGAGATAAAAGCAAAGGGGATGCGTTGATACCCACGGTGCTCGGAGTGAGCGATGCCGGGATTCAAAGTCAGATAAACAAGTTTAATGAATTGGTTCTTCAGCGCAACAGACTGATGCAGAATGCCGGGGAGAGTAGTCCGGCGGTGGCGGACATGACGAATGCGATAGCTTTGCAGAAGGCCGCCATTATTGCGGCAATGGACGGGTATGCCAATTCGTTGCGTCTGCAGCTGAAGCGTGCCCTGCAGATAGAACAGGCGACCACCGGCACCATTTCGTCTGTCCCGGAGAAAGAAAGAATGGCTTTGGACATAGTCCGTCAGCAGAGTATCAAGGAAGTATTGTATACATTCCTGTTGAACAAGCGCGAGGAAACGGCGTTGCAGTTGGCTATAACGGAGGCCAACATACGTGTGGTAGAGCGTCCTTTTGGCTCAGACGTGCCGATAGCTCCCCGTAAGTCCGTCATTTCCCTGTTTGCTTTATTGGTAGGACTGGTACTGCCGTTCTTCTATTTCCGTATCCGGGCAATGCTGAATATGGGAGTGCGCGGACGCAGGGACATCGAGGCTTATACGACGATTCCCATTCTGGGGGAAATACCTCATCACAATCCCTCTCCGACGGAAGGCACCGGCATTATTGTGACAGAGCAAAGCACCGAACCCATTGCGGAAGCGTTCCGTATGTTGCGGTTCAGCCTGGATTTTGTAAGCCAGGGAAAGAACCGGGTTATTATGTTCACATCCACGACTCCCAGCGAGGGAAAAACATTTGTTTCCCGGAACTTTGCGGCTACGTTGGCGATGACAGGCAAACGGGTCGTACTGATAGACGCGGATATCCGGAAAGGAACCCAGACGAAAGTGTTGACCGGAAAACAGAGCCGTGGACTGACGTCTTATCTTTCCGGAGGTGAGACGAATCTGGACAATCTGATAATAAAAGACATGTCCGGTTATCGTGTGGACTTCCTGCCGGCGGGTATCATACCTCCCAATCCTGCGGAATTGTTGATGAGCGACCGTCTGGAGGCGTGTGTTGAGGATTTGAAGCAGAAATATGATTATGTGATTATAGACAATGTGCCGGCGCAGGTGGTGGCCGATGCGGGTATCGTCAACCGAGTTGCGGACATTACGTTGTATGTACTACGTGTGAAGGTGATAGACCGTCGTTACCTCCCGGAACTGGAGCGTCTGCATCAGGAACAGAAATTCCGCAATCTCCATATCATAATCAACGATGTCACGGCTGAACACAAATCGTATGGCTACGGTTATGGATATGGCTACGGATATGGGAACAAAGTGCGAAAACACGGACTTAAACGATTGCTGAGAAAGAAATAATAGAGAGGGGGTGATACTGCGTTTCTATGCTGTGTATTTTATTGAATAATGGATAAGGGACGTTTTTTGTTTCCTCCGCTTATGCGGAATGCGCTGAAACTTTCGGCAAGCACGGTTTTGATGTACGGGCTTGTGTTTGTGGTGACGCCGATATTGTCCCGTTTGTATCAGCCGGAACTATTCGGGGAATGGGGCGTATTCGCGGGGGTGGTAAGTATTGTTTCCTTTATTTTATGTTTGTGTTATGATCAAGCGCTGGTCGGGGAAAAGGATGAAAGAAATGTTTTCCCGATAATGGTGTTGTGTTTGTTGTCCGCGTTGGCTGTTTGTATAGTTACATGTGGAGTAATGTTGTTTGGAGCCTGGATGGGGTGGCGTTTTTTTACAGGATTTCCGTCTTTATCCCTTTTGGCGGCATTTCTGTTGCTGCATGCTTTGAATATGTTGTTCCTTGCTTTTGCTAACTGGTGTGAAGCTTATGGAAAAATGTCTGTTAACAATCTGTTGATAGGCGTGACTCAGGCTTTGTTCCGTTTGTTATTAGGTGGACGTTGGGCAAAATGGATCAAAGGCAATGGATTGATTATAGGGACTGTCCTGTCTCAGGGAGTAGCTACCTGCTTTATGTTGTGGGCAATACGTAAACGTCTGAAGGAGGTCTGTCTGCGTGATTATTGCGGTTGGAATCAGTTAAAAGTGTTAGCTCTCAGGTATAGAAAATATCCGTTATATGACGCTCCTTCAATGCTCCTGGCTATGTCCGCCTCAAATGTTTCTTTATTGTTATTGTCAGTCTATTATTCTAAATCGGAAATAGGGTGTTATTCGGTTGTTTTGCAGTTGCTTCTTTTGCCAATGACATTTGTTGGGTCTGCTATTGGAAAGACCTATTTTCGGGACATAAGCAAATGTGATAAACCGGAGCAGATGAAATCTGTCACGATGTTTGTGTTGCGGGTAATGGCGGTTTTATCCCTTCTTCCCATCTTGTTTCTCACCTTTGGTGGGGACTTTGTCGTAGCATGGTTTTTGGGAGATCGATGGATGTTGGCCGGGCGCTTGGCTTTATGTCTGAGTTTGTGGACCTGGTCTTTCACTCTGGTTCAGCCCTTGTTGCCCTTATATCGGAAATTGGGGCTTCAGCAAATCATGTTACGTTTCGATATTCTCCATTTTGGAGCTGCTTTGTTGGCTATAGGCTTTGGAATTATCCGACATTATACGATTGAAGAGGTCGCGCTATTGTATGCGGTATGCGTGAGCGTGGTGAAACTATGGCTTTTGAGGGATATATTGAAACGCGCATGCATTAAGCGACAAGAAATACCTTTGTGGTATTGGTGTGTTTCTTTGTTGATTGTGTGTTGTTGGCTGATTCGTCTGGTGGGAATAAGGTGTGGAACGTTTCCTTGTTGATGTGACAATATAAAACGGGAAAAAATAATTTTTTTTAATGGAATAAATGAAAGGATTCCTCTCTAATTTAAACTTCTGTTTGTTGTTTGCCGGTTATCCATTGCTGGTGACGATATATTCTATCTTCCTTGCGGGAACATTGAATTTGCAGTTACTTACAATACCTTATCGGCTATTCACCCTGATAGTGTCCCTTTTGGTGATTTATAATAACTGGGGAAATCCCATACGGGGTATGAAGCAATGGGGGTGGTTGTTGGCCTATGGATGTATGCTAAGTTTCCGTATGGTGTATGATTTCTTTTTTGATACGGATTTGTTTATTCCCATTGGGGAAAAAATAAAGCCTCTGTTATTTTGGTTCTGTATAACGTTGCCAGCTTTGTTTGCTGCCGCTAAGAGTTATAAGACCATCTCTTTCAGGAAGGTTTATGTGGGATTAGTCGCTATTTATGCATTTATTGGAATCTGTAATCTACTTTTCAACAGAGGATTGTTTGATGCAAACTTTGCCGCAGCTTCCGAAGGACGTGTGGATGGGGGAGAAGGGTTAAATACCATTTCGTTTAGTTATTGCGGAGTCTCTTTGGCTACATTGGCCTTTTTTTTGAATGGTTATTTGGGTGACAGCGCATTGATGCGGTTTGTTCGTTTGGTGTTGATGGGTATTGGGCTCTTCATTGTGCTCAAAACTGGTAGCCGGGGGCCTTTTTTAGTTTTGCTTATGATTTTCATTTTTATATTATATATGAAAATGAAAACAGATATATTGATGTTATTAGTAGGGATGTTATGCTTTTCTTTTCTATTGCTTTTCAGTGGGGACATATTGGATACTTTGGGAGAAATGTTCCCTGTTCTTTTCTCCCGTTTACATGAGTCTGCGAGTGACGATGAACGTAGGGCTTTGTGGAATATGGCGTTAGATATATTTGAGCAGTATCCGCTCTTTGGACGTTATCTTGGTTTGTACGTTAATAATACTGTCTGTTATTCTCATAATGCATTTGCGGATGCGGCTGTATTGGGTGGCTTGTGCGGGGTGATATGTTTGTCTGTTATTTATATTCGTTTTTTCAAAGATTCTGTTTTTTTGTATAAGGCGGATAAGGTTAAATTTGGTTGGATTATTACGCTGTTTATGCAAGGAATATTGAGTATTCTGTTCTCGGGGACCATTTATTATATGTACACGGTTATGGCTGGTTGTGCTTTCCTCTCACTTTGGTCTGATAAAGAAGAGAGTCGATGCTTTATAGACGAGATATAGATGAATAGTTTATTTAAAGCAGGCCAACTATCATCTGGTGTTCAGGATAGTATTCCTGGTGACTCCTTGATTGTTGGGGTGATGGCCTTACGATAACCATAATAACAGTCTACGGATAGTTGTCTGTCTGAAAGCCTATTCGTTAACGGGTTGTTCCGAATTCTTTGTCGCTTTCTAATTTTTATACAATGAATATCATACCTTCAGATGATATCTGTCACGAAACAGTGGCTTTTCAAGGGAAATAGCGTTCTTTCATTTCACCTGTTTTTGCAAGAAACGAAACGAAGAGAATGCCAAACGTCGAAGAATGTCGATGGTTTCAAACTTACGCGAGTTCGGGATAAGCTTCTCTTAAAACAATGTCAATTGAGTGGTTCTTTCGACATGTACGGGCAACGCTTCCGGCTTGTTCTCGGAGAATGAATATGCCGTGAGTGTAGCGCAGATGTTCATGATGAAGTTGTGTATCGGGCGATGCCTGGAATACATGATGTTTGCCTTGTTATTCCGATTTTCTTATGAAGCGGGTTATTCGTTCGTTGACGATACGGGTATAGTTACGTTTTGCTTTATCAGGGAGGTAACTTTGGGCTATGAGATTTATTGCATCATCAGGTAACGACATGTACTTGTTGAGAATTTTGTCCATACGCCTTTTTGCCAAACCGATCTTGTTGCCGAACCTCTCAAAGTCGAGACGGCAAGGATGACTGGTTTTATCAAACACGTCGCTTTTCTCAATGTCCAATGATAGTCCTCCGTCAAGA
>CAMWUI010000024.1 GCA_947177395.1 uncultured Paraprevotella sp.
TTGCCTGCACCATAAAGAGAAAGAGGCCGCCTAAACTTGTTAGACAGCCTCTTTTTTACTCCCTATCCCCATAGTCACTATAATAGTCCTTATCTTAGAGGGCAATGTAAAAAAATGGTTGAAAAGTTAAAAAATCCCGCTGAAAAATATGACAATAGATTTGGGTATTATCAATAAAAGTATTAAGTTTGCCGCATGATAGCTTGGTTTTCTTTGTGAGATAACCCATATTTACAGTTTAAATATTTCATTTTTAGCTATGAGACATCTTCATTTCAACAACAGCAAGTTTTGCGGTGGCGCTCCCCCGGGCGGCGCGGAAATGAGGTGCGCATAGTCTTTCCACCAACATTTTTCTACCGCAGAAATGCCGCGACAGCCCGTGGTGCGTCTATATGTGTTCGCGTCTCAGGCTGTCGGGAGCAGAGTGCTCTTTGACATGTTGGTAATGGTGCCGGAGGCAGGCCTCCGGCTGTGATAATGAAAATGAATTGTGTATAACCCGGAAGGCTTTTGCAGCCTTCCCAATAAAACTGTAAAATATGAAAAAAGAATCTCCTATATCTGTTAATAAGGTGAAGTTCTGTTCCTTTACTTTCAATGAAAAAAAAGAAATTGGTAAAGACCTTTGGAAACTTACCTTTGACGATCGTCATGACTTTCCCGTGGATTCCGCTTTTGCCGGTATCGCCGCGATGGTCATTATTGGTAATGAACGAATAAATTGCGAACGTCCGCGAGGTGTCCGGCGGAAGGTGAAACTTACACTTGTCAATACGACAGACCGATGCGAAGTCGCATCACAAAATGTGGGATTCTATATCCCCAAAGATGACTATCTGTATCTTGCCTATGCGGACTTTTCCGTACGCACGGCAGACTTTCAGGCTGGCCACGCGTATAAGCTCGTGGTGCAGGACCTCATTTCTTCCGTCATGCTTGGGGAATATGGCTTCCAACTTTCCGGCCGGGGGATGTCCGGACCGGATAGTGACGCAGACGCGTCGGACGAAGAAGATGAATTTGAGGCAGCGCTCAACCGGTTTATCGAATCCTGTCCGGGCGATGACGAGGCGGAAGATGCAAAGTCAGCAGGCGGGGCAGGGGAAAAGCCAGGAGAGTCTTCTTTGATGTCGCCTCTCGACCATCTCACCGGGCTTGCTTCTGTGAAAGAAAAACTCCTGACTTACGAACGTGTGGTACGTTTCAATAAAATGCGGGCTGACAAGAAACTGCCGACTTCTCCGGCTCCGCTCCATGCCATGTTTCTTGGTTCGCCCGGTACTGGAAAAACCACTGTCGCCAAAATGATAGGGATAATGCTTCGCCGTGCGGGAGTGCTTTCGAGAGGTCATGTGGTAGTGAGGGAACGTGCCACCCTGCTCGGTCAATACTATAATTCTGAAGGCGAGAAGACCCTTGCCGCCATCGAGGAAGCGCAGGGAGGTATTCTTTTTATCGACGAAGCCTATCAACTTTATCAGCCGGATGACTCTCGCGACCCCGGTAAGTTCATCATCGAGACCTTGCTTACAGCCTTGGCGGACGAGTCGAAACGCGACTGGATGCTCGTGCTGGCCGGTTATCCTGATGCAATGAAACGCATGTTCGACCTGAATCCCGGATTCAAATCGCGCATTCCGGATTCAAACATCTATACTTTTGATGATTTCACGGAAGAGGAACTGATGAAGATTGCGGAGAAGTATCTTTCCTGTCATCAGTATACCCTTTCTCCGGATGCTCATGCCGCGTTGTCCGACAGGCTGAAGTTCGACTATTCCCATCGGGAGAAAAACTTCGGCAATGCCCGCCATGTGATAAATATGATTCAGACCGAGATACTTCCGGCTATGGCTGTCCGAGTTACTTCCAAGGGGACGGTGGATGAGTCCGATTTGACCGAGATACAGTCGGCTGATATCCCGCAGCCCGTTGTCTCGCGTGTCGTTTCGCGTCCACGCATCGGTTTTGTAGCTTGAGATTCAGGTGAGAATAAATGTTGATTTACCCGAATCCCGGTATGGAAATATAATGATTCCGATCGGGATTTTCCGGAGAACTTCTGTTAAATAGGTGAAAGTTCCGGAATATTTTGTATCTTCGCCAATGGACTGACCATGGTTGTTCATGATATCTGAGAGAATAAAGACATGGCGTTGCAGTGCGCCGTATTATGATAATCGCTCTTGGACAGAGAGCACTTAATTTAATTATGCGAATGAAAACAAAGTCCTGTCGGAGTTGCGGCATGCCGCCCAACAACGAAGTCCTTTATGTTCTTCTTCCTGATTTCGCATCTCACGAGATGGTTTATCTCATGGAGGCAATCAGCAGTGACGAACAACAATTGAAGACGGCCCCGAAGTATGTCAACCGGATTGTTGCCCCGACAATGGAACCGGTGGTTGCGATAGGTGGTTTCAAGGTACAGCCCGACTATTCTTTTGAGACTGTGCCGGAAGATTATGCCGCCCTTGTCCTTATCGGCGGGTATGGATGGCATGCGTCGGTTGCTGATGTCGTCAGTCCGATTGTGTACAAGGCCATAGAGCGGGGGATTGTTGTCGGTGCGATATGCAATGGCGCGTCGTTCCTGGCTAAGTCGGGAGTCCTGAACGAAGTCAATCATACCGGCAACGGTCTCGACCAGCTCAAGCTGTGGGGCGGCGAACGCTATACCAATCCGTCTGGTTATGTTCACCGGCAGGCCGTTTCGGACGGAGGGATTGTGACGGCCAATGGTTCCGGAGTGCTGGAGTTTACCAAGGAGTTGCTTCTTCTGCTCGAGAATGACACTCCGGAGCGCATCGAGATGTATTATCAATTTAACAAACAGGGATTCTGTGCACTGTTTCCCGGATAAACTTATATAAAATTATGCATTCGGATTTAATGGAGAAGGCCGAACTTCTTCTTGCGGACTGTTGTCTTGTTACGATTGTGTCCATAAACAGCGAGGGTTTCCCCCGTCCTGTACCTATGGCCAAAGGGGCGACGCAGGGATGTAATGTCGTATGGATGGCCACTGGTACGGATTCTGTAAAGGTAGACGAATTCAGACATAATCCTAAGGCCGGGTTGTGTTACGAACACGGGGGCTCGGGCGTGAGCCTGAGAGGTACGGTTGAAATAATCACCGACGATGCGATTCGCAGTGAGATGTGGCAGGACTGGTACATTGAGCATTTTCCCGGAGGCCCGTCAGATCCCAATTATCTTCTGCTCAAGTTCACAGGTGACGAGGCGACTGTCTGGATAGACCGTCAGTTTGCCCATTTAAAGATTTGAATGTTATGGCCTGTTCAACGGAATTCATAGAGTATATATGCGATGTCCTATCGCCGTTGGGGGAGGTGCGCAGCCGCAAGATGATGGGCGATTATGTCATATATGTCAATGAGAAATGCGTGATAACGGCCTGTGACAACAATGCCCTTGTCAAGAAGCTTCCCTGTATTGTGGGCTTGATGGAGGATGTAGAGTGCGGTAGCCCCTATCCGGGAGCCAAAGAAGCTTATATCCTTGATTTCACTGATACCCGCAAGACGTTGAAGGTTATCGAGACGATATGGGATGAACTCCCGTTTCCCAAATCAAGAAAGAAATAGGCAGATTGGCTTGAAGGTAGGTATGGAAAAACTAAAGGGTAGTGGACTGCTGTTCACTGGGGAAGTGGAATACAATCTTTAGGCGCGCCGCTTTCTTCCTCTTTACAGGGAGTTTCATTTAAAATATCCTGTATAGGGAAGGGAAATTTATTTCTCCCGCCGGCACAAAAGTCTCATGCTTTTTATCTACATTTGCATCACATGCAAAAACCGGAAAACATAGGGATATGGTTCTTTCGTGTTGTGTTTGGACTGATGTCATGGATTTTTATATCGTCTGCGTCGGGAAACAACATGAAAGAACTGGTGGATTCCCTGAATGGGGAGGCATACGCTTGGCGTTACAAGGATGTGGCGCGCTCGCTGGCCTTTGCCTGCCGGGCTCACGGACTTTCAGAGGATTATGGGGACGGGCATTGCGAGGCGCTCAATCATATCGTGTATGCCTGTTACCACCAGATGGATTTCGACAGGGCGGAAAGGCTGGCCCGGCAGGTGCGCCGGCAGGCCGGCAGTCAAATTGAAGCCCTCGTGGCCGATGTCATGTTGATGAAGATATGCCAGCGGACATCCCGGAACCGTCTGTTTTATGTATACAGGAATAGCGCCGAGCGGCGCATCCTGCGTATCGAAGAAGAGCGGAACCTGTTGACCGGGAGAGAACGGATGCGGTTGCTTTTTGCCGAAACGGAATTTCATATTGTGTCTTCCACATACTATTATTACCTGAAGCAGTTGCCCCGGGCATTGGCCGAGATCGAAGTCGTGGGGGCGATGAATGACTTGCGGAGGGATACGGCCCAGTGGCTTTATTATAACTATATGAAAGGTTCCGGCGGTCTGTGCGAGGGAAGGAATGCGGAGGAAGTGGCTTTGCGTGAGTTTGATTATCTGTTCAAGAGTTTCACACTGAGCAAGGTGGCCGGTTATCTGTATTTCGAAGGCAACAATCTGCAGTCGCTCGCTTCGCTACTGGCGCGGAAAGATTTCTTCGCGTTGGTGCACCGGAACCGTCCCGACGGTTTGCGGTACCTTTGGAACCTGTACCATGAAGGGATGGTGCTGATGGCAGAGGACAGTCTGTGTCTTTCCGGATGGTTGGCCCGGGGAGCTTTGGAAAAGTTCCGTCTTTACGGCGACCTATACCAAGTGGCCTGTGCATACCGGACAACGGGGGAACTGCAACTGGAGGAGGGGCGGTATGAAGAAGCTCTGCATAGTTTTATCCGGGCGCTGGGGTATGTCAATCACCACCATCGGAGATTTTATCCGGCGGACAGCCTTCGTGAACTGAGCCCTTATGCGGAGGCGGATGGCGTGTCGGTGGAGATGCAGTGGATGAATGACGGCGATGTCCGTACCGTACCGGAATGGATAGCCGGCATCCGCGAACGGATGAGCGTGGCGTACAGTGCGTTGGGAGACAAGAGAAAATCAGACTACAACCGGAATGTTTATCTGGACATATTGGAGCAGACCCGCCAAGATCGAGAACTGGAGAACCGTTATGAGGAACTGAATGCGGGTTCGCGGGCCTTGTCCCTGTTGTTGGTGTTGGTGCTCGGGGGAATGCTCCTGTTGGTGGCGGTCTGTGTCTATCTCTATCGTTTGGGGCGGCGGCGTAGCAGGCGGCAGGTGGCTCTGTTGCAACATGTGCTTGAATCCTGCCGCAGACTGACATCGGCTGATGCCGGAATGCCTGCGGCAGAACTGCCGTGGACACGGGAAGAGCAGCAGACAATTGCCCGTCTGTTGCAGCCCTACGATGAGTGGGCGAAAGAGAACTGTAGCGTGTTGCAGGAACTGGATGACAGGCGCCAGTCGGTGCACGAGCAGCGGGCGGTAAGCGAGCTCCGTATAGCCGGCAACAAGCGTAAGAATGTGGAGAATCGGGCCAGACTGTCGCTCATGTATGCCATTGTCCCCTTTATAGACCGGATGCTGGGTGAGGTGGCTCGTCTGCGCCGGAACGACGGGAAGCGGCAGGAACGCCTTGTGTATGTGAAAGAACTGGCCGACCGTATCAGGCTGTACAATGATATATTGACAGATTGGATTCAGTTGCGTCAGGGAGAATTGAGTTTGCATGTCGAAACGTTCGCCATGCAGGATGTGTTCGATGTCGTGAAGAAAAGCTACCGGGGATTTGAACAGGCGGGGCTGACATTGGACGTCCTGCCGACGGATACAGTGGTCAAGGCGGACAAGGCACTGACACTCTTTATGGTAAATACGCTGGCGGACAACGCACGCAAGTTTACGCCGCCGGGCGGGAGGGTGACGCTGGAAGCCTCCGGAACCGATGCTTACGTGGAGGTGCGGGTGGCCGATACCGGTTGCGGGCTTACTCCGGAAGAGGTGGACAGGATTCTTACGTCCAAGGTATACGACGCCTCAGATATCGGAACGTGCAATGAGTTTGCCCAAAGCCACAAAGGGCATGGGTTCGGGCTGATGAACTGCAAGGGAATCATTGAAAAGTATCGCAAGACAAGCGATCTGTTTCGCGTGTGCACGTTCTTTGTGACAAGTCGGGCGGGGCAAGGTTCGTGTTTTGGCTTCCGGTTGCCCCGGGGGGTGCGTAAGTCTTTGTTCGCAGGGTTGCTATTGTGGAGCAGCGGCGTTTGCGATGCCCGGGCGGCGGAAGCGGCCGTTCCGGAAAGCGGGCAACGGTATGCCGCCCTTTTGCAACAGGCGCGCATGTATAACGATTCGTTGTATTTTGCCAATCTTGAAGGAGCCTATGAACATGCTTTGGCCTATTCCGATTCCACGCTTCATTACCTGAACGTCTATTATAGCCTTGCCAATCCCGGCAAGTACGATTTCCTGGACCGCGAAGCTGGTGATGGGGCGGAGGTCCCCTCGGAAGTGAAATGGTGGACGGACGGTTGGACGGAAATGGACTACGGTCTGCTGTTGGGGTGGCGGAATGAAACGGCGGTGGCCGCCCTGGCCATGCACGAATGGGGGCTTTATCAATACAACAACGACGTATATACGCAACTCTATAAGTGGGTCAGCCAGGATCGGACCCTGGGGGCGGATTGCAAGGCGATGGAGGCGTCGCAGAACAACAAGAGGGTGGGCATCATTCTGTTGGTCTGCCTGGCAGCCGTGGGAATTCTGGTGTTCTACATATTTTATTTCCGGCGCGTCCTGTTGTTCCGTATGAATCTGGCCCAGTTGCTCGCGACCAACCGCCGCCTGCTGGAGTGTTTCCGTAAGGGCGGCGATATGAACCATCGTGTCACGGAGCTGTTGCAGACGGTGTGGGAAGGGCTGAACGAAATACATGCCGTGGACGGCCTGCAGCTGGAACTGTGTGATGAGAACGGCGTGGCGTCGGGATGTTTCACGGTCGGCGATGCCGCTTTCCATGCTTCGGCAGATTCCCGTGTCCGCTCCTATCCGTTGCGGGTAGAGGGCGCTTTGGGGCGGGACGTGCGTTTCGGTACGTTGCAGATACATGTACCGGACGATGGGGCGGCCGGTGAGCCGGAATACCTGCTGGACGAGATGATGGTGAACTATCTGTCAGCTTTGCTTTACGGCGGTCTGGTGCGCCGCAGGCAGGAACGTGAGGAACTGGAACAGGCGGAAGACGAGCGGCAGAGGGCCTTGTACGAGGAAAATCAATTGCATGTGCAGAATCAGATACTAGACAACTGTCTTTCTACTATTAAGCACGAGGCCATGTACTATCCGGGACGTATCAGCCAGATGGCGGATCGGCTGGCCAGAGCGGACGATGAAAAAGACGACATACCGGCTATGGTGGAAGAACTGAACGAGTGGGTGTTGTATTACCGGACTCTCTATACCCTGCTGGGACGTCAGGCTGAACATCAGTTGGCACGCGTGAACTTCCGGCGCCGTCCCTGCCAGATAGACGGACTGCTGGACGGAGCCTTGCGACGGATGTCTGTCCTGATGCGCGAGTCAGGGGAAGGACTTCTTGTCGCGGAGAATGTCTCCGGGACGTCTGCCGTGACGGGGGATGCCGATTTGTTGGCCTGTCTGCTGGAAGTCCTTCTGTCGGCAACGGTGGAAGACTGCAGGCGTGCGTCGACGGAGCCTGCGTTGACCCTGCGGGCGGAGGACGAAGGACGCTTTGTCCGTTTTACCCTGATGTGTGAAACGGTCGGCCATACAGAAGCGGAGCTGCATGAGCTGTTTATGCCCGACGCGAGTCATATACCTTATTTAATAAGCAAACAGATAATCAGAGAACACGATATGTTTACCAACCACTGTGGTTGCCGCATCAATGCGGAAGCCCTCCCGGACGGTGGCTATTGTATTTGGTTTACACTTCCTAAATCAAAAGAGCATGAAACCTTTTAAAGTAATCATCGTAGAAGATGTAAAATTGGAACTGAAAGGCACGGAAGAAATCTTCCGGAGCGACATACCGGATGCCGAGGTTATAGGTACGGCCATGAATGAGACTGAATTCTGGAAACTGATCTCCGTGCAGATGCCCGACCTCGTGTTGCTTGACTTGGGTCTGGGAGGCTCCACCACAGTGGGGGTGGACATCTGCCGGGAGGTACGTCGCCGTTATCCCTCGGTGCATGTGCTTATCTTTACGGGTGAGGTACTCAATGAAAAACTTTGGGTGGATGCGTTGTCCGCCGGTGCCGACGGCATTATCCTGAAAACGGGCGAAATGCTCACCGAGACAGATGTGCAGCAGGTGCTGAGTGGTCGCCGCTGGGTGTTCAACCAGCCTATCATGGAGAAGATTGTCCGGCGTTTCCAGCAGGCCGTGCAGGCTGATAGCCGGAGGGTGGAAGCTGTCATCGATTATGACATAGACGAATATGACGAACGTTTCCTTCGCCATCTGGCACTGGGATATACAAAAGAGATGATAACCAATCTCAAAGGAATGCCTTTCGGGGTGAAGAGCTTGGAGAAACGGCAGAACGATCTGGTTGGCCGCCTGTTTCCTGGGGGGGAACGTTCGGGCGTGAATGCGACCCGCTTGGTGGTGAAAGCTCTCGAACTAGGTATTATAGACATAAACCGGCTTCAAGCCGATGACGAATAAGGCATGAGAGGGATGGCGTTGCATCGTGTCGCGGACTTTCTGCTGTTGGGCCTGTTGGTTCTGCTTGCTTTGGTCACTGTTGGCTCATGGATAGGTGAAGCGGCAGGCTGGCCGGTCAACAGCCTGCTGTCGGCCGAAGGGTTGCGCTGGTGGTTTTCCCACAGTCATGAAAACCTGTTCGGTACCGGGACGATGCAGGTCTGGTTGTTGCTTACCGTGTGGGGGGCTGTGCGTTATACGGGACTCGATTCGACGGTCGGTGCCATGTTGTCAGGGCGGAGCGACAGACCGGTCAGCCAACGTCAAAGGCATGCTTTGTGTGTGTCTGTTGTCGTGTGGATGGTCTGGGGAATGGTGATGCTGGTGTGGGGTGTTTTGCCCCATGGCATTCTGCTGAGTGCCACGGGGCGCATCAGTCCTTCTCCTTTCATGCGGGGATTATTGCCGGCTCTGTCGGTCGGGACATTGCTGTCCGTCTTGTTTTATGGATTGCTGAGCAATAGAATCCATCGGGCGGCAGAGGTTGCCCGTATGTTCTGTCATGGCATGTCGTCCTATGCCGACTGGTTCTGCATTTGTGTGCTTGCCTCTTTCCTGTGGGGCTGTGTTCGTTATATGGCGGGGCTTGTCTGATTCTTCCTGATTCTTTCGTGTAATCTTCTTTTTATCCCTATCTTTGTGTCTGCAAAGCAATCATCTCATCATACATCATGGCAATAGATTATAAAACGGAACTGAACGAGCGTCAATACGAGGCGGTCGCTTATACCGATGGCCCCCAGCTGGTGATAGCCGGAGCCGGTTCCGGAAAAACCCGCGTGCTGACATACAAGATAGCCTATCTGCTGGAACAGGGGATGGCTCCGTGGAATATTCTGGCATTGACGTTTACGAACAAGGCCGCCCGGGAAATGCAGGAACGTATTGCCGGACAGGTGGGGAAGGAGGCGGCCGCCCGTCTGTGGATGGGAACGTTTCATTCTATCTTTTCTCGTATCTTGCGGACGGAAGCAGGGTATCTCGGTTTTACGTCGTCCTATACGATTTACGACCAAGCCGATTCCCGCAATCTGCTGAAGACCCTGATTAAGGAAATGGGGCTGGACGAAAAGACTTACAAGCCAGTAACGGTACAGCACCACATCAGTCTGGCCAAGAACCGTCTTATAGCCCCAGAAGCATACATACGTAATGCTCAGGTGCGCAAGGCCGATGAGGCCGCCCACATTCCTTTAACTGGTGAGATATATCGGCGTTATTGCCAGCGATGCCGGTTAGCCGATGCCATGGATTTTGATGATCTGCTGTTCAACACTTACTTGCTTTTCGAAGAGCATCCCGACGTATGTGCCCGTTATGCCGAACGTTTTCAGTATGTGTTGGTGGATGAGTATCAGGATACGAACTATGCCCAACATAAAATCGTATGGCAACTGACCGGAGAACGGCAACGGGTCTGTGCCGTGGGAGACGATGCGCAAAGCATCTATAGCTTCCGGGGGGCGAGTGTTGACAATATTCTTAAATTCTGCGAGAAATATACGGATGCGCGCCTGTTTAAACTGGAACAGAATTATCGGTCCACAAAGAACATCGTGGCGGCAGCCAACAGTCTTATCGACCACAACCGCGACCGGATAGAGAAGTCTGTGTTCAGTGAGAATGCCCAGGGGGCTCCCGTATCTGTATACGGGGCATATAGCGACATAGAAGAAGCGGACATCGTGGTGAATAAGATAGCCGAATTGCGTCGGGCTGAGAACATGGAATATACGGATTTTGTCATTCTCTATCGTACTAACTCCCAGAGCCGTTCGTTTGAGGAGGCGTTGCGCAAGCGCAGCATGCCTTATCGCATCTATGGTGGTCTGTCTTTTTATCAGCGCAAGGAAATCAAGGATGCCATCGCATACTTTCGGTTAGTGGTAAATCCTAATGATGAAGAGGCTTTCAAGCGCATCGTGAACTATCCGGCGCGGGGCATCGGGCAGACCACGCTGGAGAAGATAGGGATAGCGGCTTCGGAGAACGAGGCGAGTCTGTTGGCTGTGGCGTGTGACCCAGAGACTTTCGGGGTTGGGCTGAACAAAGGTACGTGTACGAAGTTGCGTAGTTTCTGTGCGATGATAGAACAGTTCCGCAAAGATGTCCTTATGTCGGAGGCGGATGTGTTAGCCGAGCGTATTTTGCAGGAAAGCGGGCTTGTCCGTGACATATTTCAGAACAACGATCCCGAGAATGTAAGTCGTCAGGAGAACATACAGGAACTGATGGGCGGACTGAATGAGTTTGTGGCCGGGCGGAAAGAGGAAGGCAGAGCCGAGGAATGTTTCCTGCCGGACTTTCTGCAGGAGGTCTCCTTGTTGAGCGATTTGGACGAGGACAAGGGCGGGGATGACAGTAAGGTCACGCTCATGACTGTGCATTCGGCCAAGGGATTGGAATTTCGTGTCGTGTTTGTGGTCGGACTGGAGGAGAACCTGTTTCCAAACCAAATGGCCATGGACGGTATGCGGGGGCTGGAGGAAGAGCGCCGGTTGTTCTACGTGGCTTTGACCCGGGCGGAGGAACGTTGTTTCCTTACCTATGCTCTCAGCCGTTACCGCTTTGGCAAAACTGAATTTGGCAATCCTAGTCGTTTTTTGAGAGAGATTGATGCACGATATCTGAAAGTGGACGCTTCTGCGCGTTCCGCAGCTTCTTCGGACATGCCGTCCCGTTCCCGTTTCTCTGGAGGAACAAGGATGGAGGACTACGAAAGCAATGGCCCTGTGCGTCGTGTGGCTTCGGTGAGCGGACTGAAGCGTGTGACATCTCCTGTGTCCCGTCCGGCCGCCTTGTCCTCACCATCTTCTTCCGTTTCCGGCGGGAAGGCGCTGGTACAAGTGGGGCAGACCATCGAACATGAGCGTTTTGGTGTGGGGCGGGTGTTGCAGGTGGAAGGCAGCGGAGAAAACACCAAGGCCACGGTGGAGTTTCAGCACAGCGGAAAGAAACAGCTGCTTCTGCGTTTTGCCCGTTTCAAGATTGTGAAATGACCGGTATGCCCCGGTATGTGCTTGTTTTTCTCGTCGCGTTTTATAAAATTATATATATCTTCCTAATCTAAAATATTTTTTAGATAACTCATATTAAGGAGACTGAACAAATGCAATATTATTTTTTGTTTGCTTTGCAAACGTCTATCTTTGTCACAGAGATTCAGATACCGGACGGATTTCTGTAACGAAGGGATGATAACCTGTTTATTAATTTATAAAAACTGGATTATGAAAAAGATTTTAGTGTTTGGATTGGTAGTGACGGCAGTACTTACGGTAGTGGCTTGTAAGTATAAAAACAGTTCATCGGAAAAGCGTCACACGTTTGAAAAAGCCGGTCGTTCGGCAGACAAGGCACTTGACAAGGCTTCGGAAAAGACAGAGAAAGAAGTCGAAAAAATAAAAGACAAATGGGAAGCAGCGAAAGAAGACGTGAAAGATGGTGTCGAAAAAGTCAAGGATGAAACCGAAGAGGGGCTTGAAAAGGCCAAAGACGGTGTTAAGAAAATGAAGGAAGGATATGAAGATGTTAAGGATAAGGTGAAAGACAAACTTGACTGATCGGTCTGTACCTTAAAGCGGTAGAGAATACCGTAAGATGAGGTCGCGTCGTAATTAATGGAGATTAATTTCCCGTTTACGACGCGACCTCATCGCTATCATTTAGTATTCCACTTTGTAGTCTTTATGGAGAGATTCGCCTTTCCAAGCTCTTTTGGTGGTCCAGTCGGCTGGAGCGTCGGTCCAGAATCTGTTGTCTGCGGGAAGACCCAAAGGCAGGAAACTAAGTGTGGCCATATAGAGACTGCCCGTGGAGGTGTATACGTCGGCAGCTTCGGGCTGGTGACCGTTGAATCCGAGAACGAGCCATCCGTTGGAATCAAAATTCTGGTTGCCTTCGAACATGTTGCGATGAACGGCAGTCAGGGCACAACGAACCTGAGCCGGGGTAACATGTTCCGGCAGTTTTTCGCGCAGAGCGACTTCGGCCAGCGACTGAAACGCAGCCGTACGGTAGGTGACAGAGCGGCCGAAAGCAGGGTATGTACCGTCAGGCCCGATGATTCTTTCTGAGAATTCGGAGTGGCGGATCATTCTGCGCAGGGCTTCGTCGTATTCAGTTTGGTTGGCACGTTTTTTAGCCAGCAATGTTTCCAGCATCTCAACCATCATCGGATGCATTACATAAGCGTTGTAGTAATCCATGCTGAATTTGCTGCCGTCGCTGTACCAGCCGTCACCGACATACCACTCTTTTATCTTGTTCTTCGCCAGTGAGATGCGGAACGGATCGGGTTGTTCGCCTTGCTGCAAGAGAAATGCTTCGGTGATACCGGCAAAAAGCAACCAGTTGTTGTAGGCTCCCGTACGGTTTCTCAGACTTTTGAAAGCGGCGATGTAACGTTGTTTGGTGGTAGCGTCCAATGGTTCCCACAGGGATTTGGGGGCGCGTAGAAAGGCGTGTGCCAGATAAGCAGCGTCTACAATCGGTTGGGCCTGGCTCTCGAAATTCAGTCTGTCCGGTGACGCCGGATCTACCGCATTCTTAAGTCCTTTCAATACTTCTTCGCGCAACTGTTTACGCATCTTTCCTTCTTCCGTGTCATCATCAGGAAGCTCCAGCCAGGGAGCTACGCCGGCTAAAGTACGGCCGACAGCTTCCAGATAGGTTACTTTCTCAAGGTTCAGGTTGTAGTGAGCCGATTTCTCCAGTGGCATATTTTGCCGTAAGGCGCCTTCTGCCAGATTGTGGATTACCGGATAGGATATTTTCCAGAGATACTTTACCCACAGGGCACGGTCCTCGGATCCTGTTGTTTGGGTTATTTGTGCTTTAGGCGTTTTTTTGTTACGTGCCTGTACGTCAAAGACTGATGCGGTCAGTAGCAACATGAATGCAACATATAAACTACGGTATTTCATAATGTGATGATAGTATTATTGGTTAGAATAAAGGTTGTCCGTTGAGCAGACGGTCGTAACGGTAAAGAGCTTCTGTAAAATAGTAATCGGCATAGGTCAGCGGGACGTCTATCTCCGAGTTATGGGGGATGGAACCGACGCTATGCATAAGGATGAAGTTGCCGTTGGCGCCCTCTTGGGCTCTGTATGCCGGACTGCCTAATGAATGCAGTATCTGCCGGGCTGTTTCCAGATATGCTTTTCCTTTTTTCCCTTTGGTATAAGTGCTCAGTTCCAGCAGGGCAGAGGCTATTGTCGCAGCGGCGGACGCATCACGGTAGTTGGTTACGACGTTGTTGGCATTCGAACGTATTCCCGGAGTGTAGCCGTTCTGGTTGGCATTGAAGTCCCAGTATGTAATCTTGTCGGCAGGCAAACCTGGATGGTTGACATAATAGTCTGCCATTCTTTGGGCTGTTTTCAGGAAACGGGGATCCTGAGTTTCCCGATAGACCATCGTAAAACCGTATATACCCCATGCCTGTCCTCTGGCCCAGGTTGAATTGTCGGCATATCCCTGTGCCGTTTCGCCTTTGATAGCCTTGCCGGTGTTCTTGTCATAATACACGACATGATAGCAACTATAGTCATTGCGCACCTGGTTTTTCATAGTTTTCTCGGCATGTGACACGGCCATATCCTTAAACTTCCGGTCTCCGGTTTTGCGTGACGCGAAGAACAATAGTTCGAGGTTCATCATATTATCGATAATCACGGGAAAATCATACGTTTCGTCTCCGTGCCAGGAACGGAAACTGTTCCACGATTGTATGGTTCCGGTGGTTGCATTGAAACGGCTACAGAGTGAACGGGCCGATTCGATAAGAATGTCATCATAACGGCTGTCCGGAACGAAACGGTTGGCGTTCCCGTAACTGCAATACATCATGAAACCTATGTCGTGGTTGCCGGTAAAGGTCTTTACGGGCTCCATTTTCTCCGTGTATACCCGTGCGGAATCGCGTAAATCTTTGTTGTTTGTGTACTCTGACACGTACCACAATGTACCCGGGAAGAAACCGGCTGTCCATAGATAAATACTGCCTTTGGCCTGCTGTCCGTTGCGGGTCAGACTGTGGGGCATGACAGCTTTGCCTTTGGAGGGGGTCTGCAACATGAGGCTGCATTGTTTAGCTGCAAATTCCATGTTCTCTTTAATGAATGCATGTTCATTATCAATCATCTGCGCATATACTTTCGCGCAGAAGCATAACGCGAGCGTGGCTGATAAAAAATGTTTGGTTCTCATGATTGTTTGTTATTTATTTCTGGTAATTCCATATTATGGCCTTGACAATGCGTGGAGATACGGTATAATATCTTAGGCTCGAAATACTTTGTTTAATGTTGTTTCCACCGAAATCTGATATAATGAAACTATTGTTTCTGCAGTTAGGCTTATTAGCCTTTGTTCTCTGTCTCGAACTCTTTTCGGTGCTCTACAATTTTCTTTATGTTGGTTTGTGCCCATTCGGTTAGTTGGGTAATAAGAGGTACTAATGAATATCCCATTTCTGTCAGTTGATATTCTACTTTCGGAGGTACCACGGGATATATTTTGCGGGAGATGAGTCCATCGGCCTCCAACGTCCTCAATGTGCCGGACAGGACACGGGATGAAATATCGGGTATCAATCGGCATAGTTCGTTGAAACGGACCTTCTTTTGTTCACTTAAAACCAGTACGACCAACAATGCCCATTTGTTTCCGAAACGGGCAATTACGTTCCGAACGGGACAAATTTCGATAATCGAGTTGCGCTCTTCTTTTTTCAGCATTGCTTACGATTTAAAAGTTGCTTCTTATTGCAAAATTAGTAATAAAATTCAGATATTGTTTTCGGGATATGTTTTTATTTTTTTAACGCATTACAAATATGCTGATTTTCTGCAAAAACGAGAAAAAGGTTACTATTGAACCAGAATGTAACTTCTTGCAAAATAGTGTTATGTGATATATTTTTGCATTGATGGAAGGATAAATCAGTTGCGTAACACAGCGGTTTTTCCTTGTAATATATTCACTAAAAATTACAAGTAGTATGAAAAGAGTATCTGTATGCGGAGTTTATTCCGCAAAGAGAAGCGCGCAAAGCTACCTTTGTGCAAAAGAGGAAACGGAAAATCCAAGCGGAGCCTGCGGTTCGGCTTGTGGTGCAGGTGATGACAACCCCGAGCCCAAACCGGCTGCTTGTGGTTCGGCTTGCGGAGCCGGCGACAAGTAATCTGCTGTTTCGCTGAAATCGGCTCTGTGCCGTAAAGTGATTTATGGCACAGAGTCCGATTCGGTTTCAATTAGGATTCACAGACAAATTGCAGATTATGGAATACTTTGCATTTCAGTGGCACATTACTGACAGTTGCGACCAACGTTGCAAACACTGTTATATATTCTCGGAAGGACATTCCAAACTGGTGGAGATGCCTTTTCCACGAGCACGGCAAGTGATAGTCGATTGTGTGGAGATGTGCCGCCGTATGAATCGTCAGCCCTATTTTTATATCACGGGTGGTGACCCGATTCTGCACAGTCGTTTCTGGGATATTCTTGCGTTACTCAGGGGGCAAGGCATTCCGTTCACGATATTGGGTAATCCGTTTCATTTGACCGAAGAGGTTTGTAACCGTCTGAGAGCATACGGCTGCGATAAATACCAGCTATCTATTGACGGGCTTCGGGAAACGCACGATGCCATCCGTAAACCCGGTTCATTCGACACGACGATTGAAAAAATAGCCGTGATCCGTCGTGCCGGCATTCGCTGCGCTGTCATGACGACCGTTTCGGGCACTAATATCTGTGAAATACCGGATATCATTGATCTGGTAGTGGCTCACAAAGTGGATATTTTCGCTTTCGGGCGTTATTGTCCCACTTCTTTCGAAAAAAGCACTCACATCGAACCGTTGGAGTACCGCGATTTTCTGGAGCGTATTTGGCAGAAGTTTGTGCAATACAAGGAATGTGGCACGACGTTTAACCTGAAAGACCATTTGTGGACGCTGTTCCTCTATGAAAAAGGACTGTTCCGAATACCTGATGCGGTGGATGCCGATACGGTTTACGACGGTTGCCATTGCGGTGATTGCCACATGACTATTTTGCCCACAGGCGGTGTCATGGCCTGCCGGCGGTTCGAAAGCCCGGTGGGCAATCTGTTCCATGAACATATATACCACATTTATAACGGCGAAAAGATGAACGTCTACCGGCAATACGACCGATTTGAGAAATGTTCCCGTTGTGAACTGTTGCGTTTCTGTCGGGGATGTCCCGCCGTGGCATACGGTTACACGCACGATTTCTATGCGTCAGACCCGCAATGTTGGAAAAATTTATAATATGAAGGATATACTTGAACTGATAAAATATCGTCGGAGTATCCGGCGATATACCGACCGGCAGGTGCCGGAAGAAGATCTGCAGAAAATACTCGAAGCCGGAGTCTATGCTCCCAACGCCGGAGGAGGGCAGCGCAGTCGTTTTGTCGCCTGCCGGAACAAACGGCTTAATGGCATCATCGGCAGGTTGAACGTCAGCGGCCTTGACCGTTCGCGTCTCATGGGTGGTTTCGTGTCGAAAGACCAGCCTTCGATTATCGACGATCCTTCCATACGTTCAGGATTTTACGGCGCCCCGACCGTCATCACGATTTTTGGACTGAAAAATTTCCTCTATTCCGTGCCCGATGCTTTTTGTGCCGCCGAAAACATGGTGCTCGAAGCTACGGCACTCGGCATATCGTCGTGCATTTTGGCCCGTGGGGAGGAAACTTTCTCGAATTCCGAAGGTGAACATATTTTGCGGGACTGGAACATTCCCGATAACATGGTAGCCCATTGCTTTGTGATTCTGGGCTATGTCGACGGCCCTTATCCGGTCTCGAAGCCACGTAAAGAGGGGCGTTATACAATCGTCGAATAGGGTTTTATGACATAGGAATATATATCATATGCTAAATTGCACCCCAAAAGTTTTGTGTCTAACTTTTGGGGTGCTTTCTATATGTGATACAGTTATGAACAGCGTTTATTCCATCCAGCGGAGCAGACGGGCAATGGCGGCGTCGCGCAGGGAAGGAGGCAACGTGTTGATACGCGAGATATGGGAGCCGACAGGGTCGACAAACGCACACATCTCACGCTTATGACTGAAGTCCAGCCAAGTGATGACACCCGAAGCCGACCACGGGTCGTTCTCTCCATAGATGAACATGATTTTCGGGTCGTTCTTCTTCAAGAATTTACGTGTGTGCTTATATAACTTTTTGCTGAATTTATACCGAGGCATATCGGCGGGGAGCATCAGACGGCGCAGGTAATCCTTCGTGGTGCGGATGCTCATATAGTTGCGGAACGGACGCATGTCGTAGCCGTAGTAACCTAGTTCGCGGGCGGCTTGGACAAAGAATGACAGGTTGCCGGTTTTCGGCTGGAAATATTCCGGGCCGCACAACTGGATGAAGTTCTTGAACAATGTCTCGTCATCCGACTGGGAGGATGCAAGCTTGTGCACGGGCGTGCCCCATTGCCAGAGAGAGAACGCCAGTTCCAGTACGCAGAAATCATAGATTTCGTCCAGCGGTGCATTGAACTGGTAGCCTTTTTCGTTGCAGAACTGTTCGAAGAGCGGCATCAGACGGCCTTTCCGTTTCAGCAGTTCCAACTGGTAGGCCTCGATGCATTTGCGCTGTTCCGCCGTACCGGCCGTGTTGCTGATGAACGGCTCATGGCGTCCGTCCTCCACGGCGGCGTTCAGCGGGGCCACGTAAGGGACGGTCACATCCACGTCGTTCGGGAAGTAAGCCCGGTAGAACAGACTTGTCATGCCGCCTTTGCTCACGCCCGTAGCCAGCCATTTCCGTTCGTATACGTTACTGAATGCCGTGCGCACCTCGTGCAGGTCGTTCAGGGAATTCCATACCGTAAGATGCTCCCAGTTGCAGGGGGCGGGCGTGGATTCCAAGAAATAGCGGTATTCGACGAACACCAGGTTGGCGTTGAGGATTTCGCACAGTTCCTCGGTGAAATCCTTGTTCAAGGCGTATGCTGCCCCGTAACCTTCCGTCACTAGGACAGTGGGGCGGTCGAACCCTTTGTGCCCGATGATGACCCGTTGTTCAAACGTGCCGGCAGAAGGATTGGCGTAATCCACAGGATGCTGGAAGCGGACGACGTATTTTTCGGCAAAACGGGTCGTTTCGAGAGTGTCCACCCGTTTGATGGCCGGGATGGACGTCAGCCGGCTTTCGAGTATGCCGGCCCACAGTATGGCCGGCAGCCATACCATCAGGCCCAGTAGGGCAAGGATTGATCTTGTTCTGTTCATCATAAATCTGATTTTCTGTTTTTCGTAATTACTTGGTCTGTTTATAGCCTTCGGAACGGAGCAATGTCACGATCTTGTCGCGCCATTCGCCTTGTATCAGTATTTCCCCGTCTTTGACGGCTCCGCCCACTCCGCAGCGGGTCTTGAGCAGTTTGCCGAGCGCTTTCAGGTCTTCTTCCGTACCGATGAATCCCCGTATCACAGTGACAACCTTGCCACCCCGGTTTTTCTTCTCGATGCTTGTACGCAACGGTTGTTGCTCGCGTGGCAATGTTTCCGGTTCCGTATCTTCTTCCGTGTCGAAACTGAAGTCGGGATTGGTGGAATAGACCATTCCCAGACGGCTTTTCCAATCATTGTTATTCTTTCCCATGGCTGTAAATCAAGATAAGGTGCGGGAGGAGAAAAAAGCCTTGAGTCCCAGCCGGGCATCGGCCAGTTTTTCTTCCCATTGGCGGATGGAGTTCTGCCCGACGATGTCCGTCACATATTTCACGGAGATAAACGGGACATTGTGCAGGAGGCAGGCCTGGGCGGCCGCGTATGCCTCCATGTCCACCACGTCGCCGCGTATGTTACCGGTCTCTGTGACAAAACTGTCGCCTGTGCTGCATACATGTCCGGCGAAGAAAGCCGTTTCCTGCGGTGTTACGGATGTCCAGGTACTGCATAAGCCGGCCTCTTCCAGCAGTGCGGAGGTAGACAGGGGACTCCCGGTGTCGGGAATCCCGATTAGTTCCAGATCGCGGTCCGTGAAGTCGCGGCATACAATGAGGTCGCCTACGTTGTGGGTCAGCGTCCCTGCACTGCCATAATTAATCACCAGATCGGGCCTTGTCTGCGACAATGCCTGGGTAAGCCGGATGGCCGTCTGTGCCTTGCCGACTCCGGTTTGCAACTGTGTGACTTCCGCTCCTTCGAAATGAAGGTTTATGCGCTCGCCCTCCACGGCGTGGATGGCCAAGATTTTCTTCATGTTCAGTCCTCCATCAGTTTGCGGTAGCGGATGCGTTTCGGTTCCTCCAGTCCCAGCCGCTTCATCTTGTTGGACTCATAGTCGGAGTAGCTTCCTTCGAAGAAGAACACATTGCCTTCTCCTTCAAAAGCAAGTATGTGGGTGCAGATACGGTCGAGGAACCAGCGGTCGTGGCTGATGACCACGGCGCAGCCGGCGAATCCTTCCAGACCCTCTTCCAGGGCGCGCAGGGTATTTACGTCGATGTCGTTGGTGGGTTCGTCCAGCAACAGAACGTTGCCTTCCTCCTTCAGTGCCATGGCGAGATGCAGGCGGTTGCGTTCGCCGCCGGAGAGCACGCCGCATTTCTTTTCCTGATCACCTCCCGAGAAGTTGAAACGGCTCAGGTAAGCCCGTGCGTTGATGTCCCGGCTACCGATGCGGATCAGGTCGTTGCCTCCGCTGATGACCTCGTAGACACTCTTGTCCGGAGCAATGTCCTTGTGGCTTTGGTCCACATAGGCCAATTTAACGGTCTCCCCCACGTCGAATGTTCCAGCGTCGGGCGTGTCCAGTCCCATAATCAGGCGGAACAAGGTCGTTTTTCCGGCTCCGTTCGGACCTATTACTCCTACGATGCCGTTGGGCGGAAGCATGAAGTTCAGATTGTTGAACAATACTTTTTCGCCGAAAGCCTTGCTTACGCCCGTCGCTTCGATGACCTTGTTGCCCAGGCGCGGGCCGTTGGGGATATAGATTTCCAGTTTTTCTTCTTTTTCCTTCTGGTCCTCGTTGAGCAGCTTGTCGTATGAGTTCAGACGTGCCTTGCCCTTGGCCTGGCGTGCTTTGGGAGCCATGCGCACCCATTCCAGCTCGCGTTCCAGTGTCTTGCGGCGCTTGCTGGCCGTCTTTTCCTCCTGTTCCATGCGTTTGGTCTTCTGTTCCAGCCAGGAAGAGTAATTGCCTTTCCAGGGTATGCCTTCCCCGCGGTCCAGTTCCAGAATCCATCCGGCTACGTCATCCAGGAAGTAGCGGTCGTGAGTCACGGCAATGACCGTTCCTTCGTATTGGTTCAGATGCTGTTCCAGCCAGTCGATGCTCTCGGCATCCAAGTGGTTGGTCGGTTCGTCGAGGAGCAGGACGTCAGGCTTCTGCAGCAACAAGCGGCATAGGGCCACACGGCGGCGTTCGCCGCCCGACAGGTTCTCCACAGTCTGGTCGGCCGGCGGACAACGCAGTGCATCCATGGCACGTTCCAGTTTGCTGTCCAGATTCCAGGCATCCGAAGCGTCCAATATATCCTGCAATTCTCCCTGGCGGGTGAAGAGCCCGTTCATCTTGTCTTCGTTTTCATAATATTCCGGCAGTCCGAACTTCTGGTTGATTTCCTCGTATTCTGCCAGTGCATCCACGATGGGTTGTACGCCTTCCATCACCACCTCTTTCACCGTCTTCGTGTCGTCGAGTTGGGGCTCCTGTGGCAGGTATCCTACGCTGTATCCCGGAGAGAACACCACTTCCCCCTGGTAGTTCGTGTCCAGTCCGGCAATGATTTTCATCAAAGTGGACTTACCGGAGCCGTTGAGACCGATGATACCTATCTTGGCTCCGTAGAAAAAGCTCAGATAGATATTCTTTAATACTTGTTTGTTGGTTTGTTGAATGGTCTTGCTGACGCCGACCATTGAAAAGATGATTTTCTTGTCGTCTACTGTTGCCATAGATGATATGTTAGAATATTCTTTTGGATTACGAAAACGCCCGGCTGATGGCTGGGCAATCGTCCGGGCTTGTATGGAATGGAAAAATGGAGGTCAGTTTTTCTCTCCTTTCACCTTGCTCTTTTTGTCGTTCGCCAGGTCGAAAGCGTAGTATACTTTCTTCAGCGGAAGCACTTTCTTGAATTCCTCGTAGTATTTCTTTCTGACTGCGAGTTCTTTTGCGTCAGCTTCAAACTTGGCGTTGAGCAGTTGTTCGGCCTGTCCGTTGGTCAGCGTGCCGTTTTTCTCCGCATCCTTATATTTGTCTTTCAGCTTGCTGTACTCGGACTTTGCGATTTTCAGTTCCTCCAGATAGTTTTTGCATACGGGAGAGAACTTGCCGGTCAGTTCCTTGTTCAGTTTCAGGTTTTTCATTACGTATTGGTGGCGCAGTTCAAGATTGCTTTGTGCCATGGCTGGGGTGGACAGTGTCGTGCAGATCAAAAGCAATGCCCATAAGCTAATTCTGTTCATGGTAGTAATGGATTAAGTTATGTGGACAAAGTTACAATAAATCTTTGGAATAACCGATAAAAGAGATTGAAATGTCACTGAAATATCTATTTATAAAGCATTTATAGAATCAAATGAAGCCAACCGTAAAAAGCGGGCAAGGCTTTGATGTCCGGCAGAATCCCGAGCAAGCCACTAATCTATAAATCAAGACAGAATCCGTGATATTTGGTGTTTTATGAGCGTTGTATCACGGAATTTTATACTTTTGTATTTGGATTGGGAAAGCTCTTTCCAAGGGCATATAAAGAAAGAAGCGTTCTTCAATGCCAATAAGGATTTCATTATGGCCAATGCAAAAGCAGATACTGTTCGCTACGGTGGTCTTGGCGGTGTTGCTGAATCTTTATGTTACCGCATCAAAAATATTTCTGTAAGTTTGGGCGGACATACGATGGGGATTCAGGAGCTCACGGTTGGCACTTCGCAATCTTCCACCGCGGCGGATTTCAATAATCAGTTAGGGATAAAATCCCTTGTGCAGTTTGATAAAATCAGATTCAACCTGGTTGATTTCGTGTTGACGACATATCCTCAGGCACCCTTCTGACATCCATCCGCCTATACTAAGAAATATAGATTGGTCGATTCGCGGCGGTGCCAAATCAACAGAATTATACCCACATTTGGCACCTTCGTGTATTTTTCTTTTAAAATATTTTGATTACATAATAAAAACGTGGGCTTCCACATCCACTTGTCCGCTTCTGAGGTCCTGAGAAAACCTTGTTGGTGAACAAATGGAGTGTCTGCCCAGCAAATATGTTGCACGTTCCCATAAAAGTGTGCGGAGAGTATTATATACTCCCACTACACACTCCGGGATACAACTTAACATATCCGTAGCATTCACTTCTGACATTGTCCATGACCAACAATTCGAAATTTCTCAGGTTTCAGAAAGCCACAAGACAAAGCATCAATGACGCTTTTAATTATGTAATATATTACCCGCCACCATTGTTGACACCACAGTGTAGATAATATTATTGCAAAGATATTCAAATTCAATCATTCAAGCAAAAAGCAAAGCCAAAAAATAGAAAAATTAGAATAAACATTATAACCGTGAGGTTATATAGACAGGAAAACATTTTCTCTTTTGAGGAATTTTCGTTCCTCAATCGGTTAAGTCAAACCGATGAAAATCTAAAATATAAATCCACTGTTTTTTAAGGCTCAGTGTGATTGTTCCGTTTCTCTGTTTGTTCTCAACGCATCGTCATACCGTGTTTGGGCGGATTTTCATTCAGTGCTTTATTACCCCTTCATTCAGTGCTTTGTTAGGGGGGCATTCAGTGCTTCGTTAGTCCTTCATCCAGCACTGTATTAAGGTCTCATTCAGTGCTTCATTACACCCTCATTCAGTACTGAATGAAGGTGCGACAAAACGAACTTGAAAACATCGACATTCTTCGACTGTTTTCGACATTTGGCACTCTCCTCATTTCGTATATTCCAACTATCCGAAGAGTGTTATTGCAGTTGTCGTAAGGTCGCCATTCCAACTGCGATAATGTAGTCACTCAAACTGAAATGAGTTGTTCATCCCAACTGAAATGGCATCCTTAGGAATACTATCCTTAGGGTCTAACGAATACAATCGTAAGGTGCTAAGGAATACGTTTTTAAGGATGTAAGGGATACTATCCTTAGGGTGTAAAGAATGCATTCGTAAGGAAACAAGGACAGCACTTCACTATACCTAATGAACCGCACTCCACTCGACAAGTGAACAGCATACGGCTTGACAAGTGGACAGCACTCCACTTGACAAGTGAACCGCCTGCGGGCGGGAAGCCGCTTTCAGCCGTCGCCGCCCTCCTCCCTACACACATGTTTGTGGAAAAAGGCTTCAATGGTTCAAACTATTTGATAGTCAGCGATAAATGGTTCAGCTATCCTTCAGCTTTCCTTCATTTATCCTTCAGTTTTTCCGCCCAATGGTTCATCGGACGGCCGCTACGGCGCGCCGCAACCGGTAATTCCTGAACCTTTGCTGAATCATTACTCATTGATAATCAGTGGGTCTGAACTATTGCTGAACCTTCGCTGAACCATTACTTATTGATACTCAGTGAGTCTGAACCATTGAAGACTTTTTCCACAAACATTTGTGTATAGTGGAGGCCTGTTTGGTTGTACCGGCAACCAACAAGCAGAACGCGCTGTGCTTCAATGGGTAATGGTTCAGGACGGCGGCCGCCGTGAAGAAACTGCACACGGCGGCGGAGAAGAAGAACCGGAGAGCCCTGCCGGTCAGAGCAGCGGGACGAGGTATTTGCAGAGCAGGAAACCGCCGAGGAGGAGCCATAGGTACAGAAGGCCGGCCAGGACGAACGGTTTGGCACCGGCTTGTTTGAATTTGTCCATACTGGTTTCCGCGCCCAGCGCTGTCATGGCCATTGTAAGCAGGAACGTGTCGAGCCCGCTGACATTGGCACGGAACTCGGCGTAGCCGGCCTGCAGGCTCTCGCCCCCGTCGCGCAACAGGTGGATGAGGGCGGAATTCAACAGGATGACAGCCAGAAAACCGAATGCGAACCAAGGGATGGTGATGCGGTTCTTGCGGGCCTGTCCGCCGGACGGGGTACCTTTCCTCAGCCGGGACAGGACGAAGCTCATGATGACGAGCACAGGGGCCAGCATCATGACACGTATCATCTTCACGATGGTGGCATTGTTGGAAATGCCCAGCAGACCATCCGGGTCCATGGCGTTGCCGGCTCCCACGACGTGGGCCACTTCGTGGAGCGTGGAACCGGTGTAGATGGCCACTCCCATGTTGTCGAGGGCGTACAAGGCTCCGGAGCGGAAAAGGATGGGGTAGACGAACATGGACAGTGTGCCGAAGATGACCACGGTGGACACGGCCACGGCTGTCTTGTGGGCCGGACAGCGCACGACGGGTTCGGCACCCAGTACGGCGGCGGCCCCGCAGATGGCGCTGCCGGTGGAGGTCATCAGGGCCGTCTCTCCGTCTATTTTCAGTAGGCGGGCCAGCAACAGCCCCAGCCCGATGGTGCCGCAGACGATGATGGTGTCGACGAACAAGGCGGCCGGGCCTACGGCGGCCACGTCCTGCAACGTGAGTTTGAAACCGTAGAGGACAATGCCGGTGCGCAGTATCTGTTTGGTGCACAACTTGATTCCCGGCACCCAAGTCTCGGGGAGATGGTTGCGCAGACTGTTGGCATAGAGGATGCCAATGAGGATGCCGACGATGAGCGGGCTGAAAGACAGTTGTTTCACCCAGGCGAAGTCGGCGATGTAAAATGCCGCGAAACTGAAGCCCATGATGAGCAGGACGCCGTGAATGACATTGGAGCGTTGTTCGTTGAACATATCGGATGGATTAAATGATGAATGGTTTGATATTTATCTGTTTTTTCCCTTATTTCTTTTCTGCCGGTCGCTGTGAAACCCGTGTGCCGGTTTGCCGGAGGACGGGCGTGGGGCTTTTGCGGTTTCGGGGCCGAACAGCCGGGTGATGAGTTCCGGCCTCCGGATGCGTGCCAGTTCCTGCCGGATACGCTGCCGTTCTTCCGGTTTGTACCAAAAGAAAAACATACGCTGTGCCTGTTTCTCCTGCGGAGTTTTGGCGCTGAAAACGGGAGCGAGCGTATAGGGATGAAAACCGGTGGCCCAGGTTTCCGTACTCACGGTCATGGGAGTCGGGGTGAAATCCTGCACCTGTTCCAGCTGGAAGTCCATCTGTTTCGTCTGTATGGCCAGTTCGGCCATGTCTTCCTCCGTACATCCCGGATGACTGCTTATAAAATAAGGAATAATCTGTTGATTCAGTCCGGCCTCCCTGTTGATGCGCTCAAACAACCGTTTGAATTCTCCGAACAGCGCGAAGGAGGGCTTGCGCATCAGCTGGAGTACCCGTTCGCAGGTGTGTTCCGGAGCCACTTTCAGGCGGCCGCTCACGTGGTTCACTATCAGTTCGCGGGTGTAGTCGGCGGCAGCTTTGTTGACGGCCGGGTCTTTGGCGTCGTGCAGCAACAGGTCATAACGTACTCCGCTGCCGATGAAACTCTTCTTGATATACGGCAGAGCGTCCACGGTCCGGTATATGTCCAGCAACGGCCGATGGTCCGTGTTCAGGTTCGGGCAGATCTGCGGATGTATGCAGGACGGGCGCTGGCATTTGCGGCAGGCCTTTTCGTTCTTGCCTTTCATGGCATACATGTTGGCGGACGGCCCGCCCAAATCGGACAGATAGCCCTTGAAGCCGGGCATCTGTGCCACCTGTTCCACTTCCCGCAGGATGCTTTCCTTGCTCCGGCTCATGATGAACTTGCCCTGATGGGCCGAGATGGTGCAGAAAGCGCATCCTCCGAAACATCCCCGGTGGATGTTGACGGAAAATTTAATCATCTCGTAGGCCGGAATGCGCTTTCCTCTGTATTTGGGATGAGGCAGGCGGGTGTATGGCAGGTCGAAAGATCCGTCCAGTTCCCCCTGGGTGAGGGGAGGATACGGAGGATTCACCACAACGAAACAATGCCCTGTCTGCTGTATGATGCGCCGGGCTTCGTATTTGTTGCTTTCTTCCTCGATGTGCCGGAAATTCTCGGCCTGGCATTTCGGATCGGTCTGGCATTGCTCGTGGCTGTGCAGAAGAATGTCGTTTTCCGTGATGCCTCCGGGAATATCCTCCCGGTGGTGATACGCCACTACGGTCTGCAATACCGGACGGCTGTCGAATACGATTCTTCTGAATGCCCTTGCCGTCATCAGGCTCTCGCCGTGCTCGTCGTAGGCAATGTCTTCATGGCCTTCTTCCATGGCAGAGACAAGTCTGTGCGCCATGTCCGCCAGCGGTTTCTCGCCCATGCCGTAGAGGATGGTGTCCGCTCCGCTTTCTGTCAGGATGCTGGGCATCAGCCGGTCCTGCCAATAATCGTAGTGAGTGAGGCGGCGCAGCGATGCTTCGATGCCTCCCAATACCACGGGTACGTCGGGATAGAGTTTTTTCAGGATACGGGTATAGACGATTGTGGGATATTCCGGGCGCAGGTCGTGCCGTCCGTCCGGAGAATAAGCGTCTTCGCTGCGGAGCCGCCGGGCCGCGGTGTATTTGTTTACCATAGAGTCCATGCAGCCGGGTGACACGCCGAAGAACAGCCGGGGGCGTCCCAGTTTCCGGAAGTCCCGGAAGTCGCCGTGCCAGTCGGGCTGGGGGACAATGGCCACTTTCAGCCCCTCGGCTTCCAGCAGTCTGCCCACCACGGCAGCCCCGAACGACGGATGATCCACGTATGCGTCTGCGCTGAATAGTATGACATCGGCCTGTTGCCATCCCCGCAGTTCCATTTCCTTGCGGGTGGTGGGTAGCCAGTCGGACAATCTGTGTTCTTTCATCAGACCGGAATGTGACATGGTCAGGCTTCCTCCTGTACGGCTTGTTGCGGTGCTTCCTCCAGCTCCTTCAGCCAGTTCAGGTACAAGACTATCAGTTGGTGCAGACCGAAAGCCTTCATGTTGTTGTGAAACAGTACGTCCTTACAGAGGGTAATCAGGTCGTCGTTTTCTTCCGCGGACCGCATGATCGACTGCACGTTCAGTTTCAGTTTGTCGAGTACGGTTTCATTGACAATTCCGCTGCTGTCTATAAGGTCGGCAAACAGGGCGTATTTCCGTATGGTGTGCAGGTGCTGTTCATCGATCCACATCTGCCGGGAGCCCGATGCGTTGGTCTGTATTTGATACATAAATATATGTGTGTTAGATTGCTTTTGCAAAGTTACAATAAAAAACGGAATTAGGAAGCATGTGGTGATATGTTTGATTTACAGTAGATTTAAATGCCCTCCCTTTTTTTTGAATGTCGCTCAATCTTTGTTGATACTATATCATAGCATTACTATGCTGTGCCTACCCCATTGTTTATGTGAATGAGATTCGTTATTTTCAATAAAAAGCGGTACTTTTGTTCTCATTAATTGATTTATAAATTAGATGATGTCGAAAGAGACAACCATACAAGATATAAAACTCGTTGATTTTCCGGAGGAAATTGATGAGTTGAATGGCATTAAATTATATGGTGAAACCAGTTGGGCGAACCAATTGGCTGTGCTTAGTCATTATTTGCATAATAACGGTTGCATAGAAGAAGAAAAGAAAAGAGAAGTTATCAGTGCTATTCGTGAGTTTTTGGAACGAAAAAAAGAGAATAAAGAAGAAATAACAGATGAATATATTAGCGTAGTTGCAGAAAATCCTATTGAATATAATCTGTTCTCGGAGTTTTTCAAGGTGCCGTTCCCGAGTCCGAAAGAGCCTAAATTTACTTTTATAGATTTGTTTGCAGGCATGGGTGGTTTCCGTTTGGCCATGCAGGCGCAAGGTGGCAAATGTGTTTTTTCTTCGGAATGGAACAAATATGCCCAAAAGACTTATTTGGCCAACTTTGGTGAAATGCCTTTTGGGGATATTACGAAGGAAATCACCAAAAGTTATATTCCAAAAAGATTTGATGTGCTTTGTGCAGGCTTTCCGTGTCAGCCATTTTCTATTGCAGGAGTTTCCAAGAAAAAAAGTCTTGGACGGGAAACAGGATTTAGAGATAAAACACAAGGTACATTATTTTTCGATGTAGCAGACATTATTAGCCGCCATCGTCCTAAGGCATTTTTTTTGGAAAATGTCAAGAACCTGATGTCGCATGACAAAGGGAATACGTTCAAAGTAATTAAGGGTGCATTGGAAGAATTGCGTTATTCGCTTCACTATCTTGTTATGGATGGACAAACTTATGTGCCTCAGCATCGGGAACGTATCATGATTGTAGGCTTTAATCGTGATGTCTTTTGTGGACAAGAAAACTTTTCTTTTCCAGAACAAAGACAAGCTACCCGAAGTATTAAAGAGATTCTAGATCCTGATATTGATGAGAAATATACATTGAGTGATAAATTGTGGAGCTATTTACAAAATTATGCAGAAAAGCATCGTGCTAAGGGAAATGGATTTGGGTTCGGAATGGTGGATCTCAATGGTATTTCTCGTACATTAAGTGCTCGTTATTATAAAGATGGTTCTGAAATCCTTGTCCCACAAGATAAGGGAAGAAACCCTCGTAAATTGTCTCCTCGCGAATGTGCTAGGTTAATGGGGTATCCTGATGAATATCGTCTTAATCAAGTTTCTGATGTACAGGCTTATAGACAGTGCGGAAATTCTGTTATCGTACCCCTCATTACGGCTGTTTCCGAGCAATTAGTAAGAACTATGTTAACTGATTAATTATTATGAGCGATATATTGGATAGTGCGATAGCTAAGGTCCAGAATTCCAAACATGCATTTTGTCGTTTCATTACAGCAAATGATACAGGAAAAAACGGATCACATCAGGCTGGTTTCTATATACCCAAATGTGCCGCACCATTATTATTCGATGTATTAGGAGTGAAGGGTGAGAATAAAGATAAATTTGTAGAGGTGAAATGGCAGGATGATTTTATTACAGAAAGTCGTTTTATATATTATGGACAAGGAACACGTAACGAATATCGAATAACTCGTTTCGGAAAAAGCTTTCCGTTCTTTGAGGAGGACAATGTAGGTGATTTACTTGTCATTGCGCAATATAGCGAAACATATTATTATGGCTTTGTCTTGCAAACAGACCAAGATATTGACGATTTCTTTGCTTATTTCAACCTTTCTCCGGAAAAGACTAATCAACTGATTGATGTTACTCAGGCCAATACACCAGAAAAACAAATGGAAATAGGTATTCAAGAGCTTGTTTCCCAATATACAGGTTTTCCAGAGACTCGTCAAATGGCTGAATTTGCTAGATATATATACAATAAAGTCCATAATGTCACAGATGCTAAAGTCTGTAATGCCCCTGATGAGCAATTATTAAAATGGATTGATACTGAGTATAGTTTGTTCCGTGGTTTTGAGGAAAAGGTTTATGCTCCGATTTATAGTATGCCTTTCTCTAACTGTCAAGAATTGATTAAATTCTCTAATATTATCCTCAACCGTCGCAAATCCCGTGCAGGAAAATCTTTGGAGCATCATCTTGCCACCATTTTTACGACTGCAAACATAGAATATGAGGAACAAGCCGTGACGGAAGATAACAAGAAACCGGATTTCTTGTTTCCTAATGGAGAAGCCTACCATAATCTGCTATTCCCTGCGGATAAGTTGGTTTTCTTAGGCGCCAAGACTACTTGTAAAGATCGTTGGCGCCAAGTCTTGAACGAGGCTAACCGCATTGAAACCAAATATTTATTTACCTTGCAACAAGGTATATCCAAGAACCAATTACGGGAAATGAAGCATGAGCATCTAAAACTTGTTGTTCCTGCTCCTTACCGCACATCATTTGATAAGGAATTCCAACCTGAGATTGAGACATTGGCCTCATTTATCGAAATGGTTAAAATGAAGCAAAATACCCAATAATATATTCTGTATAAGTTATTTCTTCCCATACTCCACCTCGCTTTCGGCAACCATGCCGGGGGCTTGTCCTTCATGCTCCCTGAAGTCATAGCGTTTGGGCGTTTTCGGTTTGAACCTCTCCAGATACGTGTGGTTGATGTAGTATTCAATTTCTAATAAAGACTGTTGCCTGACAGCCGGTTTCAACTGGCATTCCCATACGGTTATGACAGACCATCCCATTTTTCGCAATGCTTCCTTGTTCTTCACATCGCGTTGCTTGTTCCGTTCGATCTTCTTTTGCCAGAATTCTTGGTTGGAACGCGGGATGTGTCCGTCCACTTCGTGCCCGTGCCAAAAGCATCCGTGTATGAATATGACAATGCCATACTTGCGCAACACGATGTCCGGTGTGCCCGGCAACCCTTTCACGTTTTTACGATAACGGTAACCGCGCGAGAAAAGATACCGGCGCACAATCCATTCCGGCTTTGTGTCCCGACTTCGTATTTTGGCCATGACGGCGGAACGTTTTTTCTTGTCCCATATATCCATGCGTAGGAGCTTTGTTCATTGTTACCGGGCAAGAAGGAATTTCAGGATTCCACCCATTATCTGCTGGCGTATATTGTCTTCGACGATGCTTTCGTACGGGAAACCTATGACCATGCAGCGGTAATCGTTGCCGGCGTATGCCGTGCCGGCCGACTGGTTGCCGTTCAGGTAGAGCATGGAGCAATAGGCGTTTCCGGCCGGAGACAGACTGCTGCACGAAGGGACGGTATAGCGTGTCTCGTTCAGGCGGCTGTGGATGGTGAACTGTGCGTTCATGCCGCGCAGTCCGTTTATCTCGCATGACGGAATCTGTCCGTTGGTCGTACATTTTAGTACAGAAGCGAGGAAAGCCCGTTCCTGCTCCGTGGAAAGGGAAGACAGATAGGCACCGCTGACAAAGAGATTGCCTCCGGAGCGAGTGTAAGCCTGCAACTGTCGGCAAAGGAGGTCGCCGAGAACATCATATTGTACAAGGCTGTAGCCGTCGTTGCGTTGCAGGCCCAGGATGAGGTCGACGGCGTTGTATCCGGACAGGTCGACCCGCCCTTTTTCTACAGCTGTACGGCTGCAGGACGCAATGGAATACCCGCCTGCCGCCTGTATGTCCCTGCCGTGCAACACGGGATAGTCGAACGTGTTTCCGGCGACAATCATTCCCTCCAACTCGTTGCCGCTGGCCCCGAGAGCCAGTTCGTCCGGCATGCCGGCTTTGTCCTTCCGGAATATACGTTGTGCTCCGGAGAGCCCGGCGGTTCGCATATAAGCCACGCCCGGATCTGTGTGCAGATCGAATCCCTGCAGGGAATCGTTCTCGAAAGGCTGTGGGCCGGCCACCCGCTGGAAACCGTTGATGATAAGTACCGACGCCCGGCTTTTTGAAGCCCTGAGGGCGCACAGTTCTTCGGAAGGCATGCTTTCTCCGCCGGCATTTACGGCGGTTATTTTGAAACTGTACAGAACGTCTTCTTCCAGTGGTATATCCAGATGAGGCTCGGACGTGTAGACTCCGTTGTCGAAGTCTTCGCCATTCCGGCGCGTGTAGACAACATATCCGGCCGGGGATGCCTCCGGTTCCAGCGGGTCAGCGACCGGAGTCCAGCTCAGCCGGGCTTCTGCTTTCTGGTTGTGCAGCCGTACGGCGAAGTCCGCTACCGGCAGAGGCTGTATAACACCTTTTTTGTGGTGCATGGATGCGCTGTAACGTACAATGGCCTTGTAGACGGCGCGTGCCAGCGTGAACTTGAAGTGTGGGTCGTGGCCCAGTCGCATATCTGCGAAATTCTGGTGGGAGAGCATTTCCAGTATCATGGACGGAATGCCCGGAACCCGTGTCTCGCTGTAATTGCGGTCGAACATCTGGCGGCGTGTCCATGTGCCGTAGGTGGCAGACAAGTCGTTGTAAACCTGCGTCATCACCATGTCGCACAAGTCGCGCGAACTCAATCTGGGCAGTCCCGAAGCCAGCAGGCCGTCGTTGGCGGCTGTGGTGTAGATGCCCAGTGTGCCTATCAGCGAATGGTCCGTCCTGTAGCCGGCGTCACTGTGCAGGGCGACGGACATTTCCAACGGAACGCGCAGGCCGCTGTCTGCCGGCAGATAGACCGAACCGCCGGCAACGTAATTCGTCATGAAGGAACGTGTGTTGATGTCGTCCGCATAGTCATTGACTCCTTCTTTCCGGCTGTAAACGGAATCGGGCATACCGGCCCATTGGGCGGTGTAACGCGCTCCTTCCAGGAAACGGGGCAGGCCGCTTACACAGGCCGGATGGATGGAATCCCCCCGGGCTATGTTGCCCATGCCGCCTCCGAACCGGACGGCGTCCGCGCTGACACATCCCCGGTGGTCGCTCAGGTTGCTCAGCATGACATAATTGTTGCGCTCGTCTCCCGGAGCGAATTCAAAGGTTCCCAGATATACCCATGTGCCGCCTCCCATCTGCTGGTTTACTTTGAAACGGGTGACGATGCCTTTGTGACGCACGGTGTATTGGGCGTCTGCGACACTGGTTGGCAGGGTGGTATAGGATACGTATACGGCGTAACGTCCTTCTTTCCGTATGTCGGGAAACCAGGTGGCGGTAGACTGTTGGTTTTTGTTTGTCACGGTGTGGGCGGACAGGGCCGTTCCTTCCCGGAAGGGATTTTCGTGTTCGTGGTAAACATCCCTGCGGGCGGCGAATCCGGTTCCGCAAGGCTGCCAGTCGTATTTGCCTTTTCTCTGCACGTAGTGTCCTTGTCGGTTCGGGGTGTCGTTGTCCACGATGACTTCTTCGCGTTGCCAGTCCCGTTCCCGGGGAGTGAACACGACGGCGCCGGCGTTTTCCAGCATCGGCATGAGGTAGGGAATGACGAAAGTCTGTGTGAACAGGTCTTCGTTTGTGCAATAAAGAGTGGGGCGTTGCCATACCCATTCATTCAGGGCGTGTTTGTAATATCGTCCGTGGCTGGCCCATAGGGCCAAGTGGCGTCCGTGCAGCCCGTGGCTGGCTTTGTACGGCCGTGACAGGCAACTGACCCATGGCTCCCCTTTATATGTCCTGTCTTCCCATGTCCGTCGTCTCCCGCTGTCATTGTTCAGAAACGAGGGAACCAGTTCTTCGACGGGCGTCCTGACGCCGTAGATGGTGAGGCGGTAAGTGTTATACGGTGCCGGAAGCTGCTTTTTGACATCTTTGTAGAGCCGGTCCACCTTGTCCGGAGTAAAAGACTGTCCAGCGAACAGCTCGTTCATGTAGATATGCAGTTCTTTCTGGCGGGTATCTATCTGTATGTCCTCGATGCGTGCCCGGTCGCTGGGGGTGGAGATGCTGGTGACGTATGTCTGGAATACGTCGCTCAACCTTGTCTTGATGGCTTTGTCGGCCCGTTGGGCATATACGGAAAAGCCCAGCAAGTACATACTTGCCAGGGCTGTCACTAAGCGTTTTCTCATGTTCTTACAGTGTACCTATTGTGAATTTATCAGGATGTTTTCCCGTAAAGTCCTTGAAATACATCTTGATTTCCCTCATCTGTCCCTCGGCGTTTCCGTCGGGATGAATCTCCCGTGTACAGACGATGCGTTTTGCATGGTAGTCAAGTCCGTACAGCAATATGGGAAGTCCGGCTTTCAAGGCAATGTAGTAAAATCCCCTTTTCCATTCTGCAACGGCCGATCGGGTGCCTTCCGGTGTGATGGCCAGACGGAACGTATTCCGTTTGCGGGCCACTTCCGCCAGTTGGTCCGTCATGCTGGTACTCTTGCTCCGGTATACGGGAACGCCGCCCAGCCATTTCATAAACTTTCCCACCGGCCAGAAAAACCATTCTTTTTTCATCAGGAAGTCGGAACGGAATCCCATGGCGCGGCTGTACAATATCCCCAGCAGGAAGTCCATGTTGCTGGTGTGCGGCGCAATGGCTATGATGCATTTGTCCTTCAGCGGGATGCTGATTTCGGCTTTCCATCCCATCAGTTTGAACAGGATGAAATGACAGACGGATTGTAGCATGCCGTTTACCGTTTAGGACAGAGCGGCGAGAGCTTTGTAGATTTCTTCCGATTCGCGGCTGAAATCTTCCTCCAGTTTTTTGAAGAACAGACGGGTGTTTCCCGGTTCCACATGACTCACCCGTTTCAGCAGATCCAGCTGCAGGTCGAGAACGCGCATCATGATGGGGTCGATTTTTTCTCGGGTGATGTTTTTATCGAACAATTGTACAGCCACGCAGTCGGCGAACATCTCGCTGCAACATGTGTTGATGGTCTTTTTCAGAATTCTTCTTTTAGCCATATTATTATAGGTTGATTTGGATAAATAGCAGCCAAAGATAGTCATTTTTACTTAAAAACAGGCAACCTCCTCTTTTTTATTGAAGTTTTATCGGGGAAATTCTCTTTTTTCAATACCTCTCTTTCGTAATATTCTCGAAAAACGCTAAATTTGTACGGAAATCCATGGAATATCATTATTCAATCAATTATAAACAGAATTAAGTTATGGAAAAAAGTGCATTGCAAATTGCAAGAGCCGCTTACCAGCCTAAATTGCCGAAAGGCCTGCAGGGCAGTGTGAGTGTGAAGGAGGGAGCTCCTACCCAGTCGGTTGCCGATCAGGAAGAAATCAAGAAGTTGTTCCCTAACACCTACGGTATGCCTCTCATCGAGTTCGTACCCGGCGAGGCAAAGGAATATGCGCCCATCAACGTAGGCGTTATTCTGTCGGGCGGTCAGGCTCCGGGCGGACACAATGTGATCTGCGGTCTTTTCGACGGTCTGAAACGTTTGAATCCGGCCAACCGGCTGTATGGCTTCATTCTCGGCCCCGGCGGTCTGGTGGACCACAACTACAAGGAACTGACGGCGGACATCATCGATGAATACCGCAACACGGGCGGTTTCGACATGATAGGTTCCGGACGTACGAAACTGGAGAAGGAAGAACAGTTTGAAAAAGGACTGGAGATTATCCGTCAGCTGGACATCAAGGCCATTGTCATCATCGGTGGTGACGACTCCAATACCAATGCCTGCGTACTGGCCGAATACTATGCAGCCAAGAAGTATGGCGTTCAGGTGATCGGTTGTCCCAAGACCATCGACGGCGACCTGAAGAATGAGCAAATCGAAACATCGTTCGGTTTCGATACAGCCTGCAAGACATACGCCGAGGTTATCGGTAATATCCAGCGTGACGCCAACTCGGCCCGCAAGTACTGGCACTTCATCAAACTGATGGGACGCTCGGCTTCCCACATCGCACTGGAATGCGCATTGCAGTGTCAGCCCAACATCTGCATCGTGTCTGAGGAAGTGGAGGAAAAGAACCAGACACTGGACGATATCGTTACCTATATCGCACAGACGGTTGCCGACCGCGCTGCCGCCGGCAACAACTTCGGTACGGTGCTGATTCCCGAAGGACTTATCGAGTTCATTCCGGCCATGAAGAAGCTGATTGCCGAACTGAACGACCTGCTGGCTACTCCGGAAGGAGAGGCTGTGGAGAAAGACGAGCAGCGTGCCTGGATTCTCGGCAAACTGTCCGCAGAGAACAAGGCCATCTACGAATCGTTGCCTTTGGGCGTGGCCGCACAGCTTACGATGGAGCGCGACCCGCATGGAAACGTACAGGTGTCACTGATTGAAACAGAGAAACTCCTGTCCGAGATGGTGGCTGCCAAACTGTCTGAATGGAAAGCCGCCGGCAAGTATGCGGGCAAGTTTGCCGCACAGCACCACTTCTTCGGTTACGAAGGACGTTGCGCCGCTCCGTCCAACTATGACGCTGACTATTGCTATGCGCTCGGTACCAGTGCCGCCATGCTGATGGCTAACGGAAAGACCGGTTACATGGCTATTGTGAAGAATACCACGGCTCCCGCTGCCGAATGGGTGGCAGGCGGTGTGCCCATCACGATGATGATGAATATGGAGAAGCGTCACGGAGAGATGAAGCCGGTAATCAAGAAAGCCCTCGTTCGTCTGGACGGCGCTCCTTTCAAGGCCTTTGCTGCACAACGTGAGCGTTGGGCCAAGGAGACGGCATTTGTTTATCCCGGCCCCATCCAGTATTTCGGTCCTACGGAAGTGTGCGACCAGTCTACCAAGACCCTGCAACTCGAACAGGCCAAGTAATAGACAAGTCCAGAGAAACAAAGTCCCTTCGTCCGAACCGGCGGGGGGACTTTTTTAGAGTAACAGATATTGAGATATGAACGAACCGAAAGCTGCACATTCCCGGTCGGGTAAAACAGGCCCCGTGCGTAAGACGAAAGGCGAGGCACCTAAAAAGTCGCGAAAGAAGAAAAACAGTCGTCTCTTTTTTCGCAACTGGCCGTCGTGGACTTTCGGGGGCGGCTGCTTACTCACGATTCTTCTCTATGTGTTTCTCTTTTATTATTTCTTTGTCGGGCCTTCCTCTTTTCGCTGGAGAGCCATGTATGGCGAGGCTGATTATCCCGAAGGGTTTGAAGTGCATGGCATTGATGTATCCCACTATCAGGGAACCATAGACTGGGAGCGTTTGCGCAATGCCAATATCAAAGCCTTTCCGGTTCGTTTCGTATTTATCAAGGCGACGGAAGGCTTGTCTCTTATCGACGAAAACTTCAATCAGAATTTTTACGAGGCGCGGCGCAACTCCATTGTGCGCGGTGCTTACCATTTTTTTGTTCCAGACTATGATGCGGCGGCTCAGGCCCGCTTCTTCCTGAAACAGGTACATCTGGAACCCGGTGATCTCCCGCCGGTACTCGATGTGGAGAAAATAGGTAATCTTACTCCGGCCCGGTTGCAGAAAGCCGTGAAACAGTGGCTGGATATTGTGGAGAAAGAGTGTGGGGTGAAACCTATTCTCTATACCGGCTATAAGTTTAAGTTGGACTATCTTAATACTCCCGAGTTTGAAAGTTATCCCTATTGGATAGCTCATTATTATGTGGAGAAACTGTCGTACAAAGGCGAGTGGAAATTTTGGCAGCATACCGACTGCGGTCGTGTGGACGGCATCCGGGGGTATGTGGACTGCAATATCTTCAACGGAAGTATCAGGGAACTGAATGAACTCACCATTCCTGAAGAGGCAGGAGAAGTTGTTTTCTAATTATATGCAAAGTGTGTTAAGAGATGTATGATTGGGATAATGTGATTTATATAATAGTTTTAATGATTTGATTGGCTATTATGCATCGAATTTGCTCAATATTATATATTATATCTATTATTTTATTTAAAAAACCTTTAAAAAGAATACTAATGGTTATGTTGTTGCATGGGAAAATATTATTTTTGCATATTCAAAGACAATCTCTTGCATAGAGCCCTAAGGATTTTATGAGAAGGATCATTGCGTGTACACTGGCGATTTTTTTCGTTTTTATCGCTTTTGGTCATAATTCGGCCGATTCGGTAAAAGTGTATTTTCGTGTCAACCGTGCAAATTTCGATCCTTTGCTTGGCGGCAATGCAGCATCGCTGGATTCTTTCGTCAATAAAATCCGTGTGGCCGCCGATGCCCGTGAGTTGGATTATATCACCATTCGGGCTTATGCCTCGCCCGAAGGCCCCTTGCGTGTAAACAACCGGCTTTCCGAAGAGCGAAGCAAGACTGTAGCCGATTACATAATAAGCCGGACTGGCATCGACCCCGATCTTATCCGGATTAAGCCCGAAGGCGTGGCTTGGGATGAGTTGCGGCGCGTGGTAGCCGGCAATCCCGATGTCCCGTGTAAGTCGCAGGTTCTTGAGATACTGGATAATACGCCGCTTTGGATTTTTGATTCCAAGGGGCGGGTTGTGGACGGACGCAAGAAACGCCTGATGTCGCTTGCCGGAGGCGTACCTTATCGGTGGCTGTTTGCTCACGTCTTCCCTCAGTTGCGCAATGCGCTTGCCGTGTCCGTTTGCCTCAAACCGGATAGTTGCGACCGGCAGCCTGCGGCCGATGTAGCCGATACCCTTCGGTTGTCCGATCAAGTTGATATTGTAAGTGTTGTTACGTCGGATACGCTCCGGCACTCCGTTGACGGCGAACTGTCGGACACGGCCTTGTTCAACAAACAGCCGGCGGCCGCAGAGCCCCTCCCGGCACCGCGCCATCTCCTTGCCCTCAAGACCAACATGCTGTATTACGCGGCGCTGATGCCCAATCTCGAATTGGAATACCTCTTCAGCGACCGGTGGTCGGTGGCGGTTGAAGGAGACGTGGCATGGTGGGGACGCTATTCGCATGATAAAAGCTACCGGATAGCGATCATCACTCCGGAGGTGCGCCACAGGATAAAACCCCGTTCACCCTGGCACGGCATGTATGTGGGACTGTTTGCCGGCGGCGGATGGTACGACTTCTGGAATGGAGGTACCGGTTATTATGGAGAAGGCGTGATGGCCGGTGCATCGTTCGGTTACATGTGGCCCATCGGGAAAAGGCTTTCTTTGGAAGCCGCCCTCGGCGCCGGGTATATGCACACCCGTTTCAAAGAGTATGAGCCTTATGAAGGGCATCGTGTTTACCAGCGCACCAAGTCGCTTGATTACTTCGGCCCTTTGAAACTGAAGCTATCGATAGCGTGGCGCTTTCTTGACAGGAACAAATCCAAACGAATAAAATCGGAAATATGAGGAACAACGGATATTACATAATAGCTGTTGCGCTTATCATATTGCCGATATTCGCATCGTGCCGAAAGGAATTGTGTTACGACCATTATCCCGTCGCCAACGTCGCTTTCTCGTGGGAGCGGGAGTGGGAGCGCGACTATGGGATGGCCTATCGTGCAAACTGGGACCGTGCGTATTATGGTTTCAGCTACGACGAACTGAAGCCCGCCATACCGGAGTGGGTGACGCAGGTGAGATACGCTGAGGATGAATATCCCGATGAACGGTATCTCTCGCCCGAGGGCGGTCAGCTGGTTCTGGGCGGAAGTCCGCGCCAGTCACTCCTTTTCTATAACGGCGATACGGAATACATCGTGCTTTCGGATGTGGCTTCCCTGTTCAACGCGCGTGCTTCGGCCACGTCGCGTTCGCGTTCGTCGATTGCCAGTGTCATCAAGAGGCACCCGAATACCCGTACGACCAATCCGCCCGACATCCTGTATGCGGCTTTCGTAAAGGACGTGTCTTCCGTCGGGAATCACGAACGGTTGTCGCTGCCGGTGAAGATGCAGCCGCTGGTGTACACTTACGTCATCCGTTATGAATTCGAGTATGGTCTGAAGCACGTATCCCTTGCGCGGGGAGCTCTCGGCGGAATGGCTGAATCGGTCTATCTGCGTGATGGAAATACCTCCGACGAGTCGACCATCATACTCTACGATTGTGAACTGAAACCTTATGGTTGCGAGGCGCATGTAAGGTCGTTCGGGGTTCCCGGATTCCCAGATGAGTATTACGGGCGGGCTGCTTCCGTAGCGGAAGGCAGGCCGTTTACTCTGAATCTGGAGGTAAAGCTGAAAAACGGCAAAACCGTCGAATTCAATTTCGACATCTCCGATCAGATGGTCCGTCAGCCGCGCGGAGGGGTCATAACGGTGACCGGGTTGCGCATCGAGGATGAGCAGAATCAATATAACTCCGGGTTCGAAGTCGATGTGTCGGACTGGGGGGAACATGAGGTTATCAACCTACCGGTGAGTGCAGGATGAGATATTAACTAATAATATAAAAATCCAATTAATCATTTATTTAAATTCTTACCAAGATGAAAAAAAGTTTATTTTACTTTGCTGTAAGTGCCCTTGCACTCTCGGCATGTACTTCAGAGGAAGTGTTGGACGAAAGCAGTAGCGTTCAGAGAAATGCCATTGGTTTTCAGAACGTAGTAAGCAAACAAAGCCGTGCTGGTGAATTTGACGGAGTAGACATTACTGCTGCAAATCTTAAGCATTTCAGTGTATTCGGCTACTACACTAACCCGAACACTCCGACTCAGGCTGTGCTTGTCTTCAATAACGAACTGGTTTCCAAAGGTCAGAATGAGCAGGGACAGACTACTTGGAATTATGATAATACACGCTATTGGGTACCCGGAGCCAACTACTGTTTCTATGCTTACAGTTGTGGTGATGTAAAGCTCAACAGTAACTTCGGTAAATTTTCCATGGATACCAATCAGGCTCAGGCGAATGACCGGGTTCTCAAAATCAACGGTTATGTATGTGATGTCACTCACCAGCACGACTTGTTATTCGCATCCAGAGAGAACGTTAAGCCAGAGACTGATGAAACTGGTCAGAATGTTACAGCCGGTGCGGATGTAGCTTTCAAGTTCGCTCACATACTATCGAAAATAGATACTAAATTCTCTAGTGACTTCGCACCTGAATATACGGTTGAGATTAAAAATATCATGGCATCGAACATTAGAAATGTCGGAGATTATGATCCTAAAAAAGATTGGTATAATCAGAAACGTCAAAGCATTGATGGCGTTGATCCTTATGTAATGGTTCAAGGAGAAACAGCTATTGTAGCTCAGAAAGGTGGAACGGTTACAGCTGTGGATGGAACAACTACCGTAATCGAGAAAAAGGAGCCCACTTCAAGCTTCGCATTTGTGCTGCCCCATACCTATACCAGCGCCGACGTCACGCTCTCATTTGAAATTGCAGTTAAAAAGGACGACAAACTTATTCTTAGCCGCGTTTTGAGTGGTTCTTGGAAACCGACTTGGGTAACTGGACATTGGTATACTTACACTATTCAAATTACCGGTGATGCGGCCAATCTTACTCCTATTATGTTCACTACTGAGACGGATCCGATCACAGGATGGACAAGCGGTGAAACGCCTTCCGACATTGTATTCTCTGCAAACTAATTGACTGATATAACTTTTGAAATCAAGAGGCCGCCCCGTTCATGCACGAACAGGGCGGCCTTTTTAAAGACATTATTATAACCGTATGGACTTTGCAGTTGAGGGTGTTCAACCTATGCCGAAATTCAGCCGTGCGAGTTCGTTGGTAAGATGTATCAAGGAGGATTTATTATGCTTTGGGGTGGCTGGCTGATTTATGTCTTGGCGTTGATATGCTGTTCCTGTCAGAATGGGACTCAAAAGAAGGAACAGTTTCAGGCGGATGAACGTTTGTCTCCGCTTGAAGTATATTGTCACGGAATCGACTATGGCGACACGATTGCACTTCGCGACAACAAAGTCATGACCGAAAGGATGGTGTAGATAGTAAAGCTGTTGCCTGGGACCGACTCCTTGGCGGCGAAGGCCGCACTCTCTCTTTCTGGATGGAATAAAACATGTCGACAAGGCATTGCTCGTCACAGACAGTCTTGCCGACCTCTATCTCAACAATCCCGCCTCGCCTGTGAGGAACGAGGGATTGTATATAGAATACCTCAAAATCCTTGTTGCGACGGACGGCATTCCCGATTTTGTCAGGGGGCGCGGAACGGTAAGGCTCAGGATAGCATCCCTTAACCGTCCCGGCACTGTTGCCGCCCTGACCCAAAAGGGGAGAAGACTGTCGCTTCACGAGTTGAAAAGCGAATGCACCCTGCTGGTGTTTTACGACCCCGAGTGTCCACATTGTGCCGGCATTCTCGATGAGATAGCCGGAGACGCGCGTGTCAATACCTCGATTGCCGAAGGTAACCGTGACGGTGTTGGCTGTGTATGCCGAAGGTAAAAGGAATGTGTGGGAACGGACAAAATGCAATTTGCCTTCAAATTGGCTGGTAGGGTATGACGTCAGCGGCATACTCGAACGCAACCTTTATGATTTACCGGTTATGCCGATTGTCTATTTTCTCGACCGTGATAAACGCGTCTTATTGAAAGATCCGGATGTGAAGTCGCTGCTCAAAGGCGGCAGACAAGTCCGGCTGTATCTTCACGGGTATTCCCGTTGTTTGGATACTTCTCTACCTAAGAGAAAGATTGACGGGTGCAAAAATAGACAAAATATTTAAAACATCAATAGCTTTCTGTAAATAATAGAAAAACAGCTTTCGTTAAATCATCAAGTAATGCTGAGCATTTCTTGTGGATATGCTTTATTTTCAAAGCATATTAAACTGTCTTTTTGTCGTTTACCGAAATGAATCTTTCTCTTAGGTAGAGAGAGGCCGTTTTTAATTATTTCATTTATATAAAGAGATTATGATTTTCTTTCGGGCTTCCGGTCAGTGGATTTCGAAGTAAAAAGTAAATCTTCAGTCATGCTCTGCTGTTTGCATGACAGGGTAAAGAGCCGTTGCGTCAAGTGGCGGCGATATGACGGAGTCGTGAGGCTCTCCCATTCTTTTTCTGAGGCTGTGGCGTAACGAAAGTTTACGTTGCGGCCTCACTCTTTAAATATTTCAGTATGCCATTGGAAAATCATCAATAACATGCGACTCACAGGGTGGGCTGTTGTTCACTTGGGATAGTGGAGTGCTGTTCACGGCTCAGTAGAAAATTAGTGGGGAGAGAATTTTCTACTGAGCCGTGATCAGGAAATAGTCCCTTAAAGTTGTCCGGTTGGAATGTAATCCTTATTTTTGCGGTATAAATGAGTGT
>CAMWUI010000025.1 GCA_947177395.1 uncultured Paraprevotella sp.
CCTCTTGGCAGTCAGACTCCGTGAGGTGGAGTTGCCGGCATACGACATGACCTATATTATTGACAGCGGTGGCTACCAGCCCAACGAAGATCACTGCCTCTATATAAGAGCCAAGCTGCGCAACATCAGTCGAGAAGATGTCATTCAGTTCGCCCATGACAATGGCATACGTCGTCCGGATGCCATCATTCGTGATATTGCCGGAGCATTGAAACAGTTCCGCTCTGTAGCCACAAGGAATAGTGTTTCCGAACAATGGACAGGCCGAGTTGAGGCAACGATTATCAACCACATGAAGGCATGGGGAGAATGGGAAGAAGAAAGCCGGTCTTCACTCTTGACAGTTGACGGTCATGATGTCACGGATTTCCGCATAGAACAACAGTTCAAAGGTAACTATCTCCTACGGGCAACCATTGGCGGAAAGGAATTGAGGTACATCATCCGTAAAAAAACGCCGGAGTATGACCTGTTGGCGAAGACAGGACTGGCAAACGTGACAGAGCTGATGAAGAGAGAATATGTGAGCCGCTTTCTTCTGCCTAAAACAGATGGCAATATGTAGCGAGATAGAAATACAATTTCAAAAAAGATAAGTAATAAAACGGCTGCCTAAATCCTCGGTTTTCTATATAAAAACAGAGACTGCCTAACTTTTGTTAGACAGTCTCTCCAATAAAAATGTACGGACTCTTATTCAATAAGAACCGTTACTTACTCAAAGCCAATGCCACGTTAACGGCGCAAGCCACCGTACAACCTACCATCGGGTTGTTGCCGATGCCGAGGAAGCCCATCATTTCCACGTGAGCGGGAACTGATGAAGAACCTGCGAACTGGGCATCCGAATGCATACGGCCCAAGGTATCCGTCATACCATAGGAAGCGGGACCGGCAGCCATGTTGTCCGGATGCAAAGTACGGCCTGTACCGCCACCGGAAGCTACCGAGAAGTAGGGCTTGCCGGCGAGCACACGCTCTTTCTTGTATGTACCTGCAACAGGATGCTGGAAACGGGTCGGGTTCGTAGAGTTACCGGTGATGGAAACGTCTACATTCTCATGCCACAGGATAGCCACGCCTTCGCGAACATCGTCCGCGCCGTAGCAGTTCACCTTTGCGCGGGGACCGTCAGAGTAGGCGATACGCTTAACCTCTTTCAGTTCACCCGTGTAGTAATCAAACTGCGTCTGAACATAAGTAAAGCCGTTGATACGTGAAATAATCATGGCAGCGTCCTTGCCCAAACCGTTCAGGATGCAACGCAAGGGGTTCTTACGAACCTTGTTTGCCATCTCGGCAATCTTGATAGCGCCTTCGGCAGCTGCAAATGACTCATGACCTGCGAGGAATGCAAAGCACTGGGTTTCTTCGCGGAGCAGACGTGCAGCCAGATTACCGTGACCGATGCCGACCTTACGGTCGTCGGCTACAGAACCGGGAATGCAGAAGGCCTGCAAACCGATACCGATGGCTTCAGCCGCATCAGCCGCATTCTTGCAGCCTTTCTTCAATGCGATGGCAGAACCTACCACGTAAGCCCATTTTGCGTTCTCGAAACAAATCATCTGTGTTTCTTCGCATGTCTTGTAAGGATCCAAACCAGCCTTTTCACAGATTTCGTTAGCCTCTTCGATAGATGAGATACCGTTTTCATTCAAAGCAGCGAGAATCTGCTTGATACGACGGTCCTGGCTTTCAAATTTTACTTCTCTAATCATTGTATGGGTCCTCCTTCTTATTCTTTACGTGGGTCAATAGATTTAACAATTCCCTGTTCAGGTTTCGTACGGCCGTACGTGCCGGTCACACTCTTCAGTGCCTCGTCGGCGGGAACACCCTTCTTGATGGCATCCATAAACTTACCCATGTGAACGAACTCATAACCGCAAACCTGGTCGTCCTTGTCGAGGAACATCTTGGTGATATAGCCCTCTGTCAGCTGCAGATAACGCGTACCTTTCACTTTCGTGCCGTAGAGCGTACCCATCTGGCTGATGAGCCCCTTGCCAAGGTCTTCCAGACCTGCACCGATAATCAAACCGCCTTCCGAGAAAGCAGACTGCGTGCGGCCGTACACGATCTGAAGGAACAATTCACGCATGGCAGTGTTGATGGCATCGCAAACCAAGTCGGTATTCAGAGCTTCGAGAATGGTCTTGCCCGGCAGGATTTCAGAAGCCATAGCAGCCGAATGAGTCATACCGGAACAACCGATAGTCTCAACCAGACACTCCTCGATCACGCCTTCCTTTACGTTCAGAGTCAACTTGCAGGCACCCTGCTGGGGAGCACACCATCCGATACCGTGAGTTAAACCTGAGATGTCTTTGATCTCCTTTGCCTGTACCCACTTACCTTCTTCCGGTATCGGGGCGGGTCCGTGGTTAGGACCTTTGGCAACACAACACATGTTTTCTACTTCGTGTGAATAAACCATAATTCTACAAATTTATTATAGGTAATGATAAATGATATTGCATTAATATCCTTGTTTCATGCCGTTAAGCGGTACAAAAATAACTATTTTTTAGTAGACAGACAATCCGGCGGCGTACTTTTTTAATGGGAGAATACACATTTTTGATGACGGATATTTGCCCTATGCGTAAAAGTGGCCGGGCTTTCGCCGAACAACACCCGCAGCCGCTCTATTTCTTTACGGAAAAGCGCCCCTTCAACCGCCCCAGGAAGTCCGATATGAATGTGGATTCGTGCTGCAACATGCGCACGGACATCATCGTGGATATCGCCACCACCGGCAATCCGGCCACATACTTCAACCATTCCACCGGCTGAAGGGCCATAATTACGACTGCCATCAAGCACAGCCCCTGCACAAAGGCGTGACGCAGCGGGAGAGACGAGAACCGAAAGCCATAGCGCCATTTATAGACAAAAGCCAATATCAACAGTTCCAGCAGGTTGGCCAGAGACAGGGCCACGCCGGTTCCGGTCAGTCCCCATGTCAGATAAAGCACGACCACCAACGGAAGAACAATTAGAGCGAAAGCCACCTCCATGCACATGAACAAAACGGAATCCCCTTTTGCCAAAGGGATGTAAGCCAACGGCAGACTCAAAGCCTTGAAGAAGGTATAAAACGCCGCGCAAACGGCCATACCGTGAACCGGCAGGAACTGACCGGTAGAAAGAGTAAGAATGACAAACGGCATCAGGAGCACCAGAAGGGAGAGACAGGGGGCTATCACCAGTACGCAGACATTCATCTGTTTGTTGATTAACACATTCATCCGCCCGCAATCTGCATGAACGGAAGACAGACGGGGAAAAAAATCCGTATCGATGACGGCGAAAGCCATACCCGCATACGTAATCATCAAAGCATACCCCCACTGATAAAGAGCAACCTCGGCGAACGAATCCATCTTCAACAGAAACGACGGCACGATGACACCCACAGCCGAATTGGCAATGGAGGCCAACACGAACGGTATGCCCAGACGAACCATCGAGGCCCCGTCACGCAGGATGTCATGCGAGAACAGCCGGACACGCCAAGGAACGATACGCACGGAATGGTAGAGATTGATGACCATGAGAGCCAGCGCGCTCAGATTGAGCGCGGCCAGGATTCCCCGCGTCCCATACAACGCATAGAGGGGAACCGTGAAAGCCAGTGTGGAGATTCCTCCCAGAAGATTGACTACCGCCAAGTTCTTCAGCCGACGCAACGCTTTCATCACCGACACCTCGCCGGACGTGACCGCCAGTGCGACCACCATCGGCGCAAGGCCGCAAATCATGGGAATGCGCGACATGTCCTTGTCAAAGGCATAATAACTGATGAGCGGAGAACATACCAGGCAAAGCACCGCCCCGAATATGGCCGTCCACAGACTCCAGGTGCGCACGACTCCCACATATCCGGCCACCTCCTCCGCCGTGCCCCGTTCGTATATCTCCGAGAGGTTGCGCACGGCGCTGAACGGCAGGCCGAGATTGGACGTATAAGAAATGAAGGTGGATATGTTCATCAGCATGGAAGACAATCCCCAGCCGGCCGCTCCCAGAATGCTCGTTGTACACTTATTGCGGACAAGAGACATGAACAACGTGAACATCTGCACGCCGCCAAACACACCCAGATATTTCAGAAGATGATCGTATGTAACGTCCTCGTCATGCGGAGGACGCACAGATACCGGTTGGTTGTCTGCCATCAGAATAGTGCGTTTTATTCGGACAAATATACTACTTTTTGCCCGAATAACCGTATCTTTGCAAGAAAAGATATGAAAATACTCCTGCTGGGCGACTATAGCAATGTGCACTGGACGCTGGGCGAAGGCTTGCGCCGTCTCGGACATACGGTAACCGTGGTGTCCGACGGAGACGGATGGAAGAATTATCGCCGGGACATAGACCTGCGCCGCCGTTCGCTGAGCCGTACGGACAGCCTGCGCTACCTGTTCGACGTGTGCCGTCTGATGCCCCGTCTGACGGGCTACGATGTGGTGCAGCTCATCAACCCCGTGTTTCTTGACCTGCGCGGCAGCCGCATGATGCCGTTCTACCGGTTTGTGCGCCGCCACAACCGCAGTCTTTTCATGGGAGCTTTCGGCATGGACCATTATTGGGTGAAAGCGGGACTGGACTGCCGGACGTTCCGTTATTCCGATTTCAATCTCGGCGAACGGCAGCGGCGGGGAGGAGAGAACGAAGAGTTCATCCATGCCTGGCTCCACGGAGAGAAGGGGGAAGCGAACCGGCGGATAGCGTCCGACTGCGACGGCATCATTTCCGGTCTCTATGAATACGATGCCAGCTATCGGCCGTATTTCCCCGACAAGTTGCGTTTTATCCCGTTCCCGATAGACCTGTCCGCCGTATCTCCGGCCAAACCTCATCCCGAAACAGGAAAACTGCGTTTCTTCATCGGCATACAGCGTTCCCGCAATGAATACAAAGGCACGGACATCATGCTGCGGGCTTTAGAACGTATACAGGCCGCCTACCCGGAACGGTGCGAAATCATTCGGGCGGAATCGGTTCCGTTCGAGACCTACCGGCACATGATGGACACGAGCGACGTGCTGCTGGACCAGCTGTATTCCTACACTCCGGCCATGAACGCCCTGTTGGCGATGGCCAAAGGGCTCATCGTCGTGGGGGGAGGAGAGGAAGAGAACTATAACATCCTGGGAGAACAGCAGCTGCGCCCCATCGTAAACGTGCTGCCGGACGAAGATGACGTATATGCCCGTCTGGAAGAAATGGTGCACTGGCCGGCGGAGCGCGTGCGGCAGATGCAGGAAGACAGCCGGGAATACATACGCCGCCACCACGACCATGTCAAGGTGGCGCGGCAGTATGTGGATTTCTGGGAAGAGAGGCTACAGCAAAAGCAAGGCTAAACGCCAGGCTCCCCGTCCTCCCCAGCGGGTGTATTCATAAAGGAAACGGCCGTACAGACGGGTGCGGATATCCGCGGGAAAGCCCCGGCGGGCTCTTCGCAGACAATCGGCGGAAGCTTCTGGCGCATATTCACCCATTAGTTTAGCAGACAATATCATTTGTCTGAAATACAAGGCCGTATTATTCTTCTTTTTTTCTTCTTCCGAACCGTCGGATTCATCTGTTTCTTTCCTCACCTGCTGCATCGTCAGCATCAGTTTTTCATAACGCGCGGCGTACGTCCGACCGGTAATACTGTCGGGATGAATGTGGATGCGATGAAAAGCCTGCCTGTCATACCAGCGTATGACGGGAGACGCCAGAAGCGCCCGCACCCCCAGTTCCCAGTCCATCCAGATGGAAAGCCGCTCGTTCCACCCGCCCAGGCGGCGCAGCCAATCCGTACGGAAGAGCATGGACTGGGTGGTCAGCATGGAATTAAGAATCTGGACACTCGACTTTCCGGAGGCCGCATAGGGGCGTCGGCATATCCGTCCTCCTTTTACTTCGTTAGTAGGGAAAACTATCAGGTCGGGAGCGTCACAGCCGATGATTCTCTCCATGCATTCGATGAAGTCCGGAGAAAGTTCGTCATCCGAATCAAAGAAGTACACGTAGGAAGTAGCGCAGGCCGCCAGGCCGCAATTACGGGCGCATGCCGCTCCCGGCCTTGTTTCCGACAAGATATCTATGTGAAAATCATCCGCCGCGTATTTCCTGCGGAAAGCCTCGCACAAAGCCGGCGAACCGTCGGTAGAGCCGTTGTCCACCAGTATAAGACGCAACGGACGCCATGTCTGTGCCGCCACGGAATCCAGGGTGCGACCTATCAGTCTTTCCCGGTTGTACACCGGTATGACAAGAGTGATATTACCTGTTTTCATCTGCTTTTCGAATATACCGGATTCCCTGCATCATGTGGTACCACAACAGAAACGGATTGCAACCTTTGCGCACCCCCCAGGACAATGCCTCCCGCACACAACGCCAACGGGCCTCCCAAAGTCCTAAACGGCGGTAAAAGACCGCTCCCTTGGCACGCTGCACTCCCGCATCATGAGGAAACCGCCCTCCGGTACATACCGCGTCGGTCCGCGCGATGTAGCAGGGGAAATAACAAACCTTCATGCCCAGCGCCACGGCATCCGCCAGCAGTACCTCTTCTTCACCGGCAGTCAGACAGGCGGCTCCCAATCCCAGATGGGGATTGAAACGCAGGCCGCGACGCCAGGCTTCCCGCCTCAGCACCAGTTCCACGGAAGAGGGATAGACGCAGCGTGCGTCATCCGGACGGAACACATAGCTCTGCGAAGCATAGTTTTTCAGCCAGTGCCCGTCATAGGATTTAACCTGAAACTGGGCGATATCCACGTCCGGATGCTCCTCGAACGTATGCAGGATCTTGTCGAATGCGTCATCGCAATAGCGCATGTCATCATCGGCAATCAGACATAAATCGCCCTGCGCATGCTCCAGGGCATTGTTGCGGTTGAGAGACAAACCGCGGCCGGGCAACGGACAGATTGTCACATCCGTCCGCGACTGCAGAACAGCCGGCAGCATATCCAGTACGGAAAAGTCCGTGTATTGCCACGAGACCACGTATTCCACATCGTCGCGGAACGCCGGAAGCATATCCGGCACCCGCCGGATGCGTTCGTCCATCGTACATATCAACACGCTCAGCTTCATGCTTCAGGGAACTTTAAAACTGTTGACAGCCCGTGCCACCCGAAGCGCCTCCTCGTCTGTCATCACGGCACTGACAGGCAAACTGAGAATCTCACGGTGAATCTGCTCCGTAAGGGGATAGTTCCGATGATTCCACTCCGGATACGCCTCCTGCTTATGAGGCGGGACAGGGTAGTGTATCAATGTGCCTATACCTTCCTGCCGCAGATGCTGCTGCAAGGCATCCCGATGGGGACAACGCACGGCAAACACATAAAAGACATGGGCGTCCCAGTCACCCACAACCGGCAGTGCAACATCCGGATGAGACATCTCCCGAAGATACAACCGTGCCAGTTGCCGGCGGCGCTCGTTGTCCTCGTCCAGTCTGGGCAGTTTCACTCGCAAGGCGGCCGCCTGCATCTCGTCGATACGGCTGTTCAGCCCCTTATAACAGTTTACATATTTCACATAAGAGCCGTAATTGCCCAAGGCACGTACCATCTGCGCCAACTCCTCGTCATCCGTCGTCACGGCACCGGCATCGCCCAGCGCTCCCAGGTTCTTACCGGGATAAAAACTGAAAGCCGCCGCATCGCCCAGATGCCCCGTACGCTTCCCGCGATACAATCCTCCGTGGGCCTGTGCCGCATCTTCCACGACTTTCAATCCCCGGCTGGCAGCCAGTTGCCTTATCGGTTCCATGTCACAGACAGCCCCGTACAAATGGACAGCCACGATGGCCTTCGTCCGGGGAGTAATCAGGGCGGAAGCCTGCCGGACATCTATCAGGCCGTTCTCCGGCAGAGGCTCGCACGGCACGGGAGTCAGTCCGGCTTCGTTGACAGCCAGGAATGTGGCAATAAACGTGTTGGCCGGCACAATGACCTCATCGCCCGGCTGCCATCCGCACAAACGGCAATAAGCTCTGAATATCAAAGTAAGGGCTTCCAGCCCGTTCCCGACACACACGGCACACCGCGTCCCGCAATAGGAAGCGAATTCGCGTTCAAAGGCGGCTGTCTCCTCTCCACGCAGATACCAGCCGGAACGTACCACACGGGCAATCGCTTCCGTCAACTGCGGTTCGTAACTGGCATTGACACGCTGTAAATCCAAAAACTTAATCTCTTCCATTATCGTATTCGTTCAATAAAGCAGCCAGGTGCCCGTTTGCAAAATCAATCTCATAAGTATCATAACACACGCCGCGCCCGCCGAATCCTTCTTTCTGAAACACCAGTCCCTCATTAAGCCAGCGCCCGCCGTCTTCCGTGGAGACCCCGAAATCCAGATAGGCCGCCTGGGAAAAACGCTCGGTAATCAGGTGATGAAAGAGCAGGTCCAGCGCTCCGCAGGCACGCCCCTCCTCATTGGCCGCGATGTATTGTATGTGCACGACGGCCGGAGTGACGAACACGACACACCCGCCGGCCATACAGTCGTCCCGCCGCACGGTGAACAGCCTGATTTGTTCGGGAAACCGTCCGCGCAGCAATTCCATTTCTTCCACCGTATGCACCGGCTTTATCTGATGGCGACAGGCCAGCACTTCTTCCAGGATATTCCAGAAGCGGACGAGACTTTCTCCATTCCGGTCCTCCACTACCTGCCATCCGCCCCGCATGGCCTTCTTCACGCCTCTCATGCGCAGCGTGCGCAACGGCAAAGGCTCACGCAAGGGAAGGGTAGAGGAGAGCGCCCGCGCTTTCAGCACGGCTCCGCTGCGAAACAGAACATACAGCATCTCTTCCGATGGATAGGAACTATATATATAAGGTATAGGTTTGTACACCATGCGGCTTGCCTGCAAATGACCGATGTACCATTTCACCATGCCGCACCACGCCTCCAACGTCTGCCTCACTGTGACAGAACGACTGAGAATCAGCCCGCCGTACGTCAAGCCTCCATGCGAGCAAACCGTCCTTCCGTCCCGGTGGGCCGGAAGCGCCGCCAGCAGCCGGTCGCCTTCGTAAGCCATAAGGGAACAGTCCTCGAACCGGTCGGCATGGTAATCCATGAAATTCCGGTTCCACAGGAAATAGCCGTTCTTCGCTTCCTCCACCAGCCGGTTCCAGTCCTCGGCGCAAGATGCCTGATAAGGAACAATCCTCATACAACACTACTTAAAAATTCATCATAATCATTGATATACCCTTCGGCCATGTAAGGCTGCGATGCCATCACCACGCATACGGCATCCTCGGAGAAATTTTTCAGACAACACCACACGCCGGCCGGTATCAGTATTCCGCTGTCCGGCCTGTCCATAAAGAAAGTGCGCCGCTTCCGGCCATCGTCAACCTCAAGCTCAAAACTGCCGTGCACCGGAAAAATCGCCTCGGCACATGTACGGTGCGCATGCCCCCCGCGCGTCTTCCCCTCCTTCACGCCAAATATCCAAAACACCCGCTCCGTCCTGAAAGGGATGTGCAAGTCGTTTTCCGCAAAACAAAGGCTTCCTCTGTCATCTATAACTTTAGGCGCCGCGAGAACCTCCACGCCATCCGGCATTATATTGTCGTTCGCATTCTCCATACACAAAACATTTGTACAAAGATAAAAAAAAGTATTGGTATCGCTTGCACAATCGAAAAAAAGCTTCTATCTTTGCATCGCTTTTGAGAGGTAAGCCTACCGGCGGGTATGAGTCTTACGAAGTGCAAGGAAGTTTGGGTGAGTGGCTGAAACCACCAGTTTGCTAAACTGACGTACGGGTTACCGTACCGGGGGTTCGAATCCCCCAGCTTCCGCAAGATTAAGAGCCTCTCGGGCATACGGCGCTTTCGTCTAGCGGCTAGGACACATGCCTCTCACGCATGGAACACGGGTTCGATTCCCGTAGGCGCTACCAAAGTCAGGCGGTTACGATAAGTAGCCGCTTTTTTTATGCAGATAAATTAATATCAATAGTATTTAAAGAATTGAAGGCGGGATTCACAAGATACGACATGTCGGAAGTATCATCTGTCGAAAAACGTCGAAGAGTGTCGATGTTTTCCGATTCACTTTCTCGGACCTTCAAACAGTGCTTCGTTACACCTTAACGGAGCACTGATTGAAGGTGTAATGAAGCACTGATTGAGACACTAACGGAGCACTGTTTCACCCCCTAAAACAGTGCTCCGTTAATACCCGATAAAGCACTGTTTGAAAAACACGGCAACATCGGATCTATTCGGATACGGATTCGTCACCTTTCTTTCTGGAGTAAGGAGCCAGAAAGTTCTCCTCCCTACACACATGTTTGCGGAAAAAGCCTTCAATGGTTCAGACTCGCTGAGTATCAATGAGTAATGGTTCAGCAAAGGTTCAGGATGATTCACAAAAGATTCAGCGATGGTTCAGAGTCACTAGGAATCAGCGAGTAATGGTTCAGAATTTACCGGTTGCGGTGCGGCCGCTGAGGACGATTGCTGAACCATCGGGCGAAAAAACTGAAGGATAAGTGAAGGAAGGCTGAAGGATGACTGAACCATTTGTCGCTGGCAATCAAATAGTTTGAACCATTGAAGCATATTTCCACAAACATCTGTGTAGGGGAGAGGGCGCCGGCCGAAGGCGGCCTTCCATCCCGTAGGCGGTTCCCATGCCAAACCGTGTGCTGTCCACTTGTCGAGCCGTAAGCTGTTCACTCAGCAAGTGGAGTGCTGTTCACTATAGGTAGTGGAGTGCTGTCCACTCGGGGAGTGGAATACTATCCTTGTCTCCTTACGATTGCATTCCTTACCTCCTTACAATCGCATTCCTTAGCACCTTACGATTGTATTCGTTAGACCCTAAGGATAGTATTCCTAAGAATATAATTTCAATTACACCCTAATGATAGCTATTATGACCTAAACGAGCGTAAGCTGGGCGCTCCGCAGCGCGGCATAAATATCATCCGTCATACCGACGGTACGATGCGCAAGGTTATCGTACGGTAGGCTTGACTGCCGGCATGAAAAGCAAAAGAGAGGGCGGTCTGTGGGGAAATGCACGGGCCGCCCTTTTTATAAAAGATACGTGAGTTCGATGTTTGCACGGCAACATCGGATTTATTCGGATGCGGATTCGTCCCCTTTCTTTCCGGAGTGTCTGCGGCGACGGTGCCGATGCCTGGAACGCTTCTTTGCGTCGCCATCAGCCGGTTGGCCGGATGATTTAGCATCCACTGCCGGTGCACTCTCCGGTGATGACGGCACTGCCGGAGCCTGCGGATCGGCAACGGCCGGTTTATTCTTCCGCCTGTCCCGCCGCCTGCCGCCGGACGAACGTTCATTCCGCTTGCGGCCGTTTCGGCCGGACGATGATTTACCCTTGGAACCGGAAGACGAAGCCCTGCCTATTTTACGATAAGCGGGCGCCTCACCTAAATCCTCGGGCAACGGACGCTTCTCGATATCTTTCTCCAAGAAACGTTCGATGGTGGCAAAACGCGCCTGGTCTTTCTCACCTACAAACGTTATCGCCTCACCGTCGTGATTGGCACGTGCCGTACGGCCTATGCGGTGTACATAATCCTCCGCATCATGGGGGACATCAAAATTCAGCACCAGCTGTATGTCGTCGATATCTATACCGCGCGCCACAATGTCGGTAGCCACCAGAATGTCTATCTGCTGCGTCTTGAATTTGTACATCACTTCGTCCCGTTCCGACTGCTCCAGATCGGAATGCATGGCGCCGGTGTTGAAACCTGCACGCTGGAGAGCGATGTTAATGTCTTTCACTTTCAGTTTGGACGAAGCGAAGATTATCACCCGTTCCGGTTTACGCTCCTTGAACAGTTCTTTCACCAGCCTCAGTTTCTGGGCTTCGTAACAGACGTAGGCCGACTGTACTATCTTGTCAGCCGGTTTGGATACCGCCAGCTTCACCTCCGCCGGATTTTTCAGGATTGTCTTCGCCAATTCCTGAATCTTGTCCGGCATCGTGGCAGAAAACATGATGGTCTGCCGGTTCTCGGGCAAATGTTTCACTATCTGCATGATATCGTCGCTGAATCCCATATCCAGCATACGATCCGCCTCGTCGAGAATGAAGAACGAAACGCGCGACAAATCCACATTGCCCAAACTGAGATGGCTGATGAGACGCCCCGGAGTGGCGATAATGACATCGGCTCCCATCGTCAGCCCCCGCTTTTCCTGCTCGTAACGGATGCCGTCGTTGCCGCCATATACGGCCACGCTGGACACCGGCACATGGTAGGAGAATCCCTCCATGGCCTGGTCTATTTGCTGGGCCAGCTCGCGGGTGGGGGACATGATGACGCAGTTGATGGCGTTGGAGGGGTAGCCACCGTCGCTCAGTTTACTCAGGATGGGCAGCAGGTAGGCCGCCGTCTTTCCGGTTCCGGTCTGTGCCACACCAACCAGGTCGCAGCCCTCCAGAATCACCGGAATCGCATGTTCCTGTATCGGAGTACATTCCGTAAAATTCATATCATCCAATGCGTCAAGCACTGAATCGTTTAAGTCTAAATCGTAAAAATCCACTTTATGTTTTTTTCTTTGTTATATCACTAAAGGCATATTATCTATCTCGGGGCTTTCTTGTACAGGAAGAAAGCTATGACTGTGAACAACACATTCGGCAGCCACACAGCCAACACCGGCGGCCAGTCGGCGTTGATGGCCAATGTGGCGGATATGCTCTGGAACAAGATGTAAGACGCGCTCAGAGCCAGTCCGATACCTAGATACAGGCCCATTCCTCCCTTGCGTTTCCGCGAGGAGAGGGACAACCCGATGGTGGCCAAAATGAAGGAGGCAAAGGGGGTGGCATAGCGCTTGTAATATTCCACTTCAAACTGCTTCACGTTGCCGGAACCGCGTCCCTGCTGCTTGACGATATATTCTTTCAGCTGGGGATTGGTCAGGGTCTCCTGCTGATTGCGGGTCAGCAGAAAGTCGGAAGGCTCCATGTTGATAATGGAATCGAGGACCAGTCCGTGGGAAATATGTTCCCGCATGCCTTTCAGTTCCCGCAACGTATAGTCGGAAATCTTCCAATGGTAACGCTCGTCCGATAGGGTATCATAGCTAATGCGGTTGGCCGTCAAATGGGACACTAACTTCTTGTCCACGAACTTGTCTAACGAGAAATGGTACCCGCTCTTGGTGGCCCCGTCGAAATGCTCGATAAAGGCTATCACGCCGGTATCGACCTGCAACTGGACATTCTCGGCAAAATTGGGATTCCGCTTTTTCTTGTATGTGTTTTCAAAGTTCAGGCGTATCACGCTTCCCTCCGGCACCACATATGCCCCCAGGCCAAACGAAAGCATCGCTATCACCGCTGCCGAAATCATATACGGACGCAGAAGACGGTTGAAACTCATCCCTGTGGACATCATGGCTATGATTTCGGAGTTCTCGGCCAGCTTCGATGTGAAGAATATAACCGAAATGAACACGAACAGCGGGCTGAACAAGTTGGAATAGAAGGGGATGAAGTTGAGATAATAATCAAAGATTATTCCTCTCCACGGGGCATTGTTCACGGTGAGCTTGTCTATATTCTCGTTGAAGTCGAAAACAACGGCAATAGAGATAATCAGGATGATGGAGAAGAAATAAGTGCCTAAGAATTTCTTTATCAAATACCGGTCTATGCGCGTAAGGAACGTGTAGCGGGTAATCAGGCTTTTCATGCGGAACGCCAGACTGCGGTATCGCTCCATATATCCGGCCAGGGCATACTTGATATAAAATCGTCTCCTCTTCATAGCTTCTTCCGGTTCATGCGCTTAAACTACAATCTCTCGGCAACCCGTTTCACCATCACGCTCTTCCAGGCCGCGAAGTCATCGGCAAGGATATGCCGGCGGGCCTCCGAAGTGAGCCATATATAGAACGCCAGGTTATGAATCGACGCGATCTGCATGGCAAGCAGTTCGTTGGCTTTGAAGAGATGATGCAGGTAAGCCTTTGAATAAAACGTGTCCACGTATGAGGTTCCGTCCGCATCGATAGGGGAGAAGTCATCTTCCCACTTCTTGTTTTTCATGTTCATAATGCCTTTGGACGTGAACAGCATGGCATTTCGCCCATTCCGTGTCGGCATGACGCAATCGAACATATCGACTCCCCGTTCAATACCCTCCAGGATGTTCACCGGAGTGCCCACTCCCATCAGATACCGCGGTTTGTCGAGCGGCAGGATGCCGTTGACCACCTCTATCATCTCATACATCACTTCCGCCGGTTCGCCAACGGCCAAACCGCCGATAGCGTTGCCGTCCGCTTCCTTGGAGGCTATGTATTCGGCCGACTGGACACGCAGGTCGCGGTATGTGCATCCCTGTACTATGGGAAAAAGCGCCTGTTCGTATCCGTACTTCGGTTCTGTCTCGTTGAACCGCTTAATACAGCGATCCAGCCAGCGGTGGGTCAGAGCCATACTCTTCTTCGCATACTCATAGTCAGACGTTCCCGGCGGGCATTCATCAAACGCCATCATGATATCGGCACCGATGGAACGCTCTATATCCATGACACGTTCGGGAGTAAATATGTGTTTCGAACCGTCTATATGGGAGCGGAATTCGCATCCTTCCTCGCGCAGTTTGCGAATACCGCTGAGGGAAAACACTTGAAAACCGCCGCTGTCCGTCAGTATCGGACGGTCGAAGCCATTGAACTTATGCAGGCCCCCGGCTTTCTCCAGTATGTCGGTCCCCGGACGTAAATACAGATGATAGGTATTACCCAATATAATCTGGGCCTTGATGTCCTCCGTCAATTCCCACTGGTGAACCCCCTTGACACTGCCCAGCGTGCCGACCGGCATAAAGATGGGAGTCTCGATACTACCATGACCGGTCACGGCAATTCCTGCGCGTGCCTTGCTTGATACATCTGTGTGGAGAAGCTGAAACTTCATGATTTCCCTTCCTCCTTCTTTTCCTCTTCAAACACAAACTGCAAAGCATCCTCGACAGGTTCGTCCAGCAAGGCGATGTCCAGCACTTCGCTCACGTTCTCCACATAGTGGAAAGAAAGGCCGTTCAAATACATATCGGGGATTTTCTCCACATTCTTGCGGTTGTCTTCACACATGATAATGTCTGTGATACCCGCCCGCTTGGCAGCCAGAATCTTTTCCTTGATTCCTCCTACGGGAAGAACCTTTCCGCGCAAAGTGATTTCGCCGGTCATGGCCAGATTGGGACGGACTTTCCTTTGCGTCAGGGCGGAAGCCAGGGATGTCGCCATCGTGATTCCCGCCGACGGCCCGTCTTTGGGAACGGCGCCTTCCGGCACATGGACATGGATGTTCCACTGTTCAAAAATACGCGGGTCGATATTCAGTCTGTCGGCATGTGACTTTATGTATTCCAAAGCCAGCACGGCGGATTCTTTCATCACATCTCCCAGATTGCCGGTCAAAGTCAGTTTGCCGGCCTTACCCTTACTCAGGCTTGTCTCGATAAACAGGATTTCGCCTCCCACAGAGGTCCAGGCCAGCCCCGTGACGACACCGGCATACTTATTCCCCTGATACTTGTCGCGTACATACTCCGGTTTGCCCAACAATGCTTCCACCTGGGGAATCTTTATGTCCGTATACCGGAAAGTATAATTACGGGCATAATCAAGAGCCATTTTCCGGAATATCTTGTTCAGTTTCTTTTCCAAGGCACGAACTCCCGATTCGCGGGTATAATTTTCCACAATATATTCGATGGCTGCCTTGTTAATCTTTATCTCTTTGCGTTTTCCCAGACCGTTGTTCTCTTTTTCCTTAGGGATAAGATGTCTTTTGGCTATTTCCACTTTCTCCTCCGTTATGTATCCGCTCACTTCTATGAGTTCCATACGATCAAGCAAAGGCCGGGGGATGGTACCGATATTATTGGCAGTGGCAATAAACATCGCTTTTGACAAATCGTAATCCACATCTATGAAGTTGTCATGGAAAGCATTGTTTTGCTCGGGATCCAGCACTTCCAGCAAAGCGGAGGATGGATCGCCATTAACTGTATTCTGTGTGATTTTGTCTATCTCGTCCAGAATAAACACAGGATTAGAGCTATTGGCCTTTATCATGCTCTTGATAATCCGGCCCGGCATGGCTCCTATATACGTGCGGCGATGTCCTCGGATTTCGGCCTCGTCATGCAATCCTCCCAATGACACACGCACATACGAACGGTTGAGTGCCGTGGCAATACTGCGTCCCAACGACGTTTTTCCCACTCCCGGAGGACCGTAAAGGCAGATGATGGGAGACTTCAGATCACCTCTCAGTTGCAATACAGCCAGATGCTCCAATATCCGCTCCTTCACTTTTTCCAAACCATAGTGGTCCTTGTCCAACACCCGTTCCGCATGTTTCAAGTTCAGATTGTCCGCCGTATAGACATTCCAAGGCAGGCTCAGCAATGTCTGCAAATAATTAAGTTGCACATTATAGTCTGGGCTCTGTGGATTCAGACGTTCCAGTTTGGCTACCTCACGCTCAAAGGTCTTTGCAACCTCCTCATTCCATTTTTTAGTCCCGGCCTGTTCCCGCAATTCACGGATTTCCTGTTCCTGAGGTGCTCCCCCCAGTTCATCCTGAATATTCTTCATCTGTTGCTGCAGGAAATATTCACGCTGCTGAAGGTCAAGTTCTTCTCTTGTCTTGCGTTGAATGTCCGCCTTCAGTTCCGCATACTTGATTTCCCTGTTGATGAGCTTCAGCAGATTATAGGCACGCATCTCCAAAGACGGCTCTTCCAGCAACTCCATCTTCCGAGGTATGGAAAACGTGAAGTTGGCACAAATGAAATTAATCAGAAACATCCGGTTTGTTATATTCTTGATGGCAAACACGGACTCTTTCGGAATCTGCTCGTTGGTCTTGATATATTGGATGGTCTGGTCACGACAAGTCTGCACCAATATATCAAACTCGTTATTGTTCTTCTCCGGCAGAAATTCATCCAATTTGGTCACACGGCCAGTAATATAGGGACGTGTGGACACAATCTCATGAAATTCGAATCTGCTCAATCCCTGCAATATGATGGTTATGGACTGATCGGGAAGTTCAAGCACCCTGATAATCTTGGCAACAGTGCCAGTATGGTATAAGTCATTATAACCAGGTCTTTCTGTTTCCGGCGCCTTTTGGCAGACTACACCGATATTTGATTTATTCTTTTCTGCCAGAGTTATTAGTTTCAACGAAGATTTCCGGCCTACAGCAACAGGCATAACCACCCCCGGAAACAGAACCATATTACGCAAAGGAAGAATTGGCAACGTATCATCCACTTCTGTCTCAAACACACTGGACTCATCTCCTTCAAAGTCCGCAACTAAAGAAAATGGATTCTGATTTTCATCAACATGCATAGTATTTATCCTTATAAATGGATGAATAAAGTATTCTCAAAACTCTGCAAAGTTATAAAAAAAAATATCGCAAAGCTAATTTCGCTTCCTGATATTCTTTATTTTGCTTACTTTTGCAGAACCATTCATTCTCCGGAATTATGAAAAATGAATATTTTCAATTCAAACAATTTACTATCTATCAAGACCTTTGTGCCATGAAAGTGGGAACGGACGGAGTGCTGCTGGGATGTTGGTGTGTTTTACCGGAAAAAGGCAATATCTTGGATATCGGCACGGGTACCGGGCTGATAGCGTTAATGGCGGCCCAGCGATCTTGTCACACACATGTCACAGGTATTGATATAGACGGGATGGCAATAAAACAGGCTCGCATGAACGCAGATGTATCCCCTTGGAAACAGCGTTTATCTTTTACACAGGCCGACGCAATCTCTTACAATGCAGGGACACAGTATGAGGCCATTGTCTGCAATCCGCCATTCTTTACAAATTCGCTTCAAGGACCGGATCATCGCCGCAATCTTGCAAGACATGCGGATTCCCTACCATTCGCAGCCTTGGTCAGCAAAGCGACATCTCTTTTATCCGAGAATGGATTTCTCAGTGTAATACTGCCAGCGATTCAATGCGATACTTTCATACAGATGTGTTGGGAGCAAGGATTGAATCTCCATAAAAAGTGCTTTGTTTATTCTAATTCCCGACATCCGGCCAAACGCGTCATGCTGGCCTTCAAAAAAGGGAATACCATTTATCCACAAGAAGAAAAACTATATATTACAAATGAGTCAGGAAAGCAAAGCGCCGAATACAGAACATTGACAAAAGATTTCTACATCGACAGATAGATTCGCTTATTTCTGCTTCAATTTTCGGAGCAAATCTTTATTTAAAGTAAAAACATTCCCTTCTCCCCAGTTAGTCAGTTCGTTATAAAAATCAGAGAAGATTTTAAGCAATGGGGGAGTGGGGGCTACCCCTCCAGGATTGACGATCACTTTCAAGCCTTTCTTGATAACCTCTACGTCAATTTCCTTGTCAGCGACAACCGGGTCACCGTCATAATGAATTACCCCAGGATACTCCCGTGATATATGCATCTTTTGACATTTGAACGTTTTGATCCTGCTGTTGCTTGTGATAGTCTTATTGAAGAGTTGAAAAGCGATTTGGGGAGCTTCCAATACAGAAAAAGGTTCCATTATGGTAACATCCATCAGTCCGTCATGCATGCAGGCATGTGGTGCAATATAAACATTATTTCCATATTGGGAAGCGTTAGCACAAGCTATCAGGAAAGCTTTATATACCCTTTTTTCTCCATCTATTTCAATCTCATAAGTATCAGATTGGTACATAAGCCCTTCGCGCAAGGTATTTTCTAAATAAGAGAGCAGTCCTCTCTTACCTGACTTGGCGAATTTAGAACTGACAAATGCGTCAAATCCAACTCCGCATGTACAAAAAAAGGGGATTCCATTTATCTTTCCATAATCCAGGTCCTTGACCATATAACTGTTAATGATATCGAGAGCGCCTCCCGGGTCCATCGGTATCAATAAATGCCTGGCCAATCCGTTGCCAGAACCGGAAGGAATAATTCCCAAAGCTGTCTGGGTATGCACCAAAGAGCGGGCGACTTCATTTACCGTACCATCTCCGCCTATAGCGATTACAGCATCTATTCCGGCATCTGCTTCTTGTTTTGCTATTGTCGCCGCATGTCCGGAATATTCGGTTTTCACCACTTTCCAGTCAAAACTTCCAGAGTCCAGATGTTCTGAAATCACTTTTAATATCAGCTCTTTATTTGTTGTTCCTGATATAGGATTCACAATAAAAACCAATTTCTTCTTTTCACACATGACAGCATCAGCGATAAAATATATGCAAAGGTAAGTCTTTTTTTTTTCTAAAGCATTCTTTGCCATATTAGATTCCATCCGACATAGTTTTTTTAATATAAAGTACCATATAACAGATATTTTTTTGTAATTTTGCAACTGTTTTTAAAAAACACAGTGAACAGAATCTGTTCAATACTATTTTAGACAAAAACGTATAACTTATATAAAGAATGGGACTGTTACAAGACAAATTGTCCAAATACGATATTCCTCAACGTTTTATGGCAGAAGGGGTTTATCCGTATTTTAGAGAAATCGAAGGAAAACAAGGTACCGAAGTAAACATGGGAGGACACCATGTATTGATGTTCGGTTCCAATGCCTATACAGGCCTGACAGGAGACGAACGGGTAATTGAAGCCGGTATCAAAGCCATGCGCAAATACGGTGCCGGATGTGCCGGATCTCGTTTTTTAAACGGAACGTTGGATTTACATGTTCAATTGGAAAAAGAACTGGCAGCTTTCGTCGGAAAACAGGAAGCCTTGTGTTTCTCCACGGGATTCACCGTAAATGCCGGAGTCATAGCATGTCTGACAGACCGTAACGACTACATCATCTGCGATGACCGGGATCACGCTTCAATTGTCGACGGGCGGAGACTTTCTTTCTCTCAAAGTTTAAAATACAGACACAACGACATGGCTGATCTGGAGAAACAATTGCAAAAATGTAATCCGGACTCGGTAAAACTTATTGTCGTTGACGGAGTCTTTTCCATGGAGGGAGATTTGGTAAACCTGCCGGAAATAGTACGCTTGAAGCACAAGTACAACGCGACTATTATGGTAGATGAAGCCCATGGTATCGGTGTATTCGGGAAACAGGGTAGAGGCGTATGCGACCACTTCGGACTGACCGACGAAGTTGATTTGATAATGGGAACATTCAGCAAATCCTTAGCTTCGATTGGAGGTTTTATCGCAGCTGATAGCTCTATCATTAACTGGTTGCGCCACAATACCCGCACATATATATTTAGTGCCTCCAACACTCCTGCGGCCACAGCAGCCGCTTTGGAAGCACTCCATATTATTCAGGAAGAGCCAGAACGCATAGAGAATTTATGGAAAGTAACCCGTCATGCCTTACAGAAATTCCGTGAGAAGGGATTTGAAATTGGCGATACGGAGTCACCAATTATTCCGCTATACGTACGTGATACGGACAAAACGTTCCTCGTAACCAAACTTGCCTTTGATGCTGGAGTATTTATTAATCCGGTTATACCTCCAGCATGTGCCCCTCAAGACACACTGGTGCGTTTCGCATTGATGGCCAACCATACAACGGAACAAGTTGACAGAGCTGTAGACAGCCTGTATCAGATATTTAAGCAATTAGATATAATTCAATAAATATCACATGATTCAATAATAAAAGGGAAAGGGCAATACTTTCCCTTTTATTATTAGCAAACACTATTAAACATAATGCCCATTAGAAAAACACAAATATGTGTTATAGAATTGAACAAGAAGCTTTTTAAATAAAGGCCAACTTGAAATAATATATTAACTTTGCATAATCAATTAAAGAAACGAAATTAATGGGCAGAAATATCAGCGGCGAAGAATACGCTGCCAGTAAATACAACAAATTTATCGTCAGGAAACCCATGATACTCATGGATTTCTTAATGACAGAGATGTCCGGCATCAGTCGCAACAAGGTCAAAGATATATTATCGGGCCATGGTGTCAGTGTGGATCGCAAAATGACAACGCAATACGATTATGCATTAAAACCGGGAATGGTCGTGCTTGTATGCAAGCACCGCAGAAAAACAGAACTAAACAATCGGTTTGTGAAAATCATATATGAAGATAAACACATCGTCGTTGTTGAAAAAGCTACTGGTATTCTTTCAATGGCCGCTACGGCCAAACAGTTTTGTGTTAAAACGATTTTGGATGAATATTTCGCACGAAGACATTTTAAATGTACCGCACATGTTGTACACAGGCTTGACAGAGACACGTCCGGACTACTCATGTATGCCAAAAGCATCGAAGTGGAACGAATCTTGGAAGAAAATTGGCAAAACATAGTGACAGACCGACGTTATATAGCTGTATTAAGCGGTAAAATGGAACAAGAAGGTGGAACAATACGTTCATGGCTTAAAGACAACAAAGCTTACATTACTTATTCTTCTGACACTGACAACGGAGGGAAATATGCTATAACGCATTACCGTCGACTTCAAACAAATGACCAATATTCATTGGTCGAATTAAAACTGGAGACTGGCAGAAAAAATCAAATCCGGGTACATATGAAAGACTTAGGACTACCAGTTATCGGTGATGACAAATATGGCAATGGTGTCAATCCTATAAAACGCCTGGCCCTCCATGCTTATCGCTTAAGATTCATACATCCGGTCACATCAGAATTAATGGATTTTGAAACACCGTTCCCTACCCCATTCACCCGACTGTTCAATAAAACAGAAAATAACTCTAACAATATTTAATCAATAAATTATGAATAAACTTTTTATTCCAATCATGGCTTTATCAGCCATGCTCATGTTTAACGGTTGCAGCATGCCCGGAGCAACTAACACCAATACCGAAACAGCCACACAAACAACCGCTACAGGAAGCGGAACTGGAGCCCAAGCCGGAGGATTGCTGGCTAATTTATTAACCGGCCTATTAGGAGCTAATCAGAAAATCTCCCAAGCAGTTCTCATTGGCATCTGGAATTATCAAGCTCCCAAATGCCTGTTCGAATCAGAAAACTTCCTCATGAAAGCCGGAGGACAAGTTGCTGCCGCCCAAGTAGAAAATAAATTAGCTGAAGCATTTGCCAAACTGGGTATTAAACCTGGAACCTGTAGCTATGCCTTCGATGAAGCCGGCAACTATACCCTGACTATCGGTAACCGCAACATAAATGGTACATATACATTGGATACGACCAATAATACCATTAAAATGAGTGCCCTGTTGGGATTAGCCAACATGACGGCCACAGTTCGACTTACAGGCAACAACTTATGTTTATTGTTTGATGCAGATAAACTGCTCACTATCGTATCCGGCGTCGGCGCTTTAAGCAACAATTCGACTATCCAAAGCGTGTCTTCCCTATTGAATTCTTACGACGGCATGAAAGTAGGCTTCTCTATGCTCAAACAATAAAATGTTTGGGAGACAATCCGTCAAAATGCAAACATATATTAAAAAAGAGCCTTGAACTTTTATATGGCATTTTCTTTGTACTGACATTGTTGATTCAAAGTAAAACAAACATTAAACATCACAACTATGCAAAAAGGAAATATCGGAGTAACGACAGAAAACATTTTTCCTGTCATCAAAAAGTTTCTCTATAGCGACCATGAGATCTTCATCCGTGAAATCGTTTCAAATGCAGTCGACGCAACCCAGAAATTAAAAACATTAGCAAACAAAGGAGATTTTAAGGGCGAGACCGGTGAGTTGAAAGTATCTGTAATTGTAAATAAGGAAGCAGGTACTATCACCGTTAGAGACAACGGTATCGGTATGACAGCCGAAGAGATTGAGAAATATATAAATCAGATAGCTTTTTCCGGAGCCAACGACTTTCTAGACAAATATAAAGATGATGCAAACGCCATCATAGGACATTTCGGATTGGGGTTCTATTCTTCTTTCATGGTAAGCAAACAAGTGGATATCATAACCCAAAGCTATCAGGAAGGAAGCAAAGCCATGAAGTGGAGCTGTGACGGCAGTCCTTCTTATGAACTTGAAGAAACCGACAAGGCAGAACGTGGAACAGACATCATCATGCACATTGATGATGACTGCAAAGAGTTCTTGGAAAAGAGCAAAATACAAGAACTTCTGAATAAATATTGCCGTTTTCTGCCCATACCTATAACATTTGGTAAAAAGACAGAATGGAAAGACGGACAACAGGTTGATACAGAAGAAGACTTGATAATCAATAATGTAACTCCAATATGGACAAAAAAGCCGACAGAACTGAAAGATGAGGATTACAAAGAATTCTATCGTACACTTTATCCGATGAGTGATGAACCGTTGTTCTGGATTCACCTAAATGTCGACTATCCGTTCAATCTGACCGGAGTGCTCTATTTCCCTAAAATAAAGAATAATATCGAATTACAGCACAACAAGATACAGTTATACTGCAACCAAGTGTATGTTACCGACAGTGTGGAAGGGATAGTTCCCGACTTTATGACTTTGCTCCACGGTGTTATAGATTCACCGGATATTCCGTTGAATGTTAGCCGAAGCTATCTGCAAAGCGATAGCAACGTAAAAAAAATATCCACCTATATCACCAAGAAAGTCAGCGACCGCCTGCAAAGCCTATTCAAAAACGACCGTAAAGACTTTGAAAACAAATGGGATGATCTGAAAATTTTCATCAATTACGGAATGCTTACTCAAGACGATTTTTATGACAAGGCCAAACAATTTGCTTTACTCAAGGACACAGACAGCAAGTATTTTACATTTGAAGAATACAATACACTCATAAAAGACAATCAGACTGACAAAGAAGGCACATTGGTTTATCTGTACGCCAATGACAAGGAAGGCCAATATACCTTTATCGAAAGTGCCAAAAACAAGGGATATAATGTACTGATGTTCGACGGACAGCTGGATACTCCCCTTGTTTCTATGTTGGAACGCAAATTTGAGAAAACACGTTTCACACGTGTGGATGCAGATGCCATAGACCGTCTGATTGCGAAAGAAGATGTGCAGCGCACGGTATTGGAAGCAGAAAGGGGTGACAAACTGGCATCCTTGTTCAACAGCCAGATGCCCAAACAAGATAAGACTGAATACCACGTGGAGACACAGGCTTTGGGAGAAAATGCTTCTCCGGTAATTATAACACAAAGCGAATATATGCGTCGTATGAAAGAAATGGCGCACATACAACCCGGTATGTCTTTCTACGGAGAAATGCCTGATATGTACACCTTGGTACTCAACAGCGACCACAACCTGATTAAAGAAATACTGGAAGACAGTGAAGCACAAACGGCAGAACTCCTAAAGCCCATAGAAGCTGAAATCAAAGGTCTGACGGCACGTCAGGCTGTATTGCGCCAACAGCAGGAGGGTAAAAAAACGGAAGAAATAGACCCGAAGCAGAAGGATGAGTTAGCCCAATGTGGCACAGACATCAACGAACAGCAAAAGAAAAAGAATGAAGTGCTGGCCAATTATGCCAGGGATAATGACAAGGTACATCAACTGATAGACCTTGCTTTATTGCAAAACGGGATGTTACGCGGTGAAGCACTCAGCAAATTTATCAAACGCAGTATAGATCTGATTAAATAAAAGGATTACATACATCAACAAAACCTTCCTAAAAGACAGTTTTTTAGGAAGGTTTTGAATTCTCTAAACACCAGTTATCTTTATAACCTATAAATCAAAAAGAAAGATATGGAAATAAACTATATAGGAATAATTATCGGAGCCGTGACCTTTCTGACCATCGGCCTATTCCATCCGATTGTTATCAAAGCGGAGTATTATTTTGGAAAACGGTGCTGGACAATTTTTTTAATCGCAGGACTCTGCTTTTTAACTTTATCACTTCTAACAAGCAACACCTATGCTTCTATTATTTCTGGGGTTATTTCTTTCTCCTCCTTTTGGTCTATACTGGAAATCTTCGAACAATTCCAACGTGTTAAAAAAGGTTGGTTCCCAATGAATCCTAAACGTAAACACGAATACGAATAAACATACCGTGACTACCGTACACGCAACCGGGCTGCCGGCTGTATTTCATAATCCGGTGACAATTTATTCATCTTATATAAAGATTCCAGACGGATACCGTATCGCTGTGCAATACGGTGCATAGACTCTCCCGGTTGTACGATGTGAGGTTTCTTACGGAAAGAACGTTCCGCACGACGTTTTTTCTTTTCCAGATAAATCACATCTCCTGCACAAGGAACATAATCAGTGGGCAGTTCGTTATATTTTCTCAACCTACGTGGCGAAACCCCCGTTTCCGCAGCAATCTGCTCTAATTTATCACCGGATTTCACCAATACATAATAATTACCATTGTTACGGTAAACCCGGTGAGCACTTATCGTTTCATCCGTCAAATTGTGTTCCGAATGCCTGTTACTCTGAATTTCCCGCAAAGATTTTATCTTATCATATTTATGCAATTCATACAACTGTATGATATCAATCAGTCTTGTTGCATACTGGGGATTCGTTGCATACCCGCATTTTTTCAGTCCATGACACCATCCTTTATAATCATATATGGACAATGTGAATAAGGATGCATAACGCGTGCGTTTTAAAAATCGGGAATGATCTTCATAAGATTCAGTAACATTCCGGTACACCCGAAACTTCTCCCCTTTTGCATCATCATCCTGACGAATATAAGGGCCATTCCATTCTCCTCCACATTTGATACCAAAATGATTGTTTGCTTGTATGGCCAGCCGACTTTTTCCAGCCCCGCTCTCCAGCAATGCTTGAGCCAATGTCACACTAGCCGGAATACGGTGTTTAAGCATCTGTTCTACAGCTATTCCCTTATATGTATCAATATAATTCTGATAAGTAACATTCACTTTTTGTGCTGAAAGAAAAGAGATTCCAGCCCAAAGAATTAAAAAGAGAAACGAAATACGGAACTTCATTACGTCGTATAATTAATTTATAGAATGTAGGATACAAAAATAAATAAAAATACAATAAAAAGAAAAAGAAGTTGCAACAAAGTCATATACCACATCCGTTATTTCATTTTTTCTGTCTATATTTGTAGACATACAAAGTAGTGAACCTTATGAAAGAAATGATCCTGCAAAGCAAAATCCTCGTCTATGCATACGAAGAATTAAATGAGAAAGAACGTGAATTAATCGATGCAGCCAAAGCGGCCACCCAAAGCAGTTATGCCCCCTACTCTAAATTTTGCGTAGGTGCAGCCGTGCGATTGGCAGATGACACCATCGTGACAGGCAGTAATCAGGAAAACGCAGCTTTCCCGTCCGGATTATGCGCAGAACGGACTGCGCTGTTTTACGCCAATGCTTCTCATCCGGAAACAGCCGTCACGGACATTGCTATTGCCGCCGCAGTTCACGGACAGTTTCTGTCCTCTCCCATCCCTCCCTGCGGTGCATGCAGACAAGTGATCTTAGGAGTGGAAGAACGTTACAATCAACCCGTTCGCATCATGCTTTATGGTACAGACGGCATATATATAACAGACAGCATAAAAGTTCTTCTTCCGTTACAGTTTGTTGGGAATACAATGAAACAATAAGCTTTTGGAAGAATCCTTCTATGTAGTTTCCGCAACAGCTGAACGGCTATTATCTTGCAAACAGTCGTTGAACAATTGATTTGATTCTAGGCTACAAAGATTAAGAACGGTCTTGACTTTTTCCTGTTACACGGCCTATAAATCAAGATTTATATCTAAATTTGCACCCATTATAAATAAAATAAGGTAAAACGCATGATAACCGTTTCGAATCTTGCCATTCAATTCGGCAAAAGAGTATTGTACAAGGATGTCAATATCAAATTCACCAGTGGTAACATTTATGGTGTAATCGGCGCCAATGGTGCTGGCAAATCCACCTTTTTAAAGGCTATTTCAGGAGAGTTGGATGCCACAAAAGGCACTATTGAACTAGGCCCGGGAGAGCGTCTTTCCGTGTTAAGCCAAGATCATTTTAAATACGATGAATTCACTGTCCTAAATACTGTATTAATGGGACATACCGTCTTATGGGAAATTATGCAGGAACGGGACGCATTATATTCCAAAGCCGACTTTACAGACGAAGACGGTATCAAAGTTGCCGAACTGGAAGATAAATTCGCAGAATTAGGCGGTTATAATGCAGAGAGCGATGCGGCAGCCCTGTTAAGCGGACTGGGTATCAAAGAAGACAAACATTATATGCAGATGTCGGACCTGAGCGGTAAGGAGAAAGTGCGCGTCATGCTGGCCAAGGCTTTGTTTGGTAACCCGGACAACCTGTTGTTAGACGAGCCAACCAATGATCTGGACTTGGAAACCGTTCAATGGCTGGAATCTTATCTGTCTGAATTCGAACAAACGGTACTCGTTGTGAGCCACGACCGTCACTTCCTCGATTCCGTTTGTACGCATACCGTAGATATTGACTTCGGAAAAGTAACATTGTTTGCAGGCAATTACAGTTTCTGGTATGAATCTAGTCAGTTAGCTTTACGCCAAGCTCAAAACCAAAAGGCCAAAGCCGAAGAGAAAAAAAAGGAACTGGAAGAGTTCATCCGCCGATTTTCTGCCAATGTGGCCAAGAGCAAACAGACTACCAGCCGTAAGAAAATGCTGGAGAAACTGAATGTAGAAGAAATCAAGCCGTCCACCCGTAAGTACCCCGGTATTATTTTCCAGATGGATCGCGAACCAGGCAATCAGATATTGGAGGTACACGACCTGAAGGCGATTACGGAAGACGGGACTGTTCTCTTCGACAATGTCAACTTTACGGTAGAAAAAGGAGACAAGATTGTTTTTTTAAGCCGCAACCCGCGTGCCATGACCGCCCTGTTTGAGATAATCAACAATAATCGCAAAGCCGACGGAGGTAACTTCAACTGGGGAGTTACCATCACAACGGCTTATCTTCCACTGGATAATACATCCTTTTTCAACTCTGACTATAATCTGGTAGACTGGCTGAGCCAATTTGGCGAGGGAAATGAGGTATATTTCAAGAGTTTTTTGGGAAGAATGCTTTTCTCCGGTGAAGAAGTGCTGAAAAAAGTCAATGTACTGTCCGGAGGAGAAAAAATGCGTTGCATGATTGCGCGCATGCAATTAAAGAACGCCAACTGCCTGATTCTTGATACTCCGACCAATCATCTCGACCTTGAAAGTATCCAGGCGTTCAACAACAATCTGAAATTGTTCAAAGGAAACATTCTCTTCTCCAGTCACGACCATGAATTCATTGAAACTGTAGCCAATCGTATTATCGAACTTACCCCCAATGGCATTATCGATAAGATGATGGAATATGACGAATATATCAGCAGTGATCACATTAAGGAATTAAAAGCCAAAATGTACGGGTATTAAAAAAACTTGCCACAAAAGTCTTTGTGGCAAGTTTTTTGTAATCATATTCAATACAGACTAAAAATACTTAACTTTTATATAGTGTGACAATGAAAACAAACATTCAAATTACTGAGGAAGACGAAAATAAAACCGGAGAACAACAGAACGAGACTGCCGATCCGGCAAGCAATGCCGAAAAACTGAATTGTGACGAAAACTGTGAAGAAGAAAAAACAGAAACGGATCCTTTAACGGAAGTCAAAACCCAATTAACGGAAATACAGGATAAATATCTGCGTCAGATAGCTGAATTTGATAACTATCGCAAACGTACGATGAAAGAAAAAGCAGACCTTATCCTCAATGGCGCGGAACGTACTGTAACGGCCATACTGCCTGTCCTTGATGACTTTGAACGCGCACTGCAGAATATGGAAAAAGCAGAAGACATTCAGGCTGTAAAAGAAGGTGTCGAACTGATATTTCAAAAATTCACCAAAATCATGGAAGGCCTGGGAGTGAAGAAGATTGAAACTCAAAATGAAGATTTTAACACGGACGTACACGAAGCCATAGCTCAGATTCCAGCACCGACAGACGAACTCAAAGGAAAAGTAATGGACTGTGTGCAAACGGGATATATGTTGAATGATAAAGTAATACGCCATGCTAAAGTGGCAGTAGGACTTTAATAATATTCGGGACAAGCAAGATGGAAAAACGCGATTATTATGAAGTGCTGGGCATAGATAAAAATGCCAGTGATGCAGAAATTAAAAGAGCCTATAAGAAAATGGCTATAAAATACCATCCAGACCGCAATCCCGATGACAAAGAGGCTGAAGCCAAGTTCAAGGAAGCTGCGGAGGCATACGATGTGCTACATGACCCGCAGAAACGAGCACGTTATGATCAGTTCGGACACGCAGGATTAGGTGGAGCCAGCGGATTCGGAGGTGGCGGCCAAGGGATGAATATGGACGACATTTTCTCCATGTTCGGTGATATTTTCGGCGGGCATACAGGCTTCGGTGGTTTTAGCGGAGGACGTACCCGCAAACCTCAATACAAAGGAGGAGACCTGCGCCTGAAAGTACGGCTCAATTATCAGGATATCGCTACCGGTATCACTAAAAAATTCAAAGTCAAGAAAAAAGTCACATGTTCTCATTGCCATGGAAACGGTGGAGAAGGAAGTGGTGCAACCGAAACCTGTCCCACATGCCATGGAAGCGGAGTCGTAACCCGCACGCAACAAAGCATCTTCGGCATGATGCAGACCCAAAGCCCTTGTCCCACATGTGGCGGAGAAGGCACTATCATCAAAAACAAATGTAAAGAATGCCACGGAGAAGGTGTAGTAGACGGTGAAGAAATCATTGAAATAAAGATTCCGGCCGGTGTAGCGGACGGAATGATTGTCAACGTACCCGGCAAGGGCCATGCTGCACGACGCGGAGGTATCCCCGGCGACATTCAGGTGTACATTGAAGAAGAACCGCACAAGGAATTGTTGCGTGAAGACAATAATTTGATATATAATCTTTTGCTGGATGTACCGACTGCCGCTTTAGGAGGAAGTGTAGAGATTCCTACCATTGACAGCAAGGTGCGCATAAAAATAGATCCCGGGACCCAGCCGGGAAAGGTTGTCCGTCTGCGCGGCAAAGGACTGCCGGCCGTTCAAGGATACGGATACGGCACGGGCGATTTGATTGTGAATATCAGCGTTTATATTCCCGAGACATTGAGCAAAGACGAAAAGAAAGCTCTTGAAGAAATGCAGAAGAGTGACAACTTTGCTCCGAATCAGTCTATCAAAAACAAGATATTCAATAAATTCAAAAGTTATTTTGAATAATATCCTTTGAGATGACGTATAAAGAGACCACCGAATATCTGTTCGACAGCACTCCCCTGTTTCAGTATATCGGCAAAGAAGCATACAAAGAAGGACTATCCAATACATGGGCTTTGGACGAGCACTTCGGACACCCGCATCAGAACTTCCGTTGTATACACATCGGCGGGACAAACGGCAAGGGTTCGTGCAGCCACACACTGGCTGCCATACTTCAGGCCGCAGGATATAAAGTGGGACTTTATACGTCACCTCATCTTGTAGATTTCCGGGAACGGATTCGTGTCAACGGTGATATGATTCCGGAACAACGGGTCATAGACTTCGTAGAACAGGAACGCTCTTTTTTTGAGCCGCTCCGTCCTTCATTTTTTGAACTGACCACAGCACTTGCTTTCCTCTACTTTGCAGAGTGCAAAATAGACATAGCAGTAATAGAAGTGGGATTGGGCGGACGTCTGGACTGTACAAATATCATAACCCCGGATTTATCGGTCATCACGAATATCAGTTTCGACCACGTTCAGTTTCTGGGCAATACTTTATCACAGATAGCTGTGGAAAAAGCCGGTATCATAAAAAAGAACACCCCGGTAATCATTGGAGAGACCACCCCGGAAACACGCGCTATTTTCACAAATAAAGCAAAAGAAATGAACGCTTTATTAATATTTGCAGAAGAAGAGAAAGAAATCATTTCTTCCACTTCCGCAAACAAAGGCGGACGTATTTATCAAACCCGTTCATGGGGGGAACTATATGGCGAACTGGGAGGACTGTATCAGGAAAAAAACACAAACACCCTTTTATGTGTAGTCAGACTACTCCGATCCATCGGTTACACTATCCATGACGAACATTTACGGGACGGATTCTCTCACGTAAGCAAACGAACCGGCCTACGCGGACGCTGGCAAGTGTTAGGTACGTCTCCGCTCATCATCTGCGATACCGGACATAACACAGGAGGCATTCAATACATAGCACAACAGCTATCGGAATTATCTGCCAAGACCTTGCGGATTATTCTCGGTATGGTCAACGACAAAGACATACACGGAGTTCTGGCAACGTTGCCAGCGCATGCAACCTATTATTTCACCAAAGCCAATGTCAAACGCGCGCTCCCCGAACTGGAGTTGCAAAACATTGCCACCCGCACAGGACTGAAAGGTGTATCATATCCGTCGGTCAAAGAAGCATATACACAGGCTTGTGCCGAAGCCACTCCTGAAGATATCATCTTTATCGGTGGAAGCACTTTTATCGTTGCGGACCTGCTCGCTACTTGTTTTTAGCCTATTTTCACACTATATCTTTTATCTTTTTATAGGTTTTCTTTGTAAAAACGGAAGTTTTTACTTTAATTTGCATTAGTGAATGTAATTAACTTTAAATCTCTATAAAATGGAAATAAAGAATCAATGCGGACTGAAGCGTGAGGACTTTCAGACCGAAATCCAAGGAAAGAAAACTGATTTGTATATCCTTAAAAACAAAAAGAACTTTGAAGTTGCCATCACAAACTACGGAGGTGCATTGGTCGCTATTATGACTCCCGACCGTAACGGCAAGTTAGCCAATGTCATTCAGGGACATGACAACATCGAAGAAGTAATAAGCAGTCCGGAGCCCTTCCTCAGCACATTGATCGGACGTTACGGCAACCGCATCTGCAAAGGTACTTTTACACTGGACGGCAAAGAATACAAACTGGCAATCAATAACGGCCCCAACCATCTGCACGGCGGTCCTACCGGTTTTCACGCCCGGGTGTGGGAGGCAGAACAAACGGATGAATCGACACTGAAACTCCACTATATCTCTCCCGACGGAGAAGAAGGATTTCCCGGAACACTGGACATGACGGTGATATACAGCGTAACGGAAGACAATGAATTAGTCATCGACTATAAAGGAACCACCGACAAAAAAACAATCGTCAATATGACAAACCACGGCTTCTTCAGTTTGGCCGGTATTGACAACCCCACTCCCACTATCGAGCATCTTAAATGCCAAATCAACGCAGACTTCTTTATTCCAATCGACGACACGTCCATACCGACGGGAGAAGTGGTTTCGGTGAAAGGAACTCCCTTTGATTTCACCACCATGCACGAAGTCGGCGAACGTATCGATGCCGATGACATACAGACAAAGAACGGTGCCGGATACGATCATTGTTTTGTACTTAACAAGAAAGAAGACGGGGAACTTTCGTTTGCAGCCAAGGTAATCGAACCGGTGACAGGCCGTACCATGGAAGTTTATACAACGGAACCGGGCGTACAGGTATACACTGACAACTGGGCCGACGGCTACAAAGGTCAGCACGGTGCCACATTCCCGCGCCGCAGTGCCATCTGTTTCGAGGCACAGCACTTCCCCGACTCGCCCAACCGCGGACATTTCCCCTCGGTGGTATTATGTCCTAGAGAGACTTATACTCAGAAGACCGTCTATAAATTCGGCATAGAAGAATAACCAATTAATTTATAATTATATAACTAAAAAACTAACTGACACAAAAATGGGACAAAAACAACAACCGAACTATACGTTCGCATTAGTCATTGTCATTGCTGTATGTTTCCTTATCGGATTCGTTACGACAATGAACAACTCCATGATTGAGTTCTGTAAGAACGCTTTTACCTTAAACAATTTCCAGAGCCAGCTCGTCAATTCGGCGTTCTACGGTGCTTACATCATGTCCATTCCTTTCGGTTTCATGATGAGTAAAATCGGCTACAAGGCAACTCTCGTGCTCGGTTTGGCTGTAGTAGGTCTCGGATTCGTCATCAACTACCTCTGCATCAGCGGTAATCTGGACGGTGATGTAAGTACCACCTACTGGATGTTCCTGGGCTGTATGTTTATTGTTGCGCTGGGTATCGTAATGCTTCAGCTCGTAGCCAATCCTTATGTAATGGTACTGGGTGCTCCCGAGAAAGGCGCTTTCCGTATGACATTCAGCCAGGCATTGAACTCTGTGGCTACCACGGTGGCACCGATTTTCATCGCCAGTGTAATTCTGAGTGGAAAGAAAGCAGAAAACGCCGTTCCCAGCGATATACCTTATCCTTACCTGGGTTTGGGTATTTTCACGCTTATCCTTTGCATCATTCTGGCTTTCCTCAAATTGCCCAACATCGACGAGGGCAAACAGGCAGCAGAAGCTACCGGCGTACAGAAAGAGTATAAGAGCAGCGTATTCAAATATCCACATGTATGGCTCGGCGCACTGGGTATCTTCATGTACATGGGTCTGGAAATCGGTATACCTTCCATGCTTACCGCTTATTTCGAAGCCAACAACCCGATTCCGGGCAAGAGTGCGACCGATTTGCTGTGGGTTTATTGGGGCGGTATGATGGTAGGCCGTTTCATCGGAGCCGGCATTCTGTCCAAGTTCCAGCCCCGCGTATTGCTGTCGGCCTGCCTGCTGGGCGGTGCCGCTTGCGTGGGTATCTCATTCTTCCTGTCAGGTGCAGCCGCCGTATATGCCATGTTGGCAGCCGGTCTGTTCCATTCCGTAATGTGGCCGCTGGTATTCAACCTTGGCTTGCAGGAATTAGGTCCACATACCAAAGCAGCCTCCGGTATCATCAATCTGGGTGTTGTAGGTGCAGCTACGCTGACTCCGCTCATGGGTATGGTTGTCGACAACCCGTCACTGGGTGTTGGTGCGGCCATCTGCATGATGTTCATCTACTACATTTATGTAATGTGGTTCTGCTGGAAAGGTTCCAAAGTAGGCCTGTAAGTTTCAATCAAAACGTATAAAAAAGATATTTCATTTATTAACCTTATAAATAATAGACGTATGAAATTAACTATTGAAGATGTAAGAAGCCGCTTCATCGAACACTTCGACGGAACAACCGGTTCAGTATATGCTTCTCCGGGTCGTATCAACCTGATTGGCGAGCACACCGACTATAACAACGGATTCGTATTCCCCGGTGCCGTACAGCAAGGCATGATTGCGGAAATCAAACCGAACGGAACGCGCAATGTACGTGCTTATTCTATCGACCTGAAAGATTACGTAGAGTTCTCTCTCGACGATGAAAAGGGTCCGAAAGCGACTTGGGCACGCTATATTTTCGGTGTATGCCGCGAAATGATGGCTTTGGGTGTACCTGTACAGGGATTCAACACGGCTTTTGCCGGTGACGTACCCCTCGGTGCCGGTATGAGTTCATCCGCCGCTTTGGAAAGTTGCTTCGCTTTCGCCTGCAACGACCTGTGGGGCGAGAACAAGATTTCCAAGATGGATTTGGCCAAAGTAGGACAGGCTACGGAACACAAATATATCGGTTGCAACTGCGGTATCATGGACCAGTTCGCCAGTGTGCACGGCAAGGCCGGTAGTCTGATGCGTCTGGACTGCCGCAGCGGTGAATTCGAATATTTCCCTTGGAATCCGAAAGGCTATAAACTGGTGCTCGTCAACAGTTGTGTGAAGCACGAATTGGCAGGAAGCCCCTACAACGACCGCCGTCTGAGCTGTGAGCGGGTGGCTGCCGTCATCGCCAAACATCATCCCGAAGTAGAAAGTCTGCGTGATGCCTCTTACGAAATGCTGGAAGAGGTAAAAGGCGAAATCAGCGAAGAAGATGCAAAGCGTGCCGCATACGTAATCGGCGAACGCGACCGTGTGCTGGCTGTATGCGAAGCCCTGGAAAAGGGAGACTATGAGACTGTAGGAGAAAAGATGTATGAGACACACCACGGTTTGAGCAAGGAATATGAAGTTTCCTGCGAAGAACTGGACTTCCTGAACGATATCGCACATGAAGAACACGTTACCGGTTCACGTATCATGGGCGGCGGCTTCGGTGGTTGCACTATCAACTTGGTAAGCGAAGAGTTGTATGACAACTTCGTCAAGGTTGTAAAAACGAAGTTCAAGGAAAAATATGGCAAGGAGCCCATTATTATCGATGTTGTTATCGGTGACGGCTCGCGTAAACTTTGCTAAGGACTAATTCTATTTTTCCACAATGACATAAGACCTGCCGGACACATGCCCGACAGGTCTTATTCATTAAATCATTTCTCTTTTCCTTGTCTGAAAACAATCCCATACATAGATACAAACCAACATTTGCAAACCGATGAATCACCCATTAAAAAAGATATATGCCCTGTGGGCATGCGGAATCCTGGCCTGTTGTGTCACACTATCCGCCCAATCCCAAAGAAAGATACAGTTCAATGATGCCTGGAAATTCAGTCTGTCAGATACCCCGGAAGCATCGCAATCAGATTTCAACGACGCTGATTGGCGTACTCTGAACCTGCCCCACGACTGGAGCATAGAGGGAACTGTTAGCAGCAATTATCCATCGGGAAACGACGGAGGTTACTACCCTACCGGCATCGGATGGTATCGCAAGACACTACATCTGTCAACCATTCCCGCAGACACCCGCATTTCTCTTTATTTTGAAGGAGTATACATGAATGCCGAAATTTTCGTCAATGGAAAGTCACTCGGAATACACCCGTACGGCTATACATCGTTTTCCCACGACCTGACCCCATACCTGCATGAAGGAGACAATTTGATAGCAGTCAAAGTAGATAACTCCCGACAAAAGAATTGCCGTTGGTATTCCGGTTCGGGCATCTATCGCAATGTATGGTTGGTAACCACTCCCGCAGTCCATTTCACACAATGGGGAACATTCATCAGTTCCACCCTCACCGGTAAGACAGAAGCTACCGTCACCATACAAACTACGGTGACAAACGAAAGCGACCACAGCTGCCAATTCCAGGTGAATACCCGGCTGACCAGACAAGGACATCCAGCCGGACACCCCCAGCAAGAACCAGTAATCCTCGACGCGGGAGAAACACGCCGGATAAAACAACAGATTACCCTTTCCGACGTCAGATGCTGGAGTCTGGAATCTCCCGAGCTGTATGAAGCCCATTTGTCCATCGACGAAAGCGGCAAGAGAGGAGATCGTATCACAGAAACATTCGGAATACGTGAAATATCCTATTCTCCGGACAAAGGTTTATTGCTGAATGGCAAACCGCTGGTACTTAACGGCGGATGCCTGCACCACGACAACGGTTGCCTGGGTGCAGCCGCTTACCGTGACGCGGAATGGAGAAAAGTCAGACTGATGAAAGAAGCCGGATTCAATGCCGTGCGTACTTCCCACAACCCTCCGTCGGAAGAATTTCTGCATGCCTGCGACCGGCTGGGACTGCTGGTTATCGACGAGGCATTCGACGGATGGCGCGATAGCAAAACTCCACACGACTATTCCGTCCACCTCGACCATTGGTGGACCCGAGATCTTGACGCCATGGTACTACGTGACCGCAATCATCCTTCAGTCTTCTGCTGGAGCATCGGAAACGAAATCATAGAACGCAAGAAACCGGAAGCCGTTCTCACAGCCCACGCCTTTGCCGGATATATCAGAAAGCTCGACCCGACGCGTCCTGTCACCTCCGCCCTCACGACCTGGGACAACACCTGGGATATTTACGACCCTCTGGCCGCAGCGCATGATATAGCAGGATACAACTACCAGCTTCACAGGGCGGAAAGCGATCACAAGCGTGTGCCGTCACGCATCATCATGCAAACCGAATCCTATCCCCGCGACGCGTTCGCCAACTGGGCATGTGTCAACCGAAATACCTATGTCATCGGAGATTTTGTTTGGACAGCCCTGGATTATCTGGGGGAATCCGGCATCGGACGCTATTATTATAAAGGAGAAACAGAAGGGGAACATTACCAACGCGACCAGTATCCTTGGCACGGGGCATATTGCGGAGACATAGACCTGACCGGATTCCGCAAACCGATATCCCACTACCGGGAATTACTCTACAATCCAGACAAAAAACTCTACATGGCTGTAAAGGAACCGAACGGTTATTACGGCGAAATCAAAGAAACCCAGTGGTCTGTCTGGCCTGCCTGGGAACGCTGGAACTGGCCGGGGCACGAGGGCAAAGATATCCAGGTGGACATCTATTCACGATATCCGGCTGTCCGGTTGTATCTGAACGACCGACTTGTCGGGGAACAATCCACCAGCCCCGAACAGGCATTCAAAGCCGTCTTTACCCTGCCATATGAACCCGGTGTCCTGCGTGCAACGGGAGTAGCAGACGGAAAAGAGACCGAATGCGCTGTCATTGAAACAGCCGGGACACCGACCCGCATAACACTGGCGACCGACCGGACACAAGTGAATGCCGACGGAGAATCCTTAGTCTACGTCACCGCGACCATCACCGACAAGCAGGGGCGCCCCGTGCCCGACAGCAACCATGAACTTACTTTCGAGACACAGGGCGTCGGCCGAGTCATCGCCACTTGTAGCGCAAATCTGCAAGACAGCATCCCTGCCACCTCCGCCACGCGGCAAACCTGGCACGGCAGGGCACTGGCTGTAATAAAAGCCGGACGAGAGAAAGAAAAAATCAAACTCACGGTAAAAGGCAAAAGTCTCTCAAAGGCTTCTGTAGAAATAGAAGTAAACTGATTGTTTTTCGCTATATAAATATAAATCGGTCATTATCTGAGAAGTACCTCACAAGGTAGCTCAAATAATGACCGATATCTTGTACAACAAATCAGTCCGTATCCCCGGAATGCCGCAAAGCATGGATGCCACGGCTCAACAATTCGTATTCCTCTGCCGCATCCGTGTTTTCGTTCAGAAGTTCCAGATGACGCTCCATTACATTCCGGTCATACCGCACAGCCGGTCCTGTCTGCGCCTCACGGGGCGACATACCATGCACTTTGGCCGCCGTTTCGTCAATCAGCGGCAACATGACATCAAAAGGAATACCCTGCTCCTGAAGGATCTGTCCGGCACGCGCATAACAATGATTGGCAAAATTACAGGCAAAAACAGCCGCCAGATGTAAATAACGACGCTTCTCCGATGGCATTTCATATACGTCGGCAGACAATTCGACAGCCAGTGACCGCAATAATGGCAGATCATCCTGCCGTTTACTCTCAACGAAAACAGGAAGATGCACAAAGTCCACCGGACGAAGTTTGGAAAAAGTCTGCATCGGATAGAAAACTCCGCAACGTCCAATCCCCGCCCGGTCAAACACAGACAAAGGCATGCTACCCGCCGTATGGACAAACAAGGCATCCGCCCGCTCCGGCGTGTACAATGAAACCAACACGTCGGACAACACGCTGTCCTTCACCGAAACAATATAAAGTTCCGCTTCCAACGACACCGTCTCCAACGAACAGGTATACGGGCAATCCAGCCGTGCAGCCAAGGCGGAGGCCGATTCTTCCGTCCTGCTATATACTTGTATGATATTCTCCCCCGCTTCCTTCAGAGCCCGGCCGAGATTTGTAGCCAGATTACCGGCTCCAATCAATACTATCCGCATTATTCTCCCTCACGGTTGTAACTGCCGATATGTACTTTCTCCCACAACAACCGGTCTTCATTAAACGGTTTCCGATCCATGCCTTTGTGTCCCACAGCCACAATGGAAAGAACACGCAAATGCCCAGGAATACCCAATAACTTCCTCACCATTTCCTCAGCCGGTTTACCATCTTCCATAGAACGTTCACGTATCTGCACCCAGCAGGCACCCAATCCCAAGTCTTCAGCCTGCAACAGCATCATCGTGGTAGCTACGGAAGCATCCTCTATCCACACATCGCTGACCGCAGGATCCGCCAGCACCACTACGGCCAGCGGAGCACCGGCAATCAGTTCCGCTCCGCGATCCTTACACTGTGACAATCCCTGCAACACGTCTTTGTCATCCACTACGACAAACTCCCAGGCATGGGAGCCCTTGGACGACGGTGCCATCAAGGCCGCACGCAACAACGCCACCACTTCATCCTGCGACAGCTCTTCGGCTGTAAACTTCCGCATACTGCGGCGTATCTTTATCAGTTCGCTGAAACTCTCCATATTCTTCATATATTTTCATTGATAATGCTACAAAGATACAGATAAAAAAGAAAAGGCCCGCAACAATCCGTCCCGCTTTACAGGGCAATCGCATCAGAAATTTATAATTAGTTAATTTACACTAAAAGGAAAACGGATATACCGACAAAACACGTATCTTTATCCCGAACATTTAAAATGAGACAACTATGAAGAATCTGAAACTAAACACCCAAAGAGGAGGTTTGCTAACTATAGCCTCCGCTTGTATCATCACGGCAGGAATGCTGACCGGTTGCCATCAAAAAGACGATGTCACCACCAAATCCGTCGTTGTGGACATAGACACCATCGTAAAAGCATGTCCTGTGACAAGCAACTACACCGTCGAATATCCGACGGAAGGCATCCAGCCGCTCATCGACAGCATCCGTGTCTGGATTAACAGCCAGCTGGGAGGAACCTACACCGGCAACCTGTCTGATGCGGAAAGTATCGTAAACCACTATGCACAGAATATCTGCCGTCAGGCCGACGAAGATTTCGATGGTGACGAAGGCGATGAATTAGGAATCTCTTATTCCGACGAGACACATATTACTCGCGAATACGAGACCGACAACATTGTAACGTTCTCTCTCTCCAACTACATTTATACCGGAGGGGCTCATGGACAGGGAGTATATGTAGGCAACACATTCCGCAAGGACAACGGGGCCAGCCTCACATGGAACATCTTCAGGGAGGATGCGACAGAAGAACTGCAACAACTGATTATCGGTCAGTTGTTGCAGTTCTTTGAAGTGAAGACCACCGAGGAACTCAACGAAAGGTTACTGGACACGGATGTGGAAAACATTCCCCTGCCGACCACGCCGCCGGCCTTTACGGAACATGGGATTCAGTTCACCTATCAGTCATACGAGATAGCCCCTTATTCGGAAGGGCGTCCGCAGGGTGTTATCGCATATAAGGATGCTATGCCCTATCTCACCCAGGAGGCTTCCGCCCTGCTTGCCCATTAACAGCAAAGAGTAAGACAAAGACAGACTTGTACAAGAAGCCGTGCCGTAAGATGAAATCCACACACTTACGGCACGGCTTTGCTTTGTACCGTAGGATATGACCGCTCCCTCCTAATTCTGCACGACCAGATATCGGTTCCCCTCGGCCGTGTGCACCTTCTTCACGCCGGCCGCCACCAACGAACGGGACAGCGGCCGCATCTTCACCTCACCGCCCGCACCCGGACAACGCCGGCGCATCACGGCGAGCAGCTCCGGCAACGAGCGCAACACACCTTGTTCGCCCGGACGGGGCGCACGGAAACAGTGGCGGAACACCTCCTCCACCGGGC
>CAMWUI010000026.1 GCA_947177395.1 uncultured Paraprevotella sp.
TACGAATTTTACAAAAAAAAAGAAGACTGCCTAACTTTGATTGTTAGACAGCCTCGCCTTATTATCCTATTCCGTCACTTCCTCGGCTTTCGCAAACGTAAGACGTTCCGCCCGTTTCAGCCAACGATGCAGGCGTACCCCGTTGACAAACTCTGAAATACCGTAGCAGATGCTACAAATGCCCAAAACGATGAAGGGCAGGGAGGCCGACTCGAACGGACGGGCAATGATGAACACTCCCGCCAGCAACACCAGCGACGGAACGACGAATACCGGCCAAGACAGGGGCATCACCTTACGGTAACTGATAAGAGCCGCCATCTGGTTGATTCCGGCAATGACGAACAATCCTCCCAGCATCCACATCAGATAGAGAATAAAGTACCCCGGGAAAAAGAACAGGAACATACCGAACAGGAAGCTCCCCAGTCCGACGATGGGAAAGAAAGGTTTCATCTTCTCCTTCGAGCGCCAACGCACCCAGACGTAACTCGCCAACGAGACCAGTCCGGAAAGAAAGAACAGAACCCCGATAATCTGCACAAGCAACGGAGAAGTCATCTCCGGATTAGACACCAGCAATATACCTATCAATATCGTACACACGGAACGAAACACATAGCTGTTAATCACTCTCATATCCTTTCACTTTTTAAATTAAACATTCAAGAAGCCTTCCTGCGAAAGCTCACGGGCAAAGATAAAAAGAAAACATGAAAACCGGAATGTGTCTTTTTATACTTTGACATTCCATTAGATTTTTATACGAATGCAGGCTTCCCGGGGATTGAAAATTACAAAACTTTGCATTTGGGGGACAGCGACGGTTCGTTTACCCGAGTGGACAACTGACGGCTCATCGAGTGAAACGCAATTCACTTGGGGTAGTGGAGTGCATACGGGACGACATTAGAACCGCAGTTCTAATCCTTTCACGAATACTATTGTAAGGGTGCAAGGAATACTATCGTGAGGTGGTAACGAATACTATCGTGGGGAGGTAACGAATACTATCGTGGGGAGGTAACGAATACTATCGTGAGGTCGCAAGGAATACTATCCACTCACTCTCCACTCTACAAGGAGTTTCATTCAAAATACCCTTCAAAGGTTCAGACCTCCTGAATATCAATGAGAAAAGATTCAGTTATCCTTCAGTTTTCCTTCAGCCATCCCTCATTCTTCATCCGAATGGCGGGGTAATGTGGGCGAAATGTAGGAAAGCTGAACCTTTTCTCGTTGATTACCAAAGAGTAACCGTTCATCCGTTGCATAATCAACTTTCCGGCGGTTCCGTCGTCGGAAAGACACCGTCCGCTGAAGGATTCCTGAAGGATGGCTGAACCTTTTCTCGCTGATATTCAAGAGGTCTGAACCTTTGAAGACTTTTCCGACAAAAACTCCCTGTATAGGGGAAAAGAAATTTATTTCCCCCGCCGGCATAAAAGTCTCGTGCTTTTTAGCTACATTTGCTATCGGAAATAACAATCACCCATGTCGTTCATTTCTTTCGACTTTCTGATTTTCCTGCCACTGGTCTTTCTGGGTTACTGGTTCCTGTTCGGACGCAACCTGAAAGTCCAGAACCTGTTTGTCGTGACGGTCAGCTATGTGTTCTACGGCTGGTGGAGCCCCACGTTCCTACTGCTCATTTTCATCACGTCCGCATGCAGCTACGCCAGCGGTCTCCTCATCGAACGAGTCCGGCGCACCGCGACGGAGAGCAACCGTACTGCCTGGTGGATATCCGCGGCCAACGTGGCCGTCAACATCGGCATCCTGGGCGTGTACAAATACTATGACTTCTTTGCCGCCAGTCTGGCCGACCTGTTCGCACTGGCAGGCATCCGGCTGAGCATCCGTTCGCTGAACCTGATACTGCCCGTCGGCATCAGTTTCTATACTTTCCAGGCACTGAGCTACACCATCGACGTATACAGAAAAAAGTTGCAGGCCTGCAAGGATCCCGTGGTCTTCTTCGCCTTCATCAGCTTCTTTCCCCAGCTGGTGGCCGGCCCCATCGAACGGGCCACCAGTCTTCTTCCGCAGTTCCGGCAGAAACGCACATTCGACTATACGGCTGCGGCCGACGGATGCAGGCAAATCCTGTGGGGATTCTTTAAGAAAATGGTCATCGCGGACAACTGCGGCAAGCTGGTCGACGAGATCTATGCCGGCTACGACACCATGAACTCTTCCACCCTGGCACTGGGCATGATATATTTCACCTTCCAGAGCTATTGCGACTTCTCCGGTTACTCGGACATCGCCATCGGCACGGCGCGGCTGTTCGGTATCCGGCTGATGCGCAACTTCAATTTTCCCAATTTCAGCCGGGACATCGCCGAATTCTGGCGCCGGTGGCACATCTCACTCAACACATGGTGGCGCGACTACATCTATTTCCCGCTGGGAGGAAGCCGGTGCAGCACGATAAAACGAGTACGCAACACGGCGGCCATCTTCCTAATCAGCGCCTTGTGGCACGGCGGCAACTGGACATTCATCGCCTGGGGCGTGTACCACATCCTGCTGTTCCTCCCCCTGCTGCTCCTCCATCGCAACCGGCGCTTCACCGGCCCCGTGGCCGAAGGACGCAGCCTGCCCACCTGGGTCGAAACGGGACAGATGCTGCGCACGTTCCTGCTGGTGGCCTTCGGCCGCATATTCTTCCGTTCGGAAACCATCGGGCAGGCGTTTTCCTACATCGGCCGCATGTTCTCCCCTTCCCTGCTGGAGGCACCGAGCCGCCTGAGCCTCATCCTCCTCGCCGCCATCGGACTGATGACCGCCCTGGAATGGTACAACCGGGACGAGCAGCACGGACTGAGCCGGACCACCCGATGGCCGACAGCCCTCCGCATCGGCACCTACTGGGGACTGTTGCTGTTCATCTATTTCTTTGCCGGACAGACAGAGAATTTCATTTACTTCCAATTCTGACACTCCTATGAACTTCCGCCTGTTCTTACATAAAACCCTGCTGATACTGGTGGTGCCCCTGACGGCATTCCTCACCGTCTACGAATATGCCTACCGGCACATCGAGAATTCCTATTCACTGAAGGACAAGGCCATGGAAGCGCGCAAAGACAGCATCGAGGTGCTGATACTCGGCAACTCGCACACGTTCTTCGGCCTGAATCCCACCTGCTTCTCGCGGCCTGCTTTCAACGCGGCCAACGTGTCGCAGGACTTCCGCCACAATCATTTCATCTTCTTCCGCTATGCGACCCGCATGCCTCGCCTGCGACAGGTCATCATCCCGCTTTCGTTCAGCGCCCTGTGGGGATTCCTCGAACGAGAGGACGACAGCTGGCGCATGAGGAAGTACGTCCTTTACATGGGAGACACGTCTGTCCCCTGGACAAAGCCCGAATGGCATTTCGAATTCATGAGCGTGGGCAACCGCAGCCTGTGGGACGCCCTCAAAGGGAAAGACCTGCTGCAATGTACGCCGGAGGGAACGCATACGGGCAACAGACTGAGCGAGCGGGACGCAGACTGGCAGGAAAAATGGCAGGGGCCCGTGGGGCGGCACTCCCATTTCCTGAAAAACGACTGCCGGACACTGGCCGAGGCACAGAGCGTCAACGCCCACTACCTGGAGGATATACTGGCCTGCTGCAACGAGAAGGGCATCAAAGTCCTGCTGCTCACAGCTCCCGCCTGGCATACTTATTACGAACACCTGAACGCCCCCCAGTACGAGGCCATGCAGGCGTATGCCCGGCAGGTGAGCCGCACGTACGGCATCACTTATCTGAACCTGCTCAGGGACGGGCGCTTCACGGCAGACGACTTCTACGATGTGGACCATCTAAACGAGCAAGGGGCCGAAAAACTGTCACGAATCATCGACGCATACCGATAACCTTATTAAAATAAACGAAACCATGAACATCAGACAACTATCCGCCGGCCTGTTCTGCCTTTGCCTTACAACGGCCGTCCATGCCCAGCAACCACAGGGCGTGACACAATGCGGAACGCCCACCGGCCAACCGTCCTACCCGCTGACAACCTATACGGAACTGCCGCCGCTCGCAGAGCCGCGTGCCGAGGACTGGAAGGGCATCAGCCGGCCGCAAGCGGCCTGGGGCAACACGGACACACGCTACGAGTTCGCACTTCCTCCGGAAACAACCGGCAAAAGTCTTCGCCTCAATGCTTGGAAAGGCGAACGGGTGACGGCGCAAGCCGTCGTTTGGAGCGGATGCGACACTGAAGGCATCAGCTATGAACTGACTCCCGCCACCGACGGGAAAGGCCATACCCTGCCCGGCAACGCTTTCGAATCCGGCTTCGTACGCTTCGTAATGGCCGACGGGATCAATCCGGACGGTACCGGATGCGGCCACCGGGACCACCGGCAATGGGACTCGCTCCGGCTGGCCGACTGCATCGACCCGTATCTGAAGATTCTCCCGCTGAAAGCACGACAGACCCAAGGACTGTGGATAAGCTGTCAGGTTCCCGGCGACGCTCATCCCGGCATCTACCGCTGCCGACTGCTCGTCCGCAACGGACAACAGGAGATAGCCTCCCTCCCGCTGAGCATACGGGTCACGGACCGTCAGCTTCCGCCTCCGCACGAATGGAGCTACCATCTGGACCTGTGGCAGAATCCCTTCGCCGTGGCACGTTATTATCAGGTCCCCCTGTGGAGCGACGCGCATTTCGAAGCCATGCGCCCCATCATGCGGCGGCTGGCCGCGGCTGGACAGAAGGTGATAACGGCCAGCATCATGCACCACCCCTGGAACGGACAGACGGAGGACGCGTTCGAAACGATGGTCACATGGATCCGCCGAGCCGACGGTACGTGGATGTTCGACTTCACGGTATTCGACCGCTGGGTGGAATTTATGACCGGCCTCGGCATAGACAGGCAGATCAACTGCTATTCGATGGTGCCGTGGAAACTGTCGTTCCAGTATTACGATCAGGCTACCAACAGTCTCCGTTTCCTGCAAACGGCGCCGGGCGAACCGGCCTACGAGGAAATGTGGACAGCCCTGCTACAGGCCTTCTCCAGTCATCTGAAGGCTAAAGGATGGTTCGACCGCTGTACCATCGCCATGGACGAACGGCCGATGGACGTGATGCAACGCACCATCCGCGTCATACGCAAGGCCGACCCGGATTTCAAGATCTCACTGGCCGGTAACTATCATGCTGAAATAGAAAAGGACCTCTACGACTACAGCATCGCACTGGCCGGACGTTTCCCGAAGGATGTCGTCGAACGGCGCCGCGCCGCCGGACAGTTCAGCACGCTCTACAACTGCTGTGCCGAAGGTTATCCCAATTCCTTCACCGTATCTCCTCCGGCCGAGGCGGCCTGGATAGGCTATTACATGGCCGCGCAGGACGTGGACGGCTATCTGCGGTGGGCCTATAACAGCTGGACCAAAGAACCGCTGCTGGACAGCCGGTTCCGCACATGGGTGGCCGGCGACACGTATATGGTCTACCCGGGCAACCGCTCTTCCATCCGCATGGAACGGCTGGTAGAGGGCATACAGGCTTTCGAGAAGATACGCATTCTGCGCGAGGAAGCCCGGAAACGGAACGACCGGAGCGCGCTCCGCAGGATAGATGACATGCTACAGACCTTCCGGCTCCAGGACTTCCCGCAGAAAGAGGCAGCCACGACAGTGCGTAAGGCGCGACAGATACTGGAAAAGATGTAACGGCAGATTCTTTTTTCACGGTCCGTCCGGAACGGCATTCCCCCAGCCCTTCGTCAAAAGCGGAAGGCAGGGGGAATCAGTTTTTTTATACGTCAATAAAAGTGTCTCCTTTCGGGTAAAGGACTACAGCCGAACCGTCTTGTTCAGCAGATAACAATCGAGCAGTGTCATCGCGGCCATAGCCTCCACCACCGGTACCGCACGGGGCAGTACGCAGGGGTCGTGACGCCCGCGGGCTTTCAGCACCGTGTCCTCACCGATCCGGTTGACCGTCGGCTGCTCCGTCAGCAACGTGGCCACCGGCTTAAAGGCCACCCGGAAATAGATATCCTGTCCGTTGCTGATACCGCCCTGTATGCCGCCGCTGTGATTCGTATGCGTATCGATGCGTCCGTCGCGGTTGTAGAAGCGGTCATTCTGTTCGCTGCCCCGCTGAGTCACTCCGTCGAAGCCTTCGCCGTATTCAAACCCTTTCACGGCATTGATGCTCAGCATGGCGCCGCCCAAAGCCGCATGCAGTTTGCCGAAGACCGGTTCCCCCAGTCCGACAGGGCAACCGGTGATGATGCATGTGATGACACCGCCGATGGTGTCTCCCTGTCCCTTCACTTCGGCAATCAGTTCCTCCATCCTCCGGGCTGTCTCCGCATCGGGACAGCGCACGGCATTGCTCTCTACGGCCGAGAGGTCGTATTTCCTGTAATCCCGGTCCAGAGCGATGGTTCCGACCTGCGACGTATAGGCCGTCACCGTAATACCCAGTTGCCGCAGGGCGAGTTTGGCCAGCGCCCCGGCCACACACCGGGCGATGGTCTCGCGTGCTGAGGAACGTCCGCCTCCGGCATGGTCGCGCAGACCGTATTTCTGTGTATAAGTATAATCGGCATGCGAAGGACGGTACACATCTCGCATATTGTCATAGTCCGCGGAATGCTGGTTCTCGTTCCGTACCAGGAAGCCGATGGGGCATCCCGTGGAACGTCCTTCAAAGATGCCGGACAGGAACTCCACCCGGTCTGCCTCCTTACGGGATGTCGTGATGCGGCTCTGCCCGGGACGGCGGCGGTTCAACTCCGCCTGCACGAACTCCGTATCTATCTCTATCCCGGCCGGAAACCCGTCTATCACCCCGCCGATGCCCGGTCCGTGACTTTCGCCGTAACCGGTCAGACGGAACACTGTGCCAAAGGTGTTGCTCATGACTCCTATACCTTATTTATATATACATCAATGGCAGTGTCCGCAACCGCAGCCACCGTCATCGTGGCCTCCGCAACCGCACTCATCGTCGCAGTCGCCGCCACATCCGCCACAGCCACAGCTGCAACCGCCCTCGCCGCTCAGCATGTTCAGCATGCCCTGTATCTCATCCTTCGTCGCCTCGCGGTTCTCCGTCACTTCGCCTACGAAATTCAGAGCCTTTCCTGCCAGCGGATGGTTCAGGTCCACAGTCACCGTTGTCTCCGTCACTTCGGCGATTGTTCCGTTGAAACGCGCACCGTCGGCATTCATCAGGGGCACCACGGCACCGGGATAGATGCGTTCCTTGTCGAAGTGTCCGTTCACCTTGAACGTATCTTTGGAAAGTTCTATCACGCGTTCCTGTTCATAAGGTCCGTATGCCTCGTCCACCGACAAGGTAAAATCAAACTTGTCTCCTCTTGCCAAGGGGATTATCTGTGCTTCAAAGGCATCGAGCGTCGTGCCCAGCCCCGAAATAAACTGAAAGGGATGTTCTGCCGGAGCCTTCTCGACCAGTTCCCTTTTGCCGTCGAAGTCCGTGTACAGTTCGTATGCAACAGTAATGTACTTATTAGGTGTCGTCTCCATAATCTTGCATTTAATTAATAATTGAAAGCGCAAAGATATGGAAAATATTTGAGAAAAAGAAAGATACGGAGAAAGCAAAAAATGAATGGCTTTGAAATGATAAAGAAAATACCTACTAAAACAAGATTTCATATAAAAGCGACAGAGAATTCAATTTATTTACTATCACTGTCGCTCGTGGAGACCCCGTCCCTCGTTTTTACCTTATATACTAAGGTCAGATAATGGTCTGTTTAATTCGGAAATCCATCCGTCCTAAGCTAAGGAAGAACAACCACCCGGAAGCCGTTATTGTTGTTCCGGTTGCCTGGGCTATTGTTGTTCCGATTCGAGACGCGGCAATTGCGCGCATTGTTGTTCCAGCTACCACCACGCAGCACACGATACGAACCTGTAACGACCATCAACTGTTTCTTTTACATAACTCTGTACGTAACCCTTTGGTATATGCTTTTTGAGCAAAAGCCAACAATGGGATTATATGTTCTTTATATTCCATATCCGTCCATTCACCAATCGCATACATTCTTTCATATTCGGACATTTTCTTCTTTAAACGAATTTTACTTCTTCTGTTCAACAAAATCTTATGAGGAAACAAAGAGTAGCCAAGAAATGAAACACCAGAATACGTTGAACAGAACACAGGCTGTTTTAACTTCAGACGCAATTCATTTTCAACAAACAGATTAATTCTAAATACATATTCCCGTACCTGTGATGAAGTCGATCCAAAAAGCAAGATATCATCCATATATCGAATATAACAAGGAATCCTCACGACTTCTTTCGAATAATGATCCAAATACGAAAGATAAAAATTAGCGAAATATTGACTGGTTAGATTACCTATCGGAATTCCAAAACCGGAGGTTGTTTCATATGAATCTATAATACGGTCAAATAGAGCGAGTAACTTCATATCCTTAAATATCCTCCGCAGTTTTTGCTTCAAAATATCGTGCGATATAGAGTCAAAATAAGCTTTCATATCTAATTTCGCCACAAATCCATATTGACGCATCGCAATTTTGGCCCGGTCTATCGCTGCATATATACCTTTACCCAAACGGGTTGCGTATGTATCGTAAATCAAATGACGCTCAAAATAAGGGTGACATATATTTATAATCGCATGATGCATGATCCGCTCTTCAAATACAGCTGCACATATTTTACGGAATTTAGGATCATAAATATTGAAATAACGATAACGGCCAATCTTAATATTCATGGATTGCAATTGCGCACGAAGTCTAACGATATTCTCAAATAAATTCATAGAGTATTCAACAACATACGGTAATTGTTGTTTTCCTCTTTTCGCTTTATAATATGCCAGCAATAGATTGTCGATAGCGCAGATTCTATCCATCAGATTCCCCACTCGTTTCATTATATCGCTCACATATAAGATTTCCGTATTTGGCCATCCGTTTTTCCCCTATTCCCGTAATCCGAGCAAGTAACGTAGCATCAATACTCGACAACTGTGCAATCTGAGCCAACTCTGCATCTGTAAATACAGCATACGCTGGAACAGCGTCATCATCAGCCAGTTGTTTACGAATTACTCTTAATTTAGTAAATTTTGCAAATGCGGTTTCATCCAATACTGTTTTATAATCCACTTTTTCACGTCGTTCCTGAATGCTAAACGAAGATTGTATCGGCAAATATGTTACAAGCAACGACCAATGCCCCATATTACCAGAAGACAAATAAAACTGCCGGTCAACATCAAGAACTTTATGTCCCCGCAGAAATTTATTCACCTGCTCAATGGCTTCCTCTGAACAGATTGCAGGAATATCAAATATTTTTATATTCATTATACTTACGTTTTGAATTTACTCATTATCGCAGGTCTTTTTCATTGACCTGCTCACATTCGCAAATTCAGGTTAGCTTAGGCCGGATGATTCCCGAATAAACTAAGGAAGAACAACCACCCGGAAGCCGTAAGTGCTGTTCCGGTAGCCTGGGCTATTGTAGTACCGAAACGAGACGCGGCAATTGCGCGCATTGTTGCTCCAACTACCACCACGCAGCACACGACACGAACCTGACGAAGGCCCCGCCGGATTATTCGTATCGTTCACATTATAATCCCCATACCAATCCGAACACCATTCCCATACATTTCCGGACATATCATACGTCCCCAACCCGTTTGCCCTTTTATTTTTAACCGGATGTGTTTCCCCACCGCTGTTACCATCATACCAGGCAACCGCATCGATAGACCAGCTACCACTATATTTGGTCCCGTCACCTTTCTTCCCGCCACGTGCCGCATATTCCCATTGTGCTTCGGTCGGCAAACAATAGGTTCGGCCAGTCATACGGGTCAACTCCTGACAAAAAGCCTGTGCCTCTTCCCAACTGACGTAATACATCGGATAATCAGGACCAATTCCTCGGAGCGTTGAAGCCCCAGCTTTGCTTGCCTGTTGCTGAACCGAAGTTCCCATTATTCTCGCCCACTGAGCCTGTGTAACCTCACACTCTCCGATATAATAGGAATCAAGTTTAACACGACGAATTACCTGTTCATCACTCTCCCCATCAGATCCTTGTTCGGAGGTTGCCCCCATCAGAAAATCCCCCCCTTCGACATAAACCATCTTCATACCAAGGTCGGCTGTTGTTTCTACAAAATCCTGACCGGAAGAAAATTGACCGGTGTAATTGTTCGACAGAGTGATGGTTTTGCCACGCACCCTACCCAATAAACGAGCTGCTAACTCCCGGCATGCATTCTCTACCGCATCAATATCTGTCGCAGTCTGGATATCGGATGTTTTCTCCAATTTAGCAGACTCAACATTCAGAATTTTGCTCACAATGATTACATGACTATTATCAAATTTCGCTACCTCGGCGACAAGAATATAATCCGCACCGGTCATCTCGCCCAATTTTTTGATTTGAGCATCACTGACCAAACCGGTCCGCTGAAATTCCTGTTCGCCTATAATCGATGACAAATCCACGCGGTCATAACCCTCATATCCGGGTGTATTGGTAATGGCATACGCCAACTTGCTGCGCACCATCAGTTTTACAGCGTACGGGATTACATTTTCCTTATCCACAGTTTCAAGGATAGCAACTTTTTTAGTTTGCCTCTCTTGTCCGGACATCGGACTAATAAAGGCCAATGCAACAAATATTAGATACAGCCTCATTTTCATAAGCATATTTTTAAATTCGATTCTTAATAAACTGATTCACGATTGTAACTGTCATTCTCTTATTTAATCATTTTTTGTTCTTTGAGACTAACTCCATACATAGCCGCGCCCAAGTAGTTCCAACGATAAATTTGTAATTCAAAAAAGTTATATTTGTTCAGATCCACTTTTATAGCAAACTGTCCGCCTATTACTAATTTGTGCACCCCATTTCCAGGATTAGGTATCCGAATGGTAAAACCAGTACTCAATGTGCCTGAACCGACCATTTCCCTGTCAAATTTAACAATTAAAGGCAAATCCTTCTGTTTGTCTTTTTTCGGTTGATATCCGGGCGGCAAATAAAAAACGACCTCATTATTTTGGGGCACCGGTTTAACATCTGCATCTTCCCTTGTGCCCGCAGAAGCTGCTATTACGACTGATTCTTCATTGCTATTTGCCGATGCGTCAACAAGGGACAGGGTAAGAGGTTCAATGACATCAAGCAATTCTCCCGACGCGACCACCTTGACCTTTTGCCGTTCAACACTTGCCGTTTTGACATCTATCATTTTCACACTAAGCATATTGCGCCCGCCAGTTAATGTCACGACTGAAAGCACAACCTTGTTTGCACCGGCAAGCTTACCGATTTCTGTCGCGTCATTATCATCAACTGCACCAGAATGAGAAAAAGATTGTTCCTGCATTACTTTTTCAAGCAGAGAACGCTCAACAATATCATAATTACCCGCATTAACAATAGTTGAACTAATAATCTCACGAATAGCCACTTTCGTACCTTCATCAATAGAAGTCCCGCTTGAAGTAGGGTCAAAAACTGCAACACGCAATTTGGTGTTGTCAGCCAATGCAGGAAAGCATATCCATGCAACCAATATCATAATACAAAATCGTCTCATTGCTTAATATTGTTTTTTATGATTTCACCTATCTTCTGTTTTATTTCTTTATAACCAGCCTTGGCGGCTTCCGAATAACCGAACGTATGCCCGCCTTTAACCGAGATCTCATCTTCATAAATCCGCTGCGAAGTAATTACCTTGTTAATTACGATCTGTGCATCGACATACGAAAAATAAGAGCTTGTTTTTCCAATATTTACATTCGAATGTTCCCTAGCTTCGCATGTAATTGTAATTACCCAGTCTGCATCTGCCGGATTCTCGGTAAAGCTACATCCACCTGTAGCCAGAATGCCTTTCAGTTCATTTTGTAATGTCGGATATGGCTTCCCGAAAATATCCGCAGTACACGACAGGCAAATAACCGTTGCGTGTTTCAGGTCGGCAAGCATTCTTTTAATGCCTTGTTCCGCCATATTGAAACGTTCCTGCCATTCGGCCAGTTCCGATTGCGAAGCCCCGAAGATATTCATCCAAAACAGCGGTTTGTCTATCAAAGCAAAATGTTTCAACGATGCTTTCAGTTCGGTTTGAGCCTTCGTCTTGAAACCCGCAGACACAAAATTTTCGGCCAATGCAATCGAATTATTAATCTTGTTATAAACCAGTGTCAACTCATTCTTGTAATAGTTACGCGCCACCTCCTTGTCAATATAGGCTATGACATAGCCCATTTTGGATATTGAATTGTAGGTAGCCCTTGTTTCAACCAGTTTCAGATTCACATCCGTAGAAAAATTGGTGCTGGACGAATAAGTTACAGAAGTCCGACCGTTTATTGACTGCTTGTTCAATTCAGCCACATCCTGCACACGGACTTGAATCTGTTTGGCAAGATTCGTACGCGCAATGTTCAATAGATAATTTTTAAAATCTGTCTCCGACAAATTTCTATCATTGCTGTCACTTTGAATATCATACAGGTATCCGCTATAAGTGTACTTAACCCACTCCGACGGATATTGTTGTGCCTTAACTCCCCAAGAGCCCCAAAGCAAAAAGAAGAAAAAACAGATTTGTTTCATCTTTGCAGTGTTTTACAATGAATTAGTTTCCCCTGGCAGCCTCCATAATAGACTTGTTTGTCTGAATAAACTGATTCAAATCTTCACCTGTCAAATCGGAAGGTTTAAAATTTCCAGCCGTGTTGAGCAATTGATTGAAACGGTCTCCCCGAACACCTATCTTGGATGTAACCTCATACATCCTTGTATTCGGATTATAATTGATTGTAGTATTACCAAACGGTTCGCATGCTTTCTCCACACTTGCGCTTACCTGTTTCCAATGAGAAGTAAGAGCCTGTTGCACCCGACCGTTGTTGGCTACATTTCCGCGTTCCGCCTGATCCAGCACGGCATTGTTTAACACACGGGATAATGTAGCATAGGCTTCTCGCTGTGCCAGTTCAATAGCAACCTGTTTATTGTCTGCCTTGCCTATGCCGGCAAACCACTTATAAGGACGCTTAATCATATCCGTTCCGTCATCGTTAAGCGCCTCCGCCATTTCGATGCCTGTAAGTTTAACGGTTTCAGATGTAACTTTTTCTCCTTCAAGACTGGTTATCACTGCTCTTGAAGTTTCAACTGCTGGAACCATAGCAACCTTTTTAGATGTTCCACACGATGCCATCATTATGGCAAGCAAACTTGTAAACCCAACGTTTAAATTCATCTTCATTTTATACAATTTTATTTCTCTGTTTATACACTCTCTCCATAAGAGAGAATCACAGTATTCTATCTTATTATAATTCAAACATATAACAGTTATTTACAAGCAATTTTACTAAACAAAAATAGGTTATTTGAAACATTATAATGCCACATCTTTATAAAATTATATCCTGATTTTACGTATCAATAGCAATATTTTGTTTAAATTTGCAAATGATTTATTCTCTCTTATGGAGAGGCACTTCAATTTGCTAAACACATCCGCTCGTCATAAACCTTTTAGAATTAATCTGTTTGCACGATCGACAATTGTAGTGTCAAGCGAAGCAAGATAGATTTGAGTCGTAGTTTCCGAATCATGTCCTAAACCATCTGAAATAATTGAAATTGGAATATTTTTAGACTTAGCCACACTTGCCCATGAGTGCCGTGCGACATACATCGTAAGCGGAACATCAAGTTTAGCAAGTTTTGCTATCGTCTTCAATGCCTTGTTAATTTGCTGCAATACGCATCGATACATACTTTTTCTATTATTATCGAATGGCGGTTTGAGTATCGGCAACAAAAAAGGATTGCCATTAGGTATATGACGATAGGTATTCTCATTTTCATACTTGGCAATTATCTCCTGCATGCATCTTTCCCATTTGATTGACAATAGTTGTCCCGTCTTGCGTCGACGATATGTTATGACCCCATTTTTCAAATCTGTCTTTTTCAGATAAGCCATATCAACAAACGACATTCCGCGTGTATAAAATGAAAACAGAAACATATCCCTGGAAAAATCAAGTGCAGGAGATAATAACAAATCGAGTTCTTTGATTCGCTTGATTGCCGCAAATGATATTGCCCGTTTCACAGTCTTGTCTACTCCTGTATATACATGTTTGAATGGATTGCGCCGTTCAGTCAGTTCCTGTTCAACAGCCCGATTGTAAACTGCCCGCAAAATGCGCATATAAAAAGAAATGGTGTTTTTTGCAACACACCGCCCAACCAAATAAGCTTCGTATCGCATCATCAAATCTGAATCAAGTTCACTCAACAGCAAATCTTCATTATCCCGAAACCGGATAAAACTGTTCAATGCCGTGATATAATTTTCGGCTGTGCGATATCTGTTCAAGACTTTCAGTTGAATGATAACACCCTGCATGAAATTAAAAAAAGACAGATCCTGCGACTGATTTGTAAAAGCCGATATGATATCATCAGCAGTATATGATCGAACAGTCTTATCAAATCGCTCTATAATTAAATTCAGCCGCTTCACATCCCAATCAATTCGTTCCTGAATTGAACGCAAGAGAAGCATTCGCCTGTTTCCTGTATTTGTCGTTACAATCATTCTCAGAACATCATTCCGCTCCTCATCGAATATTTTATAATCCGTTTTCAATTGACGAACAACACGGTTATGAATAATCTGATAGTAAATCGTTCCGGCTTTGCCATCAATGGCCGAAGGCCTCCATTTTATTTTTACCGTTGCCATAAAAACCTTTCATTTAAATTATTCTTTATATATTATATGTAACCATCAAATGAACATTATCGGATCATTCTCCGGTCAAATGTATCATGCGCTCTCCTGAGGAAGTAATGGATATAACGAAAAATTCTGGGATTCCAATAGAAACAGCATTCAAGACGCGAGCGGTCATACTTAACAAATCGCACTTTTAGGCTTTTGTTAGATGTAAATTTTAAAAGGATGTGCGCAATTTAGATTGGATTTATCACCTCGGCCGCAGTTTTTATCTTTTAATATTTTGTCTGATATGAAAAAAGAGACTACCTTTGTAGCCTTATTAACAGAAAGACTAAAAAACATACAATAAAGATGAAAAACAAGTTGCGCAGCGCTTTCAGCACGGAGGGACGCAGAATGGCGGGAGCCAGAGCCCTCTGGGTGGCCAACGGCATGAAGAAAGAACAATTCGGCAAACCTATCATCGCCATCGTCAACTCATTCACGCAGTTCGTACCGGGACATACCCACCTGCACGAAGTGGGCCAGATGGTGAAAGCGGAAATTGAGAAACTGGGGTGCTATGCGGCTGAATTCAATACCATAGCCATCGACGACGGCATCGCCATGGGGCACGACGGCATGCTCTATTCGCTGCCCTCGCGCGACATCATCGCCGACAGCGTGGAATACATGGTGAACGCCCATAAGGCGGATGCCATGATATGCATCTCCAACTGCGACAAAATAACGCCGGGCATGCTGATGGCCAGCATGCGGCTGAACATCCCCACCGTCTTCGTGTCGGGCGGACCGATGGAAGCCGGCCGGTGGAAAGGCGAAAACATCGACTTGATTACGGCCATGGTGAAAGGAGCGGACGACAGCGTGGGACAGGAGGAACTGGATCAGATAGAACAGCATGCCTGCCCCGGCTGCGGCAGTTGCTCGGGCATGTTCACGGCCAATTCAATGAACTCGCTCACCGAAGCGCTGGGACTGTCGTTGCCCGGAAACGGCACGATATTAGCCACACACACCAACCGCCTGCAACTGTTCCGTGATGCCGCCGCACTCATCGTGCGGAACGCCTACAAATATTATGAAGAAGGCGACGAAAGCGTATTGCCCAAAAGCATCGCGACACGGGCAGCTTTCCTCAACGCCATGACACTGGACATCGCCATGGGAGGCTCAACGAACACGGTGCTCCACCTGCTGGCTGTGGCCAACGAAGCGGGCGTGGACTTCAAGATGGCGGACATCGACGCTCTGAGCCGCAAGGTGCCCTGCCTGTGCAAACTGGCTCCCAATACGACGAAATATTCCATCCAGGAATGCAACCGCGCCGGAGGAATCCTGAACATTCTGGCCGAATTGGCCAAAGGGAACCTGCTGGACATGTCCTGCAAACGGGTGAACGGCACGATGCTGGGAGAAGACATCGAGAAATACACTATCACCGGAGACGCATTGGACGCCGAAGCGGAGCGCATCTACAAAAGCGCACCGAGCGGAACGTTCAGTACCCGAATGGGGTCGCAAGGTATGATCTACCCGACACTTGACACGGACAGAACCGGAGGATGTATCCGTGACATAGAACACGCCTACAGCCGAGACGGCGGACTGGCTGTCCTGTTCGGTAACATCGCGCAGGACGGTTGCGTGGTGAAGACGGCCGGTGTGGACGAGAGTATCTGGCATTTCAGCGGGCCGGCCAAGGTGTTCGACTCGCAGGAAGATGCCTGCGAGGGTATTCTCGGAGGCAAGGTCGTAAGCGGCGACGTGGTAGTCATCACGCACGAAGGGCCGAAAGGAGGACCGGGCATGCAGGAGATGCTCTACCCTACTTCTTATATAAAGAGCCGCCACCTGGGCAAGGAATGCGCCCTCATCACGGACGGGAGATTCTCGGGCGGAACATCCGGACTGAGCATCGGGCATATTTCTCCGGAAGCGGCTGCCGGCGGAAACATCGGTAAAATCGTGGACGGCGATATCATCGAAATCGACATTCCCTCGCGCAGTATCCGCGTAAACCTGAGCGAAGAGGAACTGGCTGCCCGCCCGCAACGACCGATGACACGCCACCGCATCGTACCTAAATCCCTGAAGGCATACGCCTCCATGGTGAGTTCGGCCGACAAAGGCGGCGTACGGATTATTAACGAATAACCACAACGGAAAACATTTTTATATGACGACAGAACGGATTACAGGCGCGGAAGCCTTGATGCGCTCACTGATAAACGAAGGGGTAACCACACTGTTCGGCTATCCTGGCGGAGCTATCATGCCGGTATTCGACGCCCTCTACGATCATCCGACAGAATTAAACCACATACTGGTGCGCCACGAACAGGCCGCGGCGCATGCCGCCCAAGGATATGCACGCGTGTCGGGGCAAGTAGGCGTGACCCTGGTAACCAGCGGACCGGGAGCTACCAACACGATTACGGGCATAGCCGATGCCATGATGGACAGCACGCCCATCGTTGTCATCTGCGGCCAGGTGGGAACGGCAATGCTGGGAACCGATGCTTTTCAGGAATGCGACCTGGTGGGAGTGACGCAACCTATTTCGAAATGGGCCTATCAGATACGTCGGGCCGAAGACGTGGCATGGGCTGTCAGCCGGGCTTTCTATATCGCCCGCAGCGGCCGCCCCGGACCTGTGGTACTGGACTTTACCAAAAATGCCCAAACAAGCTATGTGGACTATACGCCGCAGAAAATTGAATTCATCCGCAGCTACGTGCCGGCGCCTGCCACGGACGAGGTTTCTGTGCGCCAAGCGGCCAAACTTATCGATGCATCCCGCCGGCCGCTGGTGCTGGTCGGCCAGGGAGTGGAACTCGGCGACGCACAGGCCGAACTGCGCGCGTTCATAGAAAAAGCGGATATGCCGGCCGGATGTACCTTGCTGGGACTCTCGGCCTTACCCTCCGACCATCCGCTGAACATGGGCATGCTGGGCATGCACGGCAGCCTGGCGACAAACGTGAAGACACAGCAATGCGACGTACTGATAGCAGTCGGCATGCGGTTTGACGACCGTATCACCGGCAGACTGGAAACGTATGCCCGGCAGGCGAAAATCATCCACTTCGATATCGACCCCAGCGAGATCAACAAGAATGTCCGTGTGGATGTTGCCGTAACGGGAAACTGCAAGGACACGCTTGCCGCCGTAACGGCCTTGCTGAACGACAACGAGCATACGGAGTGGAAAGAAAGTTTCCGGGAACATGCGGAGAAAGAAGACCGCATCGTCATCCAGCCGGAAATCCATCCCTCGGAAGGCCCTGTCAAAATGGGAGAAGCCGTAAGGAAGGTGACGGAACTGACCGACAACAAGGCCGTCCTTGTGACAGACGTGGGACAGAACCAGATGATGGCGGCACGCTATTTCAAGTTTACAGAAAAACGCAGCATAGTGACTTCCGGCGGCATGGGTACAATGGGATTCGGACTGCCGGCCGCCATCGGCGCCACATTCGGCGCCCCCGAACGCACCGTGTGCCTGTTTCTCGGCGACGGCGGACTACAGATGAGCATTCAGGAACTGGGCACTATCATGGAACAGCGGTGTCCGGTGAAAATCATCCTGCTGAACAACAACTATCTGGGCAACGTGCGCCAATGGCAAGCCATGTTCTTCAACCACCGTTATTCCTTCACCCCGATGATGAATCCCGACTACAACATGATAGCGTCGGCCTATGCGATTCCGAACGAGACGGTCACTGAACGGGAACAGCTGGAGGATGCCATCCGGCGCATGATAACCACGGAAGGACCCTATCTGTTGCAGATTGCCGTCATCGAGGAAGGCGAAGTATTGCCCATGTGCTGCCCTGGCAACGATGTGGACGACATGCTACTGGAAATTAAATAAGAATAGACATGGAACAGGACAAGAAACTATATACACTGCTCGTTTTTTCGGAAAACTTCGCCGGACTGCTGAATCAGGTGACAGCCGTATTCACACGCCGCCAGGTGAACATCGAGAGTCTGAACGTGTCCGCCTCCAGCACACAGGGCGTACATAAATACACCATCACCTGCTGGAGCACGGAGGAACAGATTGACAAGATCACGAAACAGATAGAAAAGAAAATAGATGTCCTCAAGGCTGATTATTTCACGGATGACGAACTGTTTATCCAGGAAGTGGGACTTTACAAACTCTCCACACAGATCGTTCTGGAGCAGCCGGACATTTCGCGCCACATCCGCAAACACGGAGGACGTATCGTGGAAGTCAATCCCACTTACACAATTGTCAGCAAAAAAGGTATGACGGACGAAATCGTATCTCTCTACGAAACGTTGCAGGAATATAATTGTGTGCTCCAATATGCACGCTCTGGACGCATTGCCGTCACCAAGAGTCCGGTGGAATACCTCGACCGTTATCTTGAAGAACGGAGGAAAGTGTACGAGGCACAACAGGAAAAAGCATAGATATAGAACGCGACATGAAAGACAAGACCGGACATTATGAATTTGTAGCCGAACCTTTCCATGTAGATTTCACCGGCAGGCTGTTTATGGGAGTGTTGGGCAACCATTTGCTCAACTGCGCCGGATTCCATGCCAGCGAAAGAGGATTCGGGATAGCCAACCTGAACGAAAGCAACTATACATGGGTGCTCTCACGGCTGGCCGTGGAACTGACGGAAATGCCGGAAGCATACGGAAAGTTTGCCATAGACACATGGATAGAAAATGTATACCGTCTGTTCACCGACCGTAATTTCGCTATTACCGGGCCGGAAGGCAAAGTGTACGGATATGCGCGCTCCGTATGGGCGATGATCGACATGGACACGCGCAAACCGGCCGACCTGCTGACACTGCACGGCGGACGAATCACCGACTATACGCTGGCCAGCAGGATGTGCCCTATCGAGAAGCCCGGACGCATCAAAGTATCCTCACAGACCGCATGCCGCGACATCGACATCCGGTACAGCGACATCGACATCAACGGGCATGTAAACAGTATCAAATACATGGAACACGTCATGGACCTTTTCCCGAAAGAATGGTATACCGACCGACATTTATACCGTTTTGAGATGGCATACGTGGCCGAAAGCTATTACGGGGACACGCTGAGTTTTTTCCGCGAGTCTCGAAGAAACGGAAACGAATTTGACATAGAGGTGAGAAAGAACGTGGGACGCAAAGAGGCGCCTTTTGGGGAAACCGTATGTCGTAGCAGGCTTATCTTTCGTAACAAATAGCTATTTCCCGTAGGTTATACAGAATAATTGTGTAACTTTGCATACATATATAAGAAAGAATTGAAATTAGAATAATAACCATGCGGCAACAATGCCGCATAAAAACGACAAAGAAATGGCAGAAATGAATTTTGGAGGTGTCATTGAAAATGTGATGACACGCGAAGAATTTCCTTTGGAAAAGGCTCGTGAGATATTGAAAGACGAGACAATCGCAGTTTTAGGATACGGCGTACAAGGCCCCGGACAGGCCTGCAACCTGCGCGACAACGGATTCAATGTCATCGTCGGCCAACGCCTAGGCAAAACATACGAAAAAGCCGTCGCCGATGGATGGGTTCCGGGAGAAACATTGTTCTCTCTGGAAGAAGCCGCTGAAAAAGGAACCATCATCTGCATGCTTCTCTCCGATGCCGCACAAATGCAGCTCTGGCCTACAATCAAACCGTATCTCACGGCCGGCAAGACGTTATATTTCTCCCATGGTTTCGCCATCAACTGGAGCGACCGCACAGGAGTTGTTCCGCCGGCGGATATCGATGTAATCATGGTTGCTCCCAAGGGTTCCGGTACGTCTCTCCGTACCATGTTTCTCGAAGGCCGCGGTCTGAACTCTTCCTATGCCGTATATCAGAACGCTTCCGGCAAGGCCTTTGAAAAGGTTGTAGCTTTCGGTATCGGCATCGGTTCCGGTTACCTGTTTGAAACGACATTCAAACGCGAGGCCACATCCGACCTGACCGGAGAACGCGGTTCTCTTATGGGTGCTATCCAGGGACTGCTGCTGGCTCAATATGAAGTATTGCGTGAAAACGGACACACCCCTTCCGAAGCTTTCAATGAAACGGTCGAGGAACTGACCCAAAGCCTCATGCCGCTGTTCGCAGCCAAAGGTATGGACTGGATGTATGCAAACTGTTCGACAACGGCACAACGTGGCGCCCTCGACTGGATGGGTCCGTTCCACGATGCAATTAAACCGGTGGTAGAGAAACTCTACCACAGCGTGGTCACCGGCAACGAAGCCCAGATTTCCATTGACAGCAACAGTCAGCCGGACTATCGTGTGAAGCTGGAAGCCGAACTGAAAGCACTGCGTGAAAGCGAAATGTGGCGCACGGCCGAGACTGTCCGCAAGCTACGCCCCGAAAACAGTTAAGCAAAGGGCGCCACATCCCCATCTCCCCCTTGTTTTCCCTGTCTCAAGGATAAACAAGGGGGATTTTATTTATCCTCATTTTTTCCACAGCACCCGTCCGTAAACACACGGAAAAAAAAGAATCGTTTTATTTCGCAAAAACTCTTTGCCATATCTTCCAAATGTTTTATTTTTGCTAACTAATAACCTGTTAACAAAGAATCTGTTCCTTTCGGGAATGATATTGCATAACATTAGACACCATATATTATGAAAAAAGTTATAAGCCTCGGACTTCTGGTGGCATCCATGTCTCTCCCGGGCACACTCCAAGCCACCCCCATTGACGGAGATACCCTGTGCGTACGCCTCAAAACAGGCATGACAGACGTATTCGGACCGGACATCCTGACGGATTATGAACAGACATCGGACAGTCTACGACTGAAGCTTTCCACCGATACCATCATACGGTATGAACTGAAAAGCATTGAGTCCATAGACACCCGTCCCGGGACATTACCGACTTTCACATCATACAAATTCAATAATAAATATAATGACCAGTTGCCGACCGATGTGATTGCCGAGATTACGCCCGATGCCGTCACGGCCAGTGTAGGCGCCATAGGTAAGTGGCTCACGGCTTCATTCAATCTCAGCGACCCTCAAGCCAAAGCATACGTAAACGGCAAGGAACAGACCAGCAAGGTTTCACGCCTGCATTTCAACGAGCCACAAATTTACACCCTCGCCTTGCCGAACATGCGCACCCTCGCCTACCACAAGGTAAAAGACGAAGTGTGGAGCAACCCTGATGAGAATATCACCCTGAACGAGATATCCCTGAGTAGCGATATGCTCTCCACGAATGCACCGTCCAACCTTGAAGAAGACCTGGACAATATGCTGGATGGCGATCTCACCACTTTCTTTCATTCAACTTGGGGCAGCGGTGAATACACGCCTCTCCCCTTGGACGAGCACCCTTATATCCAGATTAATCTGAAAAAAGGAATCCAGAAGCTGGTATTCGAATACACGACCCGTCATGACACTCCCGAACGTTGTCCGACCAGTTTTCTGTTGCAGGCAAGCAACGACGGAACGACCTGGACAGACATCCGCACCCTTACCCAGGAAGACGGTATTCCGACCTACGGTATTTCTTTGGTCTACACATCCCCGGCCATCGATATGGGGAAAAGATACAACTATTTGCGCCTGACCATGCTGAGTGCGTCTTATAAAAACTACCTCTGTCTGGCAGAATTCAAGTTGTCAGAAGTCACGTGGGAAGGCGAAAGCAACGAACCGGTATTGCTGTCACCTGCCGTTTACGAATATCAGTGGGAACCATACGGCCGCAGCGTAACGGTAACGACAGAATGGCTTACTGACAAGGCTACAAATGTCCCCCGCATCGACATCAATATCGAAAATAATGCAATGCCTGCCGACAAAGTCACCTATCTAAACGCTCATATCACCATCGATGGCGGAGGTGTCTTCGCTGACTTCGAGGATGACGTGCAAATCAAAGGACGCGGTAACACAAGTTGGGCCGGTGCGACCGGAAAGAGCCCGTACAGGCTGAAGTTCGCCTCGTCCGTGAAACCTTTCGGACTTACGAAAGGAAAAAACTGGGTGTTGCTGGCAAACAGACAGGACAATTCCATGATGACCAATGCCTTGGCCATGAAGATAGCTCGGCTTGCCGGTACAGCCGGAGCCAACGACATCATCCCTGTGGAACTATATATGAACGGAGCATACCGCGGCAGTTACAACTTTACACAGCATGTAGGCCTGAGCAACAACAGCATTGACCTTGACGACGAGACCAACGCCGCCTTTATCGAACTGGATTCCTATTATGACGAGGACTACAAGTTCCGGGACGCCTCTTACAATCTCTATGTCAACATCAAAGATCCTGATATAGCGGAGCTCCCCAACGGACAGGAACGCTTCTATCAGATTCAGGCAGACTTCAACCGCTTCACGGGCGCCGTCAAAGCCGGTTCGGAATATACGGATCTTATCGACGTAGACATGCTGGCCCGTTTCCTGTTTGTGAACGAACTGGTACTTAACCTCGAACTTAGCCACCCCAAAAGCGTATTCCTATACAAAGAAGATCTGCTGGCGCTTCACAGCCGTTATGTGTTCGGCCCCGTATGGGATTTCGACTGGGCATACGGATATGAAGGGAACTACAACTACTGTACGGCTTCTCCCGAAATTGATTATTACAACAAATTGTCTGGATACGGCAAGAGTTTCTTCAATGCCTTGCGCTACAACAGCGAAGAAGTACGCCGCGCCAGTTACAGCGTATGGAAGGACTTCATGGACAAATACACGGAAGAGCTGGCCGACTTTGTCGATGAATATTACCAATATGCCCGCCCGTCTTTCGAGAACAATGCCACACGGTGGAATGACGGAAAAGAATATGCAACCATAGCCGACAACATGCGTACATGGATTATCAAACGCGCCCACTACATATATGACAATATGGAAACGTTCGATTTGTCTTCTCCGCTTCCCGTCAAGCATGGTGACGTGAACCTCGACGGCGCTATCACCATGGCCGATGTCGTATGTGTGATAAACTACATACTGGGACGTGAGAACGAAACATTCGATTTCAGTCAGGCTGATATAGACAGCAACAAGGAAATCACCATCAATGATGCCGTGCATATCATCGCACTCGCCATGAATCAGCCGACCAATCAGGTCCGCCATCTGAGGCTCCCGCAAGCAAACGTGTCTGTCCGGCCTGAAACATTCGATGCTGCTCCCGGTATCGGAACTGTCATGCCTTTGACTCTCACCATTGCCGAAGGCAACTACAGTGCCTTGCAGATGGACATCACATTGCCCGACGGCATGATACTGGACGACGTCACTCTGCCGGAACTGCCCGGTATACAGATTCGCACATCGGAACTGGCCGAAAATAATTATCGTATCGCCTTGTATGCACCGGACGGAGACGTTCTGCCAGTAGGAAATACCCACCTGCAACTCAATGTAACCGCCACCCGGATGATTCCTCTGACAGAGCGTATCATCAGCATCGGCAATGCCCAGATCGCAGACACCAAGGGTGAGGACAGCCGCATCGCTCCCCGCTCCGCCACATTCAACCTGAACACGGCGACCGGCATCGATGCGACATCCGGCACGCACAGCATACGCGGCGGCGAAGCTCTCTTCATCGAAAGCCTGACTTCCGGAGAGATTCGCATCTACATGACCGACGGACGCCTGTTCCGCACATGTTCTGTCGCTCCTGGCCGTACGCGCATAGATTTGCCACGCGGCATCTACATCGTAAACAATGAAAAAGTAATCATCAAATAATGTTGAAACCATGAAACAACTGATATATTCCCTATTGGCCCTCCTGTATTTTCTGCCGCAAAACATAGAAGCGAAAGAAAGCATCTCCGCAAGTGTAACCGAAACCGAACCGCGCAGTTCATGGCTGGTAACAGTGACCTTGTCCAACTCTGCCGAATCCAACTATACGGCTTTTCAGATGGACGTCTACCTGCCCGACGGTTTCCGGTATACGGACGGAAGCATTGCCCCCGGACAATCCATTCCGACACACATGGTTGCCGCCGCCCAACATCCGGGCGGGTTCCTGCGCATAACAGCCTATTCGGCAACCAACCATGCCATCGCTACCGGTGAAAAGACGCTGGTAAGCTTTCAACTGACGGCCGATCCCGCTACAGTCGCAAGCGGGAGCCACAACCTTGTCTTCAGCCACATTCTCTTTTCCCAGCGCAACGGTATAGAGGCACAGCTGGAAGATATCTCCACCCTGATTACTTGTTCAGTCCCCCAGACATACCGTATCACATATATAGTGGACGGCAAGGTCTATCATACCATGGAAGTGGAACAAGGCTCCTCCATCACTCCGCCGGCCGCTCCCACGAAAGAGGGACACACATTCGAGGGATGGGAGGGTTTGCCCGAAGTCATGCCGGCCAAAGACATTACCGTTACGGCCCGTTTCGCGGTAAACAGTTACACGGCTTCTTACTATCTCGACAATGAACTGTATACGACACAGGAGATTGCATACGGAAGTACGCTTACCCCTCCAGAAGTGACGCCTCCTGCCGGTTACACCTTCGAGGGATGGAACGATGTCCCCGCCACCATGCCTGCCCATGACATTAATATCTACGGCACACTGAAAGCGGTTCCCCCCACTCATATCGAGTCCCTCCTGTCATACGACCGCCCCGTAGACGTTTACAATCTGCAGGGAATGCTCATCAGGCGCAACATCCTGCCGAAGCAACTGTCCAAGGAACTTCCCGCCGGCATGTATATCGTCTCCGGACGTCTGACAATAATCAGATAAGCTACAGAAGAATCCAAGAAGCACTTTTCTATAACTATCCGATTGTTGTTCCAAAAGTGGCTTCGCACATAAGTTTACGAATAATAAAGTTGTAGCAATTTCCCCCAATCGGTCATTAGAAAGTTTTCAAGTATAGTTTCTAATGACCGATTGGGGGAAATGTTTATTTTTTTAATCCTTTCCGGAAATCAGAAAAAAATCATTTCAATCCACCTGCGATTTATTATTGCCACAATCTGGGGAACATAAATCTTGACAGGAACCAAACGAAAAGAACGGGTTAGTAACAAAAGCCGAAAAAAGGGCTAAAAAAGGGGTGCCTGGAAAAATAAAACTTTCCAGTTGGAAAAATGAAATTACCCAGTTGGAAACATAAAAATACCCAATTGGAGACTTTTAGGGAGGTTTTATGAAGTATTCATTTTCCTTGTTTTAAAAATCTATACACAACGTGTTTTGCATAGAAACACAGAGAAAAAATGAATATATTATTTCAGGTAATAATACCACCTGCATAATACATTTTGATTGTCATGGATATTCAACAAAACAAATATATTTTCCGAACAGAAGAACCGTATAATACTATTCCCTAAATGCCCTCACTGATTTTCTACCGCCTCCATTAAAAGAGGGAACTGTCGTTTCCGATTTTGCAAGATACGACACGGCAAAAGCGTCACGTGTCGAAAAGCGTCGAAGAATGTCGATGTTTTCCACTGCACTTTTTCAGCCCTTCAATCAGTGCTTTGTTACACCTTAACGGAGCACTGTTTGAGGGTGCAATGAAGCACTGATTGAACCACTAACGAAGCACTGTTTTAACCCCTGAAACAGTGCTTCGTTAACACATGAAAAAGCACTTTCTTAAAATCCGCTTCCAAACAGGCTTTCGCTATGAAATCCCGTGAAATGAATAAAGACACATCGGTATCTGAAACACTGAATAGCCACGTATGTCGTCAACACAACAAAATATATATAAAAGCACGATTCTTTTCAGCGATTTCTACACAATTCTAAAAATAAAATCGTTATTTTGCAATTACGTATTAATATGCCTAAAAAGGAACCAATGAAGTTAAATAAGAAAGAATACAAGGCATAATGGCATGCAGGACTTTTTAGACAGAGATAGAGAAATACTGAACCGTCCGTCTACCGCAACCAGCCAGGAATTGCTGACAAAACAAGTTATTTCTTAACGAATTAGGAATATTATAAGTTTTAGGTTAATAATGTCTTTTTGGAATAAAATCATAGAATCAATCAGCGGTGAGGAGAATCGATTTTCATTGCAGAAACAGAAGGAAACATCTCGCGATACCTCCCGCTATGCAATTGTGGATATCGAAGTTAGCATAAAAGATAAAAAGATTCATGATATTGGTGCTTGGAGAAGAGATGGAGCTACGTTTCATTCCGCAAACAAACAGGCATTAATAGAGTTCCTGAAAGATGTGGATTATATCTGTGGACACAATATTATACACCATGATGCAAAGTATCTGTTCGGTGAAGTATCACATCGATGGATTTTGATTGATACGTTGTATGTCTCGCCATTGCTTTTCCCGGATAAACCTTACCATCGTTTGCTTAAAGATGACAAACTTTTGAGTGAACAGATGAATAACCCTGTCAATGACTGTAGAAAGGCTTGTGAGTTGCTGATGGATGAGGTCGCTCGTTGGGAGACATTATCAGATGCAAAGAAAAAAATTTATGCTACATTATTATATGATGTGCCTGAGTTTGCAGGATTTCTAGACTTCGTCAAGGCTAAAACCTGTAATAAGATACAGTTCATAGAATTAATTCGCACTGAATATATCGGAAAAATCTGCGAGCATACTGATGTTACAGATATCATGACTCAGCAACCTGTCGAACTTGCATACGCTCTTGCCTTAATAGACACAACAGATTATCGCTCCATAACGCCTGCCTGGGTGTTACACAACTACCCGAACGTAGAGAACGTGGTAAGACTTCTGCGTCATACAAGATGTGAAGAAGGTTGCGAATATTGCAACAAAAAACTGGATCTTCATTACAATCTCAAGCAAACCTTTGGCTATAACCACTTCCGAACCTATGAAGGTGAGCCCTTGCAAGAGAATGCTGTAAGGGCAGCTATAGAAGGAAAGTCTTTGTTGGCTATCTTCCCAACTGGTGGAGGAAAATCCTTAACCTTCCAGTTACCAGCTTTGATGGAAGGACGTTCAGTGCATGGTCTCACAGTGATTATCTCGCCTCTGCAATCATTAATGAAGGATCAGGTGGATAATCTTGCCGAGAGAGGTATTACAGATGCCGTCACCATCAACGGATTGCTTGACCCTATCAGTCGTGCGTCAGCCATTCAGCGTGTGCAGGATGGTGATGCGTCTCTGTTGTATATCGCTCCAGAAATGCTTCGTTCAAAAACGACAGAAAAGATTCTTCTGGCACGTCATGTGGTTCGTTTTGTGATTGACGAAGCACATTGTTTCTCTTCCTGGGGACAAGATTTCCGTGTAGATTACCTCTACATTGGTAAGTTCATCAGCGAATATCAAAAAAAGAAACGATGTAAAAAAACAATACCCGTTTCTTGTTTTACTGCTACAGCCAAGCAGAAAGTAGTGCAAGATATTTGTGATTACTTCAAGCAGTCGCTCAATCTCGATCTTCAACTTTTCGCTTCTACTGCCTCACGTACCAACCTACGTTACTCTGTCATCCATGCCGATACTGATGAGGAAAAGTACATAAAACTACGCTCGCTGATAGCAGAATCTTCTTGTCCCACAATCGTATACGTCTCAAGAACCAAACGTACGAATCTATTGGCAGAAAAACTATCGCGCGATGGATACAAAGCCCTGCCATTCAACGGGCAGATGGATGCAGAACAGAAAATAACCAATCAGAATGACTTCATGACGGATCGGGTTAACATCATAGTCGCAACTTCAGCCTTCGGCATGGGTGTGGATAAAAAGGACGTGGGGTTGGTTGTACACTATGACATTTCCGATTCGTTAGAGAACTATGTGCAGGAGGCTGGACGGGCAGGGCGTGATCCACATCTTGAGGCACGCTGCTTTGTATTGTACAGTGATGCTGACCTCGACAAACATTTCATTCTGCTCAATCAGACAAAATTGAGCATCAGTGAGATTCAACAGGTGTGGAAGGCTGTGAAGGAAATGACCAGACAGCGTATGCACACATGTTGCTCGGCATTGGAAATAGCGCGAAAGGCCGGTTGGGACGATTCGGTATCGGATATTGAAACAAGAGTGAGGACTGCGTTGGCAGCACTTGAACAAGCAGGCTATCTTGAGCGTGGAAATAACGTTCCTCATGTCTATGCTACAGGTATTACTGTAAAGGATATGGATGAAGCCAAAAAGCGAATCACAGAGTCGCTACTTTTTGAAAACGAGGAAACAGAAAAGGCTGTCCGCATCATCAAATCCCTGATATCACAAAAGCATATTGCCAAGGCACAGGATGCAGAAGCTGAGTCGCGCGTGGATTATCTGGCAGACATTCTCGGTTTGAATAAGAGAGAGGTGGTGTCGGCTGTTGAACGAATGCGTCAAGAAGGTATATTGGCAGATACGAAAGATATTTCGGCCTATCTAAATGATGAGGGAGAATCGGAAAACAAGTCAAATCGACTATTGGATCGATTTGCAAAACTAGAACGTTACATTCTAAATATAATTCCAGATGACGCACTTAGAATATCTTACAAGCAACTGAATGATAATGCTCAGAATAGAGGTATTACAACTGCCACGGAAAAAGACATTCGTACTCTACTCTATTTCCTTACGATAAAAGGATATACCCGCAAAAAGGAAGATGCTGCACATAATCTGGAGATGGTACGCCAGGCTGATATGCAAACAACACTAAAACGTTTTGAGAAACGTCTGGAAATCTGCCGCTTTTCCGTAGAATGGCTATACAAACTAACATCTCAAACACCAACTGAAGAATCACAGAAAAGAAGTGTACAGTTCTCGGTAGTAGAATTGTTGAATGACATAAAATCCCAATGCCAGGACCTTTTCAGTACACCTCAAGAAATTCTGTTGGAGGATGTAGAAGAGGCTTTGCTTTATCTCTCAAAAATTGGCGCTTTAAAACTCGAAGGAGGTTTCCTTGTACTGTATAATGCCATGAATATTCGTCGCATCAAAGATAACAGGTTGCGCTACAAACAGGATGACTACCGCATGCTGAACGAATTCTACAAACAAAAGATTCAGCAGGTGCATATCGTAGGCGAATATGCAAACCTAATGGTAAGGGACTACGATTCGGCATTGCAGTATGTGCAGGATTATTTCCAAATGGATTACAAACATTTCGTATCAAAGTATTTCAAAGGGAATCGCATACGAGAAATTGAACGTAACGTAACGCCCCAAAAATACGAGCAACTGTTTGGTGCACTTTCGAACAAACAGATGGAAATTATCTCTGATAAAGAATCTCGTTGCATAGTTGTGGCAGCAGGCCCGGGTAGCGGAAAGACACGTGTGTTGGTACATAAACTTGCATCGTTGCTGTTGTTAGAAGATGTAAAACATGAGCAATTGCTAATGCTCACTTTCTCACGTGCTGCTGCCATTGAATTCAAACAACGACTGATGGAACTTATCGGAAATGCCGCTCATTTCGTTGAGATAAAGACATTTCATTCCTATTGTTTTGACCTATTGGGAAGAATTGGAAATCTTGACGATGCCAAAGACGTAGTGGCTTGTGCTGCAAAAATGATTAATAATGGCGAGGTGGAGCCCAACCGTATAGCTAAGACTGTTCTGGTAATAGACGAAGCACAGGACATGAGTACAGAGGAATACGAATTGGTACATGCTCTAATGAGAGCCAATGAAGAGATGCGTGTGATAGCAGTGGGCGATGATGACCAAAACATTTTTGAGTTCCGTGGTTCTACTTCCAAGTACATGACTCAGTTACTAAATGACTCAGGTGGGCGATTCATTGAGATGACAGAGAACTATCGTAGCTCTCGGCATGTGGTAAATTTCGCCAATGCTTTTGTACAAAAGATCCGTCACAGAATGAAAAGCACACCAATAGTATCAATGAGTAACGAAAAGGGATTCGTTGGCATAACGCAACATTCGTCTATTTACATGTATGCCCCCCTTGTTCGTGAACTTATCGCCCATCATACTCAAAACTCCACATGTGTGCTTACCCAAACGAACGCGGAGGCTATCATTATAGTGGCTCTATTAAGAAAGTATGGTTTGCAAAGCAAACTGATTCAAAGTATGGACGGTTTCCGATTCTGGAATATGGCAGAAGTTCGTATGTTTTTAAAATATATAGATGCCAAGACTCACACTCCCATCATTACAGATGAAGTATGGAAAGAAGCAAAGCATAAGACATTTGCTAAATACTCAACTTCAGAAAGCCTCCATTATCTCCAGCGGTGCATACAGTTGTTTGAACAGACCAACAAAACGAAATACCTCACAGACTTCAAGGAATTTGTTTTCGAATCGTCCGTAGAAGATTTCTGCAATCTTTCGGGAACTGATATTGTGGTATCAACCATACATAAATCCAAAGGTAGAGAGTTTGACGATGTCTACATGCTACTTACAGAACCACAACATTTTTCAGACGATGTATTTCGTCGATATTTTGTAGGTATTACTCGTGCCAAACAACGGTTATTTATACATACCAACAGTTCTATATACGACAAATTACCAACAGACAAGAAAACCATCGACCAAAATCTATACGAAATGCCCGACGAGGTTGTTCTTCAACTCTCTCACAAAGACGTTAATCTCGGTTTTTTCAAAACTCAAAAGAAGGAGATTCTTGCACTAAGGGCAGGCGAACACCTTCGTTTTGACACCAACTATCTATATTCCGAAAAAACAAATATCCCGGTATGCCAATTCTCTCATAAGATGCAAACAGAACTTTGTTCATGGAAAAAACAGAATTACCATGTCACTAACGCAACCATACGATTCATCGTTGCATGGCGCCCCAAAAATACTTCTAAAGAAGAAAAAGAATATGCTGTATTACTTGCTGATTTAAAATTAAACAAGAACAAATAGGAGAACTCATAAATCTCTGAACTTAATTTCGAAACAATAAACAACGACATATCCGACATAATAAATTTATAACCTAAAACAAATTCTATGATAGGAAGAAAGCAAGAAACAAAACGATTCTCCACAAAAACACAGAATGTAATAGCGCAAGAACACCGAACCACACAACACAAGAACAAGGGTTAAAACACCACAAAAACACCGAATGCCCTGGTAAGTTCAAGAAAAACACTACCTTTGCACTCGCAAATATTAAAAAGATATGACACAAAATCGTACATGGCTTGCCTTTGCCAATAGAAAAAGGTGTAGACATGCTGATGCAATTCATAATATAGGATTTGTCAGTTGGAGAATGGGAAGAGCACGTTTCGCCATTGGTGATGTTGTGTACCTATTTATGTCCGATGAACGATGTGTGCGTTTCAAGATGGTGGTAACTGCAGAAAACTGCAAACGTGAAGATCAGGCATATTGGGTGGAAACGCCTCCAAATGATATTACTTACAAGCTTGAACTACTCGAAGAATATGATGGTGCAAAACTTTCTGAGCAAGAGTTGTGCAAACATGGTTTCAAAGGAGGTAGATCGCTTGAGGTTCCTAATTGCAATAATACAGAACTTATTGCTTACATTAAAACTATATTCTAACGATGAAAGGTGACGCTCAACCACTTATAAAGTTCTTTGATGGATCTGATAAGCGATTCATCATTCCTCTTTACCAGCGTAACTACGACTGGAAGGAAGAGAACTGTGAACAGTTGTTTCAGGACTTGATGAAACTGCATAACAGCGACCGCAGAAGTCACTTCTTTGGTAGTATTGTGTCCAGCATCCAGTCAGGAACAGAAGACAGATTCATTATTGATGGACAGCAGCGAATTACTACAGTTTCGTTGCTATTAATTGCGATGGTAAATGCCAAGAAAGAAGGATTGATAGAAGCAACTGACGCTAAACTTGTAGAGAAAATCTTTAAGCGTTATCTGGTGGATGAATACCAAGAAGACGAACGAAAAGTGAAACTGAAACCTATCAAGAAAGATATGCAGGCTTTTGATGCTTTGCTGTATAAGCCTAAAGAGCAGTACATCAAGGAGTCGAATGTTACTCGCAACTACGACTTCTTCTATGATAAGATTATTCATTGCAGATTGACCATTGATGAACTCTTTGAGACCATCAAGAAATTGGAAGTCATCAATATCCGTCTTGACGAAGATGATGACCCGCAGCTAATTTTTGAGAGCCTGAACTCTACTGGCCTTGATTTGAGTGAGGCTGACAAGATACGTAACTATCTGTTGATGTCGTTAGCACCTGCAGAGCAGGATGACCTATATACTCGATTCTGGAATCCTATAGAGGAGTTTACAAAGTATGATCCATCTTCTTTCGTACGCGATTACCTGACCATGAAGCAAGGAAAGATAGGTCGTATCGATAAAATTTACTTTATCTTTAAAGAGTATGCCGAAAATATAAGTGTGGATAGGGCAACGCTATTGGAAGACATGCATCACTATGCCAAGATATATAGCCAAGTGGACAGGGCAACGGTAGGTACCGACAAGCTGAACAGGAAGCTGAACCAACTGCGTACTTTGGATTTCACCATTGCTTACCCATTCTTTATGGCTTTCTTCGACTATGCATCGAAAGTTGGATTAGCGGAAAACGAGATTTATCATGTACTTGACGTGATAGAAGCTTACTGGGCACGCAGAATCATCTGCAATCTTCCTTCTAATGCCCTGAATAAGGTATTTGCAACGCTCCATAGAGATGTATTGAATCACGTCAACAAAGCTGCCGATGATGTAACACCTTCATACATTGATGTACTGACTTACGTCTTATTGAAGAAGGGACGTTCTTCTGTCTTCCCATCTGATGAAGAGGTAAGGGGTGATTTTAAAACTCGTCAGGTTTACAAGATGCCATCCAATGCCCGTATGTTTATCTTGGAACGCATGGAGAACCAAGATAATAATGAACGGCATGATGTGGTGAAGGAACTGACAGAAAAGAATATCACCATAGAACATATTATGCCACAAACTCTGTCGGATAAGTGGAAAGCTGTTTTAGGCGAAGATTGGGAAAGAATTCATGAACAATATCTGCACACTATGGCAAATATTACACTCACAGGCTACAATTCTCAATATAGCAATCTTACGTTTATTGAGAAGAGAGACATGGAGAAGGGCTTTAAGGATAGTGCATTCCGTCTGAATAACTCTGTGAAATCATGTAACCAATGGACAGAAACAGAGTTGAAAACACGGCAGAAAGAATTGCAGAATGTGTTTATGCGGCTCTGGCCTATGCCAACTACAACTTTTGAACCGCTGAGACGTGAAGCAGAATCTGCATCGCTTGATGATGAAGACTATGAGTTCATAGGCAAGAAGCTGCAAGCATATATGCTTCATGGGGTTAGATATTCTGTTAACACTTGGAAGGAAATGCTCATTCAGGTTTGTGGACACATCCTGCTGGAGAAGCGTTCTACCATAGAATGGCTTTGTGCAAACGAAAAGTGCTGTTTCTCAACCACTCCAGAAGAATGGAAACGTGAACTTGCACCAGGGATGTATGTATGGACAAACAATAGTACTGCCACCAAGATTAATATTCTTCATGGAATGTTTAAGGAATGCAATATTCCCGCCTCCGAACTCGTTTTTGAATTCCGTTCTGATCAAGAGGGAGAAGATGAGGAGTAATCAATTTACAAGAGTATGGTTAATATTCAAGATATAAACAACATTCCAGAACTCCAATCTCCTTTCGAGCAGTTGAAAGAGGTTGATGCCGACGGTAGGGAATGGGGAACTCGCGCCATCTTTGCCCCTCAGCCAAAAGAATTGGTACAAGTCTTATCTGCAATTGACGAAAGATTGTCTGATTTGGATTTGATGCGAGATATACTACTCACTAACGAGACTTCCCGTTCTGCGCAAGCATCAGCTACGGGTAATTCAAAACTCATAGCCGTCCGATCATGTCCAGGCTTCCCCGTCAATACATACGAACCGATTAGTTGCATACTGAATGGGCGTGAGCTAACGGTAAAGCCAGAAGAAGGGAGTTTCTTGTTCATAACGGACTGGCAGTCCTTTTCTATTCCCAAGGATGTCATTGTCGTTGGAATCGAAAATATGGAGAATTTCCGTAAGATCCGCCAACAACGGGCATTGTTTGATCAAACGATAGGCATCGACCGCTTGCTGTTTGTTTCCCGTTACCCGCAATCCTCCGACCTCCGTTTCTGGTTGCAGTCTATCCCCAATCACTATATTCATTTCGGTGATTTCGATTTGGCAGGAATACATATTTTCCTTACGGAATTCCACGCATGTTTGGGAGTGCGCAGTTCATTCTTTATTCCGACAGATATAGAACGGAGGCTGGAAGCCGGTTCCATGGAAAAGTATAATGCACAATATCATAAGTTTAAGAATTTATCAACTACCATTCCTGATATTCAACATCTCATTGACACAATAAACAATCATCATAGATGTTATGATCAAGAAGGATATATAGACATTTAATATATAATAGTAATAGCATGTCAAAAGCAACAGTAAAGAAGATACTCATGTCTATGCCAAAGGAAGAAATCATTGGCATGGTTTTGAAAATGTATGATGCTCGCAAAGAAGCGAAAGAGTATCTGGAATTCTATGCTAATCCAGACGAGGATGGAAAGCTGGAAGAGTATAAGAAGATTATCACAGAAGAGTTTTATCCTTCCAGAAGACGACAGGAACCAAAGACCCGATTCTCGGTTTGCCGGAAGGCTGTCTCAGATTACAAGAGATTGAAGCCTTCGGCTGACAAACTGGCGGACTTAATGCTTTGCTATGTTGAGAACGCATGTCAGTTTACATACGACTATGGAGATATGTGGGAGCAATATTACACATCTGTGGAGAATAACTTCGACAAGACAATGGCATTCATTGCCAAGAACAATTTATTAGAACACTTCAAGCCGCGTCTGAAGCAGTGTATGAAGTGGTCTTCCCCATGCGGATGGGGATTTGCTGATACTATAAGTAATATTTATTATGAGTATTTCCCTGAAGATGATTGATCGGTAAAATAAATGAGTGGCAATTTCCCTTCCTCGAATATAACCATATCTGATAATCAAATATTTAATATAATATGGTACAAATATGAGATTTCAAATAACTAAGAATGATATCGTTTACTTCATCGTTTCTTATTTTGGGAGGATGATTTTAGCCCAGTCCGGCACATCGTCAGTGTAAGATTTCACCACCTCGCCATTGCTCATACGAAATAGCGAGCATCGACATCTTCCACCGAGTTGTCGTAAACATACAGGCGATCGACTATTGGAGCTAAAAGCTTACAGTTGGCGATAGACTTGTCGTAACGAGAGATGATCTTGGGTATAGGAACATCGTGACCGCCATTCAGGACGCGGTTAGCAACACGCTCAGCATTGATGGTAGGAGATGCGGTTGATACAAAAAACAACCTTATAAAGAATCCTGCCATCTTTGCCCGCATTATATAATCTACCTTATCGCCTGCCGACATTACGGTCTTGAAAATATGGCTTCTTCGCTCGGCAAGGCATCTCTCGCGCCAATCGTTACAATTGTTTGCTGCCTTGAGTACTTGCCTCTCGGTCATTCCAATCTCCGAAAATACGAGCTACATTGTCGGGATTGATATACTCCGAATCCTCCAGCCACTCATGATTAAGAATTTTTGAGGCCACAGAGGTTTTGCCAGACCCATTGGGCCCTGCAATTACAATCAACACGGGACGATATTCAAAAGTTGCCATTCTTAATTCTATTTATGGCATCGCCCCATTTCTCTTGTGCCGCTTGCGAGGCAGCCTCGATACCGGCAGCCACACGCTCGGCAGCGCGGCGGGTGCTTTCGCGGGCATCCTCGGCCACCTCGCGCATGATCTGAGCCATGCGCTCGTCGCCCGGCTCTTCCATCGACGTCAGCCGATAACTGTTCATCTGTTCTTCTGACATAATCAATAATCTTTTCTTATTCAACGTCAAAGTTACTAAAAAAGTCTGAACCGAAGTCGATTTTTATGTAGCTTAATGACATCCGTATCATTTAACGCCTCTTTCCAGAATATATCATAATGAGTTGCCAAATCGATCTTCCTTCTTGAACAAAGAACAGATTATCTATTCGCTCGATGAAGATGTCATGACTCTTACATAAAAATAGTGCTTGCCTAAAAAAATTCTATATCCTGCATCGCACCTTGATTTTCATGGTGTTTCGAAAATAGGACACCACATTATTAACTTTGCATTGTGATTATGGAAGAACAATACAGAAAAGAAATAACCTAGTGGTTTGCCGAGCTTGGAATAGAAAGCGAGGTGGACAACTATCTCGCATTGTTTCCTGAACTTAATAGCCGACTGTCAAAATTTGCTATTGGCATTTTAAAATGGAATCTTGCGGAGCTTATTGAGATCAACAATCTCGATGATGTAAGTCGTGTGCGACTTATTCTAAAAGTCATAGACCAAACACCCGCGTTTGATTCTTTCAACAACACATTCAATGAGGCTACCCTTGAGACGGTTTGTGAAATCATAGGAATAGTTCCTATGACTCCGATTGAAGAGCCAAAGATTGATTTTGACTATATAGTTGATTTTATTAGAAGTTATGCGGAGGCTCGACAATATCTTGATATGACGTCTTGGTGTATCGTCATTTCAGAAGAGTCGTTCAAAGCATATACTACCAATGGCAACCGTTTCTACTTCTGTGGAAACAGCGAGTAGTGGGACACGCCTTGTATTCCGGGCTTAGGTTTTCCACGCGACCACTTTGGATATTCTCTCATCGCCGTGGAGATCAGTCCTGAAAACAAAATCATTTCAATCACTTCACGATGGAACACTTGCGCTGGCGACACGGGCGACTTCATCAATGAGGATAAACTGAATTCAATCCTCGGTATGGAGAATTACAACAAGTTACTTTGTAAACCCACTGAAAATCACTAACTTTGCAATACTAATACAAGCAAATTTATGGCAAGAAAACTAACTCAAAAATTCTTTGCATGGCTTCAAATGCCAGTTGGAAGTCAAATACTTTCAACAGTTGTACAATATAGATGCCTTTCATTAGCGATGGATAGCACCTCATTGAGAGTATATTTTCAAGGCTGCAAAGTCCTGTCAATTAAGCATTACGAAAACTCTGGCCTTTTTGTCTTGATACCTCTGTCTAAACAATATATAAAAACATCAGAGCCAGTATTGGAATCAATCATCAATTCTGGAATTACTCAAGATAACTTACAAAACTATCTTGATTTAGCAATAGGTTTGATTAGCAGACGAGATAACAAGCGTCAGGAAGAGCGAATCCGTCAGGAAATTGCCACTGTCAACAACTGTAGTCGGGAAGCAAATGACACCGATTTTTTCGTAGTTGACCAAGAGTATGGTGTAACAGTTGAAGGTAAAACCTCAAAATTTGATTTGGTAACCGTCAAATGGCTTTCAGAACCTGAACAACGGAAAAACTTTAAGAAATCAAATATTGAGACTATTATCTTTGAATTAAAATTGGGTAAAGAAGCTGTCGGAGGTACGATAAATGAGACGAGTGAGTCAGCTGATCTTAAAAATCACATAAGAGATTTCGTCAATTTCCAAAACGACTCTGTTCAACTGTCGAAATTTAAGGAAGACATAATCACTATGTTTGTAAACAGGCCTGTCTGAATGGATTTTTCAACTCCAAGATTAACGGATTAAAGCATGTTAAAGAATTGATTAAAGACGATAAAACCATAAAAAAACTGGCAGAAAATGTCACAGTTAAATTCGGATTTATAATAGCCGATTACTACTGGTGCGATAAAATCGCGTTAGTTTAAATATCATCAAATAAAGAGAGTTCTTTGACATTTTGGTTTGAATTGATCAATGAGTCCTGTTTGGATATGAGTTGTCGTAATTCTACACGCTCCAAAGCAGAGATTCTTATCAGGGTTGCCACTTCAGTAATGGAATAGCAGCTTCCGTAATCAGCCTTAATCCTTGCTATTGTCAGATAGGATATGATAGCGGTCCAAAGGTGAATTTTAACAGCATTTTCTGAAAAGCCCCACAGGGTTTTAACAACAATGTTCTGTTTTATCCACTTGAAGAAAACTTCTATATCCCAACGGTGACGGTAAAGATTGGAAATCTCCAATGCGCTGACCTCAAGATTATTGGATATAAAATCAACTATCGTGTCATTTTCCGGATCATAAACTCGCACAAATCTCATATTCTCTGGATAAAGTTTACGCGACTTATAGCCTGTAACCAGGATTAGCGAGTCTTCTATAATACCGGATTTTGCATCGGGTATTTCAAGTTGCCTTACGGTTGTGAATTTCATGTTCTCCTTAGGTCTGGATACCCAGAATGCTTGCGACTGATGGAATCTGAACAGAGCCTTGAAGTCAACATAAGCCTTGTCCATTACATAGAATGCGAATGGTTCGGGTGTGAGATTGTCAAGTTCGTTACTGTCATGCCATTTTCCATCAGTAATGTGGATATTGGCTGGTATGCTTCCCCGTAAATCAAGCAATGTGTGCATTTTGACAGCGCCTTTACTGTACTTGCCCAATGCCCATGCTGCAAGTTTTATGCTGGTGGATATGGTTGTGGAATCCAATGCATAAATCACATTGTCTATGTTTATCTCAGACAGTTTTGCCTTTGAATACATTGGACGGACCAATCCGATGAGGTACATTCCAAGACCTTCAAAAATACGATAATCCCGGCTTTCGTTAGCTCGTGACAACGATGTGTGGTTCACAGTATTGCGAAAGCCGAGATGATATAGAATTTTTGAGTGAGCTTCCAAACATAAACAGATATCTCGTAGAGAATCACAGCCTGTCAACTGCCCAAAAAGCAGATGAAGAAGGTGGTTGTAACTGTTGAGATTCTTTGCATGCCAGTCTCCTTTATATTGCTTTACAAGTTTATTGAACTGGTAACGCGGTATAAACTCGACAACTTGGGAGAACACAAATTTACCCTGATTCATAATCTTGATGCGTCTAAACAACAAGACTAATAAACCAATTTCAAATCAAAAAATCAATGTACTCTTGTATTTGGCTAAATACTAATGTTTTAACAACAGTGGTTAGATTTTTATCGCACCACTACTAATCTACCCAATAAAATCATAATTACTAATTTTTCGCATTGTTATTCGAATAAAATCATTTAATTTTGTAAACTAAAAATTCTGTATGAGCCAGCAATTGACACTGAATATTGAATCCGAAACATCTCCTGAAGAAATACAGGACATGATATTGCGTACAAACGAAGAGGAACAGGACGCTTCCCCTTCAGTTATGCCTCCTCCTGATATTATAGCGTTTAATGAACAACGTTCTTGTGCTGATATTTTTAGGATGTATCAAAAAGGACAAATAGAAATAAGTCCTGATTTTCAGAGAGGTGAAGTTTGGCGAAATTCAGATCAAACACTTTTTATTGATAGTTTGATGAAACAATTGAGGCTGTCTAACAATCAAAGTTAGGCAGTCTTCTTTTTTTGTGTAAAATTCGT
>CAMWUI010000027.1 GCA_947177395.1 uncultured Paraprevotella sp.
TGAAGATGCGGCCGCTGTCCCGGTCGCTGGTGGCGGCCGGCGTGAAGAAGGTGCATACGACGGAGGGGAACAGGTATCTGGTGGTGCAGAATTAGGGGCGGGCAACGGGTAGAATCCTCGCTCTCCGCTCCGTCCGGCGAGCGGACAAATACGTGTATCTCTACTTGTTTGCTACTGAGCTCATTTTACATGGAGAAACGGAGAAGAACGGATATTCAAAGCATTACCTACACTATGCGCCCTCTTATGTTGGTGATGAGTTTTTTGGCTTTGTCCTTGTTTGCTTTCTCCCACACCGCTTTTCGCTCCTCATAAAGTTCACGTCGCTTTTCCAAATAGTTGTCTGCCATAATGCTTTGTCATTTATCTGCAAAGATACGTAATAAAAGGCTAATGACCGTTGGGCCGACGGCAATATATAACTGTATATGTTAAACAACATAAAATACAATCAAAAATACATGTATTCTCTTCTTGGTTTTCTGGAAAAGTTTTATATTTGCATCGTGTTTTTCATGGTATTAGATTTAAGGTTAATAGAAGATTGGTTGTCGTGATGACAACCTTCTTTTTTATACAGGCTCCTCGTCCCAAAATCCTTCATTCTTGTATATAATCCGTTGATTTATATGGAATCAAGAGCCTAACCATCTGTTAGTCAGCAAAACCGACTTTCAAATGTTAAATAGTTTTGGTAACTTTGCATCTATGAAACGACACTTTAACTTACATCTCTAATCTATAAAATTAGCTTTTGTTGAGACGATTCTCGGTTTATTATTCGTTATCATCTATAGTTTTTGAGTATCTTTACCGGAAGAATTTTTAGTTTGAAAATAATTCTGGCAAATATTCTGCGCGAAAAGTTGAATACCTTCCGCAGATAAAATATACTTGAAAGCGAAACAAAATAGTTATGACAAACAGAATTTTTACGATAATTGCATCCTTGATGCTGATTGCATCAATTCCATGCACGGCAAAAGGGTCAAATTCTTCGGCTGAAACATCAACACAAGACTCAATAACAGTCTCAGGACGCTTCAAGAATATCGCGGAAGGGATGCCTCGTAACACAGTGATAATAGAATGTGATCCATCTTACAAGAGTGTGAGGGTTATATGTGAACTTGACAGCAATGGCTCTTTCTGCCATAAGTTTCCTTTTTCATACCCACATACCTTTACTGTTAACTATAATAGATGGCATTTTATAAATGCATTTGCAGTTCCGGGAGATTCCATCTATCTTGATATAGATGCCTCCACCTCTCCACTTTCAGTATCTTTTTCCGGAGACCATGCAGAAATAAATCAGCAATATAATCCTGCCTTTCAGCATATGAGCTCATTAAGGAATGCAGTGGTTTTGCCCTCTGATACTGTTACGTATGAAGAATATATGCATGTATTTAAAGATTTTGTCAGGCAGGGGCGTGACAGTATCGACAGTTATGCACGAAAGCACAATTTGTCTGACGAAGTTATCTCTATGCTGTATTCAGATAATCTTTATACTCTAGCAAATTCTGCCATTGGCTATAGTGGAAGGAATATTGAAGAAATGCGTGCATTTTTCCTTGATCCGATCTTTGACATCTTTAATGAGGAAAATACAAAGGTAATGATCTTTCCCTATCACCTTTCTGCGATAATGACTCATTTTCCGGATGTCAGAGACAACGCCCCGAAAGGAACTGTCCGAGATATTATGTATGTCTGTGATGAGAAAGCTCCTGTTCCGGACAGGTCTGTGTTTTTCAATAACAACTATTATGACCGGCTTTATACGCATGATAAGACCGTCAACGAAATTTCAATTGACGGAATTAAGCCCGGCAGCATCATTGTCTATGATGATGGCGAAATCAAGGAACTTGCCGATGAAAATCCTGTGAAATGGTTAATAAATGAGTATAAAGGACATCCAATATATCTTGACATTAGCGCGACTTGGTGCGGTCCATGTCGGGCAGGACTAAAGAGGAGTGAGTCTCTGAGGGAACATTTTAAAGACAGCGACATCAGATTTGCTGTAATTTGGCTTCGTTCAACCAAGGAAAACTGGATTAAATTTGCCCCTACTATATCAAACACTATCCAGATTTTTATAGACGATGTTGCTATGACCGATCGGATCATGGGGCATCTTAATGTTCATGGCTTTCCGACTTACTTCATGATTGATAAAAACGGCAACCTAACAAAAGAAGGCGTACCTCGTTATCAATCGCCGGAGCTCCCCGACTTCCTAAATTTCTATATACCCAAGACTGTGGAGTGAATACAATATCCATAAGTAACAATGACGACATTGCTTTCAGCAAGAAAAATTATGTAGGAAATATAAATCCTGACGGTACATTCGAGCTGGATATACCGCTACATTATCCGCAGATAAATAAATTAGATTTAGGTACAGTTGAAATGGGCGATTCGATGAAAGCCAAGACCTATGCCAACAACGAGCGTCTTGCATGTATTCTTACTTCCTCTGCGCTAAACTTTCTTACGTAAATTGTACTTTATGACCAAATCTGTTGCAATGGGAGGCAAAAAAGCACGATGAAGTCGAAAAAAGTTTTTAAATTTGCACAGATATGCTATGAATGATTAAAATAAAGATATTCTTATGAATTTAAAGGTAAGATTGACGGTCATGAACTTTTTGGAGTTCGCCGTATGGGGAGCCTATCTGACTTCCATGGGAACATATCTGGTCAATGCAGGAATGGCCGCCAATATCGGATGGTTCTATTTTATGCAGGGCGTCGTTTCGCTGTTTATGCCGACCCTGATGGGGATTTTGGCCGACAGGTGGATGCAGGGACAACGGGTGCTGAGTCTGTGTCATCTGCTGGCCGGTGCGTTTATGCTGGCTGCTTCCTACTACGGCTTGACTGCCGGTGAAACGGTTGAATTTTCCACATTGTTCAGTTTGTATACGCTGAGTGTGGCATTTTTTATGCCTACGATAGCTTTGGCCAATTCCGTGGCTTATTCAGGATTGGACGGTGCCGGTTTGGACACGGTGAAACATTTTCCGCCCATCCGGGTATTCGGAACCATCGGATTCATCTGTTCCATGTGGGTTGTGGACTTGGGAGGCATGCAGGGCAATGCGCTTCAATTCGGTTTTTCCGGACTGCTGAGCCTGATACTGGCCGCCTATTCACTGACATTGCCGAGTTGTCCGGTCAGCGGAAAGGGGAGAGGGCAAACTTCTTTGGCCGAAGCGCTGGGATTGCGGGCTTTTGCACTTTTCAAGCAAAAGCGCATGGCTATCTTTTTTATCTTTTCCATGTTGCTGGGATGTTGCCTGCAAATCACCAATGGTTTTGCCAATCCCTTTATTTCAGCTTTCGAGGGTATTGAAGAGTATGCGGACACCTTTGGAGTGCAACACGCCAATATCCTTATTTCCTTGTCGCAAATCAGCGAAACGTGTTGTATCCTGTTGATTCCTTTTTTCTTGCAGAAATTCGGCATCAAGCGTGTGATGCTCATTGCCATGTTGGGCTGGGTGCTTCGTTTCGGATTCTTCGCCATCGGAAATCCCGGATCTGGCGTATGGCTTTTCATACTTTCGATGATTGTCTACGGAGTGGCATTCGACTTCTTCAATATTTCCGGTTCCCTGTTTGTGGACAAGGAAACGGATTTGAGCATGCGCAGCAGTGCCCAGGGACTGTTCATGACAATGACAAACGGCTTTGGGGTCATCATCGGGACACTCTCGGCACAGGCCGTCATCAATCATTATGTGAACGATCTTCCCGCGACGGCCACAGCGACGGAAACGATGCAGGGATGGGCGATGAGCTGGTATATATTCGCCGCATACGCATTGATCGTAGCCGTGGTTTTCGCCTTGGTGTTCCGTTACAAGCATGTGCCTGAGCAGGTAATGGAGAAAGCAAAATGAAAGAACTGCATGTTTTTTACGCTCCCGACATTGATATCATACAGGAGCTTTCGCCGGAGGAGGCTGTCCATTGCGGACGGGTGTTGCGCATGAAGGCCGGAGATGAAATCCATCTGACCGACGGGAAAGGAGCGTTCTACAAAGCCGATATATTGGAAATCAACGGCAAGAAGTGTGCTTACCAGGTAACGGAAAAAACAGAGGTCCCCCGCTTATGGACCGGGCATCTGCATCTGGCGGTGGCTCCGACAAAGAATATCGACCGCATGGAATGGCTGGCCGAGAAAGCTACGGAAATCGGTTTCGACGAATTGTCTTTCCTGCGTTGCCAATATTCCGAACGCATCGTACTGAAGCATGAGCGTATCGATAAGATTCTGGTAGCGGCGATGAAGCAGAGCCACAAGGCGGAAAAGCCCCGGCTCAACGAATTGACGAGTTTCCGGGAATTCGTGAATCAGCCGTTTGAGGGACTGAAATTCATCGCTCATTGCTATGATGAAGCGGATATCGCGGGAAGACCGAAACAAAGAAAGGAAGAGGCATCGGAAGAAGGAAAACCGTTTCTGGCCGACGTACTCGCGAGAGGACAGGAATGCTTGGTGATGATTGGCCCGGAAGGAGACTTCAGTATAGACGAGGTGCGTCTGGCCATAGCCAAAGGATTTCAACCGATCAGTTTAGGGAGCAGCCGCCTGCGTACGGAGACTGCGGCGTTGGTGGCTGTGCATCTGATGCATCTGGCCAACCGTATATAAATAAAAGTATAAAACATGAAGATTATGATGAAGAAAGTAGGTATGGGAGCGGCCGCACTGGCAGCCTTGGTAGCCATCGGACTGGGTGTTTATTATTTTTTTTCAGCAGAACCGACTTACAAAAACGCTTTACCGGCGGATGCCACCGTATTGGTGTGTGCGGACGGTAAGGAAATCAACAAAGCAGTAAATCTGGAAGAACTGGCACTGCTCATCGGTCTGAACGAAGAGGAAAAACTGAAAGACTGCGGAGTGAATCTCACGGAGAAAATATACGCTTTCTATCGTTCTCCGGAGAGCATGGGGTTGCTGGCCTGCATGTCGGACGCCGACAAACTGACAGCCTATATTACGAAAAACGGACTGTTCCGGCAGAAAGTTTCTTCCATCGAAGAAAAGGACGGCTTCAACTGGCTGACCATACAGGAAAATGAGGCTGTCCTGATAGGGTACGACAACGAGAAATTTCTGGCCGTAGGTCCCGTATCCGGTTATAATAAAGAGGAAGTACGGCAACAGATGATAAAGTGGATGACACAGGGGCGAAAAGAGAGTGCCTTGAACACCATGCTTTATAAGAAACTTGAGGAAAAGGAGGGGCTACTGACATACGCCCTGTCGATGAAGGCCATACCGGAACAACAAATGACTGGGTATGACCGCCAGATAATGGAGGCATTGGGCGGCATAAAGGAACTGAACGTGGCAGGCGCAGTGCAGGTCGACCGGAAGAAACTGTCATGCCCGGTGGAATTCTTCACGGAGGACAATACAATCAATGGTTATTGGGACGAAACCGACAAACATTTGAAGAAGCTTACCGCCGTTTCTGCCGAACAAGCGCCCAAAGGATTGGTGACCTGGATGGGAATGCATCTCGAGGGCGAACCGTTGCTGAAGCAGCTCCGTGAGAATCCCGATATCCGTACCACGCTGATAGCTCTGAATCTGGTAGCTGACGTGGACAAAATTATCTCGAGTATAAACGGTGAGATAGCATTTGCCATCGATAGCAACACGAACATGCTGCTGACGGCCGATGTGAAGGACGAGACGGTGCTGAAAGACTTGCCGGAGTGGATGCAACCCTATAAACAGAATGGATGGACATGCAAGACATTGTCCGACAAGGAATACCTGCTGGGCATTTCCGTCGGTTCCATGCCTTTCCCGATATCCGTAGGTATACGCGGGGGAAAACTCTATGGCGCTACGGGAAGTCTGCTGGCGGACGGAGTGGGGAAGAAGACAGACGGCAACGAATTGTCAGACTACAAGTCGCAGATAAAGGACAATGTTTTCTTCCTTTTGTTCTCGCTGCCCAACTTCATGAAAAGCGATGTGTATAAGTCACTGACACGGGAAGATATGCGTATGGCATTGAGCCTTGGCATGGTGAACCGCATCGTGAAAGATGTTGTCCTGACTGTGTCTGATGCACGTAACAGTGCTTTTGAAATATACTGGAATGAGGATTCCGATCTGTTGAAATCATACCTGAAATGAATAAAATAGAACTGAGGAACATGCTTCCGGCTGTCTTTGTCTCCCGTACAGACGTGGAAGGGGACATCTGGAAGCAGGACGTAACCTTTGAACGAGGCGGTCTTTATCTAATAGAGGCCGCCTCGGGTACGGGTAAATCCTCTCTGTGCAGTTATATCTTGGGGCATCGCAGCGATTATGAGGGTACATTGCTGTTCGACGGACGGGATACACGTACCTTGAAGACAGCCGAATGGGTGAAGCTTCGGAGGCATTCGATCAGCCTGTTGTTTCAGGAACTGAGACTTTTTCCGGAATTGACAGCGTATGAAAATGTCGCCATAAAAAACAATCTTACCAAGCATAAAAGCCGGGAACAGATTCTGCATTGGTTCGACGAACTGGGTATTGCAGACAAGATGGGGGTGAAAGCCGGACGGATGAGCTACGGTCAGCAGCAGCGTGTAGCTTTGATGCGGGCGTTGGTGCAACCTTTTGATTTCCTGTTTGCCGACGAACCGGTCAGTCATCTTGATGATGAAAACAGCCGTATAATGGGGCGCATCCTCATGGAAGAGGCTCGGGCGCAGGGAGCCGGAGTCATTGTGACAAGTATCGGCCGGCATATCGACCTGGCATACGACAAAATCTATCGGTTATGAATTTAGTTTGGAAACTGCTCAGACAGCATATCAGTATAGGCCAGTTGGGAGGATTCTTCATGGCCAATCTGTTCGGGATGCTCATCGTCCTGATAGGTTTTCAGTTCTATCAGGACGTAATACCCCTATTTACACAGAATGACGGTTTTATCCGGCAGGATTTCATCATCATTTCCAAGAAAGTAAACACAACGGGACTGCTGGGCGGGGGGAGTGTCCGGGTCTTTACCCCGGAAGAGATGGACGAGTTACGGAGCCAGCCGTTTTGCAAGGAGGTGGGAGCATTTACCGGTAGCCTTTACAAAGTGGCCGCCGGTATGGGAATCGAGGATGTGGCCTCCTTTACTACGGAGATGTTTTTCGAATCGGTTCCGGACCGTTATATAGACGTTGAAACAGACAAGTGGCGCTATGCGCCCGGTGACCGGTTAATACCCATCATCCTGCCGCGCAGTTATCTCACACTCTATAATTTTGGCTTTGCACAAAGCCGCTCTCTACCTCAATTGTCGGAAGGAGTTATCGGGTTGATAAACATGAATATCTACATTCGCGGTAACGGGCGCCAAGACTTGTATGAAGGTCGGGTCGTGGGATTCAGTAACCGTCTCAACACAATACTTGTGCCTGAATCTTTTATGAAATGGAGCAACGGACAATACGCTCCGGCACTCCCGGCCGTCCCCGCACGCCTGATTGTAGAAGTAGATAATCCGGCTGATGACCGTATCGCCCGCTTCATGCAGGAACGGGGTTATGAGACAGAAGACAACAAACTGGATGCTGGGCGCATGACCTATTTCCTTAAAGTCATTTCCGGAATCGTCATGACGGTGGGACTTACTATCTGTCTCCTTTCTTTCTACATCCTGATGCTCAGCATTTTCCTTTTGGTCCAGAAAAATACGAAGAAGCTGCAAAACCTGTTGCTTATCGGTTACAGTCCCTTGCAGGTTAGTCTGCCTTACCAGTTGTTGACGGTCGGTATGAATTTGTTGGTGTTACTGCTTTCTTTCGGCATGCTGTGTATTGTGCGTAGCTGGTATATGGCAACGCTGACGGCCTTGTTTCCTAAAATAGGAGACAACGGTACCGGACTCTCTTTCTGCATCGGCCTGCTGCTTTTCGCGGCAGTCAGCATAGTTAATATGTACGCTGTGCACCGCAAGGTGATAAATATCTGGAGAAACAAATTGTAAAGCATATTATGGAACGGCTTATTTCATTATATAAAGAAACTTTCGGTCACGCCCCTCTTCAAACGGAACTTCTGCCGGGAGCCGGCAGCAACCGGTGTTACTACCGCCTGTACGGAGAGGCGGAACCAGAAACCGTTATCGGTGTCATCGGGACTTCACCGGACGAGAATAAAACTTTCATCTATTTGTCTGAACATTTTTCCCGTTTGCAGTTGGCCGTCCCGCAGGTGTTGGCTTCGTCAACAGACAGCTTGTGCTATCTCCAGACCGATTTGGGCTGCCGGTCTCTTTTCGATGCCGTAAGCCAGGGACGTAAATCAGGCGGGCATTATTCGGAGAACGAGAAAACCCTGTTGGGCCGTACTATTGCTGCACTACCAGAGATACAGATATGCGGTGCCCGCGGACTTGATTTTTCCCGTTGCTATCCTCAGCCGGAGATGGATGAGACAAGTGTTTTATTTGATCTCAACTACTTTAAATATTGTTTTCTGAAAGCTACGGAAGTGGATTTTCATGAACTGAAGCTGGAAGCATCTTTCCGGAATATGGCTCGCGAACTGACAGCCGAACGACAAGAGGCGTTTCTTTACCGCGACTTCCAGGCACGCAATGTCATGCTTGATGCCAAGGACAATCCTTTTTTCATCGATTTTCAGGGCGGGCGTCGTGGACCGGTGGAGTATGACGTGGCAAGTTTTCTGTGGCAGGCATCGGCACGTTATCCGTCTGATCTGCGCGAAGAACTTATTACGGTGTATATAGATTCGTTACGCCGGTACATAGATGTGGATGAACGGAAATTCCGGTCGAGACTCAGGAAGTTCGTCCTCTTTCGCACTCTCCAGGTGCTGGGGACATACGGTTTCCGTGGCTATTTTGAACGGAAGAAACATTTTCTCGACAGCATTCCTTCGGCCATCCGCAACCTGCGGGAATTGTTGGCGGAGGATGCCTGCTCCGATCTGTATCTCCGGCAAGTACTGACACACCTGACGGAATGTCCTCAGTTTACGGAAACTTCACAGAAGAAATCCGGCACTCCCACGGCCTCACGTTATGATGGAAAAGGACCGTTGAAAGTGCGTATTTTCAGTTTCTCTTACCGTAAAGGCATCCCGGCAGACGAAAGCGGCAACGGTGGAGGATATGTGTTCGACTGTCGAAGCACACACAACCCCGGACGTTACGAACCATACAAGAAGCTTACAGGACTGGATGAACCTGTCATTCGTTTTCTGGAGGAAGACGGTGAGATATGTACTTTCTTGAAAAGTGTCTACCGACTGGCCGAAGCGCACGTGGAACGTTATATCGAGCGCGGTTTCACGGACTTGATGTTCTGTTTCGGATGTACGGGGGGGCAACACCGCAGTGTCTATTCCGCCCAGCATCTGGCTGAACACCTGCATGCCCGCTATGGTATAGAAGTGACCGTGCACCACCGTGAGCAGGATATTACGCAAACGTTTCCCGCCGTACCTGATAAAGTATAGAACCCGATTAATTATATATACCGACATGAAAGCCATGATTTTTGCTGCGGGGTTGGGTACCCGTCTGAAACCGCTTACGGACACGATGCCCAAGGCACTTGTACCCGTAAACGGACGTCCGTTGCTTGAGATACAGATACGCAGGCTGATGGAGGCAGGGGTGAGGGATATCGTTATCAATATCCACCATTTTGCCGACCAGATACGGGACTTCATCGACCGGAATGACGGCTTTGGCGCCAATATCCGGTTCAGCGATGAAACGGAACGGTTGCTTGAGACGGGCGGAGGTATAAAGAAAGCGGCTCCCCTGTTGCAAGACGGGGATTCCTCTGTTCCATTTCTTGTACATAATGTGGATATATTGAGCGATGTGGATTTGCGTGCCTTTTGCGAAGCTGGACTGGACAAGGCGGCCGTGTTGCTGGTAAGCCCGCGTTCCACACAGCGCTATTTGCTTTTTGACAATGAAAACCGTCTCGTAGGCTGGACAAATGTAAAGACGGGCGAGGTACGCACGCCCTATTCGCAACTGGATGTCAATAACTGCCGGAAGTATGCCTTTGCCGGCATTCATCTCTTTTCTCCTTCGCTTTTTCCGGAGTTTGACGCTTGGGGAGAGGCGTTTTCCATCATTGATTTCTATCTCTCCGTGTGTGACCGTATTCCTGTTTATGCTTATTGCAAGGAGAATCTCAAGTTGATAGACGTGGGAAAACTTGACACATTGGCTTGTGCCGAGGATTTTCTTCGTTCATGCTCTTAGAGCGATGGCAGGAAGCGTGAACATTGATGGACAACTTATTTTTCCTATTCCTCTTTGCGGAGGTATATAAATCGTGCCAATCCGTAGACATAGCGGCGGAATCCCGGCCGGTAGGCCAACAATTGCCGGAACCATCCCATTCGCAATCCCATAAAGCGTACAACAGCTCCAACCAAAAACATAGCCAGAAGCGTGCCTACTCCGATGATGTGCCATTGCCATGCGCCAAAAAATCCATAGCATGCAACAATTCCGCATGCCACGAGTGTCACATCAACCACAATTTTCACTTTAGGAAATTCAATACCCGACACACGACTCACGGCTACAGGAAATCCTTCGCCGGGCATTGTCACACTGCCGCAGCAAACCTCCATTGCGATGCCAACACCAAGAATCATGCACCCAGCCAGTTGGGCTGCCACCTTTTGCCACAGAGTTGCAGGCACAAGCCAGGTCGTAAGTGACATACTCGCGTCAATGAGGGTACCGAAGACGAATCCTATGACAAGCTGAAACAGTTGTACGAACTCAAAACGGCGGCGCAATACCAGTATTTGCCCGAAAACAAGCAGGAAATTCATTATGTAGGTGTATTGTCCGATGGTCAGTGCCGTTGTTTTACCATACGAACCGGCGGTTTCGAACACATAGGGCAACACACTGATTACACTTGACCCCAATTGGGAACGCACGCATACGGCTACCCCTAATGTCATCACGAACAATGAAAAAAGCAATAATAAATGCTGCCAGCAAAATGAAATGGCTTTTTCTTTCATATCTCTGTATCTTTTTACCTAAACTTCACATAAATGCCCCTTTGCATGATAAGGGAAATTAATATAATGCAAAGATACAAAAAAATAAGCATACACATGTCGATTGATTTTATCATGCACAATGATACATTGTCTGTTTCTTGAAATGAGCGAGAAAAGATGACTTTTCACCTTTTTTACGTCTTTTGTTATATACCATATTTTAATATCTGCAAACCTTGTAATAAATTGGCGTTTACCAAAACCTCAGACAAGGTTCATTCCGCAGAAGCCAGATTTTATGTGAATCCGGCTCTACGTTTAGGATGGGGGCTCTGATTTCGATGCGTCCTGTTTGTTTTTATTATATTTTATCTAACGGGAATTGCACATTTTAATAAAGTGCTTTTTGAGATATTAACGAAGCACTGTTTCAGGGGTTAAAACAGTGCTTCGTTAGTAGCTCAATCAGTGCTTCATTACACCCTCAATCAGTGCTTCGTTGAGGTGTAATAAAGCACTGATTGAAGGTCAAAAAAAGTGGAGCGAAAAACATCGACAGTCTTCGACGCTTTTCGACAGGTTGCACTCCTGTCGTGTTGTATCTTACAAAACTCTCAGATGCCTCAAGGCTATTTCCACTTAAAAATATTTGCGGTGAAGTTTGTTTTCCTTTATACAAAAAGCCATCTCTTGACCCGCGTTGAGTTTGAGATGGCTTTTATATAGTCGTGAAAGTTATTTGTTGAACTTGCTGTAAATAACCTGCAATGGAATGGGGACAACCGGTTTCTGGGTTTCCGGATCAGTACCTCCGACCAAACGGACACTGTTCAAACCTAAATTGTTTGTGACACTGACTTGATTGCCATAACTGTTACTTGTAACATTCACCGGAATCAGAACTACTTTATTCCAGTCCGGGTTTGCATCTTCCCACTGACTTTCACTCAAACCGGATGCTTTCGATTCATTACGTCTTTCGTTCATGCAATAGGCTACAAGACGGCTGATATTGGAATATGTATAACCATTATATTGAGCATTATAGGTGGTTATATAAGAGGTTTCGTTATCTGCCACTTTTTTATTTTCGAAGAAAGAATACATATCTTTCTTACGTACCATTAACAGGGTGGGGGGAATACCTAACGAGAAATCGCTGTTTACCGTATTATTATAACGTGTGAACATTATTTCAGCCTTGTTGATACTGTCGTTTTCATGCCCCTGATAAATGTCATTCACAGGCAAGGTAACTTCAGTATAGGCTCCGGCGGGCGTTTTCAGCAATGTAAAGTCGTTTCCGACGGCTTCTGACAACAGACGGTCGATACCGTTGTTCTCAAAACGGGTGTTCTGTATGACCTCTGGAGTGGCTGCAAATCTGCTTACACCGACCAGATTTTCTTCACTCGAATCCGTTTTATACGAAAAATATATGCTGAGCGTACTGATGTTCAGATAAAACATCGTGCCGTCTCCGTCGGTCAACCTGAAATAGAAACCGGGACAGACGTGATGAGCAAAACTATAGGAATCCTTGAAATAGGCCGGATTCTCATAATATTTGTTCAAGATGAATGTACCGTATTCTTTAGGAAGCATGATACGGATGTTGTTATAGTAAGAGCTACTTGTCAGCGTACCGTAGGGCACAGTGTAGTCATACGGGGAAATCATCTTCTGGGCTAAAGAGGTAGTCCGATGCGGATTGACGTATTTCTCCAGTTTGACATCCGTATAATACAGCGTGTCTTCACGAGGAACATTGAGTGTATCCAACTCGTAAACGCTCATTTTCATCGCATTGGTAGGATCACCATAGAAGTTTTCGTAATAAAGCCGTATTTCCACAGAATCCGCTTCAATCTCCCCCCGTCCATTTTTTACCATCTGTTCATAATCCGGCAATGTATAATTCTCGAAAGTGTGGAACAGAGCCAGGAATTCTGCTTTGATACGCGTCTGGGTCTCCGGATCCGTTACCTGACCGAAATAACATGTCGTGTTGTCGCCTAACACAGAGTCTGCTTTTATCGTTCGGGTGGATGCCTGAAATTCAGCAAAGGAAACGGCAATATCGTCGGTTTCCGTATAAATTCCCAAGGATGCCGTGTCTTCGTCACATGCAACCAAAGCAACGCCTACCGCCCACAGAAGCCAGATTCGCTTAAAACTCATATTGTATAATAGTGAGAGTTAATAAATAGAATGAATTATTCTTCTTTTCCGATATTCCATATTCTGTCGTAGAATTCGACATAAGAATCCGTATAGTTTTCTCCCGGATATTCTAATACGGGAATCTGACGTTCATTTGCATATTTGACAACATTGGCATCGGCATCGGGAGAAGCCACAATAAGACCGTCCGAATAGTTGACCGCCAGTTTGCTCAGTTCCTCAAAAGTGCATTCCGGACTGAAACCCTCCAAAACACTGCTGTCTACATCTTTAAATTGCAGACAATTGCCAAAGTTTGTTCCCATCGGCTTCTTCAGTTCCTCCCCGTACAATGAGAATATGACCTTGGTGTCCCTGAACGAGGGCTCATCCTGATAGGCTTTCTTAATATAAAGAGGAGCCAAGGCGCTTATCCAGCCATGGCAATGGATGATATCCGGCACCCAACGCAACTTTTTCACAGTCTCCAGCACCCCGCGTGCATAAAAAATAGCCCGCTCGCTGTTGTCCTCATATTCCTGTCCTTTTTCGTCGTTAGCCATCATCCTTTTCATGAAATAGTCATCGTTGTCAATAAAATAGACTTGCAGACGAGCTGCCTGAATGGATGCGACCTTTATAATAAGCGGATGATCCGTGTCATCAATAATCAGGTTCATCCCAGACAGACGTATCACTTCATGCAATTGGTTGCGGCGTTCGTTGATATTACCCCATTTGGGCATAAAAGTACGAATTTCACGACCTTTTTCCTGTATGGCCTGGGGTAGGTAACGCCCGATTTGTGATAAATGCGACTCCGGCACATACGGCACCATTTCCTGGTTTATGAATAAAATTTTCTTTGCCTCCATTACGATGAATTTCATTTCATTTTGCAAAGATAACAAAAAAAACGGATAAAATTATGGATTATACCAAGTTCTTTCCTTTCCTTGCGTGCTTTTATGTTTATTTGATATTTAACGGCGCAAAATTTCATTTTCTAATATTTTATGTGTTATTTTGCAGCGCTTTTCTGGGTTTTGTTTGAATGAACAATAACAAATAAGGGAAATGGAAGTATTATATACGAAGAAAGCTCTTCAGCTTGTTTTGCAGGATGCACGCAGTAAAGGAAAAAAGATAGGTCTTGTGCCTACGATGGGAGCGTTGCATGAGGGACACGCCTCGCTTGTACGCCGATGTGTCGGAGAAAACGATGTCACGGTCGTGAGTGTTTTTCTGAATCCCACTCAATTCAATGATAAAAGAGATCTGGAGAAATATCCGCGCACTTTGGAAGCTGATTGTGCTTTATTGGAAGCATGCGGAGCTACATATGTTTTTGCTCCTTCTGTCGAGGAGATGTATCCTGAACCGGACACGCGTGTATTTAGTTATCCCTCCGTAGACGATGTCATGGAAGGTGCTTTTCGTCCGGGCCACTTTAACGGTGTATGTCAGATTGTCAGCAAATTGTTTTATGCTGTCGAACCGGACCGGGCTTATTTCGGCGAAAAGGATTTTCAGCAAATAGCCGTCATACGGGCGATGGTGAAAGATTTGGGTATACGGGTGGAAATAGTGTCTTGTCCGGTGATACGCGAAGAGAGCGGACTGGCCATGAGTAGCCGTAACACCTTGCTTACGACGGAAGAAAAAAACACGGCGGCGGAAATTTCCCATACTTTGTTCCAGAGCCGTGACTTTGCCGCCTCGCATACACTGGAAGAGACACGTGAGTTTGTGACGGAACAGATAAACAGGACTTCCGGACTTGAGGTGCAGTATTTTTCCATTGTTGACGGTGATACGCTCCAGGAAATTACTGAGTGGAAGGATGCTTCGTTTATTGTCGGTTGCATTACGGTATTTTGCGGTGCAACACCGATTCGTCTTATTGACCATATTAAATACAAAGGCTAAATAATTAAAAGCAACTTGTTTATGATGATTCAGGTATTGAAGTCCAAATTGCATTGTGTCCGTGTTACGGAAGCCAATCTGAACTATATGGGCAGTATTACCATTGATGAAGATTTATTGGATGCCGCCAATATGATTGCCGGGGAAAAGGTTCAGATTGTAGATAATAACAACGGTGAACGTTTTGAGACATATATAATAAAAGGTGAACGCGGATCGGGGTGTATCTGTCTGAACGGAGCGGCAGCCCGAAAAGTACAGGTCGGAGATATTTGTATTATTATTTCATATGCCTTGGTGGATTTTGAAGAAGCCAAGACATTCAAACCAACAATCGTATTTCCGGATTCCAACACGAATAAACTGGTATAGAAGACACCGGTTACTCTATATTTTATTACGACACGGACGGATATTTTCCTTAGGAGAATATCCGTCCGTCGTATATTCTCTCAAAGACCGACTGTATGAAATAACATCCAGCCATCTGAATTGCGAAAAGACTCCCGTAAGCCGGAGAATGCAAAAGGACAACACAATATGTCAGCAGACAGAGCAATACTCTGAAGATTGGGTACAACGAATATAATCGTTGGAATAATCCTGTTTTATCGGAAGATCTGCGAATATACAATATGAAACGAAAAACTCCCGTCAAAAAGAACAATCCACACAAGTAATAATATTGCTGTTGCAGCAATCGCAGATGGGAGAAGAACACCAATTGGATAACGGCAAACAACAATACGCTGGTACTTGTCACAATGACCTGAAACAAGCAATAACGTCTTATTTCCTTTTCAAATGATTGCCTTTTCCGATTGCCCATGACATCACCTCCGACATTCAACGCATGAACATGTCTACCAAAAAATAAACACCTAATCCTATCAGCCAGCCGGCCAGCACTTTCCCGGTAATGTAACGGAAGAACCACCAGATGGTGACATTTTCTATTTTCATCAGGGCATAACCTGCCGTAGAACCAATGGGCAACAGACAACCGCCAACGCATCCGCTATAAGCGACCAGATGCCAGTATTGTCCGTTTGGCAAGAAAGCACGACCATATTCAGTAAGTGTACTTGGGTCGATAAGTTCCGGAGGTATGACGTCATAAATAGTGATGCCACTCAGTACAAGTGCTATGTTATCGAGCATAGAGGAAAGAAGTCCCAGCAGAATGCTCAATATATATATGTTATGGATGTAAGTGTCACACCACCGGGCTACGACCTGCAAAGCTCCGGTTTCCTGTATGGCACCGACAGCAAGTGAAAGGCCGATGAAGAACAGAATAATCTGAAGATTCTCATACTGTAACTGACGGGGCAGCATTCGGGTTACAGGCTGTTCGCTACGTATCAGTTTGCGGTTGCACAATTCGTTGACCACCCAAAAGAGAGCCAGAACACACAATGCTCCTACAAAAGGAGGTAATTTAGTGAGATTGCGGAATGTTGGAATAAACCACAGTCCTCCGATACCGACGAATAACATAAGAATACGTTGCCAACGGGTAAGAGTTGTGTCGTCACCACGGTAGTGAATACGGGGACTTTCCACTTCAATATGTTCCGGCAACTTACGTCCGACCAAATAAGCAGGAACGACAAGAGCTACCAAAGAGGGTAGGAATAAAGCCGCGGAAAAACTGGAGGGTGTGACAGCGTCCTTATTCCACAACATCAGCGTGGTGACGTCGCCGATAACTGTAAAGGCACCTCCGCAATTGGCCGCCAGCACGACAATGGTACCATACAACATCCGATGACGAGAGTTCGTGACAATCTGCCTTATGATAACCAACATCATGACTGTCGTTGTCAGGTTGTCCAGATTGGCGGATATAAAGAACGTTGTGAAAGCCAGAGTCCACAGCAGGACACGGCTGTTGCGGGTACGTATCCATTCGATAATGAAATCAAAACATCCATTGATATTCAAAACCTCCACTATATACATCGTAGCCAGCAGAAACAAGACAATTTCCGCAAGTTGTGCCACATATTTGACAAAGATTTCATTGGCAATGAATTTCTTTATGTTGCCTGTTGTAGCAGCGGCTCCGTCAAGAAAAGCAGTCAATTGTTCCGGATAGAAGTGTTGGACATAGTTTTTACCGTACAGAATAAACAATATCCAGCCCACTGTCCCTAAAAACATGGCAATGGCGGCCTTGTTGATATTCGTTATGTGTTCTGTGGCTATTCCGATATAGCCGATAATCAGAATGGAAACGATAACTGGAGTCATATATTAGCAGAGAACGAAAAAAATAATAATTGCAGGATTTCTACAAAGTTAGTGAATAATCTTGTTCCCGCAAAACAAAAGGGATATAAAAGAAACACCTGTTTATTCTTCTGTCAGTTTACTTTCATGATTCAATGCGTTCCACCAGGAATAACGTGCTTCTGGTGCAATCTTCTCAATCTGTTCAAACAAGTGGCGTATGGATGTGCGGTGTGAATCGGTTTCATATGGACAAAGTTTTTCCTGCCTTTCATACTGTTGAAGGACGGCCCATTGAGCCAGATCCGTTTCAGTTACCTTGCACAAAGGGCGTATGATTGTTATTGGAAACTTTTTCATCCGAAGTCGGGCAGGCATCGTGGAAAACTGTCCCTGAAATGTGAGATTGAGCAAGGTGGTATGAAGGATGTCATCCTGGTGATGTCCCAATGCAATTTTATTACAATTTAATTCTTTGGCCGTTTCAAACAATATTTTCCTCCTGTTCCAAGAACAAAGAAAGCATGGATTTTTTCTATGGTCGGTGGAAAGATCAAACGAAGTTTCCTTAACCGTAAGACGGACATGATGGACGGCAGCAAAATGTTCTATATAAGAAGTATTTGTCTTATAAGGGATATTGCTCATACGGACATGCAACGCTTCCAGTTCTATATGCGGCTTGTAAATGGAGGCCCTGCGAGCCATAAATTCAAGCAAAGCCAATGAATCCTTTCCGCCGGATAATCCGATAAGGATGCGGTCTCCGTCTTCCAATAATTCATATTGAGCGATTCCCTGACTGAAATGCCGCCATATACGGTGTTGCAGTATTTCTTCCTGTGTCGGTTTCATTACCTGGTAAGGTTATTGGTCCGGACTATTTCAGAAAAACGAAAAAGACAGCCAATATCAGCAGCACAAACGCAACAAGGTGATTCCAATGCAATGACTGTTGCTGAAACATCACGGAAGTAATAACCGTGAAGATTATCAGGGACAGGACTTCCTGAATTACCTTTAGTTGCATCAGGTTAAAAGGTCCTCCGTTTTCTGAAAAACCTATGCGGTTGGCCGGAATGAGAAAACAATACTCCACCAACGCAATGGACCATGAAAAGACAATAACTCCGATAAGAGGCCAGTGTGTAGAAATATTAGCTTGTTGCAGTTTCAGGTGTCCATACCAGGCGAAAGTCATAAAAACATTACTGCATATTAACAGCAAAACAGTATATAAGGCATTCATTTCAATGATTATTATACGGAACAATCTTGCCAAAAAACAGATGTTTCCGTACTGGCAAGATTGTTAAATGTTTATTTCAAAATGTAGTTTCTATTGTTTATGATTTACGTTGATCCAAATATTCATGCATGTGGGCAGCAGCTTGTCGCCCGTCTCCCATGGCAAGGATAACCGTTGCGCCACCGCGGACAATATCGCCCCCGGCAAATATAGTCGGAATGTTTGTCTGCATGCCTTCATTGACGACAATCGTGTTCTTGCGTCCCAATTCCAGACCTTCTATCGAAGTCGGTACAATCGGGTTGGGGGAGACTCCTACAGCAACAATAGACATATCAATATCTATGGTTTCTGTTGCTCCCGGTATCGGTTCCGGACTGCGACGTCCACTTACATCCGGGGCGCCCAACTGCATCTTTTGCAAAACAACCTGCTTCACGGCTCCGTGTTCATCCGCAATATATTCAATGGGGTTGTGCAGAGTGAGGAATTCAACACCTTCTTCTTTGGCATGCTTGACTTCCTCAAGTCGAGCCGGCATTTCAGCCTCCGAACGGCGGTAGACAATCATTACCCGTTCGGCACCGAGACGCTTGGCCGTACGGCAAGAGTCCATTGCTGTATTTCCGCCACCGACCACCATAACATTTTTTGCTAGATGAATTGGCGTATCCGTATCCGGATTCGATGCATCCATCAGATTGACACGTGTCAAATATTCGTTGCTGGAGAGTATGTTGATGCTGTTTTCACCCGGTATTCCCATGAAATTAGGCAGACCGGCACCGGAAGCGATGAAGATTCCCTGGAATCCTTTTTCTTCCAGATGCTTCACACTGATAGTCTTACCCACCAGGCAGTCTTTCTCAAACTTCACACCAATCTGTTCCAGATTGTGTATCTCCACATCTACAATCTTATTGGGAAGACGAAATTCCGGAATACCGTACTTCAGAACCCCACCTATTTCGTGCAGTGCCTCAAAAACCGTGACATCATATCCCAGTTTTGCCATATCGCCGGCAAAAGAGAGGCCGGCAGGTCCGGAACCGACTACAGCCACTTTTTTACCATTGGACGGAGCACACACGGGGACACACATTCTGCCGCTTTCACGCTCAAAATCCGCTGCAAACCGCTCCAGATATCCGATAGCCACCGCCGGCTCATTCATCTTCAAATGTATACAACGGCTTTCGCATTGTTTTTCCTGCGGACATACACGGCCGCATACGGCAGGTAGAGCGGAAGTGCTTTTCAGGACACGGGCGGCATTCAGGAATTCCCCTCGTTCGATATTCTTAATAAAAGATGGAATATTTATGCTGACGGGACATCCTTGCACACATGTAGGGTTGGCACAATCCAGACAGCGTTTGGCTTCTATTATAGCCTGTTCGCGTGTCAGCCCGATATTCACTTCCTCGGTACGGGTCGTGGCACGGTATACGGGATCCAGTTCATTCATAGTTACCCGAGGAATAGCCGTGCGTTCCTTGGGCTTCATAGCTTTGCGTAGCTGTTGTCTCCATTCCGCATTGCGGTCGGCCAATTCTTCCAAAGGAGTCGTCGTATCCATAGTCTCGGCTTCCGCTGCTAAAGAAAGATCTGCCTGACAATTCGCCGTCCCGCATTCTGCATCGTTTTTTTCCAGCAAAGCCATTTCCTCCATTTCTTCTTTTTTGAAAGCCCCCATGCGTTTCAGCATCTCGTCGAAATCCACTTGATGTCCATCAAATTCCGGACCGTCCACACAGACAAAGCGGGTTTTTCCTCCGACGGAAATGCGACATGCACCGCACATCCCCGTGCCATCTACCATGATGGTATTCAAGGAAACATCCGTAGGTATGTCATATTTTTTAGTGAGCAGACAACAGAACTTCATCATGACGGCCGGACCGATGGCAAAACATTTGTCCACCGTCTCACGCTTGATAACGCTTTCTATGCCTTCTGTCACCAGTCCTTTGGTACCGTAACTGCCGTCATCCGTCATGATGATGACTTCGTCCGAACTCTTGCGAACCGCTTCTTCCAGAATTATCAATTCTTTGCTACGTCCGGCCAGTACGGAAATCACTCTGTTACCCGCGGATTTCAATGCTTGTATGATGGGCAACATCGGCGCTATTCCGACACCTCCTCCGGCGCAGACAACCGTACCGAAACGGTCTATGTGAGTTGCTTTACCCAAAGGACCGACAACATCCGTAATACAATCGCCCACATTCAGCTGACAAAGGCGCGTGGATGACAATCCCACTTTCTGAACGATCAGTGTAATAGTACCTTTCAGGGTATTCGCTTCGGCGATCGTCAAAGGCATTCGCTCACCCTTCTCTCCGACACGTACAATTACGAAGTGGCCGGCTTTCCGGGCCTTGGCAATCAAAGGAGCTTCGATCTCAAATTTAAAAACTTTTTCCGAGAATTGCTCCTTGGATACGATTCTATTCATTCTTCCTTAATTATATTACTGTAGAAATCGGATTACATAAAATTCTGATCATCCAGATATTCAAATCCACAATAGGGAACCAGGCACTTGGGTACACGTATGCCATTCGGTGTCTGGTTGTTTTCCATAATAGCCGCTACTATTCTAGGTAATGCCAGTGCGGAACCGTTCAGTGTGTGACACAATTCTGTCTTCTTGTCGGTGCTACGGCGGTAACGGCATTTCAGACGGTTGGCCTGATAGCTTTCAAAATTGGAGGTAGAACTTACTTCCAGCCAACGTTTCTGCGCCGCACTCCACACTTCAAAGTCATAACAGATGGCACTGGTGAAACTCATATCTCCGCCGCACAGACGCAGGATGCGATAGGGAAGTTCCAACTTGATGAGCAAGCCTTCCACATGATCGAGCATTTCTTTCAGTGATTCGTAAGAGTGGGCCGGAGTGTCGATGCGCACGATTTCCACTTTGTCGAATTGATGCAGGCGATTCAGTCCCCGAACATCCTTTCCGTATGAACCGGCCTCCCTGCGGAAGCATCCCGAATAAGCACATCGTTTAACCGGCAGATCCCTCTCATCCAGAATGACATCCCGGAAAATGTTCGTAACGGGTACCTCTGCTGTCGGTATCAGATACAAATCATCTGCATTGCAATGATACATCTGTCCTTCCTTGTCGGGCAACTGACCTGTTCCGTAACCGGAATCCTGATTGACAACATAAGGCGGCTGTACTTCCAAATATCCGCTTTTACGTGCCTCTTCCAGAAAGAACGCTTCCAATGCCCGTTGCAGGCGTGCCATTTTACCTATGTAAAAAGGAAAACCGGCTCCGGTTACCTTTACTCCCAACTCAAAGTCAATCAGGTTATACTTCTTCGCCAGTTCCCAGTGGGGAAGGGCGTCAGAGGTCAGATGCGGTTCGGGACCACCGGTTTTTACAACTACATTGTCTTCCGCTCCGCATCCCTCGGGAACGTCATCGTGCGGCAGGTTAGGGATAGCGCAAAGTTGAGCCGTTAGCTCCTGCTGGGCTTTATCCATCTCTTCCTGTAAGCTCTTGTTCTTTTCCTTAAGTTCGGCCACTCTAATCTTTATATTGTCTGCCTCTTCTTTTTTACCTTCCTTCATGAGAGCCCCGATCTGGGCTGCCAGTTTCTTGCTCTCGGACAAATTTACATCCAATTGCGTCTGGGCATCACGACGTTTCTTATCAGTGGAGATAACTTCTTCTATTGCCTGACGTGCATTATTGAAGTGCTTTTTCTCCAGTCCCTTAATAACTCTTTCGGTTTCTTCGGTAATGACTTTTAGTGTAAGCATAAGAAATTCAATCTTAAATTCTTGATTTTGAAATGCAAAATTAAGAAAAAAAATCAAGGGAAGTATAAAAGAGAAGAAAAAACAAGAAAATACGATGATTTCACGAAAAAAACAAGGGAACATATAAGCGGATAGTAATATTTAATTAAATTTGTAGCGGATTGTTTATTCTTATTAGATTTCGATTAAAATGTTCGTAGAATTATTGCACTCTTCTTATTTCGCCCTGTTTCTTATCGTGGCGATTGGCTTTATGTTAGGTCGGGTTAAAGTAAAAGGTCTTTCACTGGATGTTTCTGCCGTGATATTCATTGCTTTATTATTCGGACATTTTGGTGTTGTGATTCCGAAAGAATTGGGAAACTTCGGTTTGGTCTTATTCATATTCACTATAGGCATCCAAGCCGGCCCCGGTTTTTTCGACTCATTCAGGAGCAAAGGGAAAACTTTAATTCTCATTACGCTGTTGATAATCCTTTCAGCCTCTTTGACGGCTGTAGGATTTAAGTATCTTTTCAATATAGAAACCCCGAGCGTGGTCGGAATCATTGCGGGCGCTCTAACAAGTACACCGGGATTGGCCGTGGCCATAGACAGTACCAATTCTCCGTTGGCTTCGATTGCATACGGTATCGCATATCCGTTTGGTGTTATCGGTGTTATATTATTTGTCAAACTTCTGCCACGTATTCTGCATGTGGACTTGGAAGAAGAGGCTCGACGATTGGAAACTGAGCGTATGGGGCAATATCCTTCTCTTTCCACTTGTCTGTTCCATGTGACAAATCCGATGGTCTACAACCGTACGCTGGCCGAATTGAACGTGAGGGGCATGACAGGTGCCGTCATATCCCGTCTGCGCACCGACGGTAAGATTCTCATCCCTTCGGCACAGACCATTCTCCATGAAGGGGATTGCCTGCAGGCCGTAGGCAGCGAGGATATGCTGGAACAACTGACAGTTCTAATCGGCCGTCGGGAAGAAGGCGAGTTGCCCTTAGGAGATGAACAGGAAATAGAATCCCTGTTGCTTACTAAAAAGGACATGATAGGCAAACAGCTCGGACATTTGAATCTGCAAAGAATTTATGGTTGCACGGTGACACGTGTCCGTCGTAGCGGTATTGATTTGGCACCGTCCCCAGAACTGGAATTGAAGTTTGGTGATAAATTGATGGTGGTAGGAGAGAAAAAAGGTCTAAAGGGTGTGGCTACTCTGCTCGGTAACAATGAAAAACAACTTTCAGACACAGATTTCCTTCCTATTGCGTTGGGAATTGTTCTGGGGGTTATATTCGGTAAGTTGAATATATCTTTTCCCGGGGGAGCTTCTTTTTCACCCGGTCTTACAGGTGGAGTGCTGATAATGGCTTTGATATTAAGCGCTGTAGGAAAAACCGGTTCGATATTGTGGTCCATGTCCGGTTCTGCCAACCAGTTGTTGCGCCAGTTGGGCCTGTTGTTGTTTTTGGCCGAAGTTGGTACATCGGCGGGTGTTAAACTTGTCTCGACATTCCAGGACAGCGGTTTGCTGCTGTTCGGAGTCGGAATTGCCGTCACGCTTGTACCTATGATTATAGCCGTTTTGTTCGGTCTGTTCATTTTTAAAATATCCTTATTGGATTTGTTGGGTACGATTACGGGTGGAATGACCAGTACTCCAGGCTTGGCTGCAGCGGATTCAATGGTGGACAGCAATATTCCCAGCGTGGCCTATGCCACCGTTTATCCGATAGCGATGGTCTTTTTAATACTTTTCATTCAGTTCATTGCAATGTTCCTTTAGGATAAAATATTTGATTCCCGTTTGTAAAAATCAGAATTGTTCATTATTGTTCTTTGTTGGGAGTGAATAACCTTCGCTCCGGAGTATTTTTGAAAGACAAAAACATAATGAAATAAATGCTTTGGCTTATTGTTTAAAAAGCCCTATCTTTGTACGAAGAAATGCGGTTGACACCTGCTTCGCAAAGCAAAAAGGTGGCAGGATTCTTCCAAGCATAATAAAAATTGAGGCAACAGATTAATAAATGATTAATTAAGGTATACGTTGGTGCACAAATTATGCACCAGCGTTTATAGAGTATGAAAGCATATAAGACCGTTCTGTTCATTTTCTGCGTGTTGGCCGGTTTGGCTGTGATTTGTCTGTTCTTCCCCAAAGGAGGAATACCGGTCGGAAACATACGTTTAGACTTTCCGGCACTGAAGGATGTCTTGGAAAACAAAACGCTGGCGAATGACGAAGATTCAGCGTCCGATGAACCGGTACTTACCCCGGAACAATTAATGCAGCAACGGCTGGAGGCTCTGCAACTGGCCAAAGAAAACGAATTCATGGAATTTTGTAGGAAAGCACCCGCCCGTTTTTATCTGCCTCATGACAGTATTCCATATCTGGATTGCCTCTTTGAAGCTTTGGAAAACGCAGATAACAGACATGTCCGTATCATGCATTACGGAGATTCGCAGCTGGAATGCGACCGGATAAGCAGCAATCTGCGTGAGGAATTTCAGGAACGTTTCGGTGGTATCGGAGTAGGATTAATACCTGCCGTCCAGACCGTACCGACTTATACGCTGGGGCAGACCGCCTCACCGGAAGGATTGCACCGTTACTTGGCATACGGACCATCCAACATGCGGGTTTCCCACAACCGCTACGGTGTCATGGCGCAGATGACACGGGTGGACGGAAATGCGAACCTGGCATTCCGTACCCGAGGAGGCAAGGATTATGCCCACGCCCAAACATTTTCAGAAGTAACGGTATTGGCACAAGGACATGGTACGATTAAAGTGACGGCATCAGATTCCACTACGACGTTGACATCCGACACCACGAACAAAGGTCTTTGTTTCCATACGGTCCGCCTGCCGCATGCTACAGACCGGGCTTCTGTAAGCATAAACGGGCAATGGGAAGTGTACGGAATAAAACTCGAGGGAGCAAAAGGTATTTCCATTGACAATATCCCCATGCGCGGTTCGTCGGGTACGATGTTTACCAAGATAGAACGTTCAAGCATGGAACCGTTTTTCAGAAAAGAAAATGTCGGTTTGATAATCCTTCAGTACGGTGGTAATTCCGTCCCTTATCTAAAGACAGACAAGGCTATCGAGACATATAAGGAAGGACTGAAAAAACAGATTGCTTTATTCCGCTCCATGTCTCCCCGTTCATGTATCCTGTTTATCGGACCATCGGATATGGCGACAAGCATTCAAGGGACGATGCAGACATATCCCCAATTGGAAAAGGTGGTACAAGCGATCCGGGAAGCCGCCGATGAATCGGGGGTAGCGTTCTGGAACCTGTATGACGCAATGGGTGGAAAAGGCTCGATGGTCAGATGGGTGAATGCCCGTCCTCAGTTGGCCGGCTCCGATTATGTGCATTTCACGCCGAAGGGAGCGCGCGAAGTGGCACACATGCTGTTCGAGACGTTCCAACTGTATTATAAATTCTATCGCTTCCGTACAGGAAAAGACAAAGTTACCTTGCCGGAAGACACGCTGTCTGTCGCTGATTCTGTCATTTCAGTAGCAGATACCGCGGCAGTTCATTAAAGTACAATCTCTATGAAACGAATCCTCCTATATATAATAATGTATATGGCATTGGTCGGCAATGCCTATGTCCGTGCACAGAGATTGCAGGACATATCCGTAAAGGAACTGCCCCGGTATTCCTGTGTTTCATACGACAAAGACACGCTCGAATTCCCGGCTGGGAAGCAGGTGTTCAAACATTTGTATCAAACATTAAACACCATGCTGTACGAGGGGGGCGCGCAGTTGTCCGTGCTTCATATAGGAGGCAGCCATGTGCAAGCCGGACACTTCAGCAACAGGTTACGTTGCAACCTGAATTCCATGTCTCCTGCCGCACGGGGCAACCGGGGATGTCTGTTCCCGTTCGGCGCTTTGCATACAAATGCCCCGGCCGGTTATACAATCAGTTATGCCGGAGTATGGAACGGAGCCCGGTGTGTGGAAAAAGCTCCGGTTCTGACATTGGGAATCACCGGTGCCGCTGTCCAGACCACGGACACATTGGCTTCGCTGACACTGGATCTGGCCACAGATGATTCACTGGACTGGTCTTTCAACCGGCTCCGGGTACTCGGAACGGGGACATCCGAATGTGTGTCCCCCTTGTTAGTATGGAACGGTGACACATTGCCTCCGGCCGAATACGTCAAAAACGACAGTTACTTGTTCAACTTACCGTCAGACACCACATCCTGCCACCTTGTTTTTCGGGGATTGGAGCAGGGAAGCTTTGAATTGCGGGGATTGATTCCGGAACGAGAACATGCCGGAGGAATTACTTATCATGAAGCAGGAATAAACGGGGCAGCTGTTCCGTCATGGCTGAAATGCGACAAATTTGAACAAGAGTTGAAATATATACATCCGGATTTGGTTATCTTCGGCATAGGCATCAATGACGCGAACGTACCGGCCTACCTGTTCAACCCGGAAACATTCAAAGAGAATTACCGCAGACTGATGGAACGCATACGTACCGTCAGTCCAGACTGCGCTTTCCTTTTCGTCACGAACAACGACTGTTTCCTGCGGGTGAAAAAATACCGTCGCACTTACAACCCGAATACGATGAAGGTAGAGAAAGCTTTCCGGGAACTGGCGGCGGAATGCGGCGGAGCCGTATGGAACCAGTTCCGGATAATGGGAGGATTCCGTTCGTCCGCTTCGTGGCAGTATGCCGGTTTGATGCGGACAGACCGGATTCACTTCACACGCGAAGGCTATGAACTATTAGGGGATTTACTATACAATGCACTAATTACAGATTATTTGAGATTCAATGGAAATCAGTGAAATATTTATTATTTGCAGGGACTATCTGAAAGCAGTTTTCTCTTTCAATCCGAACAGTCCCTTGTTATTTACGCAGTTTCAGTTCTGGGCGTTCTTTGCCATTGTCTTCGCTTTTTTCGCCCTGTTCAAGAACAAGCGCCTGTTGCGCAACAGTTATCTGTTCTTTATCAGCCTGCTATTCTATTATAAGACGAGCGGTCTGTTTGTCGGCCTGCTGATGCTGGTTACATGCACCGACTTTTTCATAGCCCGCGGCATCGCTGCAAGCCCAGTTCAGTGGAAGCGCCGTTCATTACTGATACTCAGCGTATGTATAGACCTATCCATATTGTGTTACTTCAAGTATGCCTACTTCTTCACGGACATGGTCAATTCCCTCTTCGGGACTGCCTTTACGGTGACGAATGTGGCAGCCGAAGAAGTCAACCGATTGTTAGGTACGCCTTTCTTCAACGTAGAACGCATCATACTCCCTGTGGGCATTTCATTCTATACATTCCAGGTCATCAGCTATACGGCGGATGTCTACAAGGGGCTGATAAAACCGGTTCGTAACCTGCTCGACTTCGGCTTCTACGTAAGTTTCTTCCCTCAGCTGGTGGCCGGTCCTATCGTCAAAGCCAGCGATTTCATACCCCAGCTTTACCGCAGATACAACCTGAGCCGCCTGCAATTCGGCATGGCCGTTTTCTGGATACTGAACGGATTGGTAAAAAAAATAGTGCTGAGCGACTATCTGGCCGTCAACTTTATAGACCGTGTATTCGACAACCCGCTGCTTTTCTCTGGTTTCGAGAATCTAATGGCACTGTTTCTGTACTCATTGCAAGTGTATGCTGACTTTTCCGGATATACAGACATAGCCATTGGGCTGTCCCTCCTGATGGGATTCCATCTGCCGCTTAACTTCAACTCCCCTTACAAGGCACAAAACTGCGGAAACTTCTGGAAAAGGTGGCACATATCCTTGTCCCGCTGGTTGCAAACTTATTTGTACATCCCCCTCGGAGGTAATCGGAACGTGACGTTCGGCACATTTTTCTGGCTGGGCACGATAACGTTGGCCGCCCTCATCCTGTCGGGAAACATGTGGATTGCCGCCGCTGTGCTTCTTCTGGCCGCCGCTGTCATACTCACGGCATTGCGCCATCCTGAAAAGCGCCGGCATATCTGGGCTAACTTGAACTCCATGATAACGATGTTGCTCGGAGGCTTGTGGCACGGGGCCAGTTGCAACTTCATGATATGGGGCGGATTGAACGGTGCTGGAATGATTGTCTTTAAATTCTGGCGAGACATGCAGACAGGCATTCGTCTGCTGACATCGGCCGCCGTCACAGCCGTTCTAATACTTCTGGCCGCCTTTTACTCCATGCCGTTATGGAATCTTCTGCTCGTTTTCGCCGCTTTCATCACGGTCAGCACCGGCATACGCTGGCTGTACAACCGTTTCGGAGGTGCAGGCGGTTTCGGCTGGCTGGAGCGGGGGTGGGCTGTTGCAGTCACGTTTACCTTCATTACTTTCACCCGTCTGTTCTTCCGGTCCGGCTCCAATCTGGATCCGGCTGTAGCCAACGAAACGGCCTGGCAGATAGCCCGTGATATGGTAACGCAGATAGGCAGCGCATGGAATGCCGACGCCTGGGAAGTAATCGCAGCCTACAGGAACGTATTCCTGCTGTTTGTGCTGGGCATGCTCATACACTGGCTGCCGGAGCGCCTGAAACGCCGTTACCGGATTGTGTTTGCCCGGTTGCCCCTTCCGCTGATATGGGCTTCCGTCGTTGTCACGGTCTTCGTCGTATACCAGTTCGTGACAGCCGAGATGCAGCCATTCATCTATTTCCAGTTCTGAAAAAAGGGTGGGGGAAGACCACCGGATACAGAAAGATGCCCGCGGACTTCCGAAATGGAAATCTGCGGGCATCCTTCTATAACGCTTCCCGGTGTTGCCGCAATCCGTCACGATGCGGTCGCTCCGTGACAAATCCTGTCACTTCCGCTCTTTCAGCAAGTCCCGGATTTCAGTCAGCAACAGTTCTTCTTTGGAAGGAGCCGGAGGAGTAGGGGGAGTCGCTGTTTCCTCTTCCTTTTTCCGTGTGAAACGCATAATAACTTTCAGAATAAGGAATATACAAAAAGCGACAATGATAAAGTCCAGTGTGTTCTGCAAGAAATTACCGTATGCAATCGTGGCCGCTTCCGTCCCTTCGGGTGCAAGCGGATTGGCCGGTAACGTATATTTCAAATCCGTAAAGTTAACCCCGTTAATCAGATAGCCGATCGGAGGCATAATCACGTCGTTCACCAGCGAAGAGACAATCTTGCCGAAAGCCCCGCCGATGATGACACCGACCGCCATGTCCACCACATTGCCTTTCATCGCAAAGGCCTTGAATTCCTGTAAGAAGCTGCTTTTTCCCATTTTTTTTGATATTTGTTATATGTTTGAGCGCGAAATTAAAAAGAATTTCGTAATTTTGCATTGCAATAAAGCAAAAAAATGAGAACGTGTAGCATATTTGTCATAGGGATTGCCATACTGTTTCTATTGATGGCATGCAGGACGGGAGATTATTGCAATTGCGGATAAGAGACATAAAGAACTGAGATTTAATAAACTTATATTCAAAACCTTTAATTTTAAAGACAAAAGATGATTAAAGTAGGTATTAATGGTTTCGGTCGTATCGGCCGTTTCGTATTCCGTGCAGCTCAGACTCGTGACGACATCCAGATCGTAGGTATCAACGACCTTTGCCCGGTTGATTATCTGGCATACATGCTGAAGTATGACACCATGCACGGTGCATTCGAAGGCACTATCGAGGCTGATGTTGAAAACAGCAAACTGATTGTCAACGGTAAGGAAATCCGCGTAACTGCAGAGCGCAACCCGGCAGACCTGAAGTGGAACGAAGTTGAAGCTGAATACGTAGTTGAATCTACCGGTCTCTTCCTGACTCAGGAAAAGGCTCAGGCTCATATCGAAGCCGGTGCCAAGTATGTTGTTATGTCAGCTCCGTCAAAAGATGCTACTCCGATGTTCGTATGCGGTGTGAACTTCGACAAGTATGAAAAGGGTACTCAGTTCGTATCTAACGCATCTTGTACTACCAACTGTCTGGCTCCCATCGCCAAGGTTTTGAACGACAACTGGGGCATCACCGACGGTTTGATGACAACTGTTCACTCTACTACTGCTACCCAGAAGACCGTTGACGGCCCGTCTCTGAAAGACTGGCGTGGTGGTCGTGCCGCTTCCGGCAACATCATCCCGTCTTCTACAGGTGCTGCCAAGGCTGTAGGCAAGGTTATCCCCGAACTGAACGGCAAGCTGACCGGTATGTCTATGCGTGTTCCGACTTTGGACGTATCTGTTGTCGACCTGACTGTAAACTTGGCTAAGCCCGCTAAGTACGAGGAGATCTGCGCTGCCATGAAGGCTGCTTCTGAAGGTGAACTGAAGGGTGTTCTGGGTTATACGGAAGACGCTGTTGTTTCTTCAGACTTCCTGGGTGACACTCGCACTTCTATCTTCGATGCCAAGGCCGGTATCGCTTTGACAGATACTTTCGTTAAGGTTGTTTCTTGGTATGACAACGAAATCGGTTACTCTAACAAAGTGCTGGAGTTGATCGCTCACATGAAGAAAGTTAACGGTTAATTTCTTAACTTGTCTTATATTCCATTTTTTAAGGCTGCTTCCATCCGGAAGCGGCCTTTTTTGTATCGCTGCATTTTTTCCGGGACACCGCACGTTCTCATATATGACAGCCATACAACAGCATACATAAGTATCCCTGAACCCTTATCGCCGTAACAAGTGGATAACTGATGCTACAGTCGTATGATAACTGATGCTACGGTCGTATGATGACTGATGCTACAGTCGTATGATGACTGATGCTACAGTCGTATGATGACTATTGTCACAGTCTTATCATAACTGTTGGTACAACCTCATCATTGCACTCGGCACACTAATAGCATAACTGTTAAGACGGTCATATTATAATAAAAACAGTACTATGTATTGCATAGTATAATAATAATGCATATATTTGCAGTACAACAAGGGAAGTTACTGGCCAGAACGATTCCCTATTAAAAAAGTAAAAGACTATGAATGTGGACAATGCAAAATCACAAATGCGGAAAGGGATGCTGGAATATTGCGTCATGCTGTTGCTGCGCAAAGAACCGTCCTATGCCTCCGACATCATCACTCAACTGAAGAAAGCTGAATTGATAGTGGTGGAAGGTACGCTGTATCCGTTGCTCACGCGCCTGAAAAAAGACGGGTTGCTGAGTTACGAATGGCGGGAATCCACCCAAGGGCCTCCCCGCAAGTATTATGCGCTGACCGTCGGCGGAGAACGTTTTCTCGCCGAACTGGACTGTGCCTGGAACGAACTTGCCAAAACAGTCAACCATCTGAAAGCGGATATCCATCCGGCTTCTGTTGAATGACAGTATCCTATAAACCAACATCAAAAAGACCACAACATGAAAAAGAATATCACCATGAATCTTTTCGGTACATTGTATGCCATTGATGAGGATGCATACGAGTTGCTGAATACATACTTGAACAACATGAAACGGTACTTCTCGCACAAGGAGGGCGGAGAAGAAATAGCCGATGACATAGAACACCGGATGGCTGAACTGCTCAATGATTTGAGAACGACCGGCGTGGCGGCAATCAACATCGACCATGTGAAAGGAATCGTCGAACGCATCGGGAATCCGGAGGAAATGGAAGGGTTTGAAAAACAGGAGACTCCGTCGGACGAGGAAGCGCCCAAAGGGCACAGAGGCTTTGAATGGTTCAGGAAAAACTTCGGCATCGAGAGCCGTAAGAAACTGTTCCGTAATCCCGATGACAAGATTATCGGCGGCGTGCTTTCCGGCATAGCCTATTATTTCAACATCGATGCGATATGGATGCGCCTGCTTGCCATCCTCGTCTTTTTCTTCTCATACGGCAGTCCGGTGATAGCCTACCTGATACTCTGGTTGGTGATGCCCGTGGCATGTACTCCCGAAGACCGGCTCATGATGAAAGGCATACCCGTGAATATGGAAAACATTCATGATGAAATACTCGGTGAGGCCAGATGCCAGACAGAAAAACCTGTGGTTCAAAGGCATTCCATCATGAATCTGTTTTTCAAAGCAGTCGTCATATCATGCCTGTGTGTAATGTTCCTGCCTTTCATCGCCATACTGCTCTTGTTGTTTTTTGTATTCAGCCTCGTTATAGTCGGTCTCATTAATCACAGCGAGAACATGCTCATCGGCTTTCTCGGATCGGATTTCGAGTGGATTGGATGGGTGGCACAAGAGCAAAACATGTTTATGTTCCTGGCAACGGCCATCTCTGTCACCCTGTTGCTCATCCTGACCATCTGTCTGTTCGTCCGCGCCATCCGCCACATTCTCGGACACGCATCCCCCCTCACGGTATCGCAGCGCACGGTTTACCTCGTGAGCTGGATACTCCTGCTGATTGCAAGCGGAGCTTTCCTCGTATGCGGCATAGCGCAATACGCAGCCCATAGCAGGAAAATACAGGAAGAGGTGATAACCAGCCAGGACTCCATTGTCCGGAGCAAAGACTCCCTTTACCTGGCACAGCGGGGGTGGCACATCGCAAAAAGCCGGAACTGCAGATTCTATGTCCATAGCGGCAATTATTACACCGGTGAGAGAGACAAGCGGTATATAGCCGGACAGGGCGCCAAGGGATTTGTGTATGAAGTGGAAAAGGTCGCCAAAGTCGCTCCGGGAAAATATCGTCTGAAAGCCATGGCCAGAACCGACGGAAACGGTTGTCAGATATTCCTGTCGGACGGTAAGGAGCGGTATGCGGCGAAAGTACCCGTATGTTACAATAGCGGTGGCAATCTGTGGGAAAATGCCGTCAGTCGCGTGAAAGAGGAAGGCGAAGCGGTGGACTCCGTGTGGAAACAGATTGCCGGTGCCCACTATGGAAGAGGCTATGGATGGAATGAGGTTGTCATTGAACCGGTCCTTGTCAAAGGCTCTTCCGTGCGTTACGGCATCACCAACGATTGCCCCGACGAGGCATGGACCGGTACATGGTTTACCGCCACGGAATTCGTATTGGAAAAAATCAAATAAGACTCCGGCTGTAAGCGAGAGAACCCGCAGGGATTTCCGCAACCGAAACTTACTTATAATATATGAAAAAGACTATTTTGAACAGCATTCTCGCGGGGGCAGGCATCCTGCTGCCCGCCGTATGGCCTGCATCCGCCACATACGGACAGACCGCAACGACGTCCGAACGTCCCGACCATGTAAACAATGCCGAAAGCCACTTCTTCCCGCCCGTTTTCAGTCAGGACGGGGGGGCATGTGGCTCCGCCTCGCGCATAGGCTACATGTTCACCCACGAAATAAACGCCTTCAGAGGGACGGATGCTTCCCGTCCCGAACACATCTATCCGACACACTTCACCTGGTTGCTCACCAACAGCCACTCCGGAAAAGAGGGCATGGCCATGGCTAATGGTGTGCCCGACGCTGCGGTATACGGCGGTACTACCTATTCCCGCATTTTCGGCAACCAAGACTGTGCCCACGAGGACTTTGGATGGATGCAAGGGTACGACAAATGGTATTCGGCCATGTTCAACCGTATCTCCCGCAATTCGTTCTCACCCTACGGGGTTGACACGGAACAGGGCCGCGAGTTTGTCAAGAACTGGCTGTGGAACCATCAGGGCGACACAGACTTTCACGTCGGAGGCATCTGTGGTATCGGTGTGGCCAGCGCCTGCCGTCAGGCTCCCATCGGAGAAGACCCCGAAGGACGCAACGCTGCCGCCGGTGTGGTGGGGCAGAAGTACGTCACCCGATGGGGAGACGGTGTAGACCACGCGCTCACGATTGTCGGCTATGACGACCGCATCGTGTTCGATCTCGACAGCAACCGTGTGTACGGAGAAAAGGACAAAGACGAATGCGGCGCCTGGATTATAGTCAATTCCTGGGGAAGCGGCTGGGCTAACGGAGGATTCATCTACTGTCCCTACAAGTACGGCTTCCCCGTGCGTCAGCAGGAGGGCGGTGCCTGGCGGCCTGAGTTCTACCACGTGCGGAAAAACTACCGTCCGTTGCGCACGCTGAAAGTGCGCATGGACTACCTGCGCCGCAGCGAACTGAAACTGCTGGCGGGCGTTTCTGCCGATCCGGAGGCCGAGGAACCGGACATAACTGTCGAGATGGAACACTTCAAATACGCGGGCGACGGGCGTTCCGACAAGGCAAAGATGGGTATAGAAGCCCGCACACCCATGCTGGGCAAATGGGCTGACGGACGCCTGCATGACGAACCGATGGAGTTTGGTTACGACCTGACAGACCTGGCCGCCGGTTTCGATACACGACGCCCGTTGAAATACTTCTTCATCATCGAGACACAACCGACAGCCATCAGCTCCGGACGGCTGTATGAGTGCTCGCTCCTCGACTACGAGTTCGACCGCCTGGGCATCGAAACTCCCTTGTTGACAAAACCTGTCCTGAAGATAAAGAGCGGGGGAGAGCGCACGGTGGTTTCCGCCGTGGTGCAGGGAGAACCGTTCTTTGCTCCCCTGAACATGCGTCTGTCCGGCACGGAAGAAGTGCAGTGGGATGCTCCCCAGCCCACACATTACGACCTGGCTTCATACGTGGTATATAAGGACGGGGAACCGGTGGACACACTGTCTCCTGCCGTTCACACGTACGCCATCCGCGACCGGAAGGCTGCTTATGCCGTGGCGGCCCTTTATACCTACAAGACAGCCACGGACTCTTTATGTACGGCTCTTTCCGTGAAGACATCCGAAGTACAAGCGGGCGGTGAGCCGGCGGAGCATTTCCGTTCCTTGGAGCTGAAGCGCAGCGGTTTTGTGATTCCGGATGTTTTCCGCACCAGCTACAAGCAGGCCACCATAGAGTATTGGTTGAAGCCCCGCACGTGGCGCAGCTGGAACCAGTCTGCCGGAGCCGGATGGGGCAACTTCCTGATTCACGCCAACGACAATGGTTCGCTGACCGTGGGGTGGGACGGCGGTAACCGCATCGACACACGCGGGGGACTCATTACGCCCGGACAGTGGTACCACCTGGCATTCGTCGTATCGGAAGATACGCTTACGGCCTATGTCAACGGATTGCCGGTGGACACGCTCATCAGCAAGACCCGTAAAGGAATGGGCGGATTCGGCAACTTTAGTTTCTCGACGGATGAAAAGGGAGCTTTCGACGGTGAACTGGCGGAATTGCGCGTCTGGAAGGAAGCACGCACGCAGCAACAGATAAACCGGATGATGCGCTCTCGCTTTGAGGAGGCGGGTATTCCATCTGCCTTGTTGGCCTATTACAAGGGGCAAATCATCATGAGGGACAGCACGGCCTTGTGGCGCGACTTCGCAGGCGGACATCATGCACCGCTGCATGTCTATGGCAGATATAAGGAAAAAAACAGCGAACTGACATTTACGGTTCCCGAGGGGGCGGAGGTGGATTACCGTCTGCCGGCTTCCACGCTCTATGCCGGTCAAGCTTTTGAACTGCAGGCCGTGGCATCTCCGTCCATAGTCCGCGTGAGCTGGGATGCGCCCGGAGCCGGTGTAAGCGGTCTGCCTCTGAAGAAAGCCTCGCTTATGTTCACTTCTCCCGGAAAGCATCGGGTAAGATTGCTGGGAGAAACGGCGGACGGCCGTACAGTGGCCACGGAAAAGGAAGTGGACATACAGCCTGTATGCCGGAATGCCGCTTTCCGGCCAGTCCACGATGTAGCCCGTGCCGGCGAACCTGTTACCTTTCGGCCGCTTTCTCCCGTGCCGGGCTATCGTTATGAATGGACATTGACCGGAGCGGACAAGCAGAAGGCGGCTACGCAGCAAGCCACGGCAACTTACGCCGCGGCCGGTAACTACAAGGTGAAGCTGAGGGTGACGGATGCGGAAGGCAAGAAAATCCGGAGAAGCACCTATAAGTTATATGTGAGGAATGTGGCGCCAAAGGTCAGTTTCGACTTGTCGTCCCGCATCGTGCAGAAGGGAACGAAGGTAACGCTTACCGACCGTAGCCGTTATGTGCCCACCCGGTGGCAGTGGCAACTCGACAGCCGGCGCCTGTCCCTGAAAGCCGAAGGGAGCAATCCTACATTGCAGATGGATGCTCCCGGCGTGTATGACGTGGCTCTGACAGCCTCTAATGCGGAAGGAAGCACAACAGAAGTCCGAAAACAAATGCTGACAGTGTGCAATGCCGACAGCAAGAACGGTTTGAACTTCAGCCGCAAAGAAGCCTCCGTGACCACGGAACGTCCGCTGTGGGAGGGCACGGCCACGCAGATGACCGTCGAATGGTGGATGAATGCTTCGGCACAGGACAAGACAAGCGGTATGGGAGATACACTGACCACTACCTGGTGTATGGGTGCAGACAAACGGGGGAAACTGATCTTCGTCGCCGACAGTGCCGGCGTGCATTCGGGCGACGGTTTCATACAACCCGGTCACTGGCATCATTATGCTGTCACATTCAACCGTGGTGAGGTACGTTTCCTGCGCGACGGGGAATTATATCGTTCGGCAAAGCTGCAACGCGACAAACAGACCGTGACAGCTATTCCGGCATGCTCCACGTTCTGCATAGGAGGAGAGCGCTACCCGATGAATGCCGCCATCGACGAACTGCGCGTATGGCGCACCGCTCTGTCGGACACCGACCTGCAGGCCCGTTGCAACGCCCCTCTGGCTGACATACCCACTGCCGTACAACGAGACTCACTCGTCCTTTACTACGACTTTAATCAAAGCGGCGGCGACGTGCTCGACCGGACGCCGTACACCAACAACGGTCACCGCAGCCACTTCGGTCCCGACGGCGACGCATGGGGGCTCTCTTCCGGTGTCTTCTGCCTCGAATTCGAGTAAGTTCACAAGAGTGCATACAGAGAGATTTTTACCGCTCAAATCTCGCGGAAAGTCTCTCCGTATGCACTTTTTTTTGTATTTTTGCCCCACTTTTAATTAACCGTTATTCTCATGAAAAGCAAATGGCAACAAGCGCTGCTCCAGCGTCAGACCGTGGAAGGCGTCGTGTTCATCCTCCTCTTCTTCACCGTCTTCACTTATATCGGCCATATAATGGGGCTGTCCAACATGCTGAACACCATCATGAACACTGCTCACGACCTTCTTCTCCAGACCGTCTTCTACCTTATGGGAGTCGTCGTCCTGTCCGGTGCCTTGAGCAAGCTCTTTACCGAATTCGGCGTCGTACGCATCCTCCAGTTCCTTTTCGGTCCCCTTATGCGCCCTCTCTTCCGCCTGCCCGGCGTGGCCGTACTCGGTTCCATCATGGCCTTTCTGTCCGACAACCCCGCCGTGCTGACCTTGGCGCGCGACCCCAATTACAACAAATATTTCCGTAAATACGAACTGCTCTCTTTCGTCAACTACGGCACCGCCTTCGGCATGGGGCTTATCGTCTTTATGTTTATGCTCGGCAAGGGCTATGCCGCCGAACCTTTCATCGGTCTGCTCGGCGCCTTGGGTGGTTGCGTCGTGTCCACCCGCCTGTTCCAGTACATGCTCCTGCGCGACGATCCCGCCTACGGCGACATGATGCCCCGACCCGAACAGCCCGCCGCGCCCGCCGGAAGCCATGAATCCCGCCGCACCCAGATGATACAGGCCCGCGAAAGCATCTTCATCCGCTTTCTCAACGCCCTTCTCGACGGCGGCAAGAGCGGCGTCGAGCTAGGTCTGGCCATCATCCCCGGCGTCATCATCATCTCCACCGCCGTCTTCCTGCTCACCTTCGGACCCGGCGAAGGCAGTGTCTACGACGGCTCCGCTTACCAGGGCATCCAGTTGCTGCCCCGCATGGCCGGCAAAATCAACTTTATCTTCGACTGGCTCTTCGGTTTCAAGAACGCCGAGCTCGTCGCTTTCCCCATCACCTCGCTCGGAGCCGTGGGCGCCGCCTTGGGCCAGGTGCCCCGGTTCATCGCCGAAGGTCTGCTCGACGGCAATGCCGTGGCCGTCTTCACCGCCATGGGCATCAGCTGGAGCGGCTTCTTCTCCACCTATTCCGCCATCTTCGACGCCATCGGCTACCGCCAGCTCACCTCCAAGGCCATCACCGTCCATCTCCTGTGCGGTCTTCTGGCCGGCGTCTTCGCTCATCTGCTCCATCTCCTCTACACCCTCCTCACAGCCTGACCGCAGGGGGCTATATATAATAAGGTACGCGCACGCGCGCGTACCTTATTATATATAGGGGCGGGGGCAGAGCCTCCCGCTTATTCAAACACAACGAGGTCGGTGCCCTCCATGACGGACTGGCCCGGTTCCACGCACACCTGCGCCACACGGCCGGCACGCTCGGAAGCAATGTTGTTCTCCATCTTCATGGCATCCAGCACCACCACCGTGTCGCCGCGCTTCACCTCGTCGCCCACCTTCACCGTCACCTCCACGATGACGCCGGGCAGGGGAGCCTTCACACCGTACTTCTTCGCCGTGGGAGCGGCTGCCGTTGCCGCCGGCTTCACCACCGTCGGACGGGGAGCCGGAGCCTCTTCGGCAGGCAGTTTCACCTGATAGGCAATACCGTTCACGCTGACGGCGGCCACGTTGTTCTCGATTCCCTCCACGCTCACCCGATAGTCGGTGCCGTTGATGTTGTATGTATACTCTTTCATTGTCTACGTTCTATTTAGATTAGAATTTACGATTCGGAAGCCCGCGCAAGGTGCACAGCTTCGAGTTCCAGTCACTATGGTCGCGGCCGACGGTCAGGCATCCGCTCTCGCCGTCGTGCGCCGTATAGCCGCAGTATTCGTGCAGTGCCATCGTAATGGCGGCCAGCACTTCTCCGTTTATTTCCTTGTTGTCCATAACTGTATATGTTCTTAAGCTGTGGAATCGCTACAAAGGAATATTTCCGTGCTTCTTCGCGGGGTTGGCCAGCTTCTTCGTCTGCA
>CAMWUI010000028.1 GCA_947177395.1 uncultured Paraprevotella sp.
GCAGGCCTTGCAGCAGATTTCGGACAAGTCTTACGCCCTTCCTTTCGGGACGGGGGATACGAAAGTGTTCCGCATCGGCCTGAATTTCTCTTCCGAGACGCGGAACATCGAGAGATGGCTCATAGAATAATCAACTGTGGTTAACCAAGGTATATAAAGTCATGTTTTTTATGTACCTTTGCGGAGCAAACGACTAAAGAAGAAAGAATGGCCGCGCATAATGAGTTGGGACGGACGGGCGAAGATATAGCCGTTGCCCGTCTGTTGGCGGAAGGATATATCCTCCGGCACAGAAATTGGCGTTGCGGACGTAAGGAACTGGATATCGTGGCGGAAAAGGATGGAACGCTGGTTGTTGTGGAAGTGAAGACACGCCGTAACACGCAGTTCGGGCTTCCGGAGGATGCTGTTACAGCCGGAAAGATTCGGCGCATCGTAAGTTCTACGGATGCCTATCTCCGTAAGTATCGTATCGATCTGCCGGTTCGTTTCGATGTGGTGACCGTTGTCGGAAATGAAGAGACCCCGTGCGTGAACCATATCGAGAATGCTTTCTATCCTCCTTTGTTCTGAATATACCTGTTTGGTGAAATGGAAATGACATACGCACTTCATACGCTGGACGATTCTCCGTGGTTTGAATGGATAGAGCTTGCGGAGACAGACTCCACCAACGCTTTTCTGAAGAACTATCATCCGGTAGCGCCTAAGGACATGACGCTGGTGACTGCCGATTACCAGAATGCCGGAAAGGGGCAGGCTGACAACACATGGGAGTCGGAGCGCGGGGCAAATCTCCTGTTCAGCCTGCTGATACATCCAGTGGAGATAGAGGCCAACCGCCAGTTTCTGTTGTCGCAGGCCATTTCATTGGCCATTTGTGAAAGTCTGGGACAATATGTTGCAGATGTCCGTATCAAATGGCCGAACGACATTTATTGGAGAGATCGCAAGATATGCGGCATACTGATAGAGAATCTTCTGATGGGGAAGCATATAGAGACGTGTGTCATCGGTGTCGGTGTGAATGTCAATCAGAAAGAGTTCCGGAGTGATGCACCCAATCCGGTTTCCTTGTGGCAGATTACCGGTAAGGAAACCGAACGGATTTTTCTGCTGGCGGATATCGTAGAACGGTTTAAGTCTTACTATGGACAAATCAGAAGAGGACAGACGGGAGAGATTACTGGGCGTTACAGGCAGTCACTTTACAGAGGGGAGGGATTCTATCCGTATGAAGACAATGAGGGGCGGTTTGAGGCTCGTGTGCAGGCGGTGGAGCCGACGGGACATCTGGTGTTGTGCGACCGGGCGGGCGTCTTGCGGCGTTATGCGTTTAAGGAAGTGTGTTTCGTACTTCCTGTGAAATAGAAATACATGTTTAAATCATTATATTATGGCAAGATTCAAAAGAATACTTCTCAAACTGAGCGGCGAGAGCCTGATGGGAGAGCAACGGTACGGCATTGACGAGAAACGGCTGGCCGAGTATGCGGAACAGATAAAGGAAGTGCATGCCATGGGCGTGCAGATAGGTATAGTCATCGGCGGAGGGAACATTTTCCGCGGACTGAGCGGTGCGGGCAAGGGATTCGACCGCGTGAAGGGTGACCAGATGGGGATGTGTGCCACTGTGATAAACTCCTTGGGACTGAGTAGCGCACTGGGAGCCATCGGCGTGAAGAGCCGTGTGCTGACAGCCATTCGTATGGAACCTATCGGTGAGTTTTACAGCAAGTGGAAAGCCATCGAATGTATGGAAAACGGGGAGGTTGTCATTATGAGTGGCGGTACGGGCAATCCTTATTTTACTACTGATACGGGTTCTTCCCTGCGGGGAATCGAGATAGAGGCGGACGTCATGCTGAAGGGTACCCGGGTGGACGGTGTATATACGGCTGATCCGGAAAAAGACCCCACAGCCACGAAGTTTGACAAGATAACGTATGATGAGATTTATAACCGTGGGTTGAAAGTGATGGACCTGACAGCCACGACCATGTGCAAGGAAAACAATTTGCCTATCTATGTCTTTAATATGGACGCCTATGGCAATCTGAAGAAAGTCATGGACGGGGAACCTATCGGCACATTGGTACATAACGGTTGATTTCGCTTGTTGTATCAGACTCCTCGATGGCAGATAAGTTGTTTCCGGCAGTTTGCTATATTCCGTCGGAGCGTGCCAACTCGGGTACGTTCCGGCGGCTTGTTTTCCATGCCTTGTTGCGCGCGGGGCTTCTGTAAAAAGGTAAAAAACTTCGATGATTTGTGTAACGGGAAGATGATGGAATATATATAATTTTGCACCGTCGGAATTTAAAGACATGAGACAATGAGGGATTTATTAATTTTCTTTGCGGCTACAGTTATCCTGACGGCCTGCGTGCAAAATACAGATACGGATATGGAAAATACAGAGGTTTGGGACAAAACGTTTCCCAAAAGTGAGAAGGTGAATCACCGCAAGGTGGAGTTCAAGAATCAGTATGGCATCACTTTATCGGGCGATCTTTATGAGCCGAAAAATACGACCGGCAGGCTGGCGGCTATCGCTGTCAGCGGACCGTTCGGTGCGGTAAAAGAACAGTCGTCCGGACTTTATGCACAGACGATGGCAGAGCGAGGGTTCGTGACGCTGGCTTTCGATCCTTCGTTTACGGGAGAGAGCGGCGGAGAACCCCGTCGCACGGCCTCGCCGGATATCAATACCGAGGATTTCATGGCGGCGGTCGACTATCTTTCTTCGCTCGATTGCGTGGATGCGGACAAAATAGGTATCATCGGTATCTGCGGATGGGGTGGCATCGCGATGAATGCTGCGGCACAGGATGTACGCATCAAGGCTACGGTGGCAAGCACGATGTATGATATGACCCGCGTCAGCGGCAATGGTTACTTTGATGCCGATGACAATGAGGAAGCACGTCATCGGGCGCGTGTGGCGCTGGCGGCACAGCGCACAAGGGACACAGCTGCCATGGCTGGCGGCGTGGTGGATCCGCTACCGGAGGATGCTCCGCAGTTTGTCCGGGATTACTATGACTATTACAAGACCCCGCGCGGTTATCATGTCCGTTCCGGCAACTCCAACGATGGATGGCGCAGCATCGGTACGGCGGCATACGCCAACACGCGCTTTCTCTATTATACCAATGAGATACGTTCGGCTGTCCTCGTGATGCACGGTGAGAAGGCCCATTCGCGCTATTTCGGCGAAGATGCCTACAAATACATGGTCGACGGCAGACCGGAAGCCGGTATACGTCCCAATCCCTGTCCGGAAAACAAAGAACTGCTGATTATTCCCGGGGCCAGCCATTGTGATTTGTATGACGGTGGTGAAGGGGCATATATCCCGTGGGACAAGTTGGCAAATTTCTTCACGGAAAATCTGAAATAAACAAAACGGCAGATATGGCGCAGAAAATTCAGACGATAAGCACTATCGACCAGTACAACCGCATGTTCGGGGTTGTCACGAGGCATCCGCTTGTGACGGTGGTGGAGGTCAAAGACTATGTTCCCGAGGAGATTGTATCGGTGACGCGTTACGGGTTGTATGCCGTCTTCCTGAAACAGGGCACGGGATGTACCTTGCGTTATGGACGTGAACAATACGACTATCAGGATGGCAGTATCGTCTGCTTTGCGCCGGGACAGACCGTAACGGTGGAATTTCAGACGGGGGAGCATGCCAGCTGGAAGGCCTTGCTGTTCCATCCCGATTTGTTGTTTGATACTCCGTTGGCCGAACGCATGGCTCAGTACAGTTATTTCGGTTACGACCAGCGGGAAGCGTTGCACGTGTCTGGCGAAGAGCGGCGTATCTTCGAGGATACGCTCGAACATATCAAGCGCGAGATGGAGCATGCCGTGGACAAGCATTCGCAACAGCTTCTCACGGTCTATGTACAACTTATCTTAGATTATTGTCTGCGTTTCTACGACCGTCAGTTTATCACGCGTCACAAGGCCAACAGCAAACTTATCACGCGTTTTGAACAACTGGTGGACGATTATTTAAGCAGTGACAGGCCTGCTTTTGAAGGATTGCCTTCCGTGGCATGGTGTGCAGGCGAGTTGTGCTTGTCACCCAACTATTTCGGCGATCTGGTCCGCAAGGAACTGGGCGGTACGGCCAAGGATTTTATTACCCGCAAAGTGATAGAGCGGGCTAAGCGGGAACTGCGTTCCACCGACCGTCCTGTCAGTCACATTTCGGAGCGTCTCGGGTTCAGCAGTGTGAGCCATTTCACGCGCATGTTCAAAGCGCAGACGGGACAGACGCCTACGGAATTCAGGGCAAGTGCATAATAATCTATAGTGTTTATCATATAAACAACAGTAAGAATGAAAAAAGTCATTGTAATATCAACGAGCCTGCGCAAAGGTTCGAACAGCGACATTCTGGCAAACGAATTCATGGCAGGGGCGCGTGCGGCCGGCCATGAGGTAGAGAAGATAATGCTGGGAGACAAGGAAATCCGTTTCTGCAAAGGATGCTTGGCTTGTCAGAAGATAGGGAAGTGCGTCATCGGGGATGATGTGAACGATATCATGGCTCAGGTGCTTGCCGCGGAGGTCGTGGTGTGGGCTACGCCGATATATTATTATGAGATGGCGGGGCAGATGAAGACGCTGATCGATCGCATGAACGCCATGTTCGCCCTTGACTATAAGTTTCGCGACGTGTATATGCTGTCCACAGCTGCGGAAGACGAACCGGAAGTGCCGAAGCGTGCAGAGGCCGGTCTGACCGGTTGGATCGAGTGTTATCCGAAGTCCCGCCTGGCCGGTACCTTATTCTGCGGAGGCGTGACCGATGCCGGGGATATCGAAGGCAACGCCCGGTTGCGGGAAGCATACGAAATGGGGCGGAAAGTCTGAATGACTTTCGCGCCCCGATTTTCAGTTAGAGCATTGCCCGGTTACTTTCTTCTTTTGACTTTGACGGGGGCTACTCCCGTATGCGTGGGGTCTATGGGACGTATGGTCCCGTCCGGGTTGAATTGCATACGGTCGATACATACTTCCCGGTGGAAACCGGGGCCTTTTCCGTTTTTCATATAGTGTTTGTTAATGCGGTGATAGACGATGTACCACTCATCCTTGCCGGGCAACTGCAGAACCGAGTTGTGAGCGGTTCCATAAATTTCCGCTTCGGGGCGCTGGGAGAGAATGACCGGTTGTGCCGCCACCTCGATAGGGCCTAACGGCGAACGGGAGGTGCCGTAAGCTACATGATAGTTGGGAGAGCCGGTGTCGTCTACGCTCCAGAGGAAATAATAAAGCCCGTTGCGGTAAAACACGTAAGGTGCTTCCCGGAAGGCATAGTCCTGCAAAGAACCGCCTTTCGGAGTCATCAGACGTACCGTTTCTTGTCGGATGCTCATCATGTCCTCGTTCAGTTCCGCTCCAGCCATGTAGCCGTTTCCCCAGTACAGATAGCATTTACCGCTGACAGGATCCTCAAAGACATCCACGTCGATTTGCTGTCCGTGCGCCTGTCCTTCGGGGCGTTTGTCCACTATCGGATGACCGGCATCGGTGAAAGGTCCGGTCGGATGGCTGGCTGTAGCCACGCCGATGGCTTTGCCCGAGGGCGTGTTGCCGCTGTAATAAAAGAAGTACTTATATCCCTCGTCGGTCTTTTTTTCTATGATGCAGGGAGCCCAGGCATTGCCGTCAGCCCAGCCGACCTGGTCGGTGCCCAAGTCAAGCATGATGCCTTCGTGCTTCCAGTCTGTCAGGTCTTTGGAGCTGAATACGGTGAAATAATACCCGCCCCAGCCGGGAGCCCCGTCTGTCGTGGAGTAGATGTAGAAACGTCCGGTCTGGCGGGAATACAGGACTTCGGGGTCTGCATGAAACTCTGGTAAAATAGGGTTGCCGCTTTTGCGCGCCTGGCTGAAACCGTGCAGGGCAGATGTGATACAGACAGCCAGTAAGAGAATCTTGTGTGTCGTTTTCATGTTTTGTATGGTTTATGTGTATTATCCGATAGTTTCACGGAAGAAATCCAGTGCTTCGAAAATTTCTTCGCGTGTGGCATGTTGGTTGATGCGTATGTCGCCGATGTTTCCCAATAGGGTGAAGTTGATGGTGCCGGCAGTGTTTTTCTTGTCGTGCGTCATGAATTCGTACAGACGGTCGTATTGTTTACAGTCGAAAAGGAATGTACCGTAATTGTCGCGGATGAACTGCTGGGTCCGGCGCAGTCGGTCGATGGGAAATCCGGCTTTGGTATGACTCAGGTAAAGTTCGCAGATGAGTCCCCATGCCACGGCATATCCGTGCAGTACGGGACGTTGCTCCGCCAGTGCGAGGCTTTCGATGGCATGTCCCACCGTGTGTCCCAGATTGAGAGCTTTGCGCAATCCCTGTTCGAGAGGGTCGTTTTCCACGATGCGTTCCTTGACGGCCACGCTGGTGGCAACCATTTGCTGCAACCGCGGCAGGTCGGCCTGTCGCAAATCGAAGTTTATCAGTTCGGCCCAATGCCTTTCGTTGCTTATCAGACCGTGTTTCAGCATCTCCGCATAACCGGAACACAGGTTTTGGCTGTCCAGTGTCTGCAGGAAATGAGTGTCTATCAGGACGGATGAAGCCGTGTTGAACACGCCGATTTCATTTTTCAGCCCGTTGAAATTGATACCTGTTTTCCCTCCGACCGATGCGTCCACCATGGCCAGCAGGGTGGTCGGAACGTTTAGGAAAGCAATTCCTCTTTTGAATGTAGAGGCTGCGAACCCACCCAGGTCGGTCACCATTCCCCCTCCGAGATTGATGAGCATGGAATGTCGGGTGGCTCCCGCCCGTCCCAATTCCTGCCACACATGAGCCAAGGTGTCGAGAGTCTTGTATTCGTCACCGGCTCCGATGGTGATATGCCCGGCTGTTTTTAGGCAGGCGAATGATTGTATCGCCGGCCAGCATAGGTGCCGGGTGGTCTGGTCTGTAAGGATGAATAACTTGTCCGGGTAGCAGCTTTCAATGGCCTGTTGCAGGCTTGTTTCCAGTGCTTCCGGAAAAATTACGGATTGTTTGTTCATGTCCTCGGTTGTTCGTTTGTTTGGCAAAGATACGTTTTCTGCGACATAATGATGTGTTTTTACATTGTTTTTTTGTGATAAAGGGAGATCTCTGTTAAATAAGTTAATGGTGTTTTGTCGATTTAAAGTGTATGAGTTTCGTGGAACAGGGATAATATGTACCTTTGTACGCATGCAGGAATGTATCGTCCGACTGTTATTGTACGTTAAAGTGGTCGGACTGGTTAAACTTTGGAATGAAGAAACTATCCAAAAGAATGTTGAAAGATAAACAAGGTATATTAATGAAGAAGTTTGGATTGATTTTCTGCTTGTTGTCGGTGATATCCATGCAGATGCTGGCGCAGAAGATAACAGTGAGCGGAACGGTAAAGGAAAAGGGGACGGAAGAGGCTGTGGTGGCGGCTACCGTTGTTTTATTGAAACCGGATAGTGCGATGGTCTGCGGTGTGGCTTCCGGTTTGAACGGCAAATTCTCTTTGCCGGCAGTAAAATCCGGAAGCTATATTCTGAAAGTCTCTTTTGTGGGGATGAAGACCATGACCCGCAACCTTTTATTGTCCAAGGACAAACCGCAACAGAATGTCGGATTGCTGGAGCTGGAGTCTGATGCTTTGTTGTTGAAGGCGACGGAGGTGACGGCGAAGGTGGCGAAAGTGGAAATGAAAGCCGATACCTTTGTCTATAACAGCGCGGCTTATCGCTTGCCCGAAGGATCGGTCTTGGAAGAACTGGTAAAAAAGCTGCCGGGGGCAGAGGTCGGAGACGATGGCTCTATTAAGATAAACGGAAAGGACGTGAAGAAAATAATGGTGGACGGTAAGGAGTTTTTCAACAACGATACGAAGATGGCGATGAAGAACTTGCCAACCACAATGGTGGAAAAGATAAAGGCTTATGAACGGCAGAGCGACTACACACGGCAGACAGGGATAGACGATGGCGAGGAGGAAACGGTGCTCGATCTTTCGGTGAAGAAAGACATGAAGCAGGGCTGGGTCGTAAATACGGATGTCGGTTACGGAACAGAGGAACGTTATACGGCCAAAGGAATGGTAGCGCGTTTTACAGACCGTTTCCAGGCTACAGTGATGGGGTCCGCCAATAACATCAATGACCGTAGTTTCCCCGGCGGAGGTCCGCGTGGCGGTGGAGGCGGTGGCAACGGGTTGGTGTCCAGTAAAATGGCCGGTGCCAATTTCGCATGGGAGAACGGGAAGAAAGAGCGGGAAGCCGGCCGCCTTGAAGCGGGAGGGCATGTACGTTATTCCCATACGGACACGGATTCCGAGACGCGTACCAATTCACAGACATTCCTTGTTGGGAGCACGGCCAGTTCGTTTGCCAATAGCCGGAGTCTGACTTTGAGCAATGCCACTAACGTAGGGGCCAACTTTAGAGTGGAATGGGCTATAGATTCGATGACGACAGTCATGTTCCGTCCTAACTTCTCTTATTCCGATTCATACCGGCGTTCCGGTAATTTCTCTGTGACGTTCAACAGGGACCCTTATCAGTTGTTGTCCGATCCGCTGACGGAATGGGAGAAACTGGAAGATGACGGACTGGTCAACACCAACGACAGAAGTTCCGTTTCGGATGGAAGGAACCGCTCGGTGGATGGTTCGTTGTCCTTAAACCGCCGTCTGAATAAGCCGGGGCGGAATATCAACCTATGGATGAGTGCCGGTTGGTCGGACAGTGAAAACACGTCGTTCAGCCGTTCGGATGTGAAGTATTTCCAGGCGGAGGAGAATAAGAAAGGAGATTATACTCATCAGTACAATCTCAGTCCGTCGGAGAATTACAATTATCGGGCGCGTCTGAGTTACAGCGAGCCTTTGTTCAAGGGGGCGAACCTGCAGTTCAGCTACGGCTACCAGTATAGGTTCTCGGACTCCGACCGCTCGATGTATTCGCTGGAGTCGTTGTTAGAGCAGGGGATTATCGATGAGAACACCCTGTATGGCTGGCCTCTGACATATGTGCCGGGAGTCGATTGGCTGGATTTGGCCAAAAACTGGAGAAACAGTCAGTATGCGACCTATCGGGAATATAATCAGGATGCGAATGTGATGTTCCGTTATAATAAGAATGATTTGCGTCTGAATGCCGGAATCTCGGTTCAGCCTCAGACCACCCACATGGATTATCAGAAAGGAACGATAGACACGACCGTCACCCGGCATGTGTTCAACTGGGCGCCTCGTATAGATTTACGCTATAAGATTTCGGGAACGAGTCAGGTGCGTCTGCGCTACAACGGACGTGCGTCTCAGCCTTCTATGACCAACTTGTTGGATGTGACCGATGACAGTGATCCTTTGAATGTCACGATGGGTAATCCCGGCCTGAAGCCGTCGTGGACCAACAGCATGAATCTCTTCTATAATAATTATATCACTGACCGGCAAATGGGCTGGATGGTGCATGCCAATGCCAGCATGACGAACAACAGCATCAGTACGGCTGTGTGGTATGACGAGAATACGGGTAAACGCGTCAGCCAGCCGCAGAATATCAATGGAAACTGGAACACGAACGCAAACTTGATGTTCAATTCCGCCATGGGTGCCAAGAAGTATTTCAATATATCGACATTCACCAATTGGTCGTATGCGAATTCCGTGGGATATATCAGTTCGCGGCAGGGGCAGGCGCTTGCGGATGCCCTGTCGAAGAGTACAACCAAGAAAACGGATGTAAGCGAACGGCTGAATGTAAATTACCGCAACGACGTGCTGGAGGTGGGACTTAACGGTAATGTCGGCTATCAGCATGCCCGTAATGCTCTGGTGAAGAATGCCAATCTGGATACTTGGAATTTTTCATACGGAGGAAACCTGATTGTGAATTTTCCCTGGAATATGAGCCTGTCAACGGATATAGGGGAAGACAGCCGTCGCGGATATGATGATGCTACGATGAATACCAACGAACTGATATGGAATGCTCAGTTGTCCCAGAGTTTCTTGAAGCGCAAGGCCGCGACGGTCAGTATACAGTGGTATGACATCTTGCGTGAGCGGAGCAATATAAGCCGGTCGATTACGGCTATGCAGCGTTCCGATACGTGGTCGAATGCGATTAACAGTTATGTGATGGTGCATTTCATCTATCGTCTGAATCTGATGGGCAATAAGGAGGCACGTGGTCAGATGCGGGGACCGGGATTCGACGGGCCGGCAACGCGCGGTCCTGGCGGCGGACACCCCGGCGGTGGTTTCGGACCTCCGATGCGGCGTTGAGACAGTTGCGGGCGGAATATTTGATTCCGTCCGTATTTTTTTCTCTATCTCTTTCGTTATATCGTATATTTTCTGTAAGTTTGTCTCTGTCCGGTCGTTTGGCGGGTTTTCGGAGAAAATGCGAGAATGAACAGAAAAAGCCAGTCATGTTATTTCACAGTTTACTGATTGTTTATTGGGTGTTGGTGCTCTGCATGGCAGTGATGATTGTGCTGGAGAACCGTCCTCCTGTCAAGACCGTAGCGTGGATTCTCGCTTTGGTCTTTCTTCCGATAATCGGTTTGCTGGTCTATCTGTTGTTCGGTCGCAGACGCTATCGGGGCCAATTGATTAACCGGGCCGGTGCCATTCAGTTGGCCCGTCGGGCCGCATACCGTTTCTATCGTTCCGCCTCACCGGAGATTCCGGAAGAACATTATCGGCTGGTTCGCTTGTTCAAGCGGCAGAGCGCGGCCTATCTTTATCCTGAAAACCGTACGGACCTGTTTACGGACGGGGGCAAGATGTTCGGGGAACTGTTAAAGGATATTGCGGCGGCCCGCCATCATGTCCATATAGAATTTTATATTATAGAGGCGGATGCAGTCGGCAATCGTTTGTCGGATTTGTTGATTGCAAAGGTGCAAGAGGGGGTGAAGGTCCGTCTGGTTTATGACGATGTGGGATGCTGGAACGTACCTTCTGTGTTTTTCCGGAGGATGAAGGAGGCCGGTGTGGAGGTACAGGCGTTTCTGCCGGTGCACTTTGTCAGATTTACCCGCAAGATGAACTACCGTAATCATCGCAAGATTGTGGTCATAGACGGCAAGGTGGGCTATGTGGGAGGAATGAATCTGGCCAGCCGTTACATGGAGGGAACTCCCGGACAACATGCCTGGCGCGACACCCACATGCGCCTTCAGGGCAATGCCGTGCAGGGATTGCAGCGGGCATTTCTTGCAGACTGGTATGTGGCGGCCAATGAACTTGTCACGGACACCGGCTATTATCCGACAACGGACCGGACCGTCCGGTTTCGGGAACCGGAGCGGGAGCCGGAAAGCCGCCGCGCGTCTTTGCAGATAGTAACTTCCCTGCCCACTTCTTATTGGCCGGACATTATGCAGGGGATGGTATTGGCCATGATGCGTACGGAACGTTATTGCTATATCCAGTCACCTTATTTCCTGCCGACAGACCGTTTCCTGTTTGCGATGCAGACGGCGGCCTTGTCGGGGGTGGATGTGCGCCTGATGATACCGGAATGGGCTGACCGCCGTTTATTAACGTATGCGTCGCGTTCTTATCTGCTGGATGCCATGAAAGCCGGGGTGCGTGTCTATCTCTACCAGGGAGCGTTTCTTCATGCGAAAACCTGGGTGAGTGATGACAGCCTTTCCTCCTGTGGGTCTACCAATATCGATTTCCGGAGTTTTGAGAATAATTTTGAAGTGAATGCTTTTGTATATGACAGGAAAGTCGCATTGGCGATGAAGCGGACCTTCCTGAAGGATGCGGAGAAATGCTATTTGTTGAATCTGGACAATCTGACCAGCAGAAAACGCTGGCACCGGAGGTTTGAATCATTCATTCGCATTCTGGCTCCGTTGCTCTGAAAAAGGAGAAGTTGACACTTCCGTAGGCCCGATGGTCGAAGAAGTGGAGATGCTGACTGAAATCCTGTGTCTTTCCATGCTCCAGCACAAATAACCCGTCGGGTTTCAGCAACCTTTTGTTAAAGATGATATCTGGGATGAGTTCCAGTTCTTTCAGAGCATACGGGGGATCTGCGAAGATAAAGTCAAATTGTTCGTTGCACCGTTCCACGAAACGGAAGACGTCCGAACGTATCGGGAATGCCCCGTCGTCTTTCAGACTCTGAAACAGTTGGGTTATGAATTTGTAGTGCAATGGGTCTTTCTCCACGGAAATGACGCGCGTGCATCCCCGTGACAATAGTTCCAGGGAAATGCTGCCCGTACCGGCGAATAAGTCAAGTGCGGTTATCCCCTCCTCGAAATCCAGATGACTGTTGAGCACGTTAAACAGGTTCTCCTTGGCAAAGTCGGTGGTGGGACGTGCTTTAAATGTATGTGGCACGCTGAAATGGCGTCCTTTGTATTTTCCGGTAATGGCTCTCATCGGATCAGTCGTTGGTTAATAACATGAAAAGGTCGAATGGCATGCCTGGAATGTGGGATGCCGATAACCGGGGGAATAAATCGGCCGGGCCCGGTGTCACCACGTGCCTCAGGTATTTTTGCAGGTCCTCGGCCATACCTTTTTGACAGGATGAGGCATTCAGCAGGATACAACGGTCTTGTTCCGCATTTGCCCCTAATGTTTTCCAGGCATGTAAGATGAAATAGAGACGATTCGTGCGGTCTTCGGCCATATACGTGTTGGCGAATGTCAGGCGTCCGTCCCGGAACTGGCAGGCAAACATCCTTTTGTCTTCCAGATACACGTACAGATTCCGGCAGGATGTGGATCTTCGCTCAATGCCCATCAGTCTTTCAAGCAACATGCTGTATTGTCCGTATATGCGTATGTCGGGAAACCGTCGGCAGAGCCATGTACTTACATCGCTGGGCAATGAAAAAAGTTCGGCTGTTTCCACATGGGGCAGAATGTTGTAGAACACCTTGTCTGTCTTGGCGGTGTCCGGAAATGTCAACCGGTAGAGAGGGTCCGCTTCGTCTTTACGGAAATCTTCCAGTGGGATACGGGTGGAGGGAGTGCTGGCAAGCGTGTAGACACGGTCGTAAACATACGCGTCCAAGTGTGCCTGTTCAAAGCATTTCTGCATATACTCCGGAATGTCTTCGTCGGACAGGTCGAAATGGAAAACGGCGAACGGTATTTCTTCCTGCGGACAGAAAACATAAAAAGAAAATCCATCCGTAGAGATACGGATGGATAATGTATGTTGACTGTGCTGATTATTCCCAGTTACCTGCATTGTTGTTTGCAGTATAAAGGTCTCCAATCTTCAAACCGGGGAAACGGCCTGACTTTTCTGCTTTGTCACGCAGATTGATGATTTCACGTTCGTTCAGTCCTTCCAGATAGGTCTCGTATGCGGCAGAACATTCCATGACATTCTGTACCGTTCCCGACTTGTTGACAATCAAAGTCTTCATGATGTCGAATTTCTTTCCGTTGCTGAACGGGATATACATCAGCGAGTCTGCGACGAAATCCTTTGCATAAAGCGTATCGATGAGGGGAACCCATACCGTATCACGACGGAATTTCTGCAGGCCGTTTGCGGCAATCGCGGCCGCGTCACCGCTGTTGACGATAGCGGCAGCTTTAGCTTCGGTCAGTCCTTTGTCCATTTGTTCGTCTGTGAGTTCGCCGACTTTGTTGACGAACGGGATTCTACCGTTCTTTACGAATTCGACCAGATTCTCCAGCGTGTCGCAGAAATCACCTTTTTGGGCACGGTATTGTTCTTCTGCCGTGCGGATTTCAACTAAGCGCTTCTTTACGGCAGCCTCGCGTATCGCCATGTCGTTCTGGAACTGAATCGGGCTCTGGATGCTGGTGTAGCAGAACCATAGCAATCCCGCTGCACAGAGTGCTAAAACTACATTAATAGCAATTTTCATGGTGTTTTTATATTTTTATTGTTACATTCGCATCGCAAAAGTAAGATAAATAAATTTAATATCCGCCATTTTGCCTACTTTTTTTGAGCCGAAGAGATGATTAATACGGAATTGCAGCGAATGATACGGGCGAATCTGGCGTTTGAGCCAACCCCGGAACAGGAACTGGCAATCCGGCAGTTGGTCGAGTTCCTGTTGTCGGATCGTCGGGACGAGTTATTCTTATTGCAGGGGTATGCGGGAACCGGCAAGACCTCCTTGGTGGGAGCATTGGTGAAAACCTTACAATCATTGCGGCGTCATGTCGTTCTGCTGGCTCCGACGGGGCGGGCGGCTAAGGTATTCTCCCAGTATGCCGGTTGTCCTGCTTTTACCATCCATAAGAGGATTTACCGCCAGAAGAAGTTCTCCAATGAGCAGACCGATTTTCAGCAGGGAGTGAATTTGTACAAACATACGTTGTTCCTTGTGGACGAAGCCTCGATGATAGCCAATGAGGGCGTGTCGGGTAGCGGATTCGGCACAGGGCGGTTGCTGGATGATTTGGTGGAGTATGTATATGCGGGAGAAGGCTGCCGCCTGTTGCTTATGGGGGATACGGCCCAGTTGCCGCCGGTGGGAGAGGATAGAAGTCCGGCATTGTCGGCCGATGTTTTGGAAAGTTATGGACTGAAAGTGATGCAGGCCGGGTTGACGACTGTGGTGCGGCAGATGCATCAGTCGGGCATTCTGTGGAATTCGACGGCTATCCGTCGTGAGATGTCCGTGCTTGCGGGCGGATTTCCCCGTTTCCGTCTGACGGGTTTTGCCGATGTGAAGCGTGTGTCCGGCGAGGAACTGATAGAGGCGCTTGAACAGTGCTATGCCTGTAGCGGTGCGGACCAGACGATGGTTGTCACAAGGTCGAACAAGCGGGCGGTCCTTTACAACCGGGGCATCCGCGCCCGTATCCTTGGTTTTGAGGAAGAACTGGGCGGAGGGGATTTGCTGATGGTGGCAAAGAACAATTATTTCTGGAGCGGAGCGGCCGGTACGGACGAGGGGGACACGGGGATGCCTTTTATCGCTAACGGCGATGTGGCTACCGTCGTGCGTTTTCGTCGCGAGCGTTCGTTGTATGGATTCCGTTTTGCCGATGTGCAGTTGCGTTTCCCCGATTACGGGGATTATGAGGTGGAAGCCACGGTATTGCTTGATACGTTGCAGGCTGAGGCTCCGGCATTGACTCGCGAACAGTCCGACCGGTTGTTTTATGCCGTCTGGGAAGATTATCCGGAGATTACTCGGAAGAACGAGCGGATGAAGAAAATGAAAGAAGATCCTTACTTCAATGCCTTGCAGGTTAAATACGCATATGCCGTCACCTGCCATAAGGCCCAGGGCGGGCAGTGGGAAAATGTGTTCTTGGATGTGGGTTTCATGCCCGAGGGTGAGGTCACGGCCGATTTTTTGCGCTGGCTCTACACTGCCACGACGCGTGCCACCCGTACTCTTTATCTGGTGAATTGGCCGGAGGCTTGGACTGAGGAATAACAAATACACACATGTTTGCGAAAAAAGGCTTCAATGGTTCAGACTCACTGATTATCAATGAGTAATGGTTCACAAAAGGTTCAGCAATGGTTCAGACTTGCTGATTATCAATGAATAATGGTTCAGGAATTGCCGCTTGCGGCGCGCCTCGGCAGCCGTCCGCTGAACCAGTGGGCGGAAAAACTGAAGGATAAATGAACCATTTGTCGCTGGCAATCAAACGGTTTGAACCATTGAAGCCTTTTTCCGCAAACATCTGTGTAGGGAGGCGGGAAAAGCTGAAGGATAAGTGAAGGAAAGCTGAAGGATGGCTGAACCATTTGTCGCTGGCAATCAAACGGTTTGAACCATTGAAGCATATTTTCGCAAACATCTGTGTAGGGAGGGGCGTCGACGGCCTCCGCGGCTTTCCCTCCCGCAGGCGGTTCCCGTGCCAGGCCTCAAGCTGTCCGCTTGTCGAGTGGAGTGCTGTTCGCTTGTCAAGTCGCAAGCTGTTCACTTGTCGAGTGAAGCGCTGTCCACCGGGTATAGTGAAGCACTGTCCATTATAGGTAGTGGAGTGCTGTCCACTCAGTGAATGAAATACTATCGTTAGGTGCCCACGATAGTATTCCTTACCACCTTACAATCGTATTCCTTAGCACCTTACGATAGTATTCCTTAGCACCTTACGATAGTATTCATTACACCCTAAGGATAGTATTCCTAAGGATTGGCGGATTGCTCCGAATCCCCCAATTTCCCTACAGACCTACAAGGGTCGGTTAAACTGTTGTCAGTTCGATGAATTTGTCGATAGCGGCGCTCAATCCCTCGGGATTCTTACCGCCGGCAGTTGCAAAGTGAGGCTGTCCGCCACCGCCGCCTTGCATCAGTTTGGCTGCTTCACGAATGGTTCTGCCTACGTTGATTCCGTGCTCTTTGACCAATGCGTCCGAAGCGGCGACTGTCAGCATGGGCTTTTCTTCGTGTATGCTTCCCAATACGACCAAGGCGGATTCTGTCTGGTTGCGCAATTGGAAGGCCATGTCCTTGACTATGTCGGCCGGCAGAAACAATAGTTTCTTGTATACAGTCACACCGTTGATCAGAGCGGCAGACTCGAGGATGCTTGCTTTCTGCTGGGCGGCCTTTTCCTTTATCACATCTTCCAGCTGCTTTTTCAAGCCGCTGTTTTCTTCGATGGCTTTCTGTACAGCCTGTTTGATGTCAGGTGCGTTGTTGAACAGTCCGCGCAGTTCGCTCAGGGTGTCCTGTATGAAGTAAAGCATTTCCTCCACTTTGGCACCGGTGACCGCTTCTATGCGTCGTACGCCGGCAGCTACGGAACTTTCACTGAGAATCTTCACCATACCGATTTGTCCGGTGGCTTTCACATGGCAACCGCCACAGAACTCCACACTGTCTCCGAATTGTACCACGCGTACACGGTCGCCGTATTTTTCGCCGAAGAGAGCGATGGCGCCCAGTTCCTTGGCTTTTTCTATCGGCAGGTCGCGGTGGTCCTGCAAAGGCAGGTTCTCGCGTATCTTGGCGTTGACGATACGTTCCACCTGGCGTAATTCCTCGTCTGTTACTTTCTGGAAGTGAGAGAAGTCGAAACGCAGGGAGTCCGGAGTGACCAGCGAACCTTTCTGTTCGACATGTTCGCCCAGCACGGTGCGCAGGGCTTGGTCGAGCAGGTGGGTACAACTGTGGTTGGCTTCGCTTGCGTGGCGCAGGTCCACGTCTACGCAGGCCATGAACGGTGCTTCCGGATGCTGGGGCAATGTCTTTGCGATGTGTACGGGCAGATTGTTCTCACGTTTTGTGTCGAGGATATCGATGGTTTCGTATTCCGAGCAGATGACTCCGCGGTCTCCGACCTGTCCGCCCATTTCCGCATAGAACGGAGTCTTGTCCAATACGATCTGATAGAATGACTGCTTCTTTTGCGTTATCTGGCGGTAGCGCAGGATACGGCATTCATATTCCGTGTAATCCCATCCGACAAATTCTGTTTCCCCTTCGCCCAATACGGTCCAGTCGCCTGTTTCCACGGTTGCGGCATTGCGGGCGCGCTCTTTTTGTTTCTGCATTTCTGCGTTGAAAGTTTCTTCATCCACGCTGAGTCCGTGTTCCCGGCATATAAGTTCCGTGAGGTCCAGCGGGAAACCGTAAGTGTCGAACAGCGTGAATGCCTGCACACCGTCTATTACGCTCTTTCCGGCTGCCCGTGTCTCGTTCATCACGCCGTCCAGCAGCCGGATGCCGGTGTCCAATGTGCGGAGGAAAGAATCTTCCTCTTCCTTGATGACTTTTGAAATCAGTATTTTCTGTGCTTCCAGTTCCGGATATGTGGAACCCATCTCTTGAATCAGTACCGGCAGCAACTTGTAGATGAATGCTTCTTTTTGTCCGAGGAACGTGTAGGCATAGCGTACGGCACGGCGCAGGATGCGGCGGATGACGTATCCGGCCTTGGCGTTGCCGGGCAGCTGACCGTCGGCGATGGAGAATGCGATGGTGCGCAGGTGGTCGGCTACGACGCGCATAGCCACGTCTTTCTCTTTATCCTCACCGTAATGACAGCCCGACAGGTCGCCGATGACCCTAATGATGGGCTGGAACACATCCGTGTCGTAGTTCGAACGTTTGCCCTGCATGACGGCGCACAGGCGCTCAAAGCCCATTCCCGTGTCGATTACTTTGGCCGGCAGCGGTTCCAGAGACTGGTCGGCTTTGCGGTTGTATTGCATGAACACGAGGTTCCAGATTTCAATCACCAGCGGATTGTCTTTGTTCACCAATGCGCTTCCCGGAATCTTGGCTTTTTCTTCATCGGGACGGAGGTCTATGTGTATTTCGGAACACGGACCGCAGGGTCCCGTGGCCCCCATTTCCCAGAAGTTGTCATGCTTGTTGCCATTCAGGATGTGATCGGCCGGCAGGAACTTTTCCCAATAAGAAGCGGCCTCGTCGTCGCGCGCCAGTCCTTCGTCCGGGGCGCCCTCGAATACCGTAGCGTAGAGATTGCTTTTGTCGATTTTGAGAACGTCCACCAGATATTCCCAGGCCCATTCGATGGCCTCTTTCTTAAAATAGTCTCCGAAACTCCAGTTGCCGAGCATTTCAAACATGGTATGGTGGTAGGTGTCGTGTCCCACTTCTTCCAGGTCGTTGTGCTTTCCGCTTACGCGCAGACACTTCTGGGAGTCCGTGCAGCGTTTGCTGGTGGCCGGACGATTGCCTAGGATGATATCTTTGAACTGGTTCATTCCGGCATTGGTAAACATCAGTGTCGGGTCGTCTTTCACCACCATCGGGGCGGAGGGAACAATCAGATGTCCTTTGGATTCGAAGAATTTTTTGAACGAATCGCGTATCTCGTTTGCTGTCATAATTCTATTTGTTATATACGTTATATATTCTTGCAAAAAAGTGTTGCAAAGATAATTTGTTTTACGTACTTTTGCAAAGAAATAAAGCGGAAAGAACGGTAGGAATAGTTAATTATGGCATTGAATCCCAACAAAGAACTCAAGCTGTATTATTCAATCAGCGAAGTGGCGGAAATGTTCGGCGTAACCGAGACGTTGCTTCGTTATTGGGAGAAAGAGTTTCCTACCATCACGCCCCGTAAGAGCGGCCGTAACATCCGGCAATATACGAAGGAGGATATCGAGGCAGTCCGGCTGGTCTACAATCTGGTGAAAGTGCGCGGCATGAAATTGGCCGCTGCCCGTGAAACCCTGAAAAAGAACAAGGAGGGCACATTGCAGACAACGGAGGTGATAGACCGTCTGCAGGCGATTCGCGACGAATTGCTGAGTATCAGGCGCGAATTGGACGGTCTGGTGTGAAAGTCCTGCCGAGGCACGCTTAGCTGATGCGTGTCACTTCCTGTACTTCTTTGATTTGTTTCAGTTCTTTGCAGATAGCCCGTACATCCTGCACATCGTGCACGCTCAATTGTACATCGCATTCGAAGATACCGTCGTTGGCTTCTATCGTCAGTTTGTGGATGTTGACGTTGAGTTGGTCGAACAACGTGCTTGTTATCCGGTTGAGTACACCGATATGGTCGATGCCGTTCAGGTGTATCGTGGCCGGGAAATAGAGCGCTTTGTGCGTGTCCCATACGGCCGCCAGAATATGATTGCCATCGCTGACTTTCAGTTTGTCTGCGACAGGGCAGTTGCGTTTGTGGATGACAACGCGGTTGTCGGAATCCAGGTATCCCAGTACATCATCTCCGGGGATGGGGTGACAACATTTTCCGATGATGAACCGCCGGATGTTTTCTTCGTTCAGGATAACCGGTTTCTTCTTATCTATGACGATCGGGCTTTCGTGCGTTTCATGGAGGGAGGTCTGAATCTCTTTCCTGCCCGATTTAAAGAACGGTATATATTTCTTCCATTTGTTGTTCCCCGTTTTTTCGCGCAGGACATCCAGATCGTTTTCTCCCAGGATGATGGTCTGCTTTCCGATGGCCGAAAGCAACTGTTCCCGCAATTTGACGCCGTGGAGGGTGCAAAGTTTGTCCAGATTCAGGCTGTTGGGTTCCATTTCGGCCTTCTCGAAAAACTCGTTGAGGATTTCTTCCCCTTTCTTCTGCATGTCCCGTTCCTCCCGGCGCAGGATGGCCTGTATCTTGCCTTTGGCTTTGGCGGTGGTGGCGAAGTTTATCCATTCGGGTTGCACGCGCTGTGTCTTGGATGTGAGAATCTCCACCTGGTCGCCGCTTTGCAGTTTGTGGCTGAGCGGCACCAGCACATGGTTTACCTTGGCGCCGATGCAATGACTGCCCAGCACCGTGTGGATACTGAATGCGAAGTCCAATGCCGTACAGTCTGCCGGCATGGTCTTGAATTCGCCTTTGGGAGTGACAACGAAGATTTCCGAAGCATACAGGTTCAATTTGATAGCGTCCAGGAAATCAAGTGCGTTCGGTTGTGGATCGTCCAATATCTCCTTGATGGTATGCAACCATTTTTCCAGTTCGTTTTCACTGTCCAGCGTTGTCTTGGTGCCTTCTTTGTACTTCCAGTGGGCGGCGAAGCCTTGTTCGGCCATTTCGTCCATTCGTGTAGAGCGGATCTGCACTTCGATCCACTGCCCCTTGGGGGTCATGAGAGTGACGTGCAGCGCCTGGTATCCGTTGGCCTTCGGGTGACTTAGCCAGTCGCGGAAGCGTTCGGGATGGGGCTTGTAGATGGAACTTGTGCATACGTATATCTGGAAGCACTCGTTGATTTCATCCTCTATCGATTTCGGTTCAAAGATGATGCGCACGGCCAATATGTCATATACCTCTTCAAAGGGGATATGCTTGTTTTGCATCTTGCTCCAGATGGAATAGGGAGTTTTGACGCGGGCCTTGATTTCGTATTTGAATCCCATGCGGTCCAGTTGCCGGCGGATGGGGCCGGTGAATTCGTCGAATACGCTGACGCGCTGTTTCTGTGTCAGGGCCAGTTTTTCTTTGATTTGCTGGTATTCTTCCGGATGTTCGTAGCGGAAACTCAGGTCTTCCAGTTCTTCCTTGATTTTGTTAAGTCCCAGGCGATGCGCCAGAGGGGCATAAATATAAAGTGTCTCGCCTGCGATTTTGTATTGTTTGTTGGGCAGTTGGGAACCGAGCGTCCGCATGTTGTGCAGGCGGTCGGAAATCTTGATGAGGATGACGCGGATGTCATCGCTCATGGTGAGCAGGAGTTTTTTGAAAGATTCGGCCTGTGCGGAAGCTTGGTCTCCGAAGATGCCGCCGGAAATTTTGGTCAGTCCGTCCACGATGCGGGCGACCTTCTCTCCGAAAATATTGGAGATGTCCTCGACCGTGTAGTCCGTGTCCTCCACCACATCATGCAAAAGGGCGGCACAGATGGATGTCGAACCCAGTCCGATTTCCTCACAGACAATCTGGGCGACGGCTATGGGGTGCATGATATATGGCTCTCCCGACAGGCGGCGTACGCCCTTGTGAGCCTGTTTGGCGAAGTTGAAAGCTTTTGTGATGACTTCCACTTTTTTCCGGTGGCGGGAATTCAGGTACGTGTCCACCAGATGCTGGAACGCCTGGCTTACCATGATTTCATCATCCATGTCTTTGTGCGCTAACTCTTCCATACGACCTCCTTGTGTTATGCAGGCTTATCCCTTGGTTTATTTGATTCTGATTTTTTGTCCGGCACGTATGTTCGTACCTTTTATCTTGTTCAACCGTTGCAGTTGTTTCACGGAAACTCCGTTGCGGCGGGCGATTTCCGAGAGGGTATCTCCTTTGCGTACCGTGACGCTCGACTGTCCTTGTCTGTTCCGGCCGTTGTTGCGTTTACCGCCTTTTGCCGGTATCATGCGCGCGGGCACATTCGTCTCGCTTCGTCTCGTAAACAGTTCGTCCGACCTGTAGTTATATACGGAATCCTTGGCGTTGATGAAGGCGGTGATGCCGGCCGTCGGCAACCGCAGGGTGCACGCCCCCGCCCCACCGGGTATCAGGCCGGTGCGGTACTGGGGGTTCAGGGCGCTGATTTCATCCATACTTACGTTGCACACAGCCGCGATTTGTTCGAAATGAACGTTGCGGTGTATCATCAGCGTATCGGTGCTGGCCGGCAATTTGCTGTTGACCGGACAGATGTTATGGTCGCAGTAATAGTTCATGATATAATTGGCGGCGATGAAGGCGGGCACATAGCCGCGTGTCTCCTGAGGGAGATAAGGATAAATGGCCCAGTAGTCTTTTTCTCCTCCAGACCGGCTGATAGCCTTGTTCACGTTGCCCGGTCCGCAGTTGTAGGCGGCAATGACCAGTGTCCAATCCTTGTAGATGGCATATAGGTCTTTCAGATAACGGGCGGCGGCATAGGACGACTTGATCGGGTCGCGCCTCTCGTCTACCAGACTTGTCACATCCAGACCGTAACTTTTCCCCGTGGTAATCATGAATTGCCAGAGTCCGGCGGCACCGACCCGCGATGTCGCTTTCGGATTGAGGGCGGATTCGATGACGGGAAGGTATTTCAGCTCCAGGGGAAGCTGGTAGCTTTCCAGTGCCTCCTCAAAGATGGGGTTATAGAAGTTGCAGGCTCCCAACATGTAGGCTACGGATCTGCGCAGACGGCCGCTGTATTGGTCTATAAACTTCTGTACCACCTCGTTGTAAGGCATCTCTATGATGTTGGGAAGGCGTTCCAGCCGGTTGATGTAAGTCTCGCGGGGGAAGGTTGGGTTTTCCTCGCTGGATTCGCATGTCTCGTCGAAGGTAAGGTAGTTCCGGACATTCCATTCCTGTAGCAGACTGTCGATGTCCGAAACCATGCCTTCCGGCAGGTCGATTATTTCATCCTTGCCGGTCTTGGAGTCATGTACGGTGATTTCGTTCTGTGCCTGCATGCATAGACTTCCGGTCCATAGTGCCAAACAGATGATGCTTATTTTTTTCATGATGTTTTTAGAAGTTTAGTTTGCATTGCACGCCCACCGTCGAGTGACCGGCGAACATGCCCTTGTTGTTGTATAGGGTCGGCTCTATCTTCAGACTCAGGTCTTTGGAGATATCGAACGACGAAAGTTCGGCGTCCACGTATGCGTCGATGACGGACAGGGCGTAGACGGCTATCATGGCAAAGATACTCATGTCCCGGTATTTGCGATAGAAATTCTTCTTGTTCTTGAAAATCTCCTTGAAGCGTTCCTCCCGTCCGGCGATGTTGTAGTTGAGCGGAAGCATCTGCATATAACTCTTCGTGTTGGGATCATCGTCCATGATGTCGAGGTATGCCTGGGAGTAATCCCGGTACATCTGGCCGTTCCATGTCAGGGCATACACGCATCCCAGGAATCCACCGTAGACGATGGGCAGTTTCCAGTATTTGCGGTTGTATATCTGGCCGGCTCCGGGGATGACCAGGGCCAGCCACATGGCTTTCTGAGGACTGGGGACGAACTGTTTGCGCGGTTTCATGATGCTGTTGATGAGCGAGTCATTGATTTGAGCCAGACGTTCCGTGTCTGCGGGGAGTATTTCGGCCGCGGATGCGGCGATGGAATCTTCCGGGGCGATACTGTCCGTCTGCCAGCCGCAGTCCTGCGTGGATGCGGGAGAAGAAAGCGTGTGGGAGGTATGGGCCCATAGCGAAGACATCCCGCCAATCCCTGTCAGGAGGATTAGCAGGATGGCGTATTTGCTGTATATGAATCCTGTATGTCTCAATGTTTCAGACTGTCAAACAATTCGATGATACGTTCCAGTTCCTCTTCGTTGGCGAACGGTATGCTTATTTTCCCTTTCCCTTTGTCAGAACAGGTCAGTTGCACTTTTGCCTGGAAGAAACTTGCAAGTCTGTTTTTCAGTAGATTGTACTCTTCAGGCAGTTTGGCACCGCGCGGCTTCAGGGCTTTGCCGCCGGGACGTACGGTTTCACCTTCCATCAAGGCGCGTACCATATCCTCCACCTTTCTCACCGACAAGTTTTCCTTGCGGATTTCGTTGAACAGTTTGATTTGCAGAGTCGGGTTGTCCAGTGCGAGCAGGGCGCGGGCGTGTCCCATGTCGATTTCCCTGTTCTGCAGGGCCACCTGTATGGGAGCGGGAAGTTTCAGCAGGCGCAGGTAGTTGGTGATGGTCGTGCGGTTTTTTCCCACCCGTTCGCTGAGCCGTTCCTGAGTCAGATTGTATTGCTCCAGCAGATGCTGGTAGGCAAGAGCTATTTCCAAGGAATTCAGGTCCTCGCGCTGAATGTTTTCAATCAGTGCCATTTCCATCACGTTCTCATCGTCTGCCGTGCGGATATAGGCCGGAATGCTGCGCAATCCTGCCATTTTGGATGCTTTCCACCGGCGTTCTCCGGCGATGATCTGGTATGTCCCGTCCTCCATCTGGCGGAGGGTGATGGGTTGTATGATGCCGATTTCCGCAATCGAGTCGGACAACTCCTGTAAACTTACCGGGTCGAATTCGCGCCGGGGCTGGTTGGGGTTGGCGAATATCTGCTCGATGCTGACTTCATGTATGGAGGACGAACCTTCCGTTTTCACCTCGCGGGTGGAAATGAGGGCATCCAATCCTCTGCCCAGTGCGGGATATTTCTTATGTACTGCCATTTATTTGTTCTTTTCGATGATTTCTTTGGCCAGGGCCAAGTGGTTGCGGGCTCCGGTGGAGTCCGTGTCGTACAAGATGGCGGGCACGCCGTGGCTCGGTGCCTCGCTGAGTTTGACATTCCGCTGGATGACGGTGTTGAAAACCAGTTCCTGAAAATGCCTTTTGACTTCGTCGTAGATTTGATTGGCCAGACGGAGGCGGCTGTCGTACATGGTGAGCAGGAATCCTTCAATGTCCAGTGTCGGATTCAGTTTGGATTTGATTATCTTGATGGTGTTGAGCAACTGGCTGATGCCTTCCAGTGCAAAATATTCGCATTGTACGGGGATGATGACGGAGTCGGCGGCAGTCAGGGCGTTGACCGTGATGAGTCCTAAGGACGGAGAACAGTCGATGAGGATATAGTCATATTCGTCTTTCAGGGGGTGCAGCAATGCTGTGAGGGTTTTCTCGCGGTTGGGCAGGTTGAGCATTTCTATTTCCGCCCCCACAAGGTCGATGTGCGAGGGGATGATGTCGAGTGAATCGATATCCGTCGTGTAGATGGCGTCACGGACATCGACATGGTTGATAATGCATTCGTAGATGGAACAGTCCACCTCGGCTATGTCTACTCCCAGTCCCGATGAGGCGTTGGCCTGCGGGTCTGCGTCCACCAACAGCACTTTTTTTTCCAAGGTGGCCAGCGATGCGGCCAGATTCATGGAAGTTGTTGTCTTGCCAACGCCGCCTTTCTGATTTGCTATTGCGATTATTTTTCCCATATCTTGTTTGTTTGTGAAGGCAAAGTAACCTAATCTTTTATGTTCGGCCCCTATCCCGGAGGGAAACTTTTGTTAAATTGTTGATAACTCAGGGGGATTGTTCATAACTTTGCGCGACCTTTACGCCGCAAAGATATAATATTTTGGTGGAATTCATGGCAATTGCCCCTTTTTTTGTATTTTTGCCGTCTCCAAAAAATGATGAAAATGAACGGGAAACGTCCTCTTATTTTAGTGACGAATGATGACGGATATACGGCTGCGGGCATCTGTGCTTTGATGAGAACAGCCCAACTTTATGGCGATGTGGTGGTTGTGGCGCCCGACGGTCCCCGCTCGGGCGCGGCCTGTTCCATTACGACGCAGGTTCCGGTGTATGTAAGACCGGTGTGTGAAGAACCGGGGTTGACTGTTTTTGCCTGTACAGGGCGTCCGGCAGATTGTGTCAAACTGGCTTTGGAATGCTGTGTGTCCCGTCGGCCGGACTTGCTGCTGAGCGGGATAAACCACGGGAGCAATGCGTCGGTGAATATACATTATTCGGGAACGATGGGAGCGGTGCTGGAGGGATGTATGAAAGGCATTCCGTCTGTAGGCTTTTCGCTGGATACCGTAAATCATGCGCCTGATTTCGCTCCGCTGGAGCGTGCCGTGAAGAAGGTCATCGGCTATGTGCTGGCTGAAGGCCTGCCGCAGGACGTATGCCTGAATGTGAATTTCCCGGAGAGGGATGTCATTCGCGGCCTGAGGGTTGTCCGCATGGGACGGGGAGCCTGGGGGAATGAATGGCAGTCGGCGGATCATCCGCGCGGCGGCACGTATTATTGGCTGACGGGCAGTTATACGGACTTGGAGCCGGAAGCACAGGATACGGATATCCGGGCCATGGCGGACGGTTACGGGGCCGTGACTCCGGTTCGGGTGGATATGACGGCCCATGAGGCGTTGCGGGCATTTAAAGGAATGGAAGACGTATGAAGTATTATCTGATTGTAGGGGAGGCGAGCGGCGACCTTCATGCGTCCCATCTCATCCGGGCGTTGCGCCGTCAGGACAAAGATGCGGAGTTCCGCTTTTTCGGCGGCGATCTGATGAAGCAGGCGGGAGGGACTTGTGTGCGCCATTACAAGGAAACGGCCTACATGGGCTTCATTCCCGTCATCATGCACCTGCCGTCCATACTCTCCAATATGAAGCGGTGCCGCGAGGATGTGCTGGCTTGGAAGCCGGACGTGTTGATACTGGTGGATTATCCGGGATTCAACCTTTCGCTGGCCGAATATGTGCACAGCCACAGCCGGATACCCGTGTATTATTATATATCCCCGAAGATATGGGCCTGGAAAGAATACCGTATCAAGGCCATACGCCGGGATGTGGACGAATTGTTCTCTATCCTGCCTTTCGAAGTGGATTTCTTTGAGAAGAAGCATCACTATCCGATTCATTATGTCGGTAATCCCACCGTGGATGAGGTGGCCCGGTTTCGGCGGGAATATGCGGACACGGCGGAAGGTTTCCGTGCGCGTAACGGATTGGACGATCGTCCGCTGATAGCCTTGCTGGCCGGTAGCCGCCGTCAGGAGATTAAGGACAACCTGCTGCGGATGGTCGAGGCGGCTTCTTCTTATGCGGGGCAGTACCAGCTGGTGCTGGCCGGTGCCCCGAACATCGAGCCGGACTTCTATCGTTCCATGTTGGGGACGTATGATGTGAAGATTGTATCCGGACAGACCTATGCCTTGCTGAATCATAGTGCGGCCGCTTTGGTCACGTCCGGTACGGCCACGCTGGAGACGGCTCTTTTCCGGGTGCCTCAGGTGGTTTGTTATTATGTCGTGTGCGGAAAGTTTGTTTCCTGGCTTCGCCGTCGTCTGTTGAAGGTGCGGTATATCTCTTTGGTGAACCTCATCGCCGGCAGGGAAGTCGTGCCGGAACTGGTTGCCGACGGGATGACGGTGGAGAATGTGCGTTGTCATTTGCGGCAGATTCTGCCCGGCGGCGAGTGTCGCTCCCGCATGTTGGAAGGATACGGAGAAATGGCGGTCCGTCTAGGCGAGGAGGGTGCGCCGGACAGGGCTGCGGCGCTTATGGTGGGCTTGTTGAAGAATAGGCTTTCAGAAAAGGCCGAAAGACGTCATCGGCAGAAATAAAGGAAGCCGTGGAACTTAAAGAAGAGCATTGCGAAGAGAATAAATGGAGGAACTAATTTAAATATGACAGGCATAATCGATTGATAATAATGTGTTTAGGTTAGATGCCTTGTGGCTTCTTTATGCCCGTATTTTAAGATTGATATATGTAGTAAACTATGCCAATTTGATGCAATGTTCTATGTTTTGGTGTGTGATGTATATATGTCATATTTTATTTATCAGTTGCTGTGCTCGTGCTGTCCTCGTGTGTCAACCCATAATTTCCAATGGTCTCCGTTTGTATTCGGTTGGAAGATAAGGCTTGGAAGATCAAATATTACTCTCGACCCTCATATTAGGGCTTTTGCTTCATGTGACTTGGGCGCCTCGTGGAAACTGGATAGGAATATAATTCTACAGAAAGCAGATGGATACCGGGATACTATATAGGTGACTATTTTTCATTTACTTGACAAGAGCCTGCTTCTCCGAGATGGAAAGGCAGGCTTCGCTTAGAGTGCTGGTTTGAAAACGGGCTCAAGGCAGTTGCAGGCGTACCTTGTTGCCGGTGGCTTTCGTGCCCGTCACGACACCTTGGTCGTTGATTTCTATATCGGAATACTGCGGCTCGATAATCCATGTGCCGTCCAGTGTCATGACTCCCCATTGACTGTAGCTCTTTTCCACGGCACAGTATCGGCCCACCGGCGACTTGATGCTGCGGTAAATGGGAGGCACGGTAATCTGGTTCCCGACCTTCAGTCCCCATTTCATGCCGGAACGGAACGGGATAGCCTCGTCGGAATAATTCAGTATATATCGGCGTCTTTTCTCCGCTTGCTCGGTTGCCAATGCCTGCCGCAGGTTTTGTGCCAGGTGGGTCCTGCACTCAATCTCCGCTTGGCATCGGGTTTCCTCTTCCGCCGAACCGCGGCATCCGATGTATTCCTTCTCTTTATGTTCTGCCGCATGGTAGAACCGTCCGGCATCGTCTGTCACGATGATGCTTCCGTCGGCCAGCCGCCGGTATATCCAGTAAAAACTTTCACAGTCGTCGGGAAACAGACAGGCATATCCCCATCGGTAGCCGTCCGTACATGGGTTCTCCGGATGGCAGGACTCCGGAACCTTGTAGTCGAAGATGGCCGTATAGAATCTGTGGTCGGAGATGTGGCTTCCGTTCAGCCGCTGGTTGTTCATATACCGGTTTCGGGTGCGGCTGTAGTATGTGCCTCCTGTTTTCAGCAGTTCTACCTTTCCGCAACGTTTTATTTCCGGTCTGTTGTCGTACGTCCGCAGGTTGTGCAGGTCCACGTAATGCGTTTGCCCGTTTGTCAGCCGGACGGTTAGGAAATAGTCCCTTGTGAATTTCATGGACTGGTAATGCCGCTTGCTCCAGATTATCTCCCCGCTTCCGTTCACCAGTCCGCATGTGTTGTCCGTGAACCGCACCGCAGCCATGTCGTAGCGGATGTCGAAGACGGTGGTAAACATGGCCGCTGTTATCTTTCTCAGTCCCCGTTTCAGTCCCTGGAGTCCCGTCTGTTCTTCCTGCCAGGCTTTCAGTTCTTCGGCTTTCCGGGCAGGCGGGGAGCATGGCCTTTCCGGTTCCGCGAGTGCGGACAGCAGTTGTTGCCGGGAAACCACCATCTCCATCTCATTGTTCAGTGTCGTAGATCCTGCCGGCATGACGCCCCAGGCCGTGTTGTTCTGCTGACTGGCATAACGGATGCCTTTCCCCGTCTGTTCTCCCCGGAACATGGCTTCCCAGTCCCGGGGGGAGGTGGGCAGTCCGAACACACGGTAAAGTCCGACGTTGTCAATCAATACGCATGCTTCTTTGCCTTCAGCTTTCCGCAGGCCGCGTCCCACCTGTTGCAAATATTTGGACAAGGAGAGCGTGGGCCGCGCCATCTGCACGAACTCTACGTCCGGACAGTCGAAACCTTCGCTGAACACGTCCACGTTGACCAGTACCTGTGTCGGGCCCTGCCTGAATTCCGCCACACGGCGTTTGCGTTCTGCGGTCGGCGTGCGGCTGTCTATGACTGCGGTGCTCAGTCCCATCCGGTGGTAATATGCCGCAATTTGCCGGGCATGGTCGATGCAGATGGCGTAGACAATTCCCTTTTTACCGTGGGCGAACTGCTCCATGCTTCGATACAGCCGTTCGATGTTGGGCCGGCGGTTCAGTGCGGCATTCATTTCCTTCGTCTGATAGTCTCCGTCCGTACCCCTCTTTTCTAATGAGTCGATCAGCAGCTGTTCCTCGCTGTCGGTGCGGATCGACACATAGTCGAACAACGACAGTTCCCCCTTCCGGATAAATTCCGCGATGCTCCACGAGGTGAGCAACGTGTCGAACAGGCCGGTGAAACCTTTCCGGTTCATCCGGCAGGGTGTGGCCGTCATTCCCAGTTTCCTCGTTTCCGGATATCGCCGCCACAGTTCCATGTAAGTCTCGGCCAAGGCGTGGTGTGCTTCGTCGATGATGATGAGCGCCGGTCTGTCCTCCAGTTCCTTCCAGTGACGTGCCATCCACTGTATCGACATCACTTTGATGCTTCTGTCACCCGTTCCTGTCCGGATGTCATATTTCAGGAGAGTCTCCTCTATCTGTGCGACGAGTTCCCGCCGGTGTGCCACAATCCATACCCCTGTTTCATCTTCCGGTGCGTTCCCGGATATCAGGCGATTGACCACGCTCGCCAGGACATGTGTCTTTCCCGTGCCTGTGGGCATCTGCACCATCACGTTTTTGTGACGTTCCCAGGCTTCAGACAGTCGTTCTATGATGTCCGTCTGATAGTCGCGTAATACGATGCTGTTCATGAAAAGCAATGTCTCTGGTATGTTGTATATTCCGGAGAAAAGAGGGAAGTAAGGTTATGACAATTGGTTTGTCATCAGGGAATGACAGGGTAGTGAATCGCGGACGTTTGGGTTACGGTCGCTTGCGGGGCTTTATGCAAATAGTTTTCTTATATACTGTTCCAGAAAACTTTCTATCTGTTTGTTCGGCCTTTTGGGCAATTTCTTATTCAAGGCCCACTCAGCATCGATGCGGCGCTTCAATAACGCCTTGTTCTGTTCCGACATTGCTCCCTCGTTGGCCGATAAAATCCGCAACACGAAAGCTATGTCGCTTATCGAAGAAATCACTCTGTGCTCAAAGTCGTCTTTTATGGAAGTATGAATCTGGGTAACGAGCATTGAGGCTATGTAGAACGGTAGAAAGTAGTGGTCTGCCTCCTGATACGGACTTATGCGGGCCCTTCGGAACAAAAGGTCGGTTTTTTTCCGCAGTTCATCCGGGGTTGCCAGGTGTTCTGTTTGCAGGATAAGCACGGAGAGCCAGAGTGTATCAGCCTCATAAGACGCCATGGCTCTGGTATAATCACAGCCATATCCTTCATCCGGGATCCTATGCCGGTTCATCAGTTCCGTGCCGTCCAGTCCGGATTTCTCTATGCAGCGGTACAAAGCCCTCAGTAGAGCCAGTCCCTCTTCATCCAGCGTCAGGGGGCTTACATACTTCTCTTGGTAAAGTTGCCGGCATATCCTTTCCGTCAGACGGGCATAATATGCTTTGCCGTATGCAGCGTCTGACGCCTTTATGGCGTAACGGTACAGTGTTTCGAGGTTCGTCTTCTCGACCGGCAAGTCAGCCAGACAAAGATTGCGGTAAATTTCCGCGTCCAGCATCGAAAGGATGGCATGTTCATCCTGTATGGATAGCGTGTTTTTGTGGAGGATTTGTGCCTGTTTCCGGCTTAGCCATTCTGTCAGTTCCTGTGACCCCATATAGGATTTCCATATCCTGGTCATCCGGGTGATATACTCGGGAAGTTGTTCTGTCCATACTCCTAAGAGATGCGAGGCCCTTTCCCTGTCTGCGTCGTTTTTCAGGTATTCGTTCCGGGCATTTCTTTTAAGGAGATGCTGCTGTTGGACCATTAGGTGGAACTCTCTTTCCCTCAGCAGATAAATCAGAACCTTTTTCCGGATCGCGTCGTTCCGGACAATACATTCCTGCAAGCCGAGGCAGTCTTCTACCGTATGTAGCCCATATAGCAGAGCCCCCTGCAACGGAAAAAAGCCTAATACGTTCATCAGGCGCAATAGCAGGTCATGATGCCCGTCTCTGTTGATAAAATAAGCCAGCATGGTTATAGACGGGGGCAACTCGGTGTAGGCTCCGTTATTATTACTATCAATACGGGCGATGATGTCATCATCCGTTTGTTCGTCCGCTAATGCCGTCTTGCAGAAATTCATCAGTGCGTCCCTGCCCTGAAGATGGAGGCAACGGCTCTGCATCAATATGTCCTCCTGCTTGTCCTGCAGCGAATCCACTAAGGCCGACAGTTTTTCTTTGCCCACTTCGTACCCAAGGAAGAAGCCATGCTCCATGGTACAGTCTTCCCATTTCTCAAAGTCTTCCAATGTCACATTGTCCGAATGGGCAGACAGAATTCTGCCTGCTTCATAATAAGCCAGATTCAGAATCAGATTCTGCTGTTCATACCGCTTGAATCCGAATGTTTTTCCGATTTCCTCTTCTTTCCAGCAGTTCAGGTTCGGTTGTTCTTTGGCAATGCGATCGACCATATTCCAGAAAGGCTCGCGATTATTCTCTTTCAGAAAATGTCCTTCCTTGTGCAGCTCGATAGCTTTGACTAAAGAAAGTTCTGAATCCAGATTCGATTCCGTCCGGGAGCAAAATATCTTATCAATATAATGAGATAAATCCATCATGTCTTTTATCCTTTCCGTGTCACCTTATAACTGTTTTGGGGATTATATCGGTTCATAGCGTCTTTGTATTTAGAGAGAATCAGATGCTTGTCTGTTTGTTCCGATACGTTACAGATGCCGAAACTTCTGGAACTCAGGATTTGGTTGTTCATGGATGCCCCGATTAGATAAATCTCTTTATGGTCGAGAATCAGGAATCGGTCGTGGCATACTTTCGTTCTCTTTATGAATTCATTATAGCATTGGATTACAATATTGAAACCTTTCACTCCGTTGCCTTCCAAGGTTTTCTTTATGTTGTCGGCAAATGCTTTCATCGTTTGTTCGTTCTGGCCAGGAGCCGATGCCGTTAGTATATGGATGGAGATGTTGTCATTGACAACCTTGGAAAATACATTTGCATCAGTCCCTTCCATATAGTATGAATCCCAAATCTGGATGGTAGTTTGGGCGGTGGCTAATAAATCCTGATAATATGCAGGGGGTATTTCGCTGGCTTTCTCTGCATCATAAAAACTATAATGTTTCCCGTGTTCAAATCCGTCTCTTGCGGTGACGGCAGCTGCGTAGGGTGTCAGTTTTAATAATTCGGCCATTGCTTACAGTGCTTCGGTGTATATTTCATTGTTCCACCATTTCCCGGCTGTTTCAATCAGTTTTTTGCGGTAGGTCCGTGGCACCCTGATCAGCGTTGTGGCTTTCTCGGCGAATTTGTTCAGTGAGCAGCCCAACATCCACACCTTGTCATCGGTCACGATGAACCGGTCGTGTAGGATGCTTTCTTCACCGCGTAACAGTCTGCACTGCACCTTGCCGCCCACTTTCTCGTTGTACTCCTTTACCAGATGTGCCAGTTCCCTCTTCTGGCCTGCACTCAGGTCTGCCTTGCTGGAGATAATTCGTATCTCCACGCTGAGGCTCTTCATCTCCCATATAAATGTCCGGAATGCCTCCGCGTCGAAATACGGATCACACAGATAACAGATGTTGTGCGCCCCGTCGAGTATCTTCATGATATATTTCTTGGCCTTCTCCTTGTTTCGTTTTTGTATTTCCGGTTCTTTGCCGCCTTCGAAGAAAACGAAATCCAACGCAGTTTCAAGTTTCTCATAGGAGTATTCGTCGGATGTGTCCCACAGACTGTCGGTTTGTTCTTTTTGTCCGATGACGACAGGCTTCTCTTCTACGAATTTCTCTATACGCTTTACTGTCTTTCCGCTATTGTCGACAATGGCCATGTCTTTGGATTTTATCTGCATGGAAAGGGAAAAAGTATGAACAAAGATAACATACGAATAGTTGTCGATTTCTGTCCCATGCCCGTCGAACACGACAATGTCCAGATGATGAAACGGTTGTTCAAAGGGTTCATGATAAAGAAAAATGCCTTCTTCCGTATACATCTGTTTGTTGAATAGGGGGTGGTTGTCTTTGTCTAATCCCCGGACGGCAAGCGAGAGGGTGTCATGCCGTCCCTCCCTGTAATTCACCCGCCAGTATATTCCGGGCGAATCATCGTCTTCGGTAAAATCAATGTGGGTGTATATCGGGTTGTATGCCACAAAGATACAGGCTCCTCCGAAGCTGGTGTGTTGGGTCAGGTTGTAGCCCAGATTTTTGACGGACAGTTTTTCCAGTTGCTTTCTCAGTCGTTCTTGCCTAAAGGCTCGTACAACCGTTTCATCGGTTTCTTTCGCCTTGCAATAATTTACAAAAGCAGAACAATGTCGTTTCGGTAGCAAGGTATGCAACTCATCCTGTTCTTCGTGGTGCAACGGAACCATCTTGGCCGCACCGGCATTTCCCGCCCACCATTCATAGCGTCCGTCGACCCGGATGCGGTCTTTTCCCACGGTCATGCTGTCCCAGGGGCGGTAAACCATATCTTCCGTCAGACGGACACGATCTACGACCATAAAAATCTTTTCCTTACTGCCGTCGGCATCTTTGTCGAAATCAATAAATCTACCGTTTTTATTGGGCGGAAAAGAATCCGCGTCCTGCATCTCTTCCTCCAGATGCTCTGTCACCGAAAACAGATGGTGGTATGTCCCCTCCGTTTTCCTGAGCATAAAGATATATCTGCGGACTTCCTGGCCGATATAATTTTTAATGGAATACATGGAGCTATGTCGTTTGAAGTGCTGTATACCGATGGGTTAGTTCCGGAAAACTTGTATCACAGCCATCTTGTGCAAAGATACATCATTCCTTTGAAAATATGCGGGCATATTGCTTTATTTCATCGAAAGTTTCTCCTTGCCGACATTCCATAGGAACAGGGCATTACCCACCAGATACCTTCGCCACATGCGTTTGGGTTCGCTGATAAGCCGGTATAACCATTCCAGCGAATGCCGCTGCCACCAGAGCGGCGCGCGCCTGACTGTCCCGGCAAAAAAGTCGAATACCGCCCCGATGGTGCCTACGTGGCAGTGGATGTCCAGTTTGTCCCAATGTGTGTAAGTCCATTTTTCCTGTTTCGGTGCAGTCATGCCTATCCACAGCAGATCGGGATTCGCCGTGTTGATAGCCTTGACGATGGCCGCGTTGTCCTCGTCGGTGAATACCGGTTTGTAGGGCGGTGAATACGTAATCACTTCGATATGAGGATAAACCGTTTTTGCCCGTTCCACAATCAGTTCCAACACCTTGGGTGAACTTCCCATGAACATGCAGCGCCCGCCTTTCTCGTTCAGCCGTTGCATTTCAAAAGCAAACAGATCCCATCCTGCGATTCTTTCCGTCGGTTGCGACTTGGCCCCGATCCACCGGCAGGCTTTGATGATGCTGGCCCCGTCGGGTATAAGGCAGTCTCCCTTTGTCAGTGCTTCGGCAAACAATGCGTCTTTCCGTGCCGTGTTATACGAGTGGGCATTTATCGTGTTGATGAGCAGTTTGCCCTCCGGTAGCGAAGACAGTTCCTTGCGGCTGCCTACCAAAGTCAAATCTTTCAGTCGTAACATATAGCTGTTTTTTTTATGATATTGAAATGGGTGTGATTGCGTGTCAATTCCAAAAAAGTCTTGGCATTTTGGGATTCGATTCCGAAAAAGCCAAGACTTTTTTGGAATTACAGGTTAGATTCCCTATTTTTGTGAGGGAAATAATGGTGTAAAATGGTAAACAGGACACTTGAGGAAAATATTCGTTCCGTGCTTGACGGAAGAAAAGCTATTATTATCGTTGGTGCAAGACAGGTTGGAAAATCAACTTTGCTTAATCAAATGCTCCATGACCGTAAAGATGTGATATGGATGAACGGTGATGACATTGATGTACAGGAATTGTTTCACAAAATGTCATCCACCCGGCTGCGTTCTCTCCTTGCGGGCAGTCGCCTGCTTGTCATTGACGAAGCCCAGCGCATTGCGGATATCGGCCTTCGTATGAAACTTATTACCGACCAAATCCCGGATGTACAATTGATAGCGACTGGCAGTAGCTCTTTTGAACTGACGGCGAAGGTAAGTGAGTCGCTTACCGGCCGCAAGCATGAGTTTCGTATGTTTCCGATAACTTTCCGGGAAATGGTCAGTCATACAAGTCTTCTTGAAGAGTTGCGTATGATACCTCACCGCATGGTTTATGGCTATTATCCGGAAGTGGTCTGCAAATCCGGTGACGAACGGATTACGTTAAAGGAACTCTCGGAGAGCTATTTGTATAAGGATGTCCTTGCGCTTGACAGCATCAATAAACCGGATAAACTGGTTCGTCTGCTAAAAGCCCTTGCCTTGCAAATCGGCAGTCAGGTGTCATATAATGAAATCGGCAGTCTCGTCGGGCTTGATTCAAAGACAGTGGAGCGGTATATCGATGTTCTTGAAAAATCCTATATCATATTTCGGCTTGGCAGTTTTTCACGCAATCTGCGTAATGAACTGAAAGCAAGTCGCAAAATTTATTTTTGGGATCTCGGCATACGTAACGCCGTAATCGGGAATCTCGCTCAGATAGAGAACCGCCTCGATACCGGAGAGTTATGGGAAAATTTTGTTATTGCCGAGCGGTTGAAACAGAACTCTTATCGTAACAGTTTTGCCCAGTCATGGTTTTGGCGTACCCGTCAGCAAAGCGAAATAGATTATATCGAAGAGGAAGATGGGCGGATACGTGCATTTGAATTCAAATGGAATAGTCGTAAGTCTAACGTAAAATGTCCGGAGTCATTTGCCAAAGTATATCCAGATGCTACTTTCCAAGCTATTACTCCAAAGAATGTCGAAGAATTCCTATTATAATTCATTGCGTCGTTATTTGATTGTAAATCTTTACCATCATCTGAGCTTTGCTGTCCCACGAAAGTTCCCGTTGCCTTTCCCGGCAGTTGCCGGACATTCGTTTCAGCACCTCGCGGTGGGCATACAGATATTCTATCTTTTCTGCGAAATCCTTCACCGATCGGGCAGGATGGGTAAGGGGAATCTTTATGCCGACCTTGTCGTTGACGACATAACCCATGCCACAGGTGTCAAAACACAAAACAGGCAGATGGTTGCTGATGGCTTCCATGACAACCGTGGACGTGTCCTCGCTGACACTCGTAAAGAAAAAGAGATGAGACTCGCGCATGGCTTTCTGTACCCTTTCGTTCGAGCAACTTCCCATCCATTCTATTTTTACCCAATCTTCAATACCTAAATTCCAGCAATATTCTTGCGCATTTTTTACCTGCTGTTCGTTGCCCGTTCCAAACACCTGAAAGACAATAAGGGAATTGCATACGGTGGCCATTGTCTGCAAAGCGATATCCAGACGCTTGCGAAAATCGAATTTTCCCACCCACATGACATTCAGATATCTGCTGTCAAAGTCACGCACGTTATTCCCGGGGTATATTTCTTCGGAACATCCCGTTTCCGGAATAATCACGGATTCAAGGCCGTGATATTCTTTAATCGCACGATAAGAATCCGGTATAGAACTGATGAGGAGCGCGGCTTTATGCAATGCGGTATTTACCCGGTTGTCATATTTCAGTTGCAGTATGTTGATTGTATTCTTGATTAAATTGAACAGCCGCATCTTGATGCCTCCCCCTTTGGTATATGCCAGCGGAAACTGTTTCAGTCCGCCGATAGGTCCCCAAACCAAAGGAATACCTTCGATCTTCCACAGATATCCCGGTTCGCGGAATCCTATCATGTTCAGCTGGTGGAGTACGTCGACATGCCGCTCTGTGCAAATGGCTTGTGCCATGAGGAATGTTTCCCATTGCCACTTCCGGTAATACTTGTAAAACCGCCAGTCTCCCTGGTTCCAGCACATCCTGCGCACCTTGTCCGGCACGGGGTTATAGTAGAAATGCATGTTCCTGCCCTGCGGAAGAGAGGGTACGGTTTCCTCTATCTTGTTACGGAATTCCCCTTCCGTGATGATATGCAACTCGCAGTATTTGGCAAGATTCACACACCAGTTCCACGCCATACCTGGCTCGCTGCCCATACCTGGGGAACAGGCATAGGCGTTAATCAAAATTGAAAGCATGTAGAAAGTAGATAGACCCTTGGCAGCCTGCGATATCCGTCAGACTGCCGTAAGCGTCCAATTTTGCCGTGTTGGTCAACGGAAGTCCGCTCAAGGGCGGCTTT
>CAMWUI010000029.1 GCA_947177395.1 uncultured Paraprevotella sp.
ACACTCATTTATACCGCAAAAATAAGGATTACATTCCAACCGGACAACTTTAAGGAACTATTTCCTGCTTCATCCACCTATAAAAAGCCGTCCTATCCTCACGGACAAGACGGCCCATACTTCATCATTTTACAATTATGTAAGAACACACTTATTCTTGGCTTACAAAGGAATGTACTCCACGAAAGCCTCCATGGCTTCGTAAGCAGCCAGACCCAAGTTCTTATACAACTCAGCCGTGGCATGATTGCGGTCCTCCGAGCGCTGCCAGAACAAACGTTCGTCATTGCCCAGAAAGGGAGCGCTCTCCATCTGCGACTGATGTTTGAGGATAGCGTTGCGCTTTGCCCTCAACTCTTCCGGACTGATGGGCACCACCATCTCAATATTCTCTATCTCCCATTCTGCCCAAGCGCCCCGATACATCCAGATACGGCAATCCTTAAGCCATTCCGCCCCGGCATCTTTCTCCAGGTCGATGGCTGCAAAGACGGCATCCGTACACACGCGATGCGTACCGTGCGGATCGGCCAGGTCACCGGCCACGAATATCTGATGGGGGCGTACTTCCCTCAGCAGGTTACGCACAATTTCCACATCCGCCTCACTGATGGGATTCTTCTGTATCTTACCTGTCTCATAAAAAGGAAGATCGAGGAAATGTACCCGTTCAAGCGGAATGCCGCTGTACATGCTGGCTATACGTGCTTCGCCCCGGCGTATCAGTCCTTTGATGGACAGAATATCACGCGTGTCCATGTCATTGGCTTTCTTCCCTGCCAGGAATTTACGTATCTCTGCATACTTATCATTGATGACGGCATTGGCTCCGTTGTCAAACAACTGATTGAAACCGTCGATGAAGTGCAGGAATCGGATTACCTCCTCATCGCCTACGGCTATGTTGCCGGATGTCTGGTAGGCTACATGCACTTCGTGGTTCTGTTTCACCAGACGCTGCAACGTCCCTCCCATCGAAATGACATCATCATCCGGGTGCGGCGAGAATATGACAACCCGCTTGGGATAGGGTTTCGCACGTTCCGGACGATAGGTGTCATCCGCATCCGGCTTACCGCCCGGCCATCCGGTAATCGTATGCTGGAGGTCGTTAAAGATACGGATGTTCACATCGTAGGCCGAACCATAGAGAGCAAGCAACTCGCCCAATCCGTTTTCGTTATAATCCTTGTTTGTCAACTTGAGGATAGGTTTGCCCGTCAGTCCGCACAGCCACACGATAGCGCTACGAATCAGTTTTTCATTCCATTCACAAGAGGTGACCAGCCACGGACGCTGGATACGGGTCAGATGTCCGGCAGCAGCCAAGTCCGTCACCACGCGGGCATCGTTGTGCAGTTGCAGGAAAGAGGCTGACAACGTATCCGTGACATTGCCTTCCACAGCCCGCTTCACCACCTCCGCCTTCTCTTCGCCCCAGGCGAAGAGGTATATCTTACGTGCCGAAAGAATCGTGCCGACACCCATCGTGATGGAACAGGCCGGTACGTTCTCCATACCGCCGAATACTTTGGCCGCGTCATTACGGGACGAATTTTCAAGAAGCACCAACCGCGTGCGTGAATTTATCTGCGAACCGGCCTGATTAAGAGCGATATTGCCCATCTGTCCTATGCCCAACAGGGCGATGTCTATCCCGCCGTGTTCGGCCATCTGCTGTTCGAAGCGACTACAGAATCCCAGCACTTGCGTCTGAGCTATCGTGCTGTCGGGCGTATAAACATTCTCCCGGTCAATATCCACCTTGCTCAAAAAGTGTTCCCACAGGGTCTGATAGTTACTGTAAGCCGTACCCAACTCCAGAGGATAGTATTCATAAATAACAAATACCACTACGTTTTTAAAGCTCAGCCCCTCATGGAGGTGTTTGTCTATCAAACAGGCATACAAGTCCATCGGAGAATTTCCGCCGGCAACGGCCAGCACACATTTCTTTCCCTCCCGCTGTCTGTCGGTAATGATACGGGCAATCTCGTCCGCCACTATCCGTGAGCCTTCTTCCTGCGACTCATATATGTCTGTCGGAATCTTTTCCAAGCGTGTCAATACGGAACGTTCTATATCGTCCATCGGCTTATAATACCGCGGCGACACGCTGTTCAGAGTAATCTGCGAACTCAAATTTGTTCTCATAGCTATGTTTTTATGGTTTTCTTATAAGGTTAATCAAATTATCGGCCCGTCAAAAGTAGAAGCCCAGACCTATCTTCAGCCCCACCTTGCTGCCACCGGCAAAGTCATTCAGACTCATGTTGTAATAAACCGCCGGCTCTATCGTCAGGAAACGGTTGATGAAAAAAGCATAGCCGACCTCCGGACACAACTGAACATTATTTATGCTCTTTGTCATGTGTTCGTATTGCAGCCCTACTCCCAGATAGACTCCGTTCTGGGTAAAATAATAGCGACCGCCGGCCCCGATAGAGAAATTGTCAGTATAGCGCGTATGATCATATCCCAGTTTTCCATACAGCATCCATGCATCCTCTATGAAATAACCGCCCAAGGCACTCAGACCGAACACTGCCTGTTCCTTGTCGCTGTACGACAGGTTCAATCCGGTGAGGGAGGTGGAAATATACGACTTATTCTTCTCAAACTGTGCATTCGCACTTAACGTAACTGCCATCAGCAGCAAAGTGAACATTAACTTTCTCATCATTTTCCATTTTTTTAAAATTGTTTATATTCAAGTTCCGGATTCACCGGCATTGCCGAAATTACTTTTTAATCCGTTTTTCCATTCCCGCATTGTTTAAACAGCCGGTACCAACGCACGAAAAACGCCAGCATGGCAAGAGAGACGAGGCCTCCGGACACACACCCGACAGTCTGTGACAACTGTAATCCTTCCGGAGCGACCACAATGTACGCCGTGCATACGCATGTCATGAACAACGCAGGAAGCAATGCCACATAATAAATCCTCCCCCTGCGTGCCAGCCATATAGTCACAGCCCATAGAGTGAAAATAGACAATGTCTGATTGAACCACGCAAAGTAGCGCCAAAGCACATCGAAATTGATATTCATCAGAACGGCCGCCACAAGGAACACCGGCAGGGATACCAACAACCGACGTCCGATGGTATGCTGCTTGTAATGCAAAAAGTCAGAAACAATCAAACGGGCACAGCGGAACGCCGTATCGCCGGAAGTGACAGGAGCCGCCACAACGCCCAATATAGCCAGCACGGCACCGGCCGTACCCAACCAGTTCCGGCAGATGAGATTCACCACAACCGCCGGATTCGACTTCCCGTCCGGCGACATCACTTCCCCCAGATGCTCATAACTGCCCGCAAACTTGATGGCCGCTGCCGCCCATATCAGGGCCACAACTCCTTCCGTTATCATGGCACCGTAAAACACGGGACGTCCCAGTTTTTCGTCTTTCACGCAACGCGCCATCATCGGGCTCTGCGTCGCATGGAAGCCACTGATAGCTCCGCAGGCGATGGTGACGAACAGCATCGGAAACAGAGACAGGCTCCGGTCGGGATGGTGGCTGGAAAATGCGTCTGTAACTTCCGGCATCCATCCGTCGTTAGAAAATATACCGTACAGCACGCCGACTGCCATAATCAGCAACGCCAGTCCAAACACAGGGTAAATACGCCCGATAAGGGCATCTATGGGAAGAAGGGTCGCCAGTATATAATACGAGAAAATGACCACAACCCAGAAGCCGGCACTTCCGAACATACCCCATCCGGCAGTCATAGACTCCAGCAGTCCCGCCGGCGTCTTAACAAAAACCGTCCCGACCAAAACCATAAGTATCAGGGCAAAGATACGCATCACAAGCCGCATACCGCTCCCCAGTTCGTCGCCGACAATCTCCGGAAGACTGGCTCCCCCTTTGCGTATGGAAATCATCCCGGTAAGATAGTCATGCACGGCTCCGGCAAAAATGGAACCCAACACAATCCACAGATATGCAGCCGGACCGTACAAGATACCCAGAACGGCCCCGAATATAGGCCCTGTGCCGGCAATATTAAGAAACTGTATCAGAAAAACTCTCCATGCAGGCATCGGAATGTAATCCACCCCGTCCCGTTGCGTGAAACACGGAGTCCGACGGTTCGTGTCCGCTCCGAAAACCTTCTCCACAAAAGAGCCATAAAGAAAGTAACCAGCCACCAGCGCAACAAGCGCCGCACAAAATGTTATCATCCCTGTTCTGTTTAGAATCACACAAAAGTAACAATTTATAGATTATTCACGTCCATTTCCCACAAAAACTTTCCTAAAGCCGATGAATTATTCTAACTTTGCGCCCTTATACAAGACAAAAAACACAGGTTATGAAACGTCTCTTATCTTATTATATATATGTATATCTTTCGATAACAGCCTTGTTCTCCTGCGCCTTCCCCTTATCTGCACAACAGTTCCCGCCATATCCCAAATACGAAGTGCGGGCAGTCTGGCTGACCACGCTGAACGGCCTGGACTGGCCTTCGGCAAAAGCCGTCAATCCCGAAAGGAGAAAAGAACAACAGAAGGAGCTTTGCCAATTATTGGATCGCCTGCAGGCCATTCGCATTAATACGGTTTTGCTTCAGACACGCGTGCGAGGAAGTGTCATATACCCTTCTGCCATCGAACCGTGGGACGTCAGTCTCACCGGCATCCCCGGAAAGGATCCCGGCTACGACCCGCTGCAGTTCGCCATCGAAGAGTGTCACAGACGCGGCATGGAACTGCACGCGTGGGTAGTGACAATCCCCTGCTTCAAAATTGCCGCTGCAAAGACCATGGGAAACCGTTCCATACTAAAGACGCATCCCGATTTGTGCAAGAAACACAATGACATGTGGTATCTGGACCCGGGAATGCCTGGAACAGCCGATTACCTGGCATCCCTATGCCGGGAAATAACGGAGAAATACGATATCGACGGCATCCATTTCGATTATATCCGTTATCCGGAAAACGCACGGCAGTTCGTGGACAATCCTACATACCGCAAATATGGCAAAGGACAATCGCGGGAGGAATGGCGGCGCAACAATATCACACGTTGCGTCCGCCGCATGTATGAAACGATAAAATCCATCAAACCGTGGGTTAAGGTAAGCAGTTCCCCCATCGGGAAATTCAATGACCTGAGCCGTTATTCTTCCCGGGGGTGGAATGCATTCCGTACCGTATACCAGGATGCTCAGGGATGGTGCCGGGACGGCATACACGACATGCTTTTCCCGATGATGTATTTCCAGGGAGACCACTTTTTCCCATTCGCCGATGACTGGAACGACAATTGCTGGGGGCGTCCCGTATGTCCCGGATTGGGAATCTATTTCCTGCATCCACGCGAGAAGGACTGGCCTTTAGAGGTTATCGAACGCCAGTTGCATTTCATCCGTAGCATCGGATTAAAAGGAGAAGCCTATTTCCGTTCCCGTTTCCTGACAGACAACGTGAAAGGGTTGTACGACTATCTGGACCAGCAGTTTTACCCGTTTCCGGCCCTGACTCCTCCATGTACATGGCTGGACAGCATAGCCCCGAACAGTCCGGAAAACCTGATAGCCTTTACATCCGGCGGAAAGGGGTATCTCATGTGGGAAGCCTCACGGGACAACATCTGCGGCACGGATGTATACTACAACGTTTACGCTTCGCGTTCCTATCCTGTCGATATTTCCCGGCCGGAAAATCTGGTAGCCGTAAAACTACGGGACACCCGTTACGAATACAATCCGATATTCTGCGCCCTCAACGGCATCCACTTTGCCGTTACAGCCACCGACCGCTTCGGAAACGAAAGTCCGGCGTCCACGGTTCCTTTTCAGAGCGGTACTGAAGTAACGACCCATCAGTTGGCACATGACAGACGTTCATTAAACCTGCCGGCCGGCAAGGCAGAATTCGTGATGATTACCGACGGGCAAGGCCGTGCCGTGCTGACCGCCCCATACACCACAAAAATCAATATAGAAAAACTACCGGAAGGATATTACGAAGTACGGACTTTGGAAGCAAAAGGGATATCCCGGCGAATCGGTTGTTTCTTCAAGTAACAAGCGGATGTACGTCCATATAGGCATGATAGGACGTACCGGCAACCACGGGAGTCAACGGCCAGTAACCCGCAACGACTTTCCCGCCGGTTTGCCCCCGGGGAGCCGCCTGCTGTTGTCGGGCGTACCACTGCCGTAAAGCAGCCGGATCGTTAGAATAAGTTACACGAAAAATACCCTCCGATGTCCTCGCCAGCCGTCTCGACAAATGAATGGCAACCATTCCCATCGTCATCCGCAGATTCAGTTCCACACAAGGGTGCACGACATACCTGTCCGTCTGCCGACACACCATCATATCCACACCGCAATAACCCTCATATATACCGGCCACTTCCTCTTCCAGACAACTCTGCAGGAACCTCCTCGCCACATCGACAGACTCCAGCGGAACATACCGGCCCAATACCGCCCTTAACGTTTCCTCCGTCGCAAGCCTGCTCCCGACATATGCCCCTTGTTGATTCGTATGGAAAAGGGAAAGTCCCTCGTAACGGACAGTCCCGCATCCGTCGCAATAAAACTCCATACCAAAATCCAACTCTTTATGATAGAGAGGCTCCACCATCACGCAACCTTGCGTCCTCAACAAGCGGCGGCACCATCCGTCAAGCGGGGAAACATACCCGCCACGCCCCAGACGCAGGCCTTTGCCACTGCCGGACCAAGGGGCCTTGAGCAGCGTTTCAGGCCATCGAGACAGACAGCACTGTATATCATCTTCCGTATGACAGGCAACAGCTTTTCCGCAAAAACCGGCGGCGGAAAAGTTTTCTTCTCCACCCCATGAAAGGCGGAATGCCTCCAGCCAACGGGCTGCCGTCTGTCTGCCCGACAACCTGCGATACTCCTCCATCCGCTCCTGCGACGGGAGCAAAACATCCGGAATACCTGAACCGCGCAAACGAGTCAGCAACAAAGGACTCCACCCCCACGGACATATCCGTTCCGGTCTACACCCGGTGTTTTCATCCATCCAGCCAAAGGACGGACACACTCCCAATGAATCCTCCTGCAAACGCATGGATGATGCATACAGACCTTCCGCCCCACACAAAACATCCCCGTTCCTCATCCACCATGCCGGCAACATACACATATCGGCAGCCATCTTCCGCGCCGAACGAGGAGGAATGAAATGAGGATCGTTATTGGCCAGCGCCAAATCATTCTCCGGATTAAAGAGATAAAGATTCATGCGACAAAGATACAAATAAAACATCTTCACGACAACGGAACGGCCGTCCCGTACAACATATAAATTCACGCTTGTTCACCTATTTTTTGCCAACCCTACTTTGCAAACCGAAGTATTTCCATTATCTTTGCACACGTATAGACAGCCGAAAGATGGAAGCATTTTTCAGAACACATGCCTACTTGGTCGAACACACTCATGTTCCCGTGCGTCGTGCGCTCATGGATGAGATAAACTGGAATGACAGGCTTATCGGCATCAAGGGCACGAGAGGCGTGGGCAAGACAACGTTTCTGCTGCAATATGCCAAGGAGCGCTACGGTGTGGAAGACCGGCAATGTCTGTACATCAACATGAACAACTTCTACTTTCAGGGCAAAGGCATCGCTGAATTTGCCGGGGAATTTCAGGCGGCAGGCGGCAAAGTCCTACTTATCGACCAAGTGTTCAAACAGCCGGACTGGAGTTCGGAACTCCGGAAATGCCATGATTTGTATCCCGGACTGAAAATCATCTTCACCGGGTCTTCCGTCATGCGGCTCAAAGAAGAGAATCCGGAACTGAACGGACTTGTCAAGTCGTATAACCTGCGAGGATTTTCTTTCCGTGAATATCTGAACCTACAGACCGGTAACAACTTTCCCTCTTTCGCCCTGAATGAAATATTGCAGAATCACGAACATATCGTACGTTCCATATTGCCCAAGGTAAGCCCTATGGAACATATACAGAACTATATCCATCATGGGTTCTATCCATTTTTTCTGGAAAAAAGGAATTTCTCGGAGAATCTGCTTAAAACCATGAACATGATGCTGGAAGTGGATATTCTGCTGATCAAACAAATAGAGCTCAAATATCTGGCGCGAATCAAGAAACTGCTGTATCTGCTGGCGGTGGGGCGACCGGCGGCTCCCAATGTAAGCCAGTTGGCGAGCGCCATCCATACTTCCCGCGCCACCGTCATGAACTACCTGAAGTATCTGGAAGACGCCCGACTGATCAACATGATTTACCCGACAGGAGAGGCATTCCCCAAGAAACCGGCTAAAATCATGATGCACAATACAAATCTGATGTATGCCATTTATCCCAACAAGCTGGAAAGACAAGACATACTGGAAACATTCTTTCAGAACGCATTGTGGAAAGACCACAAGGTGAACCATGGAGACAAAGGGTGTTCTTTCATCATCGACGGCCGCCTTAAATTCAGAATCAGCGCGGATGAAGTCAAGAAAAGAAATAGTGAAACCATTTACGCACGACATAACATAGAAAAAGGACGAGACAACCAGATACCTCTTTGGCTGTTCGGTTTCCTTTATTAAACAAACATATTGGTTTATTATCGTAATATTTATCATTTATTATGGCAAAAGAAAAGAAATTTATCACATGTGATGGAAACCAGGCCGCAGCACATATCTCGTATATGTTCTCCGAAGTGGCCGCTATCTATCCTATCACCCCCTCGTCGACGATGGCTGAATACGTTGACGAATGGGCAGCACAGGGCCGCAAGAATATCTTCGGCGAGACTGTGCTGGTACAGGAAATGCAGTCGGAGGGCGGTGCTGCCGGTGCTGTACACGGTTCGTTGCAGGCCGGTGCTCTGACAACCACTTATACGGCTTCACAGGGTCTGTTGCTGATGATACCGAACATGTACAAGATTGCCGGCGAATTGCTCCCTTGCGTATTCCACGTATCGGCCCGTACACTGGCTTCGCATTCTTTGTGTATCTTCGGCGACCATCAGGATGTCATGTCCTGCCGTCAGACGGGCTTCGCCATGTTGTGCGAAGGTTCCGTACAGGAAGTCATGGACTTGGCCGGTGTGGCACATTTGTCCACCATCAAGAGCCGTGTGCCGTTCCTGAACTTCTTCGACGGTTTCCGCACTTCACATGAGATCCAGAAGATAGAAATGCTAGAGAACGACGATCTGGCTCCTCTGGTAGACCAGGAAGCATTGAAAGAATTCCGCAGCCGTGCGCTTTCTCCCGAACATCCGGTGGCACGCGGTATGGCGGAAAACCCCGACACATTCTTCACTCACCGTGAATCATGTAACAACTACTACAATGCCGTTCCTGCCATTGTGGAAGAATACATGGAAAAAGTTTCTGAAATCACAGGACGCAAATACGGATTGTTCTCATACTACGGTGCTGAAGACGCAGACCGCGTCATCATCGCCATGGGCTCCGTAACGGAAGCCATCCGTGAGACCATCGACCACCTGACCGCACAGGGCGAAAAGGTAGGTCTGGTAGCCGTACATCTTTACCGTCCGTTCTCGGCAAAGCACTTCCTGGCCGCCGTTCCGGCAACAGCCAAGAGAATCGCCGTCCTGGATCGTACGAAAGAACCGGGTGCCAACGGAGAGCCGTTGTATCTGGACGTGAAAGAATGTTTCTACAACAAGGAAAACGCTCCTCTTATCGTAGGCGGACGCTACGGTCTGGGATCGAACGACACCACTCCGGCACAGATTCTTTCCGTATATGAGAACCTGGCCTTGCCCGAACCCAAAAACCAGTTTACCATAGGTATCGAGGATGACGTAACCTTCACGTCTCTGCCCAAGAAAGAAGAAATCGCCATGGGCGGCGAAGGTATGTTCGAGGCCAAATTCTACGGTCTGGGAGCTGACGGTACGGTAGGTGCCAACAAAAACTCCGTGAAGATTATCGGTGACAATACGAACAAGCATTGCCAGGCATATTTCTCTTACGACTCCAAGAAGTCCGGAGGTTTCACCTGCTCTCACCTGCGTTTCGGCGACAGCCCCATCCGCTCCACTTATCTGGTGAACACGCCTAACTTCGTGGCCTGCCACGTTCAGGCTTACCTGCACATGTACGACGTGACACGCGGTCTGAAGAAAAACGGCACATTCCTGCTGAACACCATCTGGGAGGGCGAAGAACTGGCCAAGAACCTGCCGAATAAAGTAAAGGCTTACTTCGCAAAGAACAATATCAAGGTGTATTACATCAACGCGACCAAGATTGCACAGGAAATAGGTCTGGGCAACCGCACCAACACCATCCTGCAGTCCGCGTTCTTCCGTATCACCGAGGTTATCCCCGTAGAGCTGGCTGTAGAACAGATGAAGAAGTTCATCGTGAAGTCTTACGGCAAAAAGGGACAGGATGTGGTTGACAAGAATTACGCAGCTGTCGACCGTGGCGGCGAATACAAAGAACTGACCATCGATCCGGCATGGGCTTCCCTCGAGGCTGAACCGGCTAAGGCCAACAACGATCCCGCATTCATCAACGAGGTGGTACGCCCCATTAACGCACAGGACGGCAACCTGCTGAAGGTATCCGCTTTCAAGGGTATCGAAGACGGTACATGGCCGCAGGGCTGTGCCGCATACGAAAAGCGCGGGGTGGCTCCGTTCGTTCCGACATGGAATCCCGACAACTGTATCCAGTGTAACAAGTGTGCATACGTTTGTCCTCACGCTGCCGTACGTCCGTTCGTACTCGACGCAGAGGAGATGAAAGATTTCAGCGCACCGGCCATTGAAATGAAGGCTCCGGCCGCAATGAAGGGAATGAACTTCCGCATTCAGGTCAGCGTAATGGACTGTCTGGGTTGCGGCAACTGTGCCGATGTCTGCCCGGGCAATCCGAAACTGGGCAAGGCGCTCACCATGGTTCCGCTGGAAGGCGAACTTCCCGAGGCTGCAAACTGGGAATACTGCGTGAAGAACGTGAAGAGCAAACAGGATTTGATCGATATCAAGAGCAACGTGAAGAACTCTCAGTTCGCGACTCCGCTGTTCGAGTTCTCGGGTGCATGTTCCGGTTGCGGCGAAACACCGTACGTGAAACTGATTTCACAGTTGTTCGGCGACCGCGAAATCGTGGCCAATGCCACGGGTTGTTCTTCCATCTACTCCGGTTCCATCCCCTCTACTCCTTACACGACGAACGAGAAAGGTCAGGGACCCGCATGGGCAAACTCCCTGTTCGAAGACTTCTGCGAATTCGGTCTGGGTATGGTTCTCGCTAACAAGAAGATGCGCACACGTATCGAGGCATTGCTCAACGGCGCCATAGCCGCAGATGAAACTCCTGCCGAGTTCAAGACTGCCGCTCAGGAATGGATTGACGGCAAGAACGACGCTGACGCAAGCAAGGCTGCCGCAACCAAATTGGTTCCGATGATTGAAGCCGGTGCGGAACAGGGCTGCCCGACATGCGCTCAACTGAAAGAACTTTCCCACTACCTCGTAAAACGCTCGCAGTGGATTATCGGTGGTGACGGTGCTTCCTACGATATCGGCTACGGCGGCCTCGACCACGTGATTGCTTCTGGCGAAGACGTGAACATCCTTGTACTTGACACGGAGGTTTACTCCAATACCGGCGGTCAGTCTTCGAAGGCAACTCCGCTCGGCGCCATCGCCAAATTTGCCGCCGCCGGCAAGCGTGTGCGCAAGAAAGACCTCGGTATGATTGCCACCACTTACGGCTATGTATACGTGGCACAGATTGCCATGGGTGCAGACCAGGCACAGTGTCTGAAGGCTATCCGAGAGGCAGAGGCTTATCCCGGTCCTTCCATCATCATCGCGTATGCTCCGTGTATCAACCACGGCCTGAAAAAAGGCATGGGCAAGAGCCAGGCTGAGGAAGGTGCTGCCGTTGCCTGCGGTTACTGGCACTTGTGGCGCTTCAACCCGGCTCTGGAGGAAGAAGGCAAGAATCCGTTCAGCCTCGACTCTAAGGAACCGAACTGGGAAGGTTTCCAGGATTACCTGAAAGGCGAAGTCCGTTTCGCTTCCGTACTGAAGCAATACCCGACCGAAGCCGCCGATCTGTTCAAGGCTTGCGAGGACATGGCCAAGAAACGTTACCAGAGCTATGTCCGTATGACCAAGATGGACTGGAGCGAGTAATCATTGCCTGAACCTCTTATTATAAGGAGAATGTGTCCCTGCCATTGCGGACACATTCTCTTTTTTTTGTTCTTCGGATAAAAAACATCATAAAAGTAAATCTTTCCGGGCATTTTTACGTCTTATCTGTGAACATAGCAAACAACTATCTGTTACACCATGACAATATTCCCGCTATTACGAAGAAAAGCTGACGAAATCAAAATTCCAGACCTGGCCGCACAAGAACGGTCGCGGTTGTTGCGCTACGCCTGTAGCCTATTAGGCAACCGGGACGATGCGGAAGATGCCGTACAAGATCTGTACATACGCCTCTGCGACCGACCGGCCGACGAAAAACCGAGAAACATACAGAGCTATCTGTACAGGAGCCTACACAACCTCTGCACCGACCGTCTGCGCCAACGTCCGCTCCGGACACAACCGGCGGAGTTGTGGACAAACATCTGCGATGAACCGCCGACGAACAATGAGCAGGAATTGCGGTACGTACAACAGTTGCTGTCCACTCTGCCTCCAGAACAGGCCGAAGTTATCCGACTGCGCTTCTATGGCGAAAAGAGTTTCTTGGAAATCAGTACATTGCTCAACACCCCTCTATCCACCGTGAAATCCCGTTTCCGCTACGGAATGGAGAAACTGAAAAACGGTCTGTTCCACCAGTCCCGCACCTGACGATTTTTTATTCATCATCATAAAAACAAAAATATCATGACTTGCGAAGATTTTAAGAATGCCATCATCGACCGGTTCGACACAGGACAAGACGGTCGCCTCTCTCCCGAATGCACGGAACACATGGAACACTGTCCTGAATGTACCCGATACGCGGACGAGATGTATGCGACTGCCGCACGGTTGCAGTACCACCTGCCAACACGAAAAAATACTCCTCGCTCACGGTTCATCCGCCGCCTGATGTCTGCCGCAGCAGCCCTGCTCATCTTTCTCAGCGGAGTGCTGACCGGATTAAGTAACTTATTCTCCACATCCGTCAATGCGGAAACATCCCGGAAAGAGTTTCTCAGCAACGCCGCCCGCCATCTGTCCAATGTGGGTAACTACTTCGTGGAATTTGAAACCAGAAGCACTCCTTACGAAACTTTCAGTCATCTGGACGCCACGTTGCCCTTCATCCGGATGAGCCTGCGCGTCATGCACCAGAACGACTCCCTGTTCTGGCGAATGGAAAAAGAGAACGGGCGCACGATTACCTTTGACGGGAACCAACAAATCCTGTGGAATACCAACAGTGTCGTGGTGGGAAACAAAGACGTGGGGTTCCTCGACCAATGGCTGCACCCCGACAATCTGCTTCGTCGGCAAACCATGTTCACAGATCACTCCGACAATAGGAAAACGGATATGAGGGAGACGGATTCGACAATCGTCGTCACATCGGAAGGCACACTCAATAACTTAGAGGGAAAAGATGTCCGCTACCGGATTGAAAATGTATTCACGAAAACGACAAACCTGTTGCAGGGCGTACGGATATGGAAAGAGCACAAGGGTGACATGGTGCTCGTCCTACGCAGCACGGAATGCCGCTACAACGTAGCCCTGACAAAAGAAGACATTCTGCAGCCCCCCTGCCGATTTTTCACTTTCAGACAAGAGGCGGAAATCCCCTCCGTCACCGCCACAAAGAAACAAGCCAGACAACTGAGGAAAGAAACCGCTGTACAGGCAGCCGAGCGTATCCTGAACGCACTTATCTCCCGGCACCCCGAACAAGCGACCGAAGCCCTGTACTACTACCAGTCAGAACTTCCTCAGCTCATGGATGGCCTTCAGGGATGCACCGTCTCCACATTCAGCAAACCGGAAACAAGAAAAGACTACTCCGGCATAATCGTCTTTTTCCACTTGACGCGCCCCGACGGGCAGACACAGAAAAGGCACATTGCCCTGCGTCGGGACAACAAGTATCAGTTCTGGATAGTGGACGGCGGGCTATAAACGCACGGTATCACCCCAACGGAGCCAACCGGCTATCTGATAAGTTCTACCGGTATCAGGCTGTAGTCGAACATAACCTTAGACCGGTTGGCCCGTTTCAGTTCCCTGCGTATCAAATTGCCTGTCTTGCGGCAGTATGTCTCACGGTATATCGCGGACATGCGGTAAAACTCGCCGTTGTCTTCTTTGTGGAAGTGGTGGTCCTCTTCTATGATATTATATGTATACGGATACTCTTCCGTGGTACGCAGTTCGGCATACAGGTTGTCACCCTCGCACCATGTGCAAAGCTGCACAGGCCGGTCGGTGTCGTTGCGGAAGCGGAAGTCTATGAAATTGTAATTGACCGACGTACCAGCACTGTATGGTATCCGTCGCCCGTCCGGATCGGGTGCCAGAGCATCGGAATGATGATGCAGTTCGGTTATCGTCAGCGGACTGTACATGACAAGCTGATGGATTGTGTTGGCAAGATTACACAATCCTCCTCCCATGCCGGCCACCAGACGGCCGTTGACGATGACACGTCCCTCCTTGAATCCGTTGGCCCGCGATGTTCTGCCCACGTATTTCCAGAAAGAGAAAGACTCCCCCGGACCGATGACACGTCCGTCAAGTCTGCCACACGCCAGACGGATGTTATCGGCTTTGTTCAACTGCAGCTGCAGGTCGATACCGGGCCCTCGCTTAATCATGTTGTTGCTGCGAGCGGCAACAACCACCGGCAACTTGTCCGTCCGGCGGGTATCGGAAAACTTCTCCCTGTTCAGTAGATTTGCGATGTGCCGTTTCCATATCTCTTTCTGCAGAGAAATGGCGTACGCAGCGGGACACAACTCGCAGAACAGCTTCTTTCTTGCCATAGAAATTCTATTTGTTTTTAGTCAGTTCAAACACCATGTACGAACTGTATTCCATGAAACGACCGTTTGCCAGAGCATAGTCAATATCGAGCAAAGGACGACGCAAGACCTTGGGTAACCGGTGGACAGGCAACATCATTATTCCGAAACTGCGATGAAGCGAGAACTTATCCGATACCATCTCCTTTAACTCTGCCGAAGTCAGCGCGGTGGCACCATGCCACGACTTTCGTTCATGCCGCAACAGCCGTCTGCGCTTTCCGGACGGGATGTCTATAATAAGACGGCCTCCGGGTTTCAGTATACGGTATGCCTCATCGATAAATTGCCGCACAGTCCCGACATCCAGGTGCATGAGCAAATGGAAAGAATACACGATGTCGAACATTCCGTCCGGAAATCCCGAATCCGTCGCCGAAGCCCGGACAAACTGCACGTCGGTGCACCTCTTACGCGCAAACGCCATCATCTCCTCACTTGCATCTAGAGCGTGCGTAGCGTAACCCGTCAGACGCCCCGTGCCACATGCCATCTCCAATACCTGTCTGCCCTGTTTCTCACCGATGACACAGTCGAGGATGCGTCGCTCCTCGGCGTCTATAAACCGGCCATAACTGTTACCGAACCTGCTGCTGTCGTATTCTGCCGCAATGGCATCGTAATAGGATACTATGTCTTTGTTCATTGTCTCGTTTTGTTGTCAGACGAATCGTTTTTTTATAAACAGAAAGAGGCTATGCCGTAATTCTATCACGACACAGCCTCATGCGTTTTATATGAAAAAGCCGGAAAGTGGGGTATACATTCCGGCTTTTCTTTTTATAATGCCTTGCGAGCCCCCAAGGGGAAATTGATACCCATACTGAAATTAGCATTCAGATGATGAACGGGTACGTACTGGGGAGTTACCTTGAAGAACTGGTGGTCGGAACCAATGAAGAAGTTGAAACCGCGCGTATGCAGGTTCAGCAACCATCCAAAGGAGGAGCCGAAAGAAGAAACCGCATAGTTGATGCTGGCATCTAGACACTTCACAGGGGCGATATTGGCCGAGAAACGGCCTTCAGACCACGAATACGGACCGTTGATACGGGTAGAAGAAAGGAAACCGAACTTCAGTTTGTCATAATAAGGCAATGTATAAACGGCACCCAGATTAAGCGTAGCCCCCAGCATGGCCGACCGGTTTCCTACCGATCCGTCTTTCTGAAAGTTCACACAATCAGCCAGTTCATCTCCCAGTTCCTCCATCTGGTCTCCCAACTCTCGGCCACCGGTATCCTCTCCTTCACCCGGATTCACTGCTATGTTCTGGAAACCTTCGAAGGTCCAACGCTCCATACCCATACGGGCACGGATGTTGTTTTTCCAGTTGATGAATCCGAAATCAAGAATGGCGGCCGATACTTCCAGATCGTCGCGCACTTTCCAGGTAGCACCGAGATCGAGAGCCATACCGAAGCCTCCCAGCCCGAAACCATCCATCTCTATATCATCCCATGATATCTGTTCTCCTTCACTGGGCGTGTCGTACTCGACACCGGCTTCTTTCTTGCTGGGAATAGTCAGCCCGCTCACGGCAGCATTCATTTCTCCTTCACCCTCGACGCTCCATTTGTCTTCGGCCATCACCAGTTTCATGTGGTCGATTTTCATATCTGCCTTAGCAAGACCGAAGAGCAACTTCAGCTTTCCGCCCACGGTCCACGCATCGTTGATACGATGGGAGTGTCCCAATGCCAGTTCAGCATAATTAGTGGTACTTATGGCCAGATCGTCGAACTCGTACACGGTGTTGGCCGACGACATGCCTTCCTTCATGAAAGCAAAAAGATCTTTCGGCAAATTGACACGCATACCGGAATGCAGTCCCAGGTCGATGGTATTGTAACCGCCGAAAGCCCGGAAACCGGCGGAGAATATCGTCATATCCAGCAACAGGTTGATGCGGTTGCGTTCCTTCAGTCCGCCCAGGAAATCACCCGCATCCACACTCTTGTTCATAAAGGTGGTAAGCTGGCCGTCAGGCGTACGGTAGAGGAAGTCCGAAACTCCCATCGTTCCCTGCACGCCGAAGTTCATATTGCCCAGCATCGGGAAACTGAAATAGCTGCGTTCGGGGGCAAAGGCCGGATTCAACTGATGGCGATAATAGCTCCCCTCCAGAAAATAAGACGAACGAAGTGCGTTCTGTGCCGCAGCCGGCACCAAAGCGGCAGCCCACAAGGCTACGCCTGAAATATAGGATACAATACGTTTCATATTGATTGTTTTCATTATATATTAATATATGTATGCGTAGCCGGATTAATTCAGATCCAACGTTATTCCGTCCTTAATACGCAACTTGACACCTTTGAGCTGTAAGGTCTGGTTTTCATTGATCGCCTTTCCTGCGGATTCGGCAGTAGATTTACCGACAACCATCAGTTGCAGTCCGTCCAGTTCCCGGATGGTTCCGCCCACGGCAGTAAGCGTAATCTTGAGTGTATTCTCTTTCACTTCCTGTCCGTTGCTTGCCGGGATATTGCCCGTCACCGCTACTTTCACGTCGGCCAGTTCATTACCTTCCGCATCCAGAGGCACAGCCCCCAATGTCATCTGCATAGGAATCTGATTGTATGCTGTCAATTCTACCTCCACACAAGACAATTCAAAACCATCCAGATCTTCCTGCCATCCGTTGAGCGTATCACGATAAACAAAGTTCAAGTCTTCACCAAAAGCCAAGGGAGCAACAATCTCGTATTCCGTATTGACATCATACGTTTTGCCCAGCTTCAGAATAATAGGCTTGTCACCGGCCACCGGTTTCACGTCTTCCACTTTAATCTTCGCAGGCACCCGGGCCACCAGGTCGCTCAGGTTGTCTATCTTAATGGCCTTGGCCCCTTCTCTCGTAACGCCTCCGGTGCGTGACAGTTCCAGAACCGTTGTTTTAGACGTATAAGCATCGCCCGTTGAAGTCGTAGCTGCATCTATCAGCAATTCTTCCGTTCCGTTCTCCTTTCCGATGGCAATCACCACATCCTTACCGTTTTTCTTCATCACATTACCGTTTTCATCCAATGGTTTCAGAATGGCATTGATACCCATTTCCACGGGAGCTCCGTTGGTAATGGTCAGGAAGATGCGCGGATTGCTCAAGTCGATATTCGTTTCAGGATCATTCAGGAAGTCAGGAATATCCACAAAGTCCACCGGATCTATATTCACGTTGAAATTAGGATCCACCTGCCCTTTTACCTTATACAGACTTGCCGTCTCCATGTGGGCATTAACATATACATGCACCTTTACCGACGGGTCTGATACAGGAAAATCCTTTCCATACAAAGCCATATCGCCATTGGCATGTATCCTCATGTCTACATAGAATCGTCCGTCATCTTTATAAGTACCGTCCGGATTCTGCGTTCCCGGAGTCAGCGGCTTCTCATTCTGCGGAAATTTCTCAAAGTCGACCTTGACGATTCTCACCTTCAGTTCAGCGCCCTTCGTCTTACTGCAGGGAATCTCCTTCCTGGCTTCCACTTTATTTCCTTCTTCTGTCACTTTCCAATCGTCAGACTCCGAAACAATCGTTATATATTCCGGAAATGTTATGGAAAAGCCTTCCTGTATATACAACTGGGCCACCGTAGTTTCCTCATCGAAAGACAGTTTCAACGTCATCGGGATATCCAGTTCCAACCAATCCAGCCTCCTCAACTGTCCCGTCACCTCATCCTGCTTCAGTTCGAAATGACTCCACAGATTTACGACCTGCCTCAAATCCGGAACATTAATACCGAGGCCGAAAGAGTTCGGATTGAGAAATTCCAGCATCTGGTCTGTCTGATGATCTTTCTCCTCAAAATCCACCGTCACGGGATCCACTGTAATCGAAGACGAATTTTCTGTCCCTTCACTCTTCTCATGCAGATAGTAATCCCCTTCCAGCAGGCCGAACTCATTGCCGGCCTTGGCTGTTTTCAGCGCCTGATCCTCATCGTCGCCCAAATCGAAAATCTTTTTCAGCGTGATAGGTTCCGTACTGCTGGCGGGAATCACCAGATTAGTACCGCCGACGGTTACAGTCATGTCTATGTCCTTCGACAGATCGTACTCATCATCCACACAGGCGACCATTGTTCCCGTGGCCAACAGGCAGAACCCTGCCCACCTCATTGTTTTTAATCTTGCCTTCATATAATTCTACTTAAACTACAACTACATTTATAAATTTCATTTTACTTTTCCCTAAGTCTACATCGGTATCTTTCTTCTCCTGTCCGCTGTATTCTGCCGGTTTACGCCCTTCGGACGCCATTATATTTCTATTTTATAAAGATTTAAGACCCAGTTGAAACCTTTCTTTATAGATTTCTCCTTCCCATAAAGAAAGTTTAACTCTTAGAGAATGCAAAGATAGAAATATAAATTTGCTTGACAATAGGAACACCGTATTTTTTATATTATCATCTTTGGAAATATTCCGCTTACTTAAAGTTTTTCTATTTTTCATCTCCGTTTTACCTGTATTTCGCCGCAGATTGCTTACCTTTGTAGGTAAAGTCAAAGTATTAACATTACGTTAGCTTAAGTTTATGTCTATTTTCTTTTTTAGAACCCCCTCCCAAAGCGTGATAGCCACACAGGCCGACCATGCGCTGGACAATGAAGAGATTGCAAAATTGTGCTGGCTCTACGGTGAAGCCGTAGCCGAAGACGAAAGCCGGCTGACCGGCTGTTTCGTCGGCCCACGCCGCGAAATGATTACTCCCTGGAGTACCAACGCCGTCGAGATTACCCAGAACATGAGCCTCAGCGGCATCTCCCGCATCGAAGAGTATTTCCCCGTGGAAAACGAGAATGCCGACCACGACCCGATGTTGCAGCGTATGTACAAAGGGTTGGATCAAGATATCTTCACCGTAAACATCGCACCTGCGCAGATTCAGTATATCGAGAATCTCGAAGAATACAACGAGCAGGAAGGACTCGCATTGTCTCCCGAAGAAATCGAATATCTGCATCAGGTGGAGGGGCAACTGGGCCGCAAGCTGACCGATTCGGAAGTGTTCGGTTTTGCACAGATCAATTCGGAGCACTGCCGTCACAAAATATTCGGCGGTACCTTTATCATCGACGGGAAAGAGATGGAATCATCCTTGTTCCAGATGATTAAGAAGACAACGCAGGAAAATCCCCATAAGATTATTTCCGCTTACAAGGACAACGTGGCATTTGCCGAAGGTCCCGTCGTAGAACAGTTTGCCCCGAAAGACCATTCCACTTCCGATTATTTTGTCATCAAGGACATCGAATCGGTCATCTCCATAAAGGCGGAAACACACAATTTCCCGACAACGGTAGAACCGTTCAACGGTGCTTCGACCGGCACAGGCGGCGAAATCCGCGACCGTATGGGAGGCGGTGTCGGCAGCTGGCCCATCGCCGGAACCGCGGTATATATGACATCATATCCCCGCACCGACGAGGGGCGAGACTGGGAAGATATACTTCCCGTACGCAAATGGTTGTACCAGACTCCGGAACAAATCCTCATCAAGGCTTCCAACGGCGCCTCCGACTTCGGCAACAAGTTCGGCCAACCGCTGATTACCGGTTCGGTCCTCACTTTCGAACATCAGGAGAACGGCGAACAATACGGTTATGACAAGGTTATCATGCTGGCTGGCGGCGTGGGTTACGGCACCCGGCGCGACTGCCTGAAAGGCGTACCGCAGAAGGGCAACAAGGTTGTCGTTGTCGGTGGCGACAATTACCGCATCGGTCTGGGAGGCGGCTCCGTATCTTCGGTAGACACGGGACGTTATTCCTCCGGAATAGAGCTGAATGCCGTACAGCGTGCCAACCCGGAAATGCAGAAACGTGCGAACAACCTTGTACGCGCCCTGTGCGAAGAGGATGTGAACCCCGTCGTATCCATACACGACCACGGTTCGGCCGGTCACGTCAACTGCCTGTCGGAACTTGTGGAAGAATGCGGCGGACTCATCGACATGACAAAGTTGCCCGTCGGAGACCAGACCTTGTCTTCAAAAGAAATCATCGCCAACGAATCTCAGGAGCGTATGGGACTTCTGATTCAGGAAGAACATATCGAGCATGTCCGCAAGATTGCGGAACGCGAACGCGCCCCGATGTATGTCGTGGGAGAAACTACCGGGGATGCGCATTTTGCATTCCGTCAGGGAGACGGCATACGCCCGTTTGACCTGGATGTGGCCCAGATGTTCGGCCACAGTCCGAAGACCTACATGAAGGACAATACAGTGGAACGCCGTTACGAGGACGTATCATACGACGCCGCGCAACTGAACGACTACGTAGAGCGCATACTGCGTCTGGAAGCTGTGGCATGCAAAGACTGGCTGACGAACAAAGTGGACCGCTCCGTGACGGGCAAGGTCGCCCGCCAGCAGTGCCAGGGTGAAATACAGTTGCCGCTCAGCGACTGCGGTGTGGTTGCCTTGGACTACCGCGGAAAATCCGGTATCGCCACGGCTATCGGCCATGCTCCGCAAGCAGGCTTGGCAGACCCCGCCGCCGGTTCCGTACTCTCTGTAGCAGAGTCCCTGACCAATATCGTCTGGGCACCGCTGACCGAGGGACTGGACAGCATATCCCTGTCTGCCAACTGGATGTGGCCCTGCCGCTCCCAGGAGGGAGAGGATGCCCGTCTCTACAAAGGAGTGCAGGCCTTGTCCGATTTCTGCTGTGCGCTGGAAATCAACGTCCCGACGGGCAAGGACTCGTTGTCCATGAGCCAGAAGTATCCGAACGGCGAGAAGATCATTTCCCCGGGTACGGTAATCGTGAGCGCAGGCGGCGAGGTGAGTGACGTGAAAAAGGTTGTTTCTCCCGTAATGGTCAACAACAAAAAATCAACATTCTACCATATAGATTTCAGTTTCGACGAACTACGCTTGGGCGGTTCCGCTTTTGCCCAGTCGTTGAACAAGGTGGGGTCCGATGTTCCAACCTGCAAGAATCCGGAATATTTCCGTGATGCGTTCAACACCATTCAGGAGATGGTGAACAAAGGGCTCATCCTCGCCGGACACGACATCTCGGCCGGCGGTCTGATAACGACGTTGCTGGAAATGTGCTTCGCCAACACGGACGGCGGTATGGAAATCGATCTGGATAAGTTCTCCCACCACGACATCGTGAAAATCCTGTTTGCAGAGAATCCGGGCGTAGTCGTACAGATTGAAGACAAGAACAAGGCCGCATTCAAGAAAATGCTGGAAGAGGCCGGCGTTGGCTACATCAAGTTGGGCGTTCCTTCGGAAGAACGTCATATACTCGTAAACAAAGACGAGGCCGAGTATCAGTTCGGCATCGACCATCTGCGCGATGTGTGGTACAGCACGTCCTATCTGCTCGACCGCAGACAAAGCATGAACGGCTGTGCGAAAACACGCTTTGAGAACTATAAAATGCAACCTCTGGAGGCTGTCTTCAATGCCGGCTTCACCGGTAAACTTTCGCAATATGACCTGAATCCCGACCGTCGCATCTCTTCCGGCATCAAAGCTGCCATTATCCGCGAGAAGGGAACGAACGGAGAGCGCGAAATGGCCTACTCGCTTTACCTTGCCGGCTTCGACGTGAAAGACGTGATGATGACCGACCTCATCACCGGTCGGGAAACGCTCGAAGACATCAACATGATTGTCTTCTGCGGCGGTTTCTCCAATTCCGACGTTCTGGGCTCTGCCAAAGGCTGGGCAGGCGCTTTCCTGTACAATCCGAAAGCGAAAGCCGCCCTCGACAGGTTCTATGCCCGCGAGGACACTCTCTCGCTCGGCATCTGCAACGGTTGCCAACTGATGGTGGAACTGAACCTCATCAATCCCGACTTTGAGAAGAAAGCCCGCATGCTGCACAACGATTCACATAAGTTCGAATCTTCTTATGTCGGCCTGACCATCCCGATGAACCGCAGCGTGATGTTCGGTTCCCTGAGCGGGAACAAACTGGGTATCTGGGTAGCCCACGGCGAAGGTAAATTCTCGTTGCCGTATCCGGAAGAGCACTACAACGTTGTCGCCAAGTACAGCTATGACGAATACCCCGGCAATCCGAACGGCTCCGATTACAGCGTGGCCGGTATCTGCAGTGCAGACGGCCGCCATCTGGCCATGATGCCCCATCTGGAACGTGCCATATTCCCGTGGCAGAACGCCTGGTATCCGGCCAACCGCCGCAGCGACGAGATAACCCCGTGGATGGAGGCGTTCGTAAATGCACGCCAATGGGTGGAGACTCACAAGAAATAAGACAATAGAAATGAATCCATAATGAGACGCGAATGACGCGGGTTTAAAGGATGAACGCGGATTTTATTTTTTCAGTTTCAGAGAAAATAATCCGCGTTTATCTGTATCAAACAGAAATGGCATCCTTAGGAATACTATCCTTAGGGTGTAACGAATACTATCGTAAGGTGCTAAGAAATACTATTGTAAGGGTGTAAGGAATACTATCCTTAGGGGGTAAGGAATGCATTGCGTATGGGGCATTAAAAAAAGCGAGCGTGCCATTCTGACTATGACACACCCGCTCTCATGTTTCTCCGATTCCGACCGTTTCAAAGGTCTCCACCCTCTTTCAACATCAGCAACGAAATTATACTAAATATCGTCGCACCCAAAGAAACGCCCAGAATCACCGCTGTGTAAGCATCCATTCACTACATTTTTTACCTAAAACAAACTAACCTTATATCGTTTTGTCGCGGAGAGTCTTTTTCACATCCTCCCGGACCAAATTCCTCTCGTTTTATGTTGCAAAAATAAAAAGAGATGCACTTTACCACAAACACGAAAGGCGGGAAAATACACTTCACGGGCCATTTCTTGATTTATATCAAGAGATGCCCCGCGAAAAACTGTGTGCGCTACCATTCCTCAAAAGAGGAAACGCACTATATCATTGTAGCAGGCCAGTAACATCAACGCAATAAGCAACGTCATACCCACCATCTGGGCACGCTCCATGAACTTTTCGCTAGGCGGACGGCGCATGATGATTTCCGCCAGCAGGAAGAGTACATGACCGCCGTCGAGAGCCGGAATAGGCAGGATGTTCATGAAAGCCAGCATAATGCTGAGAAAGGCCGTTATACCCCAGAAACTCTGCCAATCCCATACGTCCGGGAATATACTGCCGATGGTGCCGAAACTGCCGACACTCTTCACCCCGTCGGACGTAAAGACGTATTTCAGATCGCTTACATAACCGGTCAGCACAGACAAACCATGACGAACGCCGGCCGGAATACTTTCCCAGAAACCATACTCGACATGAATCGGTTTGTAATAATTCGACAAGGAACGTTTGATGACACCCAGTTTGTAATCGGCAGTCAGACATACTTCCACCGTATCGGTCTGCCTGTGGTCCCGCGTCGTATACACCACCGTCATCGTGCGCAGACGCAGACTGTCTTCACGACTGCAGCCGGTGGCCAGCATGTCCGCTTTGCGGGACATCAGATTGTCAAAATCGCTCCAGAAGTATACCTTCACACCGTCTACTTCATTAATCTTGCACCCCGAACGCAAACCAGCCTCATAGGCAGGCGTACCCACCGGCACGGAATCGACCACCGAAGGTATGCGCGGCACAAGGAAAGCCGGCACCTGACGGATCATCGAAAGCATGTCCATATCCTCCGGCATGGAGATGTTTACATATTTCTGCCGGCGCTTCACGGTCACGGTCTTTGCCTCGGACAAGGCACGGTAGACATTCCCGTCCAGGCGCTGGAACGCCACTCCGTCGGCCGAAATAAGCACGTCGCCGTCACGGAAACCGATGGTCTGCGCTTCTTCATTGAAATTGAAGCCCATGTACATACGTTTCATGGGAATGTATTCCTCTCCCCACACAAACAATATGGAGGAATAGATAACCAGTGCCAGCAGGAAATTCACCAGCACGCCGCCGATCATGATGAACAGGCGCTGCCAGGCCGGCTTGGAACGAAACTCCCATGCCTGAACCGGCTGCTTCATCTGTTCGGTATCCATGCTCTCGTCTATCATTCCGGCTATCTTCACATAACCGCCGAAAGGAAGCCATCCGATACCGTATTCGGTCTCCTTGTTCCGGAAACGGGGAAAGAGACGGGTAAACCACTTATCCTTCGTACTGAACAGATGAAACTTGGGGTCAAAAAACAAAAAGAATTTCTCCACCCTCACCTTGAACACCTTGGCGAAAAAGAAATGCCCCCCTTCATGCAACACCACGAGGATGGACAGGGAAAGAATCAATTGAAATGCTTTAATCAAGAATGTATCCATTGTACCAATGTATGTTTACTATATATATTAATGTATGCCATCCCGCATTCAGAGCAGTTCGGCCGCCATGCGACGCGCCTCGGCATCGATGCGGAAATAATCGTCGAGCGTGGGAACCGCCAGGAACGGAATGCGGTCCATCGTCTGCTCTATCACATCGCTCATCCGGAGAAAACCTATACGGTCTTCCAGAAAAGCCCGGTTGACCACCTCGTTGGCCGCATTGAGCACACAAGGCATATTGCCTCCCCGGCGGAGAGCCTCGTATGCCAGTGCCAGATTGCGGAAACGGTCTGTGTCCGGCTCTTCGAAAGTCAGCGTTCCCAGACGTGTCAGGTCGAGCCGGTCAAAACCGCTCTCCAGACGATAAGGATAAGAAAAAGCGTACTGGATGGGCACACGCATGTCCGGCACTCCCAACTGAGCCTTCACAGCCCCATCGGCAAACTGCACGGCACTGTGAACCACCGATTGCGGGTGCACCACCACACGTATCTGCTCCGGTGACACCCCGAACAGCCATTTAGCCTCGATAACCTCAAAGCCCTTGTTCATCATGGAGGCGGAGTCTATCGTTATCTTAGCCCCCATGCTCCAATTGGGATGCTTCAGTGCCTGTTCTTTCGTCGCTGCGGCCAACTGCTCGCGGCTGCACGTGCGGAACGGTCCGCCGGAAGCCGTCAGAATGATTTCCTCTATCGGGCTCGGCTCTCCCACGATGCACTGGAAAATGGCCGAATGCTCCGAATCCACAGGCAGGACCGGTACTTTATGTTCAGCAGCCAGACGGTTGATAAGTTCGCCCGCCACCACCAAAGTCTCTTTGTTGGCCAAAGCTATGGCCTTACCCGCACGGATAGCGCTGACCGTGGGAGCCAGTCCGGCAAAACCGACCATGGCCGTCAGCACCATGTCGATCCCCTCCTCCTGCACTACCTGACACAAGGCATCCGCTCCGGCATACACCTTAACAGGCAAATCGGACAGAGCATCACGCAGATACTCGTATTTGTCCTCGTTGGCGATCACCACGCTGCCCGGTAGAAAGCGCCTGGCCTGCTCGGCCAGCAAATCCGCCCGGTTACCGGCCGTCAGCACACATGCCTCGTACGCCTCCGGATGTTCCTCGATAACCTGCAAGGCCTGTGTCCCGATAGAACCGGTGGACCCCAATATGGCAATCTGTTTTTTCCCGTTTCCCATATTTAATTATGTCATTCATCCATTTCATTCAGCGACAACAGACCGTCGGGTACCCGAACAGTCAGTCGCCGGCCGGCATGATCTATGCCGACAATAAATTCTTCGTGAGCCGGCAATAAAATCTCCCGCCCGTCCAAAGAAACAACCTCAAAAAGCACGTTAGTCGTCCCGTCATCCACGGACTTTATCTCCCCCAGCGGTCCATGCACCTCGTCCGTGACCTCAAAACCCGTAAAATAAGTCCAGGTATAAGCGTCTTCCTCCGGTTCGTCTGCCAATTCCTTCGGAAAGAACACTTCCACCCCGACCATGCGGCGGGCCTGTTCCTCCGTATCAATCCCCTCAAACTTCATCAGAGCCACGGAACCGCTTCTGAAACGATATTCCTCCATAAAGAACGGCACGAGAATACCGTCCATCCGGCATACCAGATAATCGGCGTCCACCCGGTCGAACACATCGTCCGTAAACGACAAGTTCAACTCGCCCGACACCCCGTGCGTTTTTGTCAGCACACCTATTTTATATACGTCACACTCCTTGATCATTTGTCGTCACTTCGTTCGATGTGCGCCCCCAAGGCTCCCAGACGGCGTTCGATACACTCATACCCTCGGTCTATCTGCTGGATGTTGGCAATCCGGCTGGTCCCCTCGGCACTCATGGCCGCAATCAGCAAGGCGATACCGGCCCGGATGTCGGGCGAAGTCATATTCCCGCCGCGCAATTTCATCTGATGGTCATGTCCCACGACAACCGCCCGGTGAGGGTCGCACAGAATAATCTGCGCCCCCATGTCTATCAGTTTATCCACAAAAAACAGACGGCTCTCAAACATCTTCTGATGAATCAGCACGGAGCCTTTGGCCTGCGTGGCGACTACAAGCATCACGCTCAGCAGGTCCGGAGTCAATCCCGGCCACGGAGCGTCGCTCAACGTCATGAACGAGCCGTCCATGAAAGACTCTATCTCGTAATGATCCTGACGGGGTATCACGATATCGTCTTCGTCACGAAGCACCTGCACTCCCAGGCGCCGGAACGTATAGGGAATGATGCCCAGCTGGTCGTACCCTACCCCTTTGATGCGGATACCGTCACCCACCATGGCCGCCATGCCGATGAAACTGCCCACTTCTATCATATCCGGCAGAACCGTATGCGACGCACCGTGAAGTTCCCGCACCCCGATGATTGTTAGCAGATTGGAGGCGATACCGCTGATACGCGCCCCCATGCGGTTGAGCAGATGACACAACTGCTGGATATAAGGTTCGCAGGCCGCATTGTATATCGTGGTAGTCCCCTCGGCCAACACCGCCGCCATGATGATGTTGGCTGTTCCCGTCACGGAAGCCTCGTCGAGCAACATGTAAGTGCCTTTCAAACGAGCCGCACGGATATGATATGTGCCGCGCGTTTCGTCACAACAGAACTCACCGCCCAGTTTCTGAATACCCAGAAAGTGGGTATCCAACCTGCGGCGGCCTATCTTGTCGCCTCCGGGCTTCGCTATCTGCGCCTGTCCGAAGCGAGCCACCAACGGTCCGATAAGCATTACGCTCCCGCGCAAACGGGCACAGCACTGAAGATACTCATTGCTGTCCAGATAAGTCATGTCCACACGGTCTGCCTGAAACGTATAGTCTCCCTCTCCGTTGCGGACCACCTTCACGCCGATATCCCGCAACAGTTGTATCTGGTTGTTCACGTCCGCGATGTCCGGCACATTCTTTATCCGCACCGGTTCTTCCGTCAGCAAGGTCGCACACAGCACCTGCAACGCCTCGTTCTTGGCTCCCTGGGGACGGATGTCCCCCTTCAGCCTATGACCGCCTTTAATGATAAACGAACTCATGCTCTAAAAAGTCATTATATGATTCAGGCTCTCTTCTTGCTATTACCGCGGCGTCCTCCGCGCCCCGGCGTATTCTGCGGAGGCGCCTGCCGCGTCGTCATGGATGCCAGCGGACGGCGCTCCACATCCAGTTTCACGACTCCGCCAGTATATTCTGCCATGTCCGCCGCCACTTTTTCATCCTCCATGGCGTCCTTGTTCCAATTATAGAGACTGCGCTTCATCTGGTTGGCCACCAGACGGGACAGCATGTCGCGCTCCTCGCCTTCCGGCATCTCTTTCATCTTCTTCAGCAGAGTCTCCAGCAAATATCCATAGTGACGATAGCGTATGCGCTTCATGGGATAATCCATCGGCCGGGGCCTGACCTCCGTTTCCGAGGAAGGCTTCACCTCATACGGATAGTCAATATCCAGTTTGTAGTCGGACATCACCGCCAGATGGTCCCACAGCTTATGCTTGAAATCCGGCACATCGCGCAGATGCGGGAACATGTTTCCCATAATGGCCACAATCGTGTTGGCACACCGCTGGCGCTCTTCTCTGTCCTGTATGGTGAGCGCATACTCCACCATGTTCTGTATGCCGCGACCGTACTCGGGCATAGGCAATCTCTTGCGTTGGGTATTATACTGCATATATTACAATAATTTCCTGGGAGTCGACGCAACGAACTCCTTCAGATAAAACGGTTCAAAATAAGCCACATCGGCAAATTCGCCGCGCGCCACGGCCTGTTCGGCCAACGGAAACATGTTTTTGGCCAGAGGTACGACATCCTCCACGAAACGGGCGTTCGGATGACTGATGCATGCCTTGCACTTGCCCGCCCCGTCGCCAAAGAAATATACGGGACGATGGTCCAGATAATCCGCATAAGTGGATTCGTCCACGATATCGGCCGATGTGCCGCGCACCTCGTTCAGCGCCCTGTCGTATACCGCGGCATACACCTCCATACGCCGTGCATCTATCATCGGCACCAGAAGCGCGTCCTCGGGCAAATCATCCCGGTATAACAACAGAGGCACACACATCAGACGCAACGTCGGAACCGAGATGAGGCGCACATTCCTGCCGTAACAGATCCCCTTGGCCATGGACACCCCGATGCGCAACCCTGTATACGACCCCGGGCCGCAACTGACTGCCACCGCGTCAAGCGGCATCGCATGACTGTCTATAAAAGAAAGAGCCTCGTCCACAAACACGCCCAGAACGACGGCATGCGACGGCCCCTCGTAATCCACTTTGTCAAACACGGTCTGCCCGTCTTCACTGACAGCCACCGAACAAACCTTCGTACTTGTCTCAATATGCAGGATGCACGACATCTTTAATTCCTGTTTCCTAATTTCAAATTATGTCGACAAAGGTAAGCATAAAAATCGAGAAACAAGGAAAAGATAAGTTAAGAACCTTTGAAATAAACATTTTTGTCGCACGCACATAAGACTCGGAAACAAGCAGCGCCCGGACTACATCCGACATTAACGACAGAATCCTACAAAAATCCGCTCACAAGACTTAATAATACAAAAAGAATTATTAACTTTGCAAAATTCCGGAAAGGCTTATGCCATGCTCCGGCCCCGGTCTTATTTCCCGTCCAACGGGACAAACCGGCGGGACAAGGAACGCTTATTGCGATAAGTATGAAACCTATTTCATTTAATGAAAGCACATTAGCGGCAACGGGCGTTGCCGGGTGCCAGCACATAAAGTAGTCGGAGAGACGATGACACTGGATAGTTCCGCTTCTCTTTCTGCAGCCTGGGGCACAAACGATATTGGACAGGTCGGCCCGACCCATCCAGAAAGAGAGGTATGTCCTGAAGCGAACAGCTGGTGCTATCTATTCATGCATTGGGCGAGAGTCCCCCTTTTTATCAGAGCCACGGACATGCATTTCAGATGCTTTGTCCATGAGACAAAATACACATACGCACATTCGAAAAAGGACTGCGGAGAAATCCGCAAACCCACCATCAGCGGCCTGGTCTTCATACAGGGAAGCGTCCGGAGCATCAACACCTATCTCAAACAGGAATATCCCGAGCTCCATCTGGCGAAGGATTGTGCCAGCGGGCAGACCGCCGTCATCCCGGACTCCGTCATGAAACCGTTCATGAAAGTGGCGGAACACGATCCCACCCGTATCCGTATCCTCCGCCATCCGTTGGAGTATTACGCCCAGGGACACACTCCGGTGCGTTTCACCTCCGGCCTCCTCAAGGGCTGCGAAGGCTACATCATACGCATCGAACGCGACCGCAAGCTTGTGATGCAAATAGGCGACATGACACTTGCCATCGGCAATATCCACAAAGAACAGTTCGAGAACATTGACGAGCTGAAATAACTCTTCCTATATTTCTGAGGGCTAACAACAAACATATTTTTGAATTCATAAGTTCTCTAAAACAGTTCATTATTTATGGAATCCAACAAAATGAACAAATACACCAAAGTATCCACATCTATTGATGGATTGGATCAAATTTTATATGATGGTCTTGACTTGTCACGAGATCATACATTGATAATTATTCGGGGAGGGGAATACACTGAGAAAACACTGCTTGGACTTCAGATGATGTATGGCATAGCTCAAGGTCTAAATAACAATGAATCCCCCGTCATTCCTTGCTTTTATACCAATCACTATAGTTGCGAATATATAAACGATCTATTACTGGATATAATAATAACAAAATGTATCCAGTTGATGACAATGCTTCATGTATCCAACCATAACACAGAACTATTTCAAGATAATCTGTTTTCACATCTTTTCTTTAAAATACCCGATAACCAAAATTGCAATTATCAATTACAAGAAATAGACAATCTAATATGCCAAGAAGCAGTATATTATAGTAACCGAACCAATGCCTTACACTACCGAAGAACAGAAAATTATACCCATAACGAGAATTTTATTGTTGAACGCAGAGGTAAGGGTATTTCGGACTACTTTAATAAAGACTTAGGTGATATACAAGACCGGCAGATTGATAAACTTAAAAAATTAAGTAATCGGCTTAAATACCCGCTAATCTCCAGTAACGTAGAGAATCTTTACGACAAAAGCATAACAGATTTAAAAAATGAGATCAATAGTCATGATTGTAACAACAAAAAAAACACTGTTGCCTGTTATGATTTGATTTTTCCTTTTACCGAAGACCTTTCACATGTAGCGGAGTTACTAGATTGCATTAATCAAAAACATACTGTAGCGTTGGTAGTTGTACCAGACAACATTCCCTTATCAAACTCATGTGCAGACATGATAATAGATCTTACGAACAAGGACGTTGAACATTATACTCTTCAATATCTTTGTATAACAAGATGCATTTTCCAACTTACAGCAAAAGGCTGGCATCAATACAAACGTCGAGACTATGGTATAGAAATATTTCCGAGCATAAATACTTATTTTCCAAAACGGCGCTATCTCCAGAGAGCACTTGTGTACACACATTCTGATGTAGTAACTGATACATATCAGCAATATCTTGACTCATTAGGGGTTTCAAAATACCATTCAGGTACGTATCGTGAATACACAGAAAATAAAGAACGTCGAAAGAAAGAATACATCGATGATTTGCTCTCTCCGGAGATCTCTTATAATACATCTATAGATATCCTTGAGAAAATTCTTCTTTCCCAAGGAGAAGATAGCGGCATGCAAAACAAGGACGGCATACCGTTAATGAGACGTCGCGACTGCATAAAATTATTTCGTGGCGGTGTCACTGCCATCATAGGGGAAGCCAATACTTACAAACGCTTTATAACTTTTGGAAGTATATTCAGTTCTTCACTCCAATACGAGCATTCTCTGATACTGCTTTTAAATAAAGACACAAGCATGACACGCAGGCGATTGTCGTGTCCGGCAATGATGCACAGCGGAACTTGCAGGAACGAAAAATGCGCACAATGTTATTCCTATATTCATTTTATGAATATTTTCATGGGAAATATAACTTCCGACGAATTTATTTATTTCCTCCGCAAACAGGTTAGCATTCCATTTACCGATGGTCGACGCATAAGCAGGGTGATTATTGACGATCTCCAGATTCTTGACTTTTGCTTTCCTCTTTTGAAAAATAACCCGTTGTTTATTCCATCTTTAGCTGCACTCTGCCATGAGCTCGATATAGATCTGTATATATTATGTGATCGGGAAGCAGAAGCCACATATAAACTTCGGGCGATAGCCGATAATGTATTGTGTACAGAAAGAGATACCGACGGTACGCTTCTACTATATATAGAACGTTTTGCAGGTTATGATAATACACCAAGCAAAATATACTGCGGCAAGATAAAACGGCCAAGAGAAATCTTTGAATGCTATGACATATATGAAGAAAATGGACAGATAATACGTCAATATGGCATCAACGACGAACATATAGAAGATCACCCAGTGGTTTCTATGAATGATTTTTGGCATGGTGAAAATAAATCATTTTTTGGAAAAACAAAAAAATAGAGTGTGATGTTTAAAGAATTTATACATTGGTTTCACAAGGAAAAATTCCAGATTCTCCTGACCATATTTTCAGCTTTAATACCCGTTTTTATCTCATTGACAATAGAGTCTTTACAATTCAAATCGTGTTGCAATAAAGAACGCCTTTACTGGGATTTCACACTTAAGGACACAGCTAATTATACAATACAAAGCATATTTATATTCATAACACTTTTTGTACTGATAAAAAACAAGCGCATTGCTTATGCTGATTTAAGAAACGACAGACCTATAAAACAATATTTGGTTAAAGTATGCCGTTTAAAAATACCTTATAATAAAATTATAGATGAAAAATTCCACGTCATAAGCGAAGCCACAATGCAGTTTTACCGTGCATGGATGTTTGTGTGGATTTTATGGCTGGCATATTATGCAGGAAATTTGATATTTGAGCTTGCTTCGGAACCAAACGATCGTATCATAATGGCTCAAGCTATATATACTCAATTTTTTGATTTTCTTAATAGCACGGCGATGTTTGTCATATACCTCGTATTAACAAATGTGACAGTAAACATCCGTCAGCGTACAGACAATGACGAAAGTTATTGGTATGGTGTTATAACATGGATTATAATGCTTTCAATATTCATTATTTGTGTAGCCTTTGAAATCTGTTGCGGTAAGAGCCATTTCGCTTTCTGCCGGTATGTAACCTCTCTGGTCTTAAGTTTGTTTTCAGCCATATCTTTCATGCTAGTAATAGGCAAGCTCAATAGTATCTATTTGCAAATACCACAACTCTTCCTATGGGCACTATATTTATATGGGATACTGCAATGTTATATCCCCCTTTCATTCTTAGAAACAGGAGACATAGGTCATATTGGTACATATGTTAAAAATATCATACCATATGTAACTCTTATAGGAAAAGTGTTTTTAATGTTGTCTCTTTGTTGGATTGTCAATCATAAGCGCATTATATATTATATTATCCATCAAAGTCTTTTAATTGAAGATACACCAAGAATGCTCAAAGAACTTAATAGAGAATAACAGATAGGTATACACAAAAATAACATTTTTTCAGTTCTTAAGTTCATGTAAGACAATAGAAACATCTGCCATTTCTCATCGCCATCACCTGTCATCTATCAGAAAAACTAGTCTATTTGCAATGAATTTTCTTGAAAGCTCTCCCGGGAAATAGTCGGTGACAACAACTTTTAATATAGTAGATTGATTATCATAGGCAATAGCCCTCAAACTTGATATCTTATATAAAAAATTCAAGAAAGTCCATTTTTTCAGAGAAAACAATGCCAAAGAGATATCTAATAAGCTACAAAATGAGCACGGACAACAGACAACCATTGTTTTCAAATGATTTCTATGCACAAAAATAAAAGGAATTCGCAAAGAATCGCCAAAAGTCTTATTCTGCTTTAAAAGAATCCAGAAACATGTCTGACGAATCACAGAACAATAAACGATTAGCCAAGAATACACTGATATTATATGCCCGCATGCTGTTTACTGTGGGCATCAGTTTCTACTCCACTCGTCTGATCCTTGCCAATTTGGGCGTGTCAGACTATGGAGTATACAATGTCATAGGTGGATTTGTCTCCATGTTCTACATGGTAACTTCTGCCATGACTCAGGCGGTTGGCCGTTTCCTTACATTTGAATTGGGGCGTAATAATGCAAAGAGGTTACAACAAACATTCTCGACAGCCATCAATATTCTTTTAATGCTATCCCTGGTTGTAATACTATTAGGCGAAACTGTCGGCTTGTGGTTTGTCAATGCAAAATTGAACATAGAGCCCGACCGCATGTCAGCTGCCAACTGGATTTACCAGTTTTCCCTCCTTGCATTTATCATAGAGATGCTCAGCGTGCCTTATAGCGCCTCGGTTATTTCTCACGAAAAAATGGGGACATTCGCTTTTGTCACCATAGCCAAAGTACTTCTTACATTTGGAATAGCCTTGTCACTATCTGTTAGCCCCATCAACAAACTTGTATTCTATGGGATTCTGGTACTAGCCGTATCTATGTCCATTCAACTGATGTATTGGATTTATTGCAGAAGAAACTTTCCGGAATGCCGATATACTATGCATATAGATAAATGTATTTTCAAGGATATGTTTGGTTTTGCTGGTTGGAATTTCCTGACATCTTGTGCTTCCATGCTAAGCAGTCAGGGGGTGAGTATCATGTTGAACATGCACTTTGGCACCGCCATCAATGCAGCACGTGGTGTCGCTTCGCAAATCAATGGAACTGCAGGGGCATTTTCCAGAAATTTCACTACAGCTTTAAATCCACAGATAACCAAGTCGTATGCAGCCGGAGACATCGCATATACGACAAAAATTGTTTGCAGAGGTGCAAAATTTTCCTATTTGTTATTTCTTTTCATTACTCTTCCTTGCATTTTTGAGGTGGATTTCTTTCTCTCTAAATGGTTGGCAGAAGTTCCTCCCTATACCGGTGTTTTCGTTCAATTGACATTGTTCAATACATTAACAGAGGTTTTACTGAATTCAAGTCTGACATTAAACAGAGCTTCCGGAAAGATACGCAAATTTCAAGTCCTGGTGAGTATGGCTCAATTATTGATACTTTTAAGTTCGTACATCGTGCTTAACATAACCGGCAGTCCTATTTGGACTGTGGCGATGACGAATATAATTTATCTGTTGATATTCATCCCACGTGTCACAGTCAATAAGCCTTTTATTGGAATTACTTTTAAATATTTCTTTAATCATGTATTGAAAGGGATTCTTATTGTAACCATATTGTCTACAGGCGTTTGCCTGCTCTTTCATGTATTTTGCTCGCAAGGTTGGTTCCGCCTGATAGGAACCTGCATTATTTCTTCCATGACCATTGGTATTACTTCATGGCTGTATACCTTGACGGCAGGGGAAAGGATTAAAGTAGAAGGATTCTTTAGAAAAAAGTTCAAAAGCCATTAGAGTAAATTTCCGGCACTTGAATATTATGAATATAAAGTCATACAAACTTTTGTTGTTTCCTTGTTGCTCAACCTCTTCTTAGTGTATTCTTTGTGTGCGGTGGAAGTTCGCTCCGGTTATTTCTCAAGACAACTTATCCGTCTTGGAGTGCTGGAAGCCCATCGTGAGCGCCTGGAAGACAATTGGTAAGCTTATCATGCGATTCAGGACTGGAGACCTAGGAAATATTAAAACCTAGTTGCGATATTTGTTCCTACGGAAATAGTATCACCTATCAGATTCCTTTTGCGGATTCCATAAAGGGAAAGATGGTGGCAGTTATTGGATATCTTGGTGCAGGTTTTGAAATGCTCATTATACGTCCACGTAAGTTATTTGTTATGGCAGGTATCAATAGCTTGGAGAAATTGGACAATACACAATTTAAAGACAACCGTTACATGTAAAATCTATTTAGGAAGTTGCTCCCGCTTAATCATGTAAAGGACAATCATAAATTAACAAATCAACGTATATTGGGTAAGCGTCCAAAAAAGACGTCTTGCCTCAAAACCTCATATGACATAGCTTTGCAGCCAAAAATCAAAATCGACTGCAATATGTATTC
>CAMWUI010000030.1 GCA_947177395.1 uncultured Paraprevotella sp.
CTGTTTCCGTGCGCCCCGCCCGGGCGAGCAGGGCGTGTTGCGCTCGCTGCCGGAGCTGCTTGCCGTGATGCGCCGGCGTTGTCCGGGTGCGGGCGGTGAGGTGAAGATGCGGCCGCTGTCCCGGTCGCTGGTGGCGGCCGGCGTGAAGAAGGTGCACACGGCAGAGGGGAACAGGTATCTGGTCGTGCAGAATTAGACTTTACCCCTTCATTACCCTTCCAGGCCAAAAAAATGAGGAATGGCAACCATGATATAGGACAAATTTCATAATTTTGCAGACCAATTTTTATCGTATTATTCTAAAGGCTTATGAAAAGATTCATAATTAAGTGCGTCGCTATATTTTTCGGTGCGACGCTTACCATGCCTATGATGGCACAGTTTAACATTAAGAAGGCTATCGGCGGAGCCACCAAAGTGGTACAGGCCACCACGCTGACCGATGCACAGATGGCACAATATGTAAAGGAATACATCGACTGGATGGATGCCCACAATCAGGTATGCGACGAAACAAGCCCTTACACGGTCCGCCTGAAAAAACTGACGGAAGGACTGACGAATGCCGACGGCATACCCTTGAACTTCAAGGTATATTACGTAACCGACGTAAACGCGTTCGCCTGTGCGGACGGCAGTGTGCGCGTGTTCTCCTCCCTGATGGACATCATGACGGATGAAGAACTGCTGGGAGTCATCGGACACGAAGTAGGCCATGTGGCTCACCGCGACTCTAAAAAGGGATTCCGCACGGCCTTATTGACCTCAGCCCTGAAAGACGGCATCGCTTCCAGCAACGACAAAGCGGCCCAACTGACCGAATCCCAACTGGGCAACCTCGGCGAAGCATTGGTCAATGCGAGATATTCTCAGAAACAGGAACGTAATGCAGACGATTTCGGATATGATTTTCTGAAGAAAGCCGGTAAGAACCCGTGGTCGATGGCCTACTCGTTCCGTCGACTGAAACAAATGCAGGAAGAGGCCGGAGCACAAGGCAACAACAAAATCAATCAGTTGTTCTCCTCGCATCCCGATCTGGACGCACGCATCAAACACATGGAAGAACGTGCCACAGCCGACGGCATCGAAAAGCCCGTCATGGAGGAAAAGTAAACTGCTCCCCTGAACTATGTCCAAAGAAACAGGAGAACAGACAACTTGCCCGCTTCGTTTTTTTCCGTAATCTTGCAACATGAAAATAGGGAATGTGGAATTTGGTCCTTATCCGGTGTTTCTGGCACCGATGGAGGATGTGACGGATATAGGTTTCCGCCTGCTGTGCAAACAGATGGGAGCTGCTATGGTGTATTCGGAATTCGTGGCAGCCGACGCTCTGATACGTATGGTGAACCGCAGTCTGGAAAAGCTGAAAGTGAGCGATGACGAACGGCCTGTAGCTATTCAGATTTACGGCAAAGAGACGGGACCGATGGTGGAAGCCGCCCGCATCGTGGTGGAACAGGCACACCCCGATGTGCTTGACCTGAATTTCGGATGCCCGGTGAAACGAGTAGCAGGCAAGGGATCCGGTGCGGGAATGCTGCAGAACGTACCCAAGATGCTGGAGATTACGGAAGCGGTGGTGAAGGCGGTGGACATCCCCGTAACCGTAAAGACACGACTGGGATGGGACGATTCACACAAAATCATCGTGGAGCTGGCGGAACGCCTGCAGGATTGCGGCATACAGGCCCTGACCATCCACGGACGCACACGGGCACAGATGTACACGGGCGAAGCGGACTGGACACTTATCGGAGAGGTGAAGAACAATCCCCGCATGCGGATTCCCGTCATCGGAAACGGCGACATCACATCTCCCGAAAGGGCAAAGGAATGTTTTGACCGCTACGGTGTCGATGCCGTCATGGTGGGACGCGCCACATTCGGTCGCCCCTGGATATTCAAGGAGATTACGGACTATCTCTGCCCCAGCCGGACAAACGCGCAGACCGGGGGAATCATAGAAAGCAATTATCCGATGATGAGTGCGGACTGGAAAATCGACGTACTCAAACGACAGGTGCTCACGAGCGTGGAGCGCATCGACGAATACCGGGGCATATTGCATAGCCGCCGCCATCTGGCCGCCTCGCCTGTGTTCAAGGGCATACCGAACTTCCGCGACCTGCGCATAGCCATCCTGCGTGCCAGCACCGTGGAAGAATTGTTCTCTCTCCTGGAACAGGCCCGCAGACGGCGGGCGGAAGCCGAGACTGTCAGTTCGCTTTAGCCTTATAAGCCAGTGCATACATGCGCATCTGCTTCAGCATGGCCAAAAGTCCGTTGCTGCGGGTGGGCGACAGATGCTCGCGCAGTCCTAACTTCTCGATGAAGTAGAGGTCGGCCTCCAGAATCTCTTCCGGGGTATGTCCGCTCAGTACGCGCACCAGCAATGCGACAATGCCCTTCACAATCAGTGCGTCGCTTTCCGCACGGAACACGATACGGCCGTCTTCCGTCTGATCCGCCTGCAACCACACACGGCTCTGACACCCGTCGATAAGGTTCTGTTCCGTCTTATATTCGTCGGGCAGAGCTTCCTCCTCGCTACCCATATCTATCAACAACTGGTATTTGTCCATCCAGTCTTCGAGGTCGGCGAACTCTTCAACCACCTCATCCTGCAATTCATTTATCGTCTTCATCCGTTATTATCTTCATTATATATTACCTGCAAAACGGTCTGTCCCACCGCTTTCAACACCTGCACGTCTATATGCTCCATCGTATCGTCCACCGTATGCCATGTGGGACCGAACGACGAGGGACCGTCCGTAAAATAAGGTACAATGTCTATGCAGGGAATCCCGGCCGTCCGGTTGACCGCCACATGGTCATCCATCAGGAAACCTCCCTGCTGACGCGGGAAATAAGCGCCATACCCTAAACGGCCGGCCGCGCTCCACACTTTCTCGACAACATCCGAGGCGTATTGGAGCGACACAAGTTCCTGAGAGAAGGTGCTTCCCTCACCGCCTACCATATCCATCAGGATGCCGAAACGAGCCTTGTAACCGTCCACATGGGGATTGGCCGCCCAATACTGGGAACCAAGACACCAGTCCATACCGTTATCGCCCGGATCTTCCTCCCAGGAAGGACGCCCATAATCCTCTGCATCGAAACATATAAAATCAACGCCGATGTTCTGCAGGGCCTGTCCGCATATCACACGCGCCAGTTCCAGCATAACCGCCACATCGCTGGCCGCATCGTTGGCCGCCAGAACGGGCTTTCTCCAGTTTGCGGAGTCCGGATCGTTATCCGCAAAAGGCCGGCTATCCCAATGGCCGCACAGAAGCAGACGCTGCTCGCGCTCCGGATACAGGGAGGCGATGATGTTACGCGCTCTCAGAATCGTACCGTCGTAGGCACGCAGACTGGCACGCTGTTCCATCACCGAAGCTCCGAATGACCGGAACTTACCGACAATGTAGTCTCCACAACTCTCATGCGCCGGCGTGTTCGGTACGCGTGGACCGAACTCGCATTGGGCGGCCGTATAGGCAAACGCACTGTCCGCACAGAAGTCAGGCGCCACGGTTTCTGTCTTCCGTACCTCTTTTTTCCCCTGACCGGATGTATCCCGACAGGCTGTCATCAGGCTTGTGACTCCCGCCAAAACAATGCCACAAAATAATATCTTCTTCATCTGATTCATCTAAATATACATGCTCAACAAACAGCCGCGTGTTGCACCTCCCGCATGACACGCAAGAAATTGCCTCCCCATATCAACCGGATTTCGTCTTCGGTCAATCCCTCGGCCAACATACGGCGTGTCAGATTGACGACTTCGTTCGCAGCGGCACAGCCGGGTACTCCTCCATCGCCATCGAAGTCAGTACCGATGCCTACGTGTTCCACTCCCATGACATCTATCATGTGGTACAGGTGGCTCATCACATCCTCTATCGAGGCATTACCGTCTTTCCGAAGGAACCCTTCGTAAAGAGTGACTTGTGCCACGCCTCCGCGCCCGGCCAACGCCTTCATCTGCGCATCGGTCAGATTGCGGGGCACGTCACAGAGAGCACGCGCCGAGGAATGGGAACACACGACAGGCACAGAACTCAGCTCCAGCACATCATAGAACGTCTTTTCCGATGCATGGGACAAGTCTATCATCATTCCCAGGCGGTTCATCTCCGCCACCGCTTCCCGGCCGAAAACACTCAGGCCTCCGTGTTCATTCTGTCCCCGTGCTGAATCACAAATCTCGTTATCCCCATTATGGCACAGGGTCAGATAGACAACGCCCTGGTCACGGTAATGTTTCAGCAGACCGAGTTCCCGCCCTATGGCATATCCGTTTTCAATCCCCTGCATGATTGCTTTCCGCCCCTCGCGATGCAAACGGTAAACATCGTCCGGCGTACACGCCAACCCTACATATTCCCGGTTATCTTCCACCATCTGACGGATGCGGGAGAGCTGCAGGTCCGCGTATTCCCTCGCCTGCCGGTGCCCGGTTCCATTACGTTCCTTCTGCGGCAGATAAGCTACCATGATGGATGTGTTCAGTCCTCCTTCGTCCATCTTGTGCAGGTCGACCAGAATACGGGAATCCCGCTGTTCAATACGAATTCCCTGTTCAAAGAACATCGGCGTATCGCAATGACTGTCCAGGACAACCGATCGGCGATGCAAGTCACGCGCACCGGCGAAAGAAGCAGCCTCCGCCGTCAGCCAGCGGAAAAGCGGCAGCATGCTTTCGTCGCCCTGCTCTATGAAGCACTCCGGATGCCACTGTACACCCAAGACGGATTTATACTCAGCCGACTCCACGGCTTCGACAATACCGTCCGGCGCTTTCGCACAGACACGGAGCAACGGCCCCGGCTCACGGACTGCCTGATGATGGAAAGAATTGACGGCCAGTCGTCCCCCCTGAAACAATCGATGCAGGATTCCTTCCGTACAAACCTCCACGGTGTGAGAAGGCACTCCCCGCTGCAGACTCTGATCATGCTTGATAAACGGGCCATCCGGAGCCTGCGCGCCGATATCCTGATACAGCGTACCGCCCAAAGCTACCGTCAGCATCTGGATTCCACGACAGATGCCCAACATCGGCACCTGCCTGTCATAAGCCATGCGGATGAGCAACAGTTCCGCCTTGTCTCTCCGATAATTGACGGAATGCAGTTCGGGAATCGGTTCTTCCCCCATGAACAAAGGATTCAGGTCTCCTCCTCCGGACAAGAGCAATCCATCGACACGCTCCAGCATATCCGCCATTGCGTCGCATTCCTCGTAAGGAGGAACTATCAAAGGAACAGCCCCCGCACGCAGCAACGAACGATAGTAACCTTCGGCCAGCTCACACCCCTTTTCACCGTAATTGCCCGTAATGCCTATCACCGGACGACGACGGCGAAGAGGAAATGTAGCATGCCAGCCACCGTAACACCCGCGCCAGTCAAAATAGTCTGTACTCATATAAACACATCAGACAAACCGTATATATCAATCGTTATGAAGCCCGATGGGAACTTCTTTCTTGATGCTTTGTTCTAAGGAAATTAATGTCTCCGTAGCCGTCACCCCCGGTATCTCCTGCATCTTGTTGTTAAGCAGTTCCATCAGATGGGCATTGTCCCGGGCATACAGTTTCGTCAGCATCGTATAAGGACCCGTCGTAAAATGGCATTCCACAACTTCCGGAATCTTCATCAGCTCTTCCACAACCCGCTTGTACATATTGCCTTTCTCCAGCTTTACTCCCACATACGTACAGGTACTGTATCCCAGACTCTTTGGATTAACATGATAACCGGAACCGATAATGACTCCCATGTCTATCAGGCGCTGCACACGCTGATGGATAGCGGCACGCGATACACCACACTCCTCGGCAACGTCCTTAAACGGCGTACGAGCATTGTTCGATATGATCCCTAAAATCTTTTTGTCAAGACTATCTATTTTTTCCATTTCTTTTTGTTATGCTATATCGTTATTGTTTATGAAAACAAATATAGTCATTTTTTTAGCCCCAAGGGGATATTTAACAAAAAAAAGGGCACTGAACAGTGTTTCAGTGCCCTTTTTCAGCGTTTGCCAATGTTATTTTTCTACTTCCAGAAGTTCCACGGTAAATATCAATGTGGAAAAAGGCTTTATTTTGCCTGCCTCACGGGCTCCGTAAGCCATCTCCTGGGGAATAACGATTTCCCACTTGGAGCCGACCGGCATGTGAGTGAGAGCCGTGGTCCAGCCTTTAATAACCTGGTTGCAGGCAAAAGTCGTAGGCTCCTTACGTTCATAACTGCTGTCGAACACCGTTCCGTCCACCAGCTTACCCTCGTAGTTCACCTTCACTTTCGACTCCGCAACCGGCATCTCTCCTATTCCTTCGGTCAGTACTTTATACAAGACTCCGCCTTCCAGTTTCTTCACACCTTTCTCTTTGGCATAGGCCTGCAGATAGTCTTCTCCAGCTTTCTTGTTCTCACCGAATTTACGTTCCATGTTCACAGACTGGTAATATTCCATCTGCTTCTTGACGATGTTCTGGGCCGTATCCATCGGTATATCGGTCGCCTCTCCGGCTATGGACGCACGGAACGCCTTGATAAACAAATCTTCATTCAGCGTCTTCACACTGTCGTTATCGGCAATCTGCTTGTTGATGTTCGGGATAATCTGCCGCCCCACCTGAGTCCGTATATCGACTCCGGCACAATAAGCGCGCATCCGCTTACTGGCCTCATCCTCCGTCCCGGCATCGAAGCCCTTCAGGAAATCAGCCAGATAAGCCATATCCACTCCCATCCTGCTGGTCAGGTATTGAGTCAATCCCTGCGTGTTGGCCACTCCGAAAGCATAGCTGAACGTATCGACCGAACAGGTATCCACCTTTTCGGCCACAGCCTTCTTGCCTTTTCCGGCCTTCTTCTTGCCTTTGGCATAGCCGCCCGTACAGATGAGCAGCATCGTCAAAGCATATACAAAACTTCTCAATACTTTCATCGCAGTATCTTACTTCTCGATTTCAAGCAGTTCTACAGTAAATGTCAAAGCAGAGTAAGGTTTGATCTGGCCTCTGTCCGCTTCACCGTAAGCCTGTTCCTGCGGGATGTAGATGATCCACTTAGAACCCACCGGCATGCTTGTGAGAGCCTTGGTCCAGCCTTTGATCACCTGGTTGCAGGCAAAAGTTGTAGGAGCCTCGCGCTGATAGCTGCTGTCGAATACAGTACCGTCAATCAGCTTTCCTTCGTAATGCACCTTCACCTTTGAAGTATCGGCAGGAATAGCACCCTTACCTTCCGTCAGGACTTCATAAAAAATGCCGTCGCCCAGTTCCTGAACACCTTCTTTCTTTGCGATTTCAGCCATATAGTCTTCGCCGGCCTTCTTGTTCTCGCCATACTTCTGTTCCATCTGTGCACGACGCAGTGCCTCGTAGATTCTCTCCGAAGTCTCGCGTGCCTCGGCCATCGTCATGACATTCTCATCGGAAGTGGCTCCTGCCTTGAATCCGGCCATAAAGTTCTTCAGGCTGATTGTCTTGGTCGAATCCTCGCCGAACAAGTCACGGTTGATACCGGCAACCATCTGGTTGGAGATGCGCTGACCGATGTTGTATCCCACCATGTAAGCCTTCTTGTCCTTGTCATCACCGGCGTTCACGCCTTCGTTCAATCCCTTGAAGAATTCGTCCATCATCGTGCTGTCCACACCTTCGCGCATATTCAGATAGTCTACCAGACCGTCTGTGTACGACACGCCGAGCGCATAGCTCAAAGAGTCGATGTCACTCTTCAAATCGGCCTTGGAAGAAGAATCACAAGCCGACATTCCTACCATTGCAGCTACGGCTGCAAACAAAACTGTTTTTTTCATTTCCTAAATGATTTTATATGTATGTTGTTCTTATAATACTTTTATCAGTTCCACGTCGAACACCAGTGTGCTGTAAGGAGGTATGTCACGACCGGCACCACGTTCGCCATACCCCAGACGATAGGGAATGAAGAAACGGTATTTGGCACCTTCCTTCATCAGTTGCAATCCTTCCGTCCAACCGGTGATAACCCCGTTCAGAGGGAAATCCGCAGGTTCTCCCCGCTGCAGGCTACTGTCGAACAGAGTCCCGTCGATGAGCATTCCCTCATAGTGGCAACGCACCTTGTCCGTCGCTTTCGGGCTTTTACCATTACCTTCGCACAACACCTTATATTGCAGACCGGAAGCAGTCGTCACCACGCCTTCCTTCGTCGCATTCTCTTTCAGATATGCTTCCCCGGCCTCTTTGGCGGCTTTGCCTTTCTTCTCATTCTCGGCTGCCAGGGCAGTTTCCTTCTTCTGGAAATATTCTGTCACCATTTTCTGCGCTTCCGTATGGGATACAGCCAGATTGTTACCATCCAATACGTCCTGAACCGCCTGAGCGAAATCAGAGGCTACAAAATTGTCCACCTCCATACTTTTCAGCTGCTGCCCGATACCCAATCCGAGAGCGTAACTCAATTTATCCATTGTCGTTCTTTTTATTTTTTACACTCAAAAGCGCAAAGTTAACGGTTTTATCTCACTCTTTACCGTTTCAGTCGTTTATTTTTCCTAATTTTGAAGAGATTTTCGCAAACATTATGAAAAAACTATTGGTATTGACCGGTGCCGGGATGTCTGCCGAAAGCGGATTCAGCACTTTCCGCGACTGCGACGGGCTATGGAACCGATACAGAGTGGAGGACGTGGCCACGCCGGAAGGTTTCCGCCGCGACCCAGAACTGGTGCTGGATTTTTATAACGGGCTGCGCAGACAACTGATGGAAGCGGAACCGTGCCAGGGACACAGACTGGTGGCGGAATTAGAGAAGGAATACGAAGTGACAGTTGTCACACAGAATGTAGACAACCTGCACGAACGGGCCGGTAGCAGCCGTGTCATACACTTGCACGGGGAATTGATGAAAGCGACCTCCAGCCTGTCCCCCGAAGACCCGCGCTACATACAGCAACTCGACCCGGAGCGTTGCGAGATACACATGGGAGACAAAGCCAAAGACAACAGCCAGCTGCGCCCTTTCATCGTATGGTTCGGCGAACCCGTCCCACGTATGGAGGAAGCCATCCTGGCAGCCCACGAAACGGGCATCTTCCTTATAATAGGCACATCACTGAACGTTTATCCGGCGGCGGGCCTCGTACACTATGTACGTCCGGGAACTCCCGTCTTCCTGATCGACCCCAAACCCGTGACCGTGCAGCACGCATCGGACTGCACGCATATCGTTAAAGGAGCTTCCGAAGGAATGAAAGAATTCATTTCCCTGTTAAAAAAATAAAAGCAAAAAGCGATTTATACGAACGTTTGAATTTAATTTCTTATACTTGCATCCGCAAAAAGAAATATAAAACCACAATAAAAAAAGAAGAGTATGAAAAAGTATATCTGTACCGTATGTCAATGGGTCTATGACCCTGAAGTAGGTGATCCCGAATCCGGTATCGAACCGGGCACAGCTTTTGAAGACATTCCCGAAGACTGGGTTTGTCCTTTGTGCGGAGTTGGAAAAGATGATTTCGAAGAACTGGTGGAGGAATAAGACTCACATACTTTATTTATATAGTCAGCCGGCAGATTCAACCATTCTGCCGGCTGATTCTTTATCCGGGCCTGTTTTTCTGATTTATATCAGACAGTCCGTTAAAAAGAACATTTATATTTGCCGGCAGGAGAACAGAACAAAACGACACGTATGTATTTAATTGGATATGACATCGGCAGCTCGTCCGTAAAAGCCTGTATCGTGGACGCAGAGAGCGGAAAGACAGTAGGCAACGCCTTCTTTCCGAAACAGGAAGCCCCGATTATCAGCCACAAGGCGGGATGGGCGGAACAGGAACCCGAATCATGGTGGACATACCTGAAAGAAGCAACGGCGGAAGCCATGAACCGGGCGGCCGAGAGAACCGGACGTGACATAACCGCCATAAGGGAAGGACTGGCGGCCATCGGCATCAGTTACCAGATGCACGGACTGGTCTGTGTGGACCGCGAACAAAAGGCGTTGCGACCCGCCATCATCTGGTGCGACTCCCGCGCCGTACCTTACGGGAACAAGGCGATGGAGGCGCTTGGCCCCGAGTTCTGTCTCGGCCATCTGCTGAACTCGCCGGGCAACTTCACCGCCTGCAAACTGGCCTGGGTGAAAGAGAATGAACCGGACATTTTTGAAAGAATCGACAAAATCATGCTACCGGGCGATTACATCGCCATGCGGCTGACCGGCACGGCAACGACCACCCTGTCCGGACTGTCGGAAGGCATGCTCTGGGACTTCCGAAACAACTGCATCTGCAAGGAACTTATGGATCACCTCGGCTTCGGCACGGACATCATTCCCGAAATCCGCCCCACCTTCAGCGAACAGGGACATGTCACCCCGCAAGTGGCAAAAGAATTAGGCATCAGGAGCGGCATCCCCGTGACATACCGTGCAGGCGACCAGCCGAACAACGCCCTCTCCCTGAATGTCTTCAACCCGGGCGAAATAGCATCCACCGCCGGCACGTCGGGAGTGGTCTACGGCGTCAACGGGACTATCAACTACGACCCGCTGTCGCGCGTGAATACTTTCGCGCACGTCAATCACATGGAAAACCGACAAACCCGCCTCGGCATACTGCTCTGCATCAACGGCACCGGCATCCTCAATTCCTGGATGCGCCGGAATATAGTCCCCGGAAACCTGCCATACGAAGACCTGAACCGCATGGCGGAAAGCGTGGACATAGGAAGCGAAGGCGTCAGCATCATCCCGTTCGGAAACGGAGCGGAACGAGTCATGCAAAACCGGGAAACCGGTTGCAGCATACATGGAATCAACTTCAACGTCCACAACCGAAACCACCTGGTACGCGCCGCCCAGGAAGGCATCGTGTTCTCGTTCAAATACGGCATCGACATCATGCAGGAAATGGGGATGAACATCCGTAAAATACATGCCGGACGGGCCAACATGTTCCTCAGCGCCCTGTTCCGCAATACTCTGGCGGGCATAACGGGAGCCACCATCGAGCTGTACGAAACCGACGGCGCCGCAGGAGCCGCCAAGGGCGCGGGCATCGGCGCGGGCATTTACAAGAACAACAAGGAGGCGTTCGCCAGTCTGGAATGCCTGAAGGTTATCGAACCGGATCCGGCCCTGCAACCCCGGTATCAGGAGGCTTACGGGCGCTGGCTGGACATACTCCGCACCATGGAAAAGAAGTAACGAACCGCAGAAATCCCACTTATCACATATAAACAACAATCATTATGGCACAGAAAGAATATTTCCCCGGGATCGGGAAAATCAAGTTCGAAGGCAAAGAGAGCAAAAACCCGATGGCTTACCGCTACTACGATGCAGAGAAAGTAATCCTCGGCAAGAAAATGAAAGACTGGCTGAAGTTCTCCATGGCGTGGTGGCATACGCTCTGCGCGGAAGGCGGCGACCAGTTCGGCGGCCCCACCAAGACATTCCCCTGGAATCAAGGCGGGGACGACATGGAAATAGCCAGACAGAAGGTGGACGCCGGTTTTGAAATCATGGAGAAACTGGGCATCGAATATTACTGTTTTCATGACGTCGACCTGGTATCGGAAAGCAACTCCATCGAAGAGTACGAAGCCAACATGAAAGAAATCGTGGCTTACCTGAAGGAAAAAATGCAGGGAACAAACATCAGACTGCTGTGGGGCACCGCCAACGTATTCGGGCACAAACGTTACATGAACGGTGCCGCCACCAATCCCGACTTCAACGTCGTGGCCCGCGCTGCCGTACAAATCAAGAACGCCATCGACGCAACCATCGCCCTCGGAGGCAGCAACTATGTTTTCTGGGGCGGACGTGAAGGCTACATGAGCCTGCTGAACACCGACATGAAACGCGAAAAAGACCACTTGGCAAAGATGCTGATTGCCGCCCGCGACTATGCCCGTGCCAAAGGTTTCAAAGGCACATTCTTAGTTGAACCGAAACCGATGGAACCAACCAAGCACCAGTATGACGCCGACACGGAAACCGTCATCGGTTTCCTGAAAGCCCATGGGCTGGAGAATGACTTCAAAGTAAACATCGAGGTGAACCACGCCACCCTGGCAGGACATACGTTCGAACACGAACTGGCCTGTGCCGTCGATGCCGGCATGCTGGGCTCCATCGATGCCAACCGCGGTGACTACCAAAACGGATGGGACACCGACCAGTTCCCCATCGACAACTACGAACTGGTACAGGCGATGATGCAAATCATCCGCAACGGCGGACTGGGAAACGGCGGAACCAACTTCGATGCCAAGACTCGCCGCAACTCTACCGACCCGGAAGACATCTTCCTGGCCCACATCGCAGGCATGGATGCCATGGCGCGTGCATTGGAGAATGCAGCCGACCTGCTGGAGAACTCGCCCATCAGACAGATGGTCGCCGACCGGTATGCCAGCTTCGACGCAGGAAAAGGCAAGGACTTCGAGGAGGGCAAACTGACGCTCGAGGATATCGCCGCCTACGCCAGGCAGAACGGAGAACCGGCACAGACCAGCGGCAAGCAGGAACTCTATGAAGCCATCGTCAACATGTATTGCTAAGAGCCAACCACAGCACATCATCTCCAACGGGAGGCATCAGTCCGGACGCCTCCCGTTGGCCATTCCGTCAAAGGGAGTGGATGAAATTATCAAAGTCCTTCGCCGTCCCGCTGTCGCTGAAAAACTTTTCCTGCAGCCGCTTGCGTACCTTCGACACGGCGCTCGGGGTGCACCCAAGAAGACCCGCCATATCCTTCGGCGATATATCCAGACGGATGAGCATGCAAACGTGATACTCATGCGAACTGATTGTATAGTAACTGTATAGATTATCCCGGAAACCGGGAATCTCACGGTTTATCATACGGTCGAGTTCCTCCCATTCCATCCTCATGATTACTTTGTCATGCCGTATATGCTCCTGAATGGTCCGATAAATTTCCGTCCCCATGATTCTGGCTCTTACCGACTCCATCCTCCCCTGCCTTTTCAGAGCTATCTCATTGGCAAGAATCAGGTCCGCACGCTGCTCCTCTATTCGGCCTATCAACAAAAGGTTCTCATCGGACATCCTTTTCAGTTCCTCCTCCAGTTCGCCCAACTTCTCGTTGTTCTTCCGCACATACTCCTCGCTTTGCTCAAACAGTTCCTTTTTCACCCGGCTCAACCGCTCCGCCTGAAATCTCTGTTTCTGACGGTTCCTCGCAACATACGAGATAAAGACAATCACCATGATGCACAGAACGGTTACAGCCATGGTCGTTACGGATTGTTTCCTTAAATTCTCCGCTTTAAGAGCCAGATTCTCCTTCGCACGAAGATTATAGTTATAGAGCGAATTCATCCGGTTGACGGATTCCGTCGCTGTAATCCGGTTTACCGAATCTGTCAATTCTTGGAACGACTGAAGATATTTTCTTGCATTATCATAATCCTTTCTCATGAGATACAACTCCGTCAGGCTCCTGCTTGCTGTCTGCTTTGCATGTACAGTTCCAACGTTCATCAGTTCCTTTCCATAAAAAAGGGCATCGCCATATTGCCCTGTACACATGCATATTTTAAGAGCCATCACATAATTGGGACTCAACTCTATATTATAATGTTCCTTTAAACCAGGCTGCAAGCACTCCCAGGCTTTCGCGTAATCACCTTTCCCTATATAAAAAGACGCCATCTGCGACATCACGTTTATCTTCATATGACTGTCATTCTTTGATTCAGCCAAACGATAAGCCTGTTGATAGTAGTTCAAACTACTGTCTTTCGCTTCCATTTTATTGTATGTATAAGCCAAGTCACGCAACGTATGTATTGCATTCTGCGTGTCTTTTCTTTCTATTTGATATTTGTATGCATGTTTATACATATTTACAGCCTTACTATAAAGCGCTTGATTGAGGAATAAGCGCCCCATCTGGAAATATAAAATATCCTTCAACTCTTCGTTACCCTTATCAGACAAGGTGTCGATAGCTTTTTGATAGTACTCCAACGCTTGCGGGGAATCATTAAGATGGAGATATGCCCTCCCCGCATAATAATAAGCTTCGGCCAGCAAACGCTTGTCACCTTTTGTCTCGTAGTATTCCACGAGCGGCAGTATGTCGCAGTCCGAGGTATGCTTTATATAAGCTTTATCAGGTGCTTTGATACACAACAAACGATAATACATCTGCTCGTGTTCGGGAGCAGACAACATCTCTGTTTTTATACTATCGAGCATGCGCATGGCCCTCTGTGGATCCACAGAGGATATACTATCTATCTCTATCAATTCCCGGCGATAGTCGGGAGTCGAACACGATGGTATTAACAAAGCGGATATGAAAATCGAAATGACAAGCCTAAACATAAACAATCTCTCTTTTTGATGCAAAAATAAAAGTTTATTTAGATTGTTGCAAACAAGAGGATGCAGCATTTTCATGTTACATCCTCCTAACCAAATCACACACACCGTTATACTGGCGCATTTGGCTTACTCTTTGTATTATAATACTTCGTTTATCCGTCCAACCTGTTCTTTGTTTCAGACCTGTTGTAAGTATCGAAAAGCAACCACAAAACAACCACCGAAACAATAAACATGTATTCAGGCGTGTCCCCTCCGAGTACGTTGTCGAGAGCGAGAACGACCAACACTACGGCATGATTGCTGTCAGTAGGAAGACAACTACGAGTACATCCTTTTTTTCGATCTATGTATATGCGAAACAATGTTGCAACAACATAGCCGATACCCAACACCGTTATTGTTGTCCATCCTCCCTCTTTGGCATCCGCCAAAATGAACAGACACAATATAAACATCACCCCCCAAATAAAACCTTTAATATATCCCATAGAACTTTTATTTATTATTGATGAGAAAGAAGCTTCATGCAAAAAATTCAGCCTCCACTTCTTTCTCTTTTTCAGTTTATCAAGGATTTACAATCCATAATTTTTGACTTGCATTACCAACAAGTACGCCGCTTTTCAATTCGGTTGCTATTGATGGCTCCAATTTTGACTCGTCTATCGTTCTTAAAACCTCCTTTGTGTATGCGCCGTTTGTATTATCGATAGTAGAAAGTCCCTCCATATACGTCTTTATAACATCCACTTCTTCTCTACTAATATCCTTGTTTTCAGTCAAAATATTACAAAATTCCTCCGGAGTCTCCGCTTTATTTAGTCTACCGATATTCTCCTTAAAAAAGGCGATACAAGAATTATTTCTAACATATTCAATACTCAATTCTTCGTCTTGCACTCCCAAAACTTCAATCGTGCTGTTTAATACCAATTCATCGATTTCATCCATTGACGCATTAAGTAAGTTCTCCATACCTATGTTCATAATAATCTTATTGTGAAAGTAACCAATACTATCAAAAGTTTCAACCGAAACACCTTTATTGAACACCAAATCATCTGCATCCGAATAATCCATTTGGATGCTACTGCACGATCCATATTTTTCCTTTTCCCAAGAGGCTATAACCGATGCGGCAACACCTCCAATAATCGCTCCATGAAGACCGAATGAACTTCCAATAAACGCACCAGCCAAATCTGCACCCGTAATGCTTATCTTTGCGATTTCATCGGTTGACTCATAATCCTGCTCGCCCCGTGTTAAAGCTACAGGATGTTTTTCCAACCACTCTTTATTCAATTTGGCAATATCACTCTGAAGTTTCTTTAATTCGGCCTTCTGTGCCGCTTCATTTACCTGATTGTCTGTCGATGTCGCCTCAACTTCTTCGTTCGAGCACGCAATGAAACCAACAGATGTGAGCACAATGCTCATTGCTAAAAAAATTCTTTTCATAATTGTAAAACTTTAAATGTTAAAAATACTGTTATTTTTATGATTCTACTCCTCAAAATACCCGTACAAACGCTTGTCACCATAGTAGACTTCTACGCTTGATTTGTTCGCAAGTTCTTCTTTCGCCATCTTTATCTCTGTTTCATTAGGATTGATTACGGTTTGTTCCTGATGAATAATCCTTCCACTGATGTCTTTGACCACTACCGTCGCATTATATATAATGGTATCGGCAGAAATTGAAACAGTATTATCATCATAGTTTATAACAGGAATCTCGTAATGTCTATCCTCTGTTATAAGATCATCATTATGCAATGTTACTGTTTTTATTTGTGCCTGCATCCCTGCACAAAACACCGTGGCTATAAAGCCTGATAATAGAAATCTTTTCTTCATCTCGTTTACATTTTAGCGTTGTTTTTGAAATCCGATGCAAAAGTATGAAGAAGAAATAAGCCCATAAAACAAAGCCATTGACAAACAGTTGACAACTAAAAAACAAGATGACACGCAATTGACAATCCTTTAGTAAAGAATTAGCTTTTAAAGCATTAAAACTTATCAAAGTTTTGCACAACCTCGCTGATTTCACCGTTTAAGGGACATAAGTTTTCCAAGATGTCCGGTTGCATAGATACAACCAAACGGGCATCCCCTATACACAAATGTTGGCAGGAAAATGCTTCAATGGTTCAGACTCACTGAGTATCAATGAGTAATGGTTCACAAAAGGTTCAGCAATGGTTCAGACACGCTGGGAATCAGCGAGTAATGGTTCATGAATTACCGGTTTCAGTGCGCTGCCGCGGCCGATTGCTGAACCATACGGTGGAAAAACTGAAGGATAAATGAAGGAAAGCTGAAGGATAAATGAACCATTTGTAGCTGGCAATCAAACAGTTTGAACCATTGAAGCATTTTTCCACAAACATGTGTGTAGGGAGGAGTGCGGCGACGGCCGAAGGAGGCTTCCCTCCCGCAGGCAGTTCCCGTGCCGAGCCGTGTGCTGTCCACTTGTCGAGTGGAGTGCTGTTCACTCATCAAGTGGAGCGCTGTTCATTAGATGTAGTGGAGCACTGTTCACTATAGGTAGTGGAGCGCTGTTCACTCGGTGAGTGAAATACTATCGTTAGGTGCTTACAATAGTATTCCTTACCACCTTATAATCGTATTCCTTAGCACCTTACAATTGTATTCGTTGCACCCTAAGGATAGTATTCCTAAGAATACCATTTCAGTCAAGGATTTCAGTTTAAATGAACATGTCACTTCAGTTGGAATGAACAAATCATTGCAGTTTGAGTGACGACATTATCGCAGTTAGAATGGCGACATTACGACAACTACAATAAAAAATGAATGACCGTTGCGACAACCATAGCATAATCATCGGAGAATTCCCGATATGGTTTTAGGCATTAAACTCCGGTTGTTCCCGGTAAACTTCCACTAAATCCTTTATTAATTTTGGGAACTATAGAATTCTTTCCTACATTTGTGAAGATGACCCGAAAATCCAATCGATGACAATAGAAAAACAACTGATGAGGCTTTCATTATCCCGAACTGACGTATACTTGGCCAACTTAGCGCAGTACGAACCCTCAATGCCCAAGGGCGTGTAGAGACCGTAAGCAATACACTCACGCGAAACATCATGTTACACGTGGCGTGGAAATTCAACAAGAAACCGTCAAAGACATGAAACATAATGATTTGATCACTATATTATTTCTCCTGCTTTGGGGCAACACCCTCTGCATCAAGGCTCAGAGCATACGCGTCTGTGGGGATGTCAGCAGCGCACTGACGCAAGAGGGGGTGGCACATGCGGTTGTCAAACTGATGGCAACGGACTGTGAGACACTCATTGCCACCGACACCACCCGATATCAGTTGATTACAGAGAAAGGCGACAATTGGGAGAAAACTTTTGCCGATAAACATAGCGGTGCCGTTTTTTCACTGATCGTTCCAACGATGAAGGAATACCTGCTCGTGGTGGAAACCAAGGATTTTGAGGAGTATCGTTGCCGGGTGGTGCCTGAGGAAGGGAAAGAAACGATCTGCGTACCGCCGGTCTACCTCATCCCCCGAATCAAAGAGGTTCAACTAAAGGAGGCGGTGGTAAAAGCTACACGCATTAAGATGTTTTACAAAGGTGACACCCTCGTTTACAATGCCAACGCCTTTAACGTGGCGCAGACCGAGTCTCTCCGCAAACTTGTGGAGCAGTTGCCCGGTGCTGCGATGACGGACGGCGAGATACGAATCAATGGAAAACGGGTGGACAACCTCCTTGTCAGTGGCAAAGATTTCTTTCAAGGCAATATCCAGGCTGCGCTCGACAACCTGCCCGCCTATATCGTGAGCCGCATCAAGGTCTACGACAAAGCCGGCGAGCAGTCGGAACTCACCGGCCGGGACATGCACGACGAGAGCTATGTGATGGACGTGCGTCTCAAGCGGAAGTACACCGGCATGTGGATGGCCAAACTCTCGGCCGACGGTGGCACAGATGGCCTGTGGGGCGGCCAGGCCTTCCTGATGCGCTTCGACGACCGGCAGATGTTTACCGTCAACACCGACATCAACAACTTCAATCAAAACCGGCAGATGATGGACATGTGCAATACGCAAGAGTACTATCCATCGGGAAGAGTCAGCACCAAGACCGCCCGCTTTTCCTATTATATAGAGCCTAACAAAATTTGGCGCTTCACCTCCGGAGGTTCCGTCAGCCGCAAAGACACAGAACAGCAGACTTGGCAAAACAATGAAACTTACCTCTCGCCGCACAACCTCATGAGCCGTCATGCAGAACGCATCGACGGCGAAGATTTGGCCGCCTCTGCCTCCGCCTCCCTCCGTGCCCGCAAATCCCGACAGTGGCAACATTCATTGAACTACTACTTTGACCACACTCGCAAGCGTACCACCCGTGACAGCCACAGTCTTTCCTACCACCTGCCCGCCAAGGCCGCCTGGGAGGGAATCCCGCTCGACAGCATCATTCGTCTCGAAGAAGAAACGTCCGAGAACGCTCTGCTCTACAGCTTGCTCGACCCCAGTCTGTCTCGCTTTCGCAGTCTTACCCATCATCCGGAGTGGCACTCTTCATTTGTTTTCGGTACCGACTTGCTCAACTTCAACGCCTCGCTCAAACACGAGACACAGACGCAGCACGACTTTTCCAACTACCGCCTGACCACCTATGATGACGGGACTACGGATGCACGCCGCCGTTATCAGTACCGCCGCGATAACTTATCAGACCTCAACTCCGAGTTGGATTGGACGCATCAATACGAACGCCCGGAACGCTACAACGGCGTAGTAAAACCCTTCCTCCGATTCTCTCACCGCCACGGCACAGCCAATCATCCCGAATATCGCTTAGAACGTATGGCCGAGTGGTCCGACCGGCAAAGCTGGGGGTTCGAAAGTCTGGGCCTCCTGCCTCAAACCGAATGGCAGGCACTCTGTTTGGACGAAGCCAACAGCTACTATTCCACCGAGAGGGAAGAAAAGGCTGAAGCCGGCATACATTTGTCGCACAAAGTGCTCTTTGAACGTGGCACGTCTCTGCTGATTGAGGCAGATGAATCCTTCTACTACCAACACTGCACGCTCAACTACGACCGTGAAGGCCGCAGGTACAGGCCACAGCGTGACGGCTTTTTCTTTCGTCCCGTCCTAACGCTGAAGTGGAAATACGAAACCCGTGAAGGGCGCACATGGATGCCGGAATGGGATGCCGGCTATCAAGGTCAGCCCTCCATGCCCGCATTGACGCAACTTCTGCCCATTCGCGATGCATCAGACCCGTTGAACCGTTTTGTCGGCAACGCAGACCTTGGCAATTCTTTCACCCACGAAGTGAACACCGCCTACCGCCTGCAACATGTCAAAAGCGGCCGCGCGTTCAACATCAATGCCACTTACCGCCGCCTTTACAACGACATAGCCACGCAGTCCGTCTTTGACCCGGCTACAGGCATCCGCACCTATCAACCTGTCAACACCTCGCGCACACATGCCCTACGAGGTCGCGCAGAGTTCTCTTTCCCACTTGACAGCAAGCAGCGCCTCTACTTGTCCGCCTCCCTCTCTACCGATTATCATCAAGCAGAAAACTTGTCATCCCTTGTAGAAGGCAACACGGCAACAGCCGGTCTACTCCGCAATGTAGGACTTACGCCTTGGTTTGTCCTCCGCGCCACCATTGGCAAGAGATTCCGCTTTTACGGTCGCTGGAGCACTGCCTTTCGCCATGTCTCCCAGTTGGACATGAGCGACAACTATCGTGAGACAATACTATACGGTGACATCGGTTACACTCTGCCTTGGGACATCCGGTTCGCCACCCTCATACAGACCTCCTTCTACGCCGGCAACAGCCAAGCCGTGCTCAACAGTACGGTGATCAACTGGGACGCTTCGCTCTCAAAGTTTTTTCTCAATGACCGCCTCGGCATTCATATCAAAGCGCATGACCTCTTGGCACAAGCCAACAACTACCGCAGCGAGGTGACCGCCACAGGACGCATAGAGCACTACACCGACGTCCTGCACCGCTATTTGATGCTTACCGTGAGCTATAACTTCAATTGGGTGGGAAAGAAATAATACGCGAATATGAGGGTGCGTCATTTTTAATAAAAACAACTATTGAAAGAAATATTCATTCTATTCATACCGGTTATTAGGAAACAAACACTATCTTTGCAAATAAACCGTTTGTAATTTACAACTTTGTAAAGTTATGAAGTTCTATGATAGAGAAACAGAAATAACTGAGCTTAAGAGACTTGATTCCTTAGCCGAAAGCAACGCGCAACTCACTGTATTAATAGGGAGAAGGCGTACAGGGAAGACCACTCTGATGATGCATGCTTTTGAAAGGCAATCTTATCTCTATTTCTTTGTGGGCAAGAAATCGGAACAGTTGCAATGCATAGATTTCCAGCAACAAGTGGAGTCGGTATTGGGATTGCATATTCATGGGCAGGCAAACAGCGTTGCTTCTATTATCGAAGAACTGATGATTTATGCACGAAACACAAAGGTAACGCTCATCATCGATGAATTCCAGCGCCTTGCCGACATTGACGAAGGCATCATAAGCAATATACAGAAAGTATGGGACAAGTATCACGAGGGTGCCCACATGCATCTCATAGCCTGCGGCAGCATCTACTCCATGATGCACAGAATCTTTGAAGACAAACGGGAACCACTCTTCGGGAGGAAGACCGCCCGCATTGATCTGAAGCCCTTCACCACGAACGTCATCAAGCAGATACTTCGTGACCACAACCCGGCATATACCTCTGAAGACCTCCTGATGCTATACACGATTACAGGCGGGGTGGCAAAATATGTTGCCCAGTTGATGGATGAAGGTTGCAAAACGTGGGAGGACATGTTACAGGCCGTATGCCGCCCTTCAAGCATCTTCCTCGATGAAGGGACAGAACTGTTGGTCGGGGAATTCGGGCGCAAATATCAAATATACTACAGCATACTGCAACTTATCGCCAAAGGAATGACAAGTCAGGCTGAGATTGACAGCATCATCGGAAAGAATACAGGGCGTTATCTGGAAACGCTTAACACGGAGTATTCGCTCATCAACAAACGTCGCCCCATGTGGGCAAAACCCAACAGCCAAGGAGTGAGATACTATATCGACGATTGCTTCCTGATGTTTTGGTTCCGCTTTATCGAGGCAAACCGTTCGGTGGTAGAACTCGGTAAGCTGAACCTTCTTACGGAAATCATAAAGCAAGAATACACGCAATTCAGCGGCATGGTGTTGGAGAAGTATTTCCGCCAGCAGTTTGGTGAGCACGAGCGTGTGACCGAAGTGTCTCACTGGTGGGACAACAAGGGTGAGAACGAAATTGACCTCATTGCCATAGAGAAGCTGGACCGCCGCGCTACTGTGGCCGAAGTGAAGCGCAACCCACGCAAGTTTAATGCCCAGATGCTTGAGAAGAAATACCAGCATATCAAGTCGCACCTGCGTAGTTACCAAGTGGTGCTCAAAGGCCTGTCTTTGGAAGATATGTGACAAACGAATTTCTCCGGATTAACTTCACCGCAACAGTTGATGCAGCAATGCTACGGGACAACCGCATCAAGTCATTTGACGACAAACCATCGCCGGTAGACGCTACGCGAAAGGAAATAGACCGGTACGGACGAGAGGCAACCGGCAATGGCATCCACCAAGTAGTGGGCCTGTATGTAAACCGTGGCGCAACACAGCAGGATGCAGAACGGCAAAAGAAACAATCCCAGACGGCGTGAAGTGCGGAATGCCAATATCAGGAGTATCAGCGACACACCTATGTGTGAACTCGGGAAAGCCGCAGTAGGACGCTCCCCCATATCCTGCGCCCCGATAACCAGTTTATAGAACAAACCGTCGGAGTATCCCGGCGCCGGAAGCATGTCGGTATGCGAACTGAAATAAGTGCCCAGGGCCGGGAAATGCCCGGCCGCCACATTGTCCATCCCGATGGCCTGGAAGTAGAACTGCGGACCGGCCACCGGAACGAATATATATATAAGGTAATACACAAAGAAGGAGCACATCACGACGAAGGACGCCTCTTCGTAACGCGGATAGCGGCAGAAGAAATAAAACAGCATCAGAAGCAATATCATCGGATAGTAAGAGAAGTATCCCAGATTGAAGGCCTCACTGAAGAAAGCGCCGGGCAAGGCCTGGCTGAACCATACGGACGGCTGACCGCCGAAAAACTGTTGCTCCCAGGAGGCGAACAGATAATCGAGATTCTCAAAAACACGGTTAAACTCATACGTTTCCGGATACCAGTAATTAAGTAACACCATCTGCACCGTTATGCGCACAAAACGCATCAGGCGGCAGGGATAAACCCGATAAAGCGCCCACAAGGCGCCGGTAGCCAGCAGAATCTGAAGACGGTCGAGCAACATCCCGGCCGGATGGTCGAGACGCGCCCAAAGAACAAGCACCAGCAACGCAGTCAACAGGGCATAGCCTATACACAGTTTCTCTATCGCCAGCAAACCGCGCTTCCGGTTTCCGGCCGGTTCCAATCCGAAGATATCGCTTGCCGACTGTATCATAGCCATCCCTCCTTGCGATACCAGGCTATCGCCTCCTTCACTCCCCTCTCCAGCGGATATTCCGGCACATATCCCAACTCCTTGCGGGCAGGCTCTATGTCGCACTGCCAGTTACGCTGGCTCATAATATGGTACTTGTCCCCGTTAAGCGTTCCCACCTTGCCCAGTATGCGGTGAAAGATCTCGCTCACGGCACACACACACCTCAGGAACCACAAGGGGGCTTTTATATGAACGACCAGCGGATTTCCCAGTTCCTGCTGAATCAGGTCGCTGAAACGGCGGCTGTTGTAGACGCATCCGTCGCTGACAAAATAAGCCCTGCGCACTTCGCCGTGCTCCAGCGCCTTATAGGCAGCCTGCACCAGGTCGGCCACATAAACGAACGTTATCTCCTGCGGACGGTAGCCCACGGCAAAATCGGTGTGCCGCCTGATGCTCTGTGCCATCAGGAAATAATCTTTTTCCCGCGGGCCATAGACTCCCGTGGGACGCAGAATGACATACGGAAAACCTTCCTGCGCCTGCAGATATTCCTCAGCCTGGCGCTTGCTCTCCCCATAAGCCGTATTGGGGCGGGGCGTATCGCCGTCCGTGATGGGGGCGTATATCCAGGGATTGTCCGGAGTGGCCTCGCGCACGGGACATTCCCGTATGGCTCCGAAAACGCTCAGCGAACTGATGAACACAAAACGCCGCGGCACCATGCCCAGTCCGACAAGCGCTTCTACAAAATGCCGCGTCCCTCCGGTATTCGTACGGAAAAAGTCCTCCCGGTGCAAGCATTTGGTCGCTCCGGCGGCATGGATGATATAATCCCAGCCGCCAAAGGCTTCCTTGCACCGGCGCAGCTGTTCCTCCAATACTTCCGGATTCATGAAATCCAGTTCTACAAAACGGATACGGGCATCCGCCAGATAGCGCTTGCTGCTGGAATGGCGCATACCAGCCCATACCTGCCATCCGCGGCTCAATCCCTCTTCTACCAGAAAACTTCCTATAAAGCCGCTGGCTCCGGTTATCAATATCTTCATATCATTGTTTTGATTCAGCCTGCTGTGCCGGCCAAATCCTCTTTGCCCGGCACAGCATATATTCCATTTGTTTTCACAGGTTCCACGTGGATACCTACGTGGGTCTTGTTTCCATATCGTTTTTTCAACGCATATTCTATATTCGAAGCATGATTGTGAGCTTCAAAAAGCGGCAACCGCCCATCCATCCGCACGTGCATCTCTATGGCATAATGGTTGCCGATGCGCCGTGTGCGCAGATTGTGCAAGCCGCTCACCTCCGGTTCCGCCTTCACCAGCTCGGCAATTTGATACTCCACCTCATCCGGCAAAGAAGTCTCTGTCAGTTCGTCCATACAAGGACGAAGAAGTTTCACCGATACCTTAATAATGAATATGCTTACGACAACAGCCGCCAGCGGATCAAGAATATGCCAGTTTGCCCCTCCCAGAATGGCTCCGCCGATACCCAATGCCGTACCAACGGAAGACAATGCATCACTGCGGTGGTGCCAGGCATTGGCGACGACCGCCTGTGAATCCACACGACGCCCCACACGCACGGTAAACTGATAGGCAATCTCTTTCAGCAGAATGGAAAGCAAAGCCGCCCACAAGGATATCCATCCGGGCTGAGGCAAAGACCCTCCCTGCACGACGAGCCACACGGCCTGCAGACCGTCCCAGCATATACAGCCTCCCACTCCCAGTAACATGATGCCGATAAGCGCCGTGGCCAACGTCTCGTATTTACCATGCCCGTAATCATGGGTTTTATCCTGGGGCTTGTTGGCGATACGCACAAAAAAAAGTACCACAATGTCCGTAGCAAAATCTGAAAGGGAATGCACAGCATCGGCAATCATCGCCGCACTGTGCCCCGTCACACCGGCCATAAACTTAAACGCCACCAACAGGAAGTTTATCAGGCTTCCCGCCAGTGTTACCCGGTAAATAGACTGCGATCGCGCTTTTTCCTGCATGGGGTCATACTGTTAAGGGTTGCAAATATAATACATTTGACACAAAAAAAGGGCACTATAAAGGACGTCGCATCAAATATTTTAGTTTATTTGCAATAAAGAAAATGACAACAAAACCAACCCTAAATAAAACAATATGGGAAAAACAGGAAAAAAGAGCGGCAAACGACTCAGGAAAAAACAACTGGCCGAACTGCTGATGGACTTATTCAAAAAGAACCCATCCGAAATATTCGATACAAAACGTATTTTCCATGAATTAAGGCTGGAGACTCACCCTGCCAAACTGCTTTGCATGGATTTACTGGAAGATATGACACTGGACGACTATATCACAGAAAAGCCCAAATCAAAATATCAACTGAACACCAAAGGACATGTACTCGAAGGAACATTCGTACGCAAAGCCAACGGCAAGAATTCATTCATACCGGACGAAGGAGGAGAACCGGTCTTAGTGGCCGAACGCAATTCCGCACATGCCATGAACGGCGACCGTGTGAGAGTGACCATGCTGGCCCGCAGAAGAAACCATGTACGCGAAGCTGAAGTGACGGACATTCTGGAACGGAGCAAGAAAATGTTCGTAGGCACACTGAAAGTAAACAAGGATTTCGCGTTCCTGCTGACAGAAGACCGTACGCTGGCCAACGATATATTCATTCCCAAAAACGCCCTGAAAGGAGGGAAGTCGGGAGATAAGGCCGTAGTCAGAATCACGGAATGGCCCGAGAACGTAAAGAATCCCATCGGGCAGGTGGTGGACATTCTGGGAACCAGCGGGGAGAACAATGCGGAAATGCATGCCATCCTGGCCGAATTCGGACTGCCGTATACTTATCCGAAAAGCGTAGAGGACGCTGCAGCTAAAATGGAACCGGGCATTACGAAGGATGAGATAGCCCGCAGGGAAGACATGCGGGATGTGACGACATTCACCATCGACCCGCGCGACGCGAAAGATTTCGATGACGCCCTGTCCATACGCCAGACAGGCAACGGACTGTGGGAAGTGGGTGTGCATATTGCCGATGTGTCGCATTACGTTACGGAAGGCAGTATCATCGACAAAGAGGCTTTAAAGAGAGCCACGAGCGTTTACCTCGTGGACCGCACCATTCCCATGTTGCCCGAACGGCTGTGCAACTTTATCTGCTCCCTGCGTCCGAATGAAGAGAAACTGGCTTACAGCGTTATCTTCACGCTGGACGACAAAGCCAATATCAGAAACTGGCATCTGGCCCACACTGTCATCAAGAGCGACAGGCGATTTACGTACGAAGAAGTACAAGCGTTGTTCGAACAACGCGGCGAGGCTTCGCCCGAAGACTACAAGGCACCGGGCGATCACAACGCTATCGGAGCACCCGATAATGAAAACGCCCTCCCTGTGGAACAATTTGCTGACGAACTGCTCATTCTGAACAGGCTGGCCAAACAACTGCGGGCAAAAAGATTTGCCAACGGCGCCATTGATTTCGACCGCTGCGAAGTACGTTTCGAAATAGATGAAAAAGGCAAACCGCTCAGTGTTTATTTCAAGGTGGGCAAGGATGCCAACAAACTGGTAGAGGAGTTCATGCTGCTGGCCAACCGGACCGTAGCGGAAAGCATCGGTAAGGTTCCGAAAAACAAAAAGGCCAAGACGCTCCCTTACCGCATTCATGACCTGCCCGACCAGGAGAAACTGATAAAACTGAGCGACTTCATTGTCAAGTTCGGCTACAAACTCAAGACGGCCGGAAGCAAGACGGAAGTGAGCCGCGGACTGAACAAGCTTCTGCACGACGTGCGGGGCAAAAAGGAGCAGAACGTGATAGAACTGGTGTCCCTGCGCACAATGATGAAAGCACGTTACAGCACACAGAATATCGGACATTATGGACTCGCCTTTGACTATTATACCCATTTCACGTCACCCATCCGTCGTTATCCCGACCTGATGGTTCACCGTCTGCTGACCCGCTACGCGGAGGGCGGACGCAGTGCCAGCCGGGACAAATACGAAGAATTGTGTGAACACAGCAGCGAGATGGAACAAATAGCAGCCAACGCCGAACGGGCGAGCATCAAATACAAACAGGTGGAGTTCATGAGCGAACGCCTGGGCGAAGTATTCGAAGGCACCATCAGCGGAGTGACGGAATTCGGGCTCTACGTGGAAATAAACGAAAACAAATGTGAAGGCATGATACCTCTGCGGGACCTGGATGACGATTATTACGAATTTGACGAGCGCAATTATTGTCTGTGGGGACGGAAATTCCACCATCGTTATTCTTTAGGAGATGCCGTAAAAATCAAAGTGGCCCGGGCTAATCTTGAAAAAAAGCAATTGGATTTTGCATTTGCGAAAGAATAAAAAACGTAATCCATCCCCTCCATTGGCTTAATAGTTCATAAGAGGAGAACGACGTTGCCCCTTTTTTCTTATTTTTGCATCGCGAAAAACGGATAATGCTTCACATTATGGCTCAGAAGAACATTCAGACCCAAACGCTGCAACAGACGCAGACCCTTTCGCCCCAGCAAGTCCTGCTGGTGCGATTGTTGGAGATGCCTGTGTCCGAACTGGAACAACGGGTGCAGAACGAAATGATGGAAAACGGAGCCTTGGAAGAAAGCGACACCCGGAATGACAATGATGACTTCTATTACGGAGAAGACAGCGGGGAAGCGGACACGAAAGAGGAGGATACGCTGGCACCTGCAGGACTGGATACATACAGTGACACACCTTTTTCCCCGACAGCCGAATTCAGCCAGGCACTGGGCGATTACCGTTCGGCGGACGATATCCCGGACTATCTGCTGAAAGGCGAAAGCGGGCGGCGGACTCCCGAGAGCATCGAATACAGCGACACGGCCTCGTTCTATGAACAAATGAAAGAACAGATGGGGGAATGTGACCTCACACCGCACGAACAGATTCTGATGGAGTATCTGATCGGGTCGCTGGAAAATGACGGAATGCTGAAAAAGTCTCTCTCCATACTGGTCGACGAACTGGAGGTATACCATAACGTGGAGACCACAGAGGAGGAACTGTACGGTGTACTGAAAAAATTGCAGGATTTCGAACCGGCCGGTATCGGAGCACGCAATCTTCAGGAATGTCTGCTACTGCAAATCGAACACGACGAGCTGTTCCACACACCGCTGAAACAAAGAGAACATTTGGTCATAGAAAAATACTACGAGGAATTCACCCGCAAAAGATGGGATAAGATACAACAGCGCCTGAAACTGACGGACGAGGAGACGGAACAGTTGCAACGGGAACTGAAACGGCTCAATCCGCGCCCCGGCAGTGCCATGGGAGAAATTGTAGGCCACAATTACCAGCAGATTATTCCCGATTTTATCGTGGAGACGGCCGATGACGGCACCATTACCCTGACTCTCAATCAAGGGGATGTACCAGAGTTGCGTATCAGCGATTCGTTTATGAACCTGATGAAACAATCTGACGGTCCGCGTTCCCGTCTTTCGCGTCCCGAAAAAGAGGCCCTCCAGTATACACGCCAGAAGATAGAGAAAGCACAATATTTCATCGAGGCCATCAGACAGCGCCGCCACACTCTGACCGTCACTATGGAGGCCATCATCGCCCTGCAACGTCCGTTCTTTGAAGAAGGAGACGAACTGCTGCTCCGTCCGATGATACTGAAAGACGTGGCCGAACGTGCCGGACTCGACATCTCCACCGTCTCCCGGGTAAGCAACAGCAAATATGTGCAGACAAACTATGGAATCTATCCCTTGAAATGGTTCTTCAGTGACGGTTACACGACAGAGGACGGAGAGGAGATAGCTACCCGAAAAATACAGAATGCACTTCAGGAACTGGTGGAAAACGAAGACCGGAAGAATCCGCTAAACGATGAGATGCTGACCGCTCTGCTGAACGAAAAAGGATTTCCCATTGCCCGCCGTACAGTGGCCAAATATCGCGAACAACTGGGTATACCTGTAGCCCGACTAAGAAAATGAACTATAAATATATCATCCAAGCCGCCCGGATTTTCTCTGCGGTATTTTCCCCTTTCTACATGCCCGTGGTATGCTTCATAGCCTTGTTCACGGTCACGTATCTCAACTTGTTGCCGGCGAATTACAAGGTGAGCGTGCTGACGCTGGTTTACCTGTTCACATGGTTGCTTCCGACCATTCTCATCTTTTTCTATCGCAAGGTAAACGGGTGGAGTGCCCTGCAACTGCGCCAGCGACGGAAACGTTCCGTGCCCTACATGCTTTCCATTATCTCATACGCAGCAGGACTATATACGATGAATCGCCTTCACATGCCTCAATACATGGGGGGTATTCTCATCTCGGCTCTCATGATACAAGTCACATGCGCCTTTATCAACACACGTTGGAAAATCTGCATTCACTCGGCTGGAGCGGGAGGTCTTACAGGCGCCTTAATTGCCTTTTCCATTCTCTTTATGTTCAACCCCGTATGGTGGCTCTGCCTTACCATCCTGATATCAGGCATCGTCGGCACTTGCCGCATGATTCTCCGTCAGCATTCATTGGCGCAGATACTGGCAGGCACACTGACCGGAGTCATTTGCGGATGTGCGGGTATCCTGCTGAGCTGACACAGAACATGGCAAGCGAAACAACCGTCAGTTCTCTATTATTTCCAATGCCTTACGCACAACGGGATTTTCTTCGTTCATGATTTCAAAATACTCGGACATATCCCACAGGTCACGAGCTACCAACGCCTTCAGATGCAGACGGATGCGGGGCATGGAAGCCTGACGCTCCTCTTCGTTGGCCGGCTGCACTTTCATTTTGTCTGCCTCAGCCTCCAGAATCCGGATGGCTTCCGCCGGCACCTCGTAACGGGCTTTGAAATCAGCAAACGTAGGATACTCGGAACGCAAACGTTTGCGGTACTTGTCGATGTATTTCAGATTCGTGTTGATAATGACGCTCTTGGCCATCAGTTCACGATGATACTTGGTATAAGTGTTGGTATCCAGCGGCACGAAATAGTCCGGCATGATGCCGCCTCCCCCATATACGGTACGCTCCTGTCTGAGAGTCTTGAAACGTAAGGAATCGGGGAAATGAATACTGTCTGCATGAATCAGTTCGCCCCTGTTGAACCGTTCAATGACATCCCGGCCGTATTTTTCATTATTACCTTTTTCATATGGTTTCTGAATGCTGCGTCCCGAAGGAGTATAATAGCGTGCCGTTGTCAAGCGAATCATGGACCCGTCCGGCAAATCAACGGGACGCTGTACCAGTCCCTTGCCAAATGTGCGGCGTCCCACGACTATTCCCCGGTCCTGATCCTGTATGGCTCCAGCCAATATTTCCGAGGCAGAAGCTGAATATTCGTCGACCAGCACCACTAATTTGCCGTCACGGAAAGATCCGGCTCCCCGGGCACGTTCTTCATGATAAGGTACCCGCCGCCCCTGCGTATAAACTATCAGATCGCCTTCTGCCAGAAACTCGTTGGCAATGGCCACGGCAATGTCGAGATATCCCCCGCCGTTCTGCTGCAGGTCCAATATCAGATTCTTCATGCCCTGCTCTTTCAGACGGTCCATAGCATCGCGCACCTCTCTGTAAGTGGTACGGCCAAAACTTCCGAAACGGATAAGCCCCGTCACGGGAGTAGCCATGTAAGCGGCTTCGAGCGAAGTCACAGGTATCTTGTCCCGCGTCACCCGGAATGTAAGCATCCCGTCCACCCCGGTGCGCAATACTCCAAGATTCACGACAGTGCCCCGAGGTCCCCGCAAACGGCGCATGATATCCTCACGTTTCATTTTCACCCCGGCAATAGCCGTGTCGTTGACGCTGACAATCCGGTCACCGGCCAGAATACCTACTTTCTCGGACGGCCCTTTACTCACAGGTTGAATGACTACCAATGTGTCCTCCAGCATGTTGAACTGTACGCCGATACCCTCGAAATTTCCTTCCAGCGGTTCATTCAGGCTCTTGGTGTCCCGAGCATTGGTATAAGTGGAATGCGGATCCAGTTTGCTCAGCATGCCCACGATGGCATCTTCCGTCAGTTTCCCGTAATCCACTGTATCCACATAGAGATTCCCCACAGCCAGATGTGCCATCATCAACTTGCGAACCGCTTTTTCCAACAGTTGCTCATCATTCTGCTGAGCCATAGCCGTTACAGGCAGGAGCCCGACAAGCAGAAAAATACTGCCAACAGAACGTAAACGCTTCAAACCTGTGCATATCGTAGTCAAAGACGTCTCTGTTATTTTATTCTTTAATGCTTTCATTATGTATGACATATTCTTTTCATTATTTATTCTTCCGGCACTTCGGGAAGAAACGGACTCACATCCTTATTGAAATGCGCGAGCTCACGCACCATGCCGGAACTGACGTAAGCCAACTCGGGTTCAGTGAAAAGTATCACAGTTTCTATACCGGACAGCCGGCGATTGATATCTGCCAGATCGCGCTCATATTCAAAGTCACGAAACGAACGGACACCACGCAAAATGAATGCGGCTCCATGACGGGAGGCAAAGTCTACAGTTAGATCGTCATATGCCTCGACCGTCACACGGGAATCGGAAGCGTAAAGTCTCCGCAACCGGCTGACACGCTCGTTCACAGACATCTGCCCCGTCTTCTGACCATTGAACCCGATACCGATGACGATCCGGTCAAAGAGTTCCAGAGCCCTCCGCACAACAGAAGCATGCCCGCGCGTAAAAGGGTCGAAACTTCCGGGGAAAACAGCGACCCGGATGTTCCGCGGATTCACACCTCTATTCATATCATTCGTTTTTCCATTCTCCATAAACCGTGTCTTTGCTTCATTCTGACAAAAGATGACCGACATGCCACCGTCAACCCTCCGTCTCTTCGGCCTTGTCCTCTTCCACCACCAGATTATTAATGATGAAGTTTTGCCGTTCCATGGTATTCTTGCCCATATAATATTCAAGCAACTCCTTTACCTGATCGCTTTTTTGGAGCGTCACCTGTTCTAGACGTATGTCAGGTCCGATAAAATGCTTGAACTCATCAGGCGATATTTCTCCCAATCCTTTAAAACGGGTTATTTCAGGGTTGGGACCGAGCGCCTCGATGGCAGCCACGCGCTCCTCTTCCGTATAGCAATAGCGCGTAATGAAATCCGAACGTCCAGCAGACGGTTTCTTCACCGTTTCCTCTCCTCGCAATGCCTCTTCTTCCTCAATGGCTTTCAAGCGGGAGCGACTGAGTTTGCTTTTGCGGTTACGCACACGAAACAGCGGAGTCTGCAAGATATAGACGTGACCTTTCTTTATCAAATCAGGGAAAAACTGTAGAAAAAATGTGATCATCAGCAGACGGATATGCATACCGTCCACATCCGCATCCGTGGCCACAATTACCTTATTATAACGCAATCCGTCCAGTCCGTCCTCAATATCGAGCGCTGCCTGCAAAAGGTTGAATTCCTCATTCTCATACACGATTTTCTTTGTCAGGCCAAAACTGTTCAGCGGCTTTCCACGCAGGCTGAACACCGCCTGCGTGTTCACATCACGGCTTTTCGTGATAGAACCGGAAGCAGAGTCACCCTCGGTAATGAAGATACAACTCTCTTCCTGACGCGCACCTTTCGCATCCGTCAGATGCACCCGGCAGTCCCTCAGTTTGCGGTTGTGCAGGTTGGCTTTCTTTGAACGTTCCCGGGCCAGTTTCGCCACTCCGGCAATGGCTTTACGCTCCTTTTCGCTCTCAGTGATTTTCTGAAGGATAATCTCGGCGATATCCGTGTTTTTATGCAGGTAGTTGTCCACCTGCTCCTTCACGAAATCGCCCACGAACTTATCAATACTGATTCCTCCGTCCGGTACCGTAGTAAGCGAACCGAGTTTGATTTTCGTCTGACTTTCAAAAAGCGGCTCCTCTATATTGACGGAAATAGCGGCCACGATACCGTTACGTATGTCTCCGTAATCGAAACTTTTACCCGAATATTCCTTGATAGTCTCGGCAATATGCTTTTTGAACGCGCTTTGGTGAGTACCTCCCTGAGTCGTATGCTGTCCGTTGACAAAAGAATAATACTCCTCGCCATACTGTCCCGTATGAGTGAAAGCAATTTCGATGTCCTCTCCCTTGAGATGTATGATAGGGTAGAGCCCGTCGTTCGTCATGTTGTCGTTGAGCAAGTCCACAAGTCCGTTGCGCGAATGGATGCGTCGGCCGTTGAACAGAATGGTCAGTCCTGTGTTCAGGTAGGTGTAGTTGCGCAACATCGTTTCCACGTACTCGTTCCGGAAAGCATAGTGTTTGAAAAGAGTATTATCCGGTTCGAAAAAGATGTACGTACCATTCTCATCCTGCGTATGCTCTGTGGTATCGCCTGTCAGATTTCCACGCTCGAATGTAGCTGAACGCACCATGCCGTCACGGAAACTCTTGACTTCGAAACGGGTACTCAAGGCATTGACCGCCTTCACACCCACGCCGTTCAGTCCCACGCTCTTCTTGAACGCTTTCGAGTCATACTTACCACCTGTGTTGAGCATGCTTACAGCCTCGATAAGTTTTCCCTGGGGTATACCGCGTCCGTAGTCACGCACGCTGACACGCAGGTTGTCCTCGATAGTTATCTCGATGCGCCGTCCGGCGTTCATCTTGAACTCGTCGATACTGTTATCGATGACTTCCTTCAGCAACACGTAAATACCGTCCTCGGCATGTGAACCATCGCCCAATTTACCGATATACATACCGGGGCGTGTGCGCACATGCTCCATGTCCGACAGATGGCGTATGTTGTCATCGGTATATTCGGCAGAGGGGATATTTCCGTCAAAAAGTTCTTCCATGATTCAATGTTTTTGGTGTTTGCGAACATCTCAGGACAATCCTCTCAATGCCCGACCGCTTTCTTATAGCATCGACGATGCTTGTGTACCTCGGCCTCCAGATAAGCCCACTGCCCCTGACTCTTTTCATTGGTTTCCAACTGCGGATGGGTTTCTGCTGTCTTGAAACCCATCTGCTGATAGACAGGTATCAAATCTGCGAAAATCATAGCATTCACTCCCTTGTTTTGATATTCAGGCAAGACGGCTACGAGCAACATATCGGCGATATCGGAATGCTTGATAAACAGAGCCTTCAACAGATGTATCCACCCAAAGGGAAACAGCCTGGCTTTTGCCTTCTGAATGGCCCTTGAAAGAGAAGGCATACCTACTCCCATAGCCACGGGTTCGCCGTCGGCCGTCTCGATAACGGTAAGCAGGCGCAGGTCGATAAGCGGCAGATACATATTTACATACTGGTCTATCTGCCGTTCATTCATTTTGGTATAACCGAACAGGGGCGCATACGCCTCATTTACTACATGGAAGATGCGGTAAGCATACCCTCCACGCCGGATTTCCCTGACATTCCGGAATTTCCTCACGCGCAGACCATACCGCCCGGCACTGATTTCCGCTACACGAAAATACTTGTCCATACGGGCCTCATGCCCAGGCGTGGGTACCGTGATTTTCCGTTCCACCCAGTCCACTTCTTTCTCATATCCCAAACGCTCCATGTGAAGAGGATAATAAGGATAATTGTAAATGGTAGCCATAGTGCTCAACTGGTCATATCCTCCCGTAAGCATTCCCTCGGGATCCATGTCCGTAAACCCGAGCGGTCCTTCAAGCGCCTCCATCCCTTTCTCACGCGCCCACGCTTCCGCGGTGTCCATGAGAGCACGGCTCACCTCCGGATCGTCTATGAAGTCTATCCATCCGAACCGGGCATTCTTCGTGCCCCACGTTTCATTAGCCTTGTGATTGATGATAACAGCCACACGACCCACAATTCGCCCGTCGCGCAGTGCCAGAAAAAAATCAGCCTCACAGAACTCAAACGCAGCGTTCTTCTTCGGGTTAAACGTATCCAGCGTGTCCTCCAGAAAATCAGGCACGGCATAAGGACAATCTTTATATAATTCGTAATTGAAACGGATGAAAGATTTCAGCTCCCGCCGACCACTCACCCGCTTTATCGTTATGGCAGACATTGCATACTCCTCCTTAACTTAATATTATGTGAGTTGCAAAGATAATCGTTTTTTCCGAATGGCGGAAGCTGAGTCAGAATGAAAAAAGACACTTTTACACCAACTGATTAAAAAAACGATTAAAAAATTTGTTTAAAAGGCAAAGAATAGATATTTTTGCTCGACTGATAGATAACTTTAAATATAATAATACCCGTTTTATGACAAATTTTAAGACGATTTGCGCGGCTATGGCCCTCGGGGTCGGCCTTTCGGCTCAGGCTGTCGCTCAGGAAACTGACAACAAGGACTACAAGCCGTATCCTTACATGTTCGTCGGCCTGCAAGGTGGCGTACAGACCACATTCACAGACTACAATGCATTCAAATTGATCCGTCCGACGGCTTCCGTCTCTTTCGGTAGTTTCTTTACCCCCGTTGTGGGAGCGCGTCTCCATGTCAACGGTCTCTGGAATCAGGGTGGCTTCAAGGGAATTGACGAAAAATACGACTATAAATATGCCACGACAGACGTTGACCTGATGCTGAATCTTACAAATATGTTCGGCAAAAAGCAAGATTACGTGTGCAATGTGATTCTGCTGGGAGGTATCGGTTTGAATTACGCATGGGACAACGACAACATGACAGCCCTGCGAAACGCAAGCAAGGTGGCGGCTCCCATGGCATGGAAAGACAACCGTCTGTCACACAACGCCCGTGTAGGCGTGATGCTTGACTTCAATGTATGCAAGCACCTGGGCATCAATCTGGAGATTTCGGCCAACAACCTCTCCGACCGCTACAACTCGAAGACCAACAACAAAGATGACTGGCAGGCCACAGCCCAATTGGGTATCGCCTACAAGTTCGGATTCAAGAAGAACGTGAAACCGGCTCCTGTGAGCGTAACTCCGGTGGCAGACTACAGCGAACAGAAACGTGTTGAAACGGCTGTTGTTTCCAAACCGGAACCCAAACCCGTGGTTGTAAAAGAGGAAGCATTGAAGGAAACCTTGTTCTATGCTATCCGCGAGAGCGATCCGAACGCAAACAATATTATCAACAAAGTAATTGAATGGGGCAAGAAGTACCCGAACAAGAAGATTAGCGTTTCTGGTTATGCAGACAAGGGTACCGGTAACCCGACCATCAACAAGAAATACTCCCAAGAACGTGTTGACAAGGTTGTTTCCCTGCTGAAGAAAGGCGGTATACCTGAAAAACAGATAGAAACTCAGGCATACGGAGACACGGTTCAGCCTTTTACAGAAAACGACCAGAACCGTTGTGTCATCATCGTAGGCAAATAAGATAACATTATATTCTCAGTGTCCGACTCCGGATACTGAGAATAAAAAATACCTCCAAAAAGTTTTATCCGACTTTTTGGAGGTATTTTTATGGCTCAGTCGAAAATTAGTGTGGACAAAGATTTTTCATAATCGGAAGTTATTGCG
>CAMWUI010000031.1 GCA_947177395.1 uncultured Paraprevotella sp.
ACGTCGCCCCGTCCGCGCTCCTGCGTCCGCATGCACGTATATATAATAAAGAACGCGCGCGCGCGCGCGATCCTTATATATATAGGGCGCCGGCGGCAGGCGGGGGAATTTGCAACCCGATTGCAACCGTCCGGCGGCGCGCATGTCGGCGGAAAGACGTATCTTTGCAGGCGGAATGAAAATGCAACGCTTTTTTTTGAATCGCACATGGAACAACGGAATCATACCTTGCAGCAAACGTTCCCCGTACTGGGGATGAGTTGCGCGGCCTGCGCCGCGCGGGTGGACAAGACCCTCGGCCGGCAGCCCGGGGTGCGCCGCGCGGCGGTGAACTATGCCGCGGCCACGGCCACGGTGGAATACGACCCGGCGACGGTGACGCCCGAGTCGCTGCGCGCCGCCGTCGCGGCGGCCGGTTACGAACTGGTGACGGCGCCGCCCGAGGAGGCAGCCCAGGAGGCCGCCCACGCACGCGACACCCGCTATCGCTCGCTGCGCCGGCGCACCCTCTGTGCCGTGGCGCTCTCCGTGCCCGTCATGGTCGTGGGCATGGTCTTCATGCACCGCCCGTGGGCGGGATGGCTCACGGCCGTGCTCTCCGCGCCCGTCGTCTTCTGGCTCGGGCGCCCGTTTTTCGCCAGCGCCTGGCGCCAGCTGCGCCACGGAGCGGCCAACATGGACACCCTCGTGGCCGGCAGCACGGGCGTGGCGTGGCTCTTCAGCCTCTTCAACCTGCTCTGCCCGGACTTTTGGCTCGCGCGCGGTGTGCAGCCCCACGTGTGGTTCGAGTCCTCGGCCATGATAGTCACCTTCATCCTGCTGGGGCGGCTGCTCGAGGAGCGCGCCAAGGGGCAGACCTCGTCCGCCATCCGGCGGCTCGCGGGGCTGCAGCCGCACACGGTGACGGTGGTGGGCGACGACGGCGCGCGGCGCACGGTGGACGTGGCCTGCGTCGCGGCGGGCCAGACGGTCGAGGTGCGTCCGGGCGAGCGGGTGCCCGTCGACGGGTGTGTCACGGCGGGCGGCTCCTACGTCGACGAGAGCATGCTCAGCGGTGAGCCCCTGCCCGTGCACAAGGAGGCGGGGAGCGCCGTCTACGCCGGCACGGTGAACCGCGAGGGGACGTTCCTCTTCCGCGCCGACAAGGTGGGGGCGGACACGATGCTGGCCCAGATCATCCGTCTGGTGCAGGACGCCCAGGGCAGCCGCGCGCCGGTGCAGCGGTTGGCCGACCGCGTGGCCTCGGTCTTCGTGCCCGCCATCCTCGCCACGGCCGCCGCGGTGTTCCTCCTCTGGTGGCTCTGTGCCCCGGACGACGGGTTCGGCCGTGGCCTGCTGGCTTTCGTCACCGTGCTCATCATCGCCTGCCCCTGCGCCCTGGGACTGGCCACGCCTACGGCCATCATGGTGGGCATCGGCCGGGGCGCCGAGGCCGGCCTGCTGATTAAGGACGCCGAGGCGCTGGAGGCCGCTTGCGGTGTGGATGCGGTGGTGATGGACAAGACGGGCACGCTCACCGAGGGGCGGCCCGCCGTGACGGACGTGCGCTGGGCCGACGGCGACGGGGCGGCCGCGCGCGACATTCTCTGCGCCCTCGAGCGCCGCTCGGCCCATCCGCTGGCCGCCGCCGTCGTGGCCCGGTGGCCCGAGGCGGCGGACCGCGCGGTGGACGACTTCGACACGCTGACGGGGCGCGGCGTGTGCGGGCGTGTGGACGGGCGGATGTACTACGCCGGCAGCGCGCGCCTGCTCGCCGAGCGCGGGGTGGCCGTCGGGGGCGAACTGGAGCAGGCGGCGGAGCGCTGGACGCGGGAGGCGAAGACGGTCGTGTGGCTGGCCGACGGGGAGCGTCCGCTGGCCGTGGTCGCTGTGGCCGACCGCGTGAAGGAGTCGTCCGCCGCGGCCGTGGCCGAACTGCGACGCGAGGGCATCGAGGTGTATATGCTCACGGGCGACAATGCCGAGGCCGCCGCCGAGGTGGCCCGCCGCACGGGCATCGGGCACTGCGAGGCGGGTATGCTGCCGCAGGACAAGGCCGACTTTGTGGCCCGCCTGCAGGCCGGGGGGCACCGCGTGGCCATGGTGGGCGACGGCATCAACGACAGCGCGGCGCTGGCGCGCGCCGACGTGGGCATCGCCATGGGGCAGGGCAGCGACATCGCCATGGAGGCGGCGCGCATGACGGTGCTCTCGTCCGACCTGCGGAAGGTGGCCGAGGCCATCCGTCTGTCGCGCCTGACGATGCGCACCGTCAGGCAGAATCTTTTCTGGGCCTTCGTCTACAATCTGGTGGCGGTGCCCGTGGCCGCCGGCGCGCTCTATCCTTTCTTCGGTTTCCAGATAGACCCCATGGTGGGCGGCGCGGCCATGGCGTTCAGCAGCGTGAGCGTGGTGACCAACAGTCTGCGGCTACGGCGGAAGGGGCTGGGCGCGGACGGTGCGCGGGAGGCCGCGCCGGAGCAGGTGGCCGGGGATGAGCCGGACGTGCCGTCACCGGTGACTGACGAACCCGCACTGGTGGCGGCCGCGGCGCCGCGCATGGCGTCGGACGAACTTGCACCGGCGCTGGACATGTCCGCATCGGCAACGGATGCGGCGCCGCGCATGGTGGCGGATGTGGAGGGCATGATGTGCGACCACTGCCACCGCCACGTGGAGCAGGCGCTCAACGCCGTCCCGGGCGTGCGGGCCACGGTCACGCTGGAGCCTCCGGTGGCTGTCGTGGAGTTCGAGGGCGCGCCGCTGCCGGTGGAGGAATTGCAGCGGGCGGTGACGGAGCGCGCCGGCGACTATCGCCTGACGCCCCGCACGGATGGCGCCTGACGCGGCGGCGCGTCGGAGGCGGCGCCCGTTCGCAGGCGTGGCGATGGGCGTGGCGGTGTGCGGAGAAGTCGCAGCGGGAGAATGGCTTGCGCCCGGCGCGTCGAAGGCGGCGCCCTGCCGGGCGCAGGCGGGGGATGCAAATGAACGCGGATTGTGTCGCTGTAAATCAAGCGAAACAATCCGCGTTCATGCGTCGAATCCGCGTATGGCCGCGGGGCGTGGGCTGCTTCAGACGAGTTCGGCGAAGCGGGCGCGTGTCGTGAGTGCCAGCGCCTCGGGGGCTATCCGCACCTGCAGGCCGCGCTGTCCGGCGCTGACGTAGATGGTGTCGAAGCGTTGCGCCGTGAGGTGGATGTAGGTGGGGAACGGTTTCTTCATCCCCACGGGCGAGCAACCGCCGCGGATGTATCCCGTCACGGGCAACAGTTCCTTCATCGGCAGCAGCTCGCACTTCTTGTTGCCGCTCACGCGGGCGGCTTTCTTCAGGTCTATCTCGCGGTCGCCGGGCACGACGCACACGAAGTGGCCGCTGCGGTCGCCGTGCAGGACGATGGTCTTGAACACCTGTTCGACGTCCTCGCCCAGGGTGGCGGCCACGTGGACGGCGCTCAGGTCGGCCTCGTCCACCTCGTAGGGGACGAGCTCGTAGGCGATGCCCGCGCGGTCGAGCAGGCGCGCCACGTTGGTCTTGCTAATCTTTTGCTTTGCCATACAATGCTTCTTTCAGGAACGGGGCCGTGTGTCCCAGGCCGCAGGCGGCCACCTGCTCGGGCGTGCCGGAGGCTATCACCTGGCCGCCGCCGCGCCCGCCGTCGGGCCCCATGTCGATGATGTGGTCGGCGGACTTTATCACGTCGAGGTTGTGCTCGATGACGATGACGGTGTTCCCCTTGTCGACGAGCCGGTTCAGCACGCCCAGCAGCACGCGGATGTCCTCGAAGTGGAGGCCCGTGGTGGGCTCGTCGAGGATGTAGAGCGTCCGGCCCGTGTCGCGCTTGGCGAGTTCGGTGGCCAGTTTCACGCGCTGGCTCTCGCCGCCGGAGAGCGTCGTCGAGGGTTGCCCCAGGCGGATGTATCCCAGTCCCACGTCCTGTAGCACCCTTAGCTTGCTCCGGATGGCGGGCTGGTTGTCGAAGAATTCCACCGCGCGGTTGATGGTCATGTCGAGCACGTCGGCGATGGACTTTCCCTTGAAGCGCACCTCGAGCGTCTCGCGGTTGTAGCGTTTTCCGTGGCATACTTCGCAGGGGACGTAGACGTCGGGCAGGAAATTCATCTCGATGGTGCGGTAACCGTTGCCGGTGCAGGCCTCGCAGCGCCCGCCCTTGACGTTGAAGGAGAAGCGCCCCGGTTTGTAGCCCCGCAGCTTGGCTTCGGGCAGGTTGATGAACAGCGAGCGGATGTCGTTGAACACGCCCGTGTAGGTGGCGGGGTTGGAGCGGGGCGTGCGTCCCAGCGGCGACTGGTCGACGTCGACCACCTTGTCTATGTGTTCGATACCCTCGATGCGGTCGTAGGGCGCGGGCTCGCGCAGCGAACGGTAGAAGTGCTGCGAGAGGATGGGCTGGAGCGTGTCGTTGACGAGGGTGGACTTGCCGCTGCCGGACACGCCCGTGACGCAGATGAGCCGGCCCAGCGGGAATTCCACGTCCACGCCCTGCAGGTTGTTGCCCCGCGCGCCGCGCAGCCACAGCGACTGGCCTGTGCCGGGGCGGCGTGCGGCGGGAATCTCGATGCTCCGCTCTCCGTTGAGGTATTGCGCGGTGAGCGTGCGGGTGCGGAGCATGTCGGCCGGTGTGCCCTGGAAGACGACCTCGCCGCCCAGCCGCCCGGCCTTGGGCCCCATGTCGATGACGTAGTCGGCCTGGCGCATCATGTCCTCGTCGTGCTCCACCACGATGACGGTGTTCCCCTCGTCGCGCAGGTCTTTCAGCGAGCGGATGAGCCTCCGGTTGTCCCGCTGGTGCAGTCCGATGCTCGGTTCGTCGAGGATGTAGAGCACGTTGACCAGCTGCGAGCCTATCTGCGTGGCCAGCCGGATGCGCTGGCTCTCGCCGCCGGAGAGCGACACCGAGGAGCGGTTGAGCGAGAGATAGTCGAGGCCGACGTCGAGCAGGAACCGCAGGCGCGAGCGTATCTCCTTGAGTATTTCGCCGGCGATGCGCTGCTGCCGGCCGTCCAGGCGGCCGTGGAGTCCTTCGATCCATGCGTGCAGGTCGCTTATGTCCATCTCCGCCAGTTGGGCGATGTTCTTGCCGTCGATGCGGAAGTGCAGGGCCTCCTGGTTCAGCCGCTGCCCGTGGCATTCGGGGCAGGGGCTGGTGCGGGAAAACTGTTCCGCCCATTTCTGCGCCGTGGCGGACGTGTCGCTGTCCTGCGTCATCTGGATGTATTTCACCAGTCCCTCGTAGGGGACGTACATGTCGGTCGACGTGTGCACGAGCTCCGCCTTGATGCGCACGCGCTCGATGGAGCCGTAGAGAATTTCCTCCAGGGCTTCGCCGGGCAGTTCGCCGACGGGCGTTTTCAGGTCGGTGCCGTATTTCTCCAGCAGCGCACCGATCTGCCAGAATATCATGGTGTTCTTGAAACTTCCCAGCGGGGCTATCGCGCCGGCGTGGATGGACAGGCTGCGGTCGGGGATGATGCGGTCCGTGTCGATGAGGCTGACGTAGCCCAGTCCCTTGCAGCGGGGGCAGGCTCCCTGCGGGGAGTTGAAGGAGAAGTTGTGGGGCGCCGGGTCGTGGTAGGCGAGCCCCGTGACGGGGCACATCAGCCGCCGGCTGTAGTGGCGCAGTTCCTGCGTGTCGCCGTCGAGCACCATGATGAGCCCGTCGCCCTGGTGCATGGCCGTGGCTATGCTGGCGCGCAGGCGGTTCCCGTCGCTCGCCTGCACGCGCATTTTGTCCACGACCACCTCGATGTTGTGGTTCTTGTAGCGGTCCAGTCTCAGGCCGGGCGTGACTTCGCGTATCTCGCCGTCGATGCGCGCGTAGAGGAAGCCTTTGCGGAGCACGGTCTCGAAGAGCTCCTTGTAATGTCCCTTGCGGTTTTTCACCAGCGGGGCCAGCAGGTAGATGCGGCGGCCTTCGTAGGCTTTGACGATCAGTTCGATGATTTGTTCTTCGGTGTACTTCACCATGCGCTCGCCCGAGCGGTAGGAGTAGGCTTCTCCCGCCCGCGCGTAGAGCAGTCGCAGGAAGTCGTATATCTCGGTGGTGGTGCCCACGGTGGAGCGCGGGTTCTTGTTGGTCGTCTTCTGCTCGATGGAGATTACGGGGCTGAGCCCTGTGATTTTGTCCACGTCGGGGCGCTCCAGGTTGCCCAGGAAGTTGCGGGCGTAGGCCGAGAAGGTTTCTATGTAGCGCCGCTGCCCCTCGGCGAAGAGGGTGTCGAAGGCCAGCGACGACTTGCCGCTGCCGCTCAGTCCCGTTATGACGGTGAGGCTGTTCCGCGGCATGTCCACGTCCACGTTTTTCAGGTTGTGCACCCGCGCGCCGAACACCTGTATCCGGCCGCTTTCTTCTTTCTCCGTATTCTTTTTCATAGGTCGCTGCCGTTGGTTCCGTTCTTGGTGAAGCCTGTCAGGATGTTGACGTCTTTCCGTATCTTGTATTCCCGCCCGTCGGCTCCCCGGGCTTCCACGACGACGAAGTACGTCCCGTCCTTCACCTTCGAGCCGCGGTACGTGCCGTCCCATCCGCCCTCGATGTCTGTCCACGCGTAGAGTTTCTGCCCCCAGCGGTTGAAGACGGCGGCCCGGAAACTGACGATGGACTGGTGGCCGTCCTTCGCCTTGTAGATGTCGTTGATGCCGTCGCCGTTGGGGGTGAAGGCGTTGGGCAGTTCCAGTTTCGACTCGCTGATGTTGACCACGAAGGGCACGGCTTCTCCCGCCTCCGGGTACTGGATGGTGTCGGTGCCGTTCGTGAATGTGGCGTACAGCTGCACGTGGAACACGCCGCTCTGCGTGAAGGTGTAGTCGATGTCCGCGTCATATCGCTGTATGAGCGGCGCGTTCTCCTGTCCCTGCGGGTAGATTCTCCACTCGTAGCGGACGGAATAGTCTCCGAGGTTCTCCACGTTCGATGTGAAATGTCCCGCGAGCGGGGCCGACTGGGGCGACGAGGCGTCCTCGATGGTCTCTCCGTCCTGGGTTTCGTAGCGGGCTTCGGGATATACGGCGGGCAGTTCGGTCTGCGCCTGTGCGGCAACGGTCGTCGTCGTCAGACCGATGCACCATGCAAATACTTTCAAGAAATTCATCCGGATCATGTGTTTGAGCATACAAAAATAGTGTTTCCGGCCGATATATTAGCGGTTTCTTTGCAGAAAAATGTCGCGTTGTCTTGCTGCCATGGCGGCCATGTGTTATTTTTGTACATCAATTCAATTTTACTGCAATCATGGCGAAACGGGATTATGTCCGGGCAAACCGAGAGTGGCTGGCGGCGAAGGCGGCCGAAGAGGGTGTGCACACACTGCCCGGAGGTGTGCTGTATAAGGTGTTGGCTTCGGGAGATCCGGAAGGCAGGAGTCCGCTGTCCCGCAGCATCATCACGGTGCATTACACGGGGAGCACGATTGACGGCCGTACTTTCGACAGCAGCCGGGGAGGCACTCCGTTAGCCATCCGGCTGCGCGAGCTCATCGACGGATGGATCATCGCCCTGCAGAAGATGGTCGTGGGCGACAGATGGGAGGTGTACATACCGGCCGAAAAGGGATACGGCTCCCATGCCCAGCCGGGTATCCCGGCCGGTTCGACGCTGGTTTTCGACATCGAACTGCTGGGCATCGGATAGCATTATACATTATTATATATACGTTATGGAATTCGGATTATTCGGAATCGCAAGCGGAATACTGGCCGGTTACATTGCCAGCCGCCTGCAGAAAGGAAAGGGGAGCGGTTGTCTTGTCAACCTGTTTCTGGGCGTCATCGGCGGACTCGTGGGCGAATGGCTTTTCGGCCTCTTCGGGCTGGCGGCCTACGGATGGATGGGCTACATGGTCGTGTCTGTCATCGGAGCCGTGGTCGTGCTCTGGGTCTTTTCCCGGCTGAAATAGCGCAGGACTGCAAATCCATGCAGCCATGAAAATCATACATACGAGCGACTGGCATCTGGGTCAGGTCCTGTTCAATCACGACAGGCGGGAGGAACAGCTGTTCGCATTGGAACAGATGGAGGCCTATGTGAGGGAACTGCGGCCGGATGCTTTCGTCGTGAGCGGCGATGTCTACCATTCGTCGATGCCCTCCGCTTCCACCCAGAAGATGTATACGGACGCCGTGCTGGCCATCCGACGCGCTTGTCCGGAGACGGTGATAGTCGTCACGGGCGGGAACCACGACAGCGCCTCGAAACTTGAAATAGACAGAGAACTCTGGAACGAGGTGGGCGTCCATGTCCTCGGGCGGCTCCAGTATTCGGATGCCTCGCAGGTGGACTACGGGAAGCATATTATCGAAGTGCCGGGTAAGGGCTACATCGCAGCCGTGCCCCATGTCTATCCCCAGAACTTCCCGCCGGCGGAAGAGGGCGCCTCTCGACAAAAGGCTTTTTTCAGTCGTTTGCTGGCGGAAGTGGCCGGGAGGAATCCGCTCCGTCTCCCTGTGGTGCTGATGGCTCACCTCACGGTAGTCAGTGCGGACATGACGGGGCACAACCGTTTCTGGGGTGGCATAGGCAACATCGAGGATACACCGCTGGAAACGTTCGGCGACGGTTACGATTATCTGGCCTTGGGGCACATTCATCGTGAACAGACGCTGCGGGGCTGTGGAGGGAAGGCGAGGTATTGCGGTTCTCCCGTGGCTGTCAGTTTCGACGAGGAGTACGACCATTCTGTCTCACTGGTTGAAGTGGAGCGGGGACGTGAGGTGAGGCTGACGAAACTGCCCGTTGCGAATCTCCATCCCTTAGTGACATTTCCTGTGGAGCCGGCACCCTTCGACGCGGCGGTGGAGATGTTGCGCAAGGTTTCGTTCGGCTACGAACCCTATGTCCGGCTCAATGTGCTGGCTGCCGATGGTCTGCCGGCCGACTGCCATGAGCGCGCTCGGGATGCGGCCGCCGTATCCGGTTGCCGATTTTGTACCTTTAAGATTACCGACCGTTCGGACGAGGCGGATCGTCCGGCGTATGCCGATATGACGCCGGACGAACTCAAGGAAATGAGTCCGTTGGACATAGCCGGACAGTATATGGCCGGTCAGGGCGTGGACTTCGCCGATTATGAGGATATGATGAAGGATGCCATCCGTCGGCTGGAGGAAGAGGAGCGGCAGTAGGACCGTGTAATTAATTATAGAAGTATATGATGAAAAAAGGAATAAAGTTTCTGAGGACAGTTTGTCTGCTGTCGTGTATGTTGGCCATGGCCTCTTGCGGACAATCCGCGGCAGACAGTGTTCCGGCGGAAGTATCCGTTGCGGAAGGCCGTTCGCTTTCGGCGTATGCTGGCGCTACGGAGTCTTTTATGGTCGTTCTTGAGATTACAAGCGACAGTCTGCTGACATGTCACAATGATTTCATGGGACAGGATTCGTGTCCGTTGGTTCTTGACATAACGAATCCCGGCTTTACTGATTTTCTGGGCGTATGGTTTGATTCGTTGACGCCCGACCAGTTGAGTCGGCTCAAAAGAGATTCGGTTCTGCTTGTTTCCGCCGGGCCTAACGTAAGCAACCATCTTCTCGACAAAGTGAAAAAGGCGGTAAAAGACATTGGTCTGGAAAAGATGTCCGTCGCTGCTTTCTAAATGTTTTTCCCTCTGTGGCTCTTGTTGTCTGTGGCTGTTTGCGGAGATAGATAAACAAAGCGTAGGAAATCTGGAATTACGATGAAAATACTGAAAATAAAGATACATAATATCGCATCGATTGCCGATGCCGTGATTGATTTCAGCGACGGACCGCTGAAGGACGAGCCGCTGTTTTTGATAACGGGGCCTACCGGAGCCGGAAAGACAACGATTCTGGATGCGATATGTCTAGCGCTTTATGCCCGTACACCGAGGATGGAACGGGTGGAAGGACGGGAGAAGTACGATGCGGAAAACGGCGATGTGAAGACGGATGACAACCGTCAGCTGATGAGACGCAACACAGCGGAATGTTATGCCGAGCTGACTTTCATAGGGAACGACGGCGTGAAATATGCAGCCCGCTGGCATGTGAAACGTTCTTACGGGAAGTCGGATGGAAAGATGCAGGGAGTGATGCATTCTTTGCGGAACCTGAAGACCGGGGAGACGTTCGAGAAAGCGGCCAGGACCGAGATAGAGAGGGTCATAGGCTTCAGGTATGAACAGTTTTGTCGCACGTCCATGCTGGCACAGGGGGATTTTACGAAGTTTCTGCAAAGCAGTTCCAACGACAAGTCGGACATCCTGGAGAAGATTACGGGAACGGGCGTTTATTCTGCCTTGGGGCGGAAGATTTACGAGGTGACTCAGGAGAAAAAGGAGCATCTGAAGGTCGTGCAGATGAAAGCGGATGGCATTCGTTTGTTGTCTGTGGAAGAACGGGTGGAGCTGAATAATTCCCTTACGGCAAAGATCGGGCGCATCAAACAGATGGAGGCGGAAAATGCTGATTTGAGGAAACGTTGCGAGTGGTTGGGGCGGCAGGAACATTTGCAGAGGCAGAAAGATGAAATCCGGAGGAAGCTGGCCGGATATGTGGCGGAGGAGGCTAAAGCGGAATATAAAGAAGAGGAGAAACTACTGGAGGACTATGCCGCTTCTTCGGAAGCGCGTGTATGGTGGACGGAGTTGGTATCCCTGCGGGAAGGAATGGAGCGGGAGAAAGGCAAACAATCGGATTATAGATCAGAGTTTTCCACATTGTTGCATGGCCTGAATGTTCTGCAGAAGAAGCAGACCGACCGGCAGAGGAAAGGGGCGGAACTGCGCAAGTTTATCTGCTCGCAGGAGGAGCATAAGACCATGTTCGTGGAGCTTCCCCGCATAGAATTGTGGTTCGGACAGATTCGTTCTTTGGAACAGGACATGCAGGTGAACGATAAGAAAATCCTGTCTTTGGAGGAAAGCGGAAAAAAGTTGGACGAGGAGCGGCAGGAAATGTTGCGTGTCGTGTCGGCCAAAGAGAAGGCTTTGCTGGAAAAGCAGCGGGAAATAGGGAGGAAGAATGTAAGTCTGAACGGATTGGATATTGAACTGTTGCAGCAGGAGAACCGGGTGCTGACCGTCCGGAAGTCCTTGCTGGATGATGCGTCCGTAGCCCTTGCCCTGCTGGATGAAGCCCGGAGGAATTACGACCGGATGCAGGCGGAAATTAGGGAGGATGAAAAGAGGATAGGGGAATATGAATGTCGGTTACCCCTTAAAAGGCAGGAATATGCAGACAAGAAGAAAGAAAACGCAAAGTGGGAGGAAACCTACGAGCGGATGTCGCAGTCTATCAAGGATTGGGCGAGGGAAGCCAGACACCGCCTGTTGCCGGGAGATTCCTGTCCGGTGTGTGGGAAGACTGTGGACAAACCTCTGAGGGATGATACTTTCGTTTCGGCACTGGCTCCGGTAGAAAGCAGTCGGAATGAGAGCCGGGAGCAGTTGGACCGGCTGTCTGATGCCCTGATAGCATTGGAAAAAGAGTGCGAAGAAGCAAAAAGACTGCATGGTCGTCGTTTCGAACTATTCCGTCAGATGGAGAAAGAGTGTGGCAAGCGACAGGAAACCGTGGTCGCAGCGTTTGAAAAATGCGGCATTGAGTATGATGGAAGCGGGGATATGCCGGGGCTTTTGAAGCAGTTGTCGAATGAAAACCGGGAAGGGAGTGAAAACGTATCAGCCAAGCTGGGGCATGTGGCGGAGGTGAATAAGGAATTGGCTGTGCTACGCGAGGAGAGTGACCGACTGGCTAAGGAACTGGACGGATTGAAGTCCGAGAAACTGAAAAATGATAACGCCCTGCTGGAACTCGGGAATGAAATCAGAAATCTGAAATCACATCTGTCGCGCGACGAGGAGGAAATCCGTTCTGTGGTCGGACAGCTTGATACGGTTATGACTCGGAATGACTGGCATCAGCGATGGAAGGAAGAGGGAGAGACTTTTGTTTTCCGTCTGAAGCAAGATGCGGATGCCTATGTGCGGTCGTGTGATGAAGAGAAAACTTTGGTGCATGAGATGGGAAACACGGGACTTGTATTGGAAAATATCCATAGGTTTAGAGATATTGTTCTGGAGGCCATACCGGCATGGAGTGCTCTATGTCCGGAAGAGCGTGCAGTGAATGAAAACGAATTGTTGGACAGATGGCACGACCTGAGTACGGGTATCATACAGTGGAAGCAGAAAATCCTTTCTTTCAGAGAAAACATCGGAGAGAAGGAACGGAAAATAAAGTCCTTTCTTGAAGGATATGCGGATATTGATGCTGTCCGGCTGCAGACATTGTCGGCTTGTTCCAAAGCAACGGTCGGGATCGTTGCCGAGCGACACAAAGGAGTCAAGGATGCTATTGTGATGCTGGGTGGTGAACTGAAGCAGGTGGAGATGCAGGAAAAGAGGAACCAAGCGGAACGGCCAGAACTTTCGGAAACTGATATGGTGCAGGTTCTTGAACAAAAGATAGCCGGGAACAGCGGTGTGGTGGAACAGTTGCAGCAAAGCGTGGGATCCATGCAGCAGCAGTTACAGAATGACAGGGAAAACCGTCAGAGGCATGAGGACGCCCTTCGGGAACTGCAACTGGTTATGAAAGAGAGTGAACGTTGGGAGCGTTTCTGCAATATGCTGGGGGACCGGGATGGCAAGAAGTTCCGTAATGTGGCGCAGAGTTTTATTTTGGGCCATCTGCTGAAAATAGCCAATCTTTATCTTTGCCGGTTTACGGACCGTTACGAACTTACCTATAATCCCGGTTCGCTGGTCATTCTGGTGAAAGACAAGTATCATTTGTCTGCTCCACAGTCGGCCAGCATACTTTCCGGAGGCGAAAGTTTTATGGTGAGCCTTTCATTGGCTTTGGCTCTCTCTCAGCTCAATTCCGGGCGGTCGGATGTGGATACGCTGTTCATTGACGAGGGATTCGGTACGCTGGACAGCGACAGTCTCGGTGCAGTGATGGATACGCTGGAGACTCTTCATCGGATGGGCGGTCGCCGTGTAGGAATCATCAGTCATGTGGAGGAATTGGAAGAGCGGATCGGCACTAAAATCGTGGTTAGCCGCAGCGGAGCCTCTCCGAGTCATGTCTCCGTGGAGCATAGGGAGGGCAGACGGAACATCAGTTGAAGAAATTCCACGAAAGACCGAAGTGAATGGTCAGTGGATTGATAGGATAATGAGGAGCCCAGAATGCGTTGCCGCTTCCGGCATTTACATGGTTGACCGCCGCATAGAACCGACAATGTTTCAGATGAAAATTCAGATAGGTGTTGCATATCGGGTAGTTGCCGATTTTCACTCTGTCCTGAGCATCTTGTGTGGTGAATTGTCCGATGACAGGGGAATAGTCCGGTGCATAATAGGAAGTAAAGTAGCGTACGTCCCCGCCCAATTCTACCCGTAACACTTTGGCTATGCGGAAAACAATGTACAGGTTGCTGTAAGCAGATAGGGCCGGTAACGGAAGGACCCCTTCATCCGTACTTTTCTGATAGACAATTTCATTGTCCCAGTGGAAAATACCGAACTTAAAGTCCTGATTAAGTATGGCGCTGAACACCTGCAGGCTACCGGAGTTCTGTCTGACGGCCACCTGATTGCTGAAACCGTTTTGTTCGGCTGTGGAAAAAGCCGTTTTCTCGTTAGCGAAATACGTGTAGTTCAAGACATTTTCGACTCCGATCCGAAGTCTTGTGCCCGTACGTTTCAAAGACAATGTTCCTTCCATACGGGTACGCCATTCGTAACTCAGATCGGAATCCCACCAGGCGAATTTAGAATGGAAATGGCGAAAATAGAAACTGGGATTCTCATTCTTGATGTAGGCGTGGGCCGCCAATTGTACCGTATCCTTGAACAGGCGGAAGTTCAAATCGACCTTGCCATCCACAGAGAACTGACCTATGTCTTCTCCAGCCAGCACGATTTCTCCCACTGCGTTGTAGTGCAACAAATTGCCTTGCCGTTTGATAAGCTCTCCTCCGATGCTGAAATTATTCTCCTGATAATATTTCGTACCCAGATAGCCGCCAAAGAGCATTGGCAGACTGTATTGGCTGTATTCATGCGAGGCAAAAGCCGTAAGTCCGGCTTTCGCCCATTTGTTGAACCCTTCTCGCAATGCGATACCCAATGTGTTTTTTACGGAGATGGACCGACTGCGGTCGCGAGCGCTACTCATGTCCCCGTAATAATGGTTGGTATAATAGTGTTCAGGAATGTCGTAGGTATAAAAAGTATGGCGTGCGTTGCGGATGCACAGGGTGTGGATGAAACTTGTTACAGGGAAAAACTCTTGTGGCACAGGATTGTCCGCCGTGAACTTGTTGCGTAGGGAATCCAGCGTGAGACGCAAACGTAGCGTGTCCGCCAATACGATAGTGCGGATGCTGTCCCTGAGTGATTTCAGGAGGACGGAATCGGACGGCATTATAGGTTTCAGTGAGTCCGGTATTTCTTCGTCTCGGTAGATACCCAAGTTGTAGCGGTGGGTTAGATAATATGTCTGGTCATCGTTGCGGTTCCATGTCTGGGCCAACACGGTGGGGATGTCTCTTGACTTGTATGACCTTCCGAAACTTTCTGGATCCGTGATGTAGCGGTCGTTCTCGATACCACCGTTTTCGGCGAGTTTGAAATGATTGGCGCTAATCCATGCGTGCATGTCATACCGCTCTCCCCGGTAATAGCCGTACAGTCCTCCGTTGAACAGCGCGCTGGCCTGGTTGTTGTAATATCCGCGTCCGTAGAGGTAGTCGAGCTTGAACCCCAGTCCGGCCTGTTTGTTGATATTGGTGGCAAAATATGCCCGTACACGATCCTCTCCGTCTTGTCTGTCCCCGCATGAATGGTAAGACAGGTTGGTTATAGGACTTTTGGTATTGGAGAAAATGAAGTCGCTCAGTCGGGTATAGGCGTAATCATAGGGACTGAAGAAGATGACCGGGTCGAATGGATGCCTGTCCATGAAGATACGGGAAAGCCGGGGAGACCCCAGATTGCCCAGTATGTTGTATTGTCCCGTATAACCTTCCGTACGGTTGAAATTCTGAAAATGATGGGGTATGGTATCGCTTTCGGTCGGCAATACGGTACCTAACCGTTCATCAATCTTCCACTGAAACACGCCGATGGGGATTTCCTTGTCTTCGCGCGTACTGTCCCGTCCCCATGTCGTCTGGCGGTAGGCGTTGTTCTCCGGCAGATTGCCGTTCTCGTCCGTTATATCCGACTGTCCGTCGGTATACAGCCGCTGGGCCGTTATTCCATTCGGGAATAACAGATATATGATGACGAGGACAAGGAACCGTACGATTTTCATAATGATTGCAAAGATAGTAAGAAAAAGTAAAAGGAGCCGTTTCCCGCTTTCAGAAAACAGACTCCTTCCTGTCTTTTTTCTTTCCAATGGCTTATTCCATCCGCCGTATCACTTCCATACCCCGGCGCAGGGCCTCCTCGTTCATGGGTATAAGGGCATGATGCCGTTCCGGCAATGTCTTTTTCAGGGCCAGTATCACGTTTTCGGTTTCGACCAGCGGCCGCACCTTGATTAATCCGCCCAAGACAATCATATTGAATCCTTTGGGATTGTGCATTTCGACGGCTGTATCCATCGCATCGATGCGATACACGGCAATGTCCTTGCGTTGTGGCGGTTCCAGAATGCCGTAACTGTCATAGATGAGCGTACCGCCCGGTTTTACACAGGATTCGAATCTGTCCAGAGAAGGCTGGTTAAGGATGACAGCCGTGTCGTATCGGCTCAGGATGGGGGAGGATATGCGCTGGTCGCTTATGATGACTGTCACATTGGCTGTTCCTCCGCGTTGTTCCGGACCGTAGGAGGGCATCCATGATACTTCCTTGCCTTCCATCAGTGCGGCATAGGCCAGAATCTTTCCCATGGAAAGTACGCCTTGTCCGCCGAATCCGGCTATGATGATTTCTTCCGTCATGATTGTATTTCGTTGGCTGTGGTTAGCTTGATTCATAATAAATTTTTCAAATCTCCCAGCGGATAGTACTTGAACATGTGTTCCTCCATCCATTTGTTGGCTTGTTCCGGACTCATTTTCCAGCCGGCGTTACAGGTGGACACTACTTCCACAAGGCTGGCTCCCTGACCGTTCAGGCTGTTTTCAAATGCTTGCCGGATAGCCTTTTTGGTTTTGCGGATGGCGGCTACGGTATGTACGGCCTGTCGGGTGACATAAGTCGTGCCTTCCAATGTGGCGGCGATGTCTGTGATGTGCAGAGGATAGCCGTGCAAGTCGGCTTCGCGTCCGTAGGGGCAAGTGGAGGTTTTCATGCCCATGAGAGTGGTCGGAGCCATCTGTCCTCCCGTCATGCCGTAGATGGCGTTGTTGATGAAGATAATGGCTATATGTTCTCCCCGGTTCAGGGCATGGATTGTTTCTCCTGTACCGATGCAGGCCAAGTCGCCGTCTCCTTGATAGGTGAATACCAAACGATCCGGCCACAGGCGTTTGACGGCGCTGGCTACGGCTGGTGCCCTTCCGTGAGCCGCTTCTATCCAGTCTACATCTATATAGTTATAGGCGAACACTGCGCAACCGACCGGAGAAATGGCGATGGTTTTTTCCTCCATGCCCATCTCTTCGATGATTTCAGCTATCAGTTTGTGTGCCACGCCATGGCTACAGCCGGGGCAGTAATGCATCGGCGTGTCGTTCAGCAGTGTGGGTTTCCTGTAAACCAGATTCTCCGGTTTGATAATATCGTTTGTTGTCATAGGCAAATCTGTTAAAACATAAAGCGGATGAAGAATTCTATCACTTTGAGGAACATGCCCGCGCCGATGACGGCAAGACCGGTGATGCGGGCGTCCGGTACCAAAAAGTAGATAACCAGTCCGGCAACAGCCAATAGGAGAAATGTGACGTTAAGGAATTTGCGTACAGTTTCCCGTGACGGTCCTTTGTTGCCGGAGCGGGCGTTGTTGCCGGCTTCTTCCAAAAGTTTTTCCAGTTCTTCGCGGTTCATAATGTTATTCAGTTTATTTGATAACAGTCTGTTTTAGGGCTTCTGCCACTTCTTCCGGGGTAGGCACCATGCCGCCCATGCGGCCGTAGTGGTTTACGGGAACCCTGCCTTCTACGGCCAGGCGGATGTCCTCTATCATTTGTCCGGCGTTGATTTCCAGACTCAGTATGCTACTTACTTGTTTGCTCAATCGCGCGATTTCCTCTGTGGGGAAGGGCCATAATGTGATGGGGCGCAGCAGACCGACCTTGATTCCCTGGTTCCGGCAAAGTTCTATGGTCTTCAAAGCAATGCGGGCGGCAGAACCGAAAGCTACAATCAGATGCTCTGCATCGTCACACATAACTTTCTCATATCTCACCTCCTTATTTTTTATTTCCTGATATTTGGCCTGCAGGTGGCGGTTGGTCTCCTCCATGCGTGCCGAGTCCAAATCAAGTGATGTGTGGATATTAGGCCGGCGGTTTTTAGGTTTTCCCATGGCAGCCCACGGACATTCACGGGTGATTTCCTCTTCTGTGCGGCGGGGCTTGAAAGGAGGCAGGACCACCTTTTCCATCATTTGCCCTATAATGCCGTCGCTCAGTATCATGGCCGGGTTTCTGTACTTGAACGAAAGTTCAAAAGCCAGATCTACGAAATCGGCCATTTCCTGGACTGAAGCCGGAGCCAACACGATAACATTATAGTCGCCGTTTCCTCCGCCTCGCGTGGCCTGCATGTAATCCGACTGGCTGGGTTGTATGGTGCCCAGTCCCGGACCGCCCCTCTGTACGTTGACAATCAGTCCCGGCAGTTCTGCCCCGGCCATGTACGTGATACCTTCCTGCATCAGCGCCACTCCCGGACTGGAAGAGGAAGTCATGGCGCGCTTGCCGGCGGCTCCCGCACCGTATACCATATTAATAGAGGCCAGTTCGCTCTCCGCCTGCAGGACAACCATACCGGTTGTTTCCCATGGCTTTTCCAATGTCAGGGTCTCGAGTACTTCGGATTGCGGAGTGATGGGATAGCCGAAATAACCGTCACATCCGCATCGAATGGCTGCGTGTGCAATGGCCTCGTTGCCTTTCATCAATAAAATATCTTCCTTTTCCATGTGTGTTATTCTTCTTTCTTTTTATAAACGGTGATACAGGCGTCGGGGCATATAACGGCGCACGAGGCGCATCCGTTGCAGGTGTCCTCCATAATCTGTCGTGCGAAACTATAGCCTTTTTTATTGACCTCCCGTTTCGTCAGTTCCAGCACGTGCAGGGGACAGGCCACGGCACAGAGGCCGCATCCTTTGCAGCGTTCCGTATCTACGATGATAGCTCCTTTAATCTTACCCATAATATAATATCCTTTTTCCTTAATGTCTGTGTTTGTTAGGGATTATATAAATCCTTGTGATAGAAGTTCATGATGTCATTCAGTATCTCATAGGCTCCGTGCGCCGGGCTGTCCGGGTTGATGGCGGTCGCCTGCAAGTAATTGTTTATGGCTTCCTGCCAGTTGCCTTTCTTGCGAAATGCGTTTCCCCGTAAATAAAACAGGGTATCGTTCGGTGGCGTCTGTGATGCAATCAGAGCATTTAGCCGGGAAATAGCCTTGTCGGTCTCGTTGGCATCGAGTAATCGGCGGATTTCATCGTGGATACTTGAATTCATAGACTACTTTATCAATACACAAAGATACTTTTTTATTGTCGAAACTGGTAGAAAAGTTGTATTTTAAAGGAATATTAAAATAAAAATTATCAATAAATAGATATGCGCTTAATTGTATTTACTTGATTTCCTGATATTATTTCTAAAATATCGTTTGGTTGTAAACAAAATGGTTGTATATGCAAATATGTATGATTATTGCTCAAATCAGATGTTTTTGTGCGATGGTTTTGTAGATATGGAATAACTGTCAAATATTATTGCGTTTTTTCGTTTGTTTTCAATGCCTCGTTCTACTATACTTTGGCGTATTTTCATTCAGTGCTTTATTACACCTTCATTCAGTGCTTTGTCAGGGGTTCATTCAGTGCTTCATTACACTCTCATTCAGTACTGAATGAAGGTGCAACAAAACGAACTTGAAAACATCGACACTCTTCGGCATTTTTCGACACTTGGTGCCCCTTCCGTTTCGTATCTTGCAAAAACAGGTGGTACGAAAAGTTCCTATTTTCCCTGCAAATCCACTGATTTGCAACATACATCATCAAGAGGTATGATATCCATTGTATAAAAAAATACCATATTATAGAGACCCCTGAGTTTAGTCAATAAACTTCAGGGGCACTTCAATCATAACGTAGCTGGAATTCTATTCCGCGATGACTTCCGTAGCACGTTTTTGTTCCTTGATCGGTGTTTCAAAGGCTTCCCGCGCTCCGGCAAAAATGGCTTCCACCCGGTCCACCGTCTTTCTTCTGAACTTGGAGGAAACAGGCAATAATTTGGTTCCGGATTTGTTTATGGCATTCTTGTCGTTGATCCATTCTTCGGCTTTGTAGGTGACTCCTTTGCTTCCGTCGTTCTCTTCCCGATAATAGTAACTGATCTGGGTGAGGGACATTTTGCATTTTCCGTCCTGGCATTCAAACACAAGCTGATAGCGGAAGCGCGTGCGGTCCAGACAGAGGGTTTTCTTCTTGAAAACCATCCACTCTTCCATCCGGACAGAGATGATTCCCTTATTCGTATCTTCCATCGTGATGCGCGTACGTTGATTTTGAATACCCTCGTTCACCAATTGTTTGGCATATGCCAGCATGGCATTGTATATCTGCTGCTTATTTTTTCCTTTTACGGCAAAAGTTTGGCGGAATATCACCTGTCCGTTATCCTCGGGGACGGCTCCGGCCATATATTTGCTGTCGTCCTTGTCTTTGGCGGAAGCCAGCACTGGAATGCACAATAATAACAGTAAAAGAATCTTTTTCATGAACGGTCTTGTTTTTAAGTTTGCCACAAATTTAATAAAAGAATGGAATAACAGACGGACTTTTTCCCGGTTTTCTTCATTTTTTATGGTTATACCATATATTTGCTGAGGAAGTCCATGATTTCGGTCCGGTATGTGTCGGAAATGGGAATGCGCTCCTTGCCGAAGATGATTTGTCCCCTATCCAGCGTTTTCACCTTGTGGATCTGTACGATAAAAGAGCGGTGCACCCGCATGAACCGCGGAGAGGGCAATCGTTCTTCCAGGCTTTTCAGACTGATGAGCGACAGAACGGGGCGTGTCTCGTCCTCCAGATAAATCTTCACATAGTCTTTGAGTCCTTCGATATACAGAATATTCTCTAATCTTATCTGTAAGATTTTATAGTCGGACTTTACGTATATGAAATCCTCTTCCGGTTGGGGGACTGCTGTCCTCCGTTTCATTCCGAACCATTCCGATGCCTTGTGCGCGGCAGCAAGGAATTCATTGTAATTGACGGGTTTAAGCAGGTAGTCCAGCGCATTCACTTTGAATCCCTCCAGGGCATACCGGTCGAAAGCGGTCGTGAAGACGATGCGTGTGTCTCGCGGAAGGAGGCGCGACAGTTCAAGCCCGTTGAGGTCGGGCATCTGTATATCCAGAAACAGGAGATCCGTTTCCTTTGCATGCAGTTCGTTCAGCGCCATGACGGCACTGTTGTATTTTCCCGTCAGTTCCAAAAAGGGAGTCTTTTGCACGTAGCTCTCCATCAGGTCAAGTGCCAGCGGTTCGTCATCTACGACGGCGCATTTCAAGGTTGTCATATCAAACGTTTTTCAGAGTGAGTTCAGAGAAATAGACCGATGCATCTTCGTTCAGCCCTTTGTTCCATTCGTATTGTTCGGGATACGTCAGTTCCAGCCGTTTTTGCACTTGTTCCAGTCCGATGCCGCTCCCGCTGATGTCGTTCCGTTTTTTAGGATAATTGGAATTTTCTATGCAGCAGGTCAGTATGCCCGTCTGTTTCGAATAAATCCGAATGTGGATGAAACTTGGTTGCATGGGGCTGATGCCATGCTTGAACGCATTTTCTATCAGAGATATGAATATCAGCGGTGCTATCTGTAGGTTGTTGTCGGCAGGCAGTTCAGTCCGGAAACTAAGGTCTACGTTGTCTGACAAGCGTATTCTCATCAGTTCCACGTAATTTTGCAGGAAGTCAAGTTCCCGGTTCAGCGGAATGAATGTTTGACTGTTGTCGTACAGAACATGGCGCAGCAGGCGGCTCAGATCCTGTACTGCCTGTTGTGCCCGTTCAGGAGCGAATGCTATTAAAGCGTATATATTGTTAAGCGTATTCAGCAGGAAGTGCGGATTGATCTGGTTATGCAGATTCTTCAGTTCCGCTTCCACTCGTCTTAATTCCGCTTTCTGCCGTCCGGTTTCCGCCTTATGCCATTGCTGGCTCATGCGTATGACGACGCTCAGTGCCGTAGTCAGTCCGTAGAGAATAAAATCCCTGAGCCGGAACAGGATAAACTCCCACAGTCCCAGATAACCGGATGTGTGGTGGGGCTGGGAGTCGGGATAATAAGTCCGGCACATGTCGAACCACACGTGGGTGAAGAGCAACATGGCTATGCAGATGAGCAGGTTGACCGGCAGGTATACCCGTAGTTTCCTGTTGAGGAGATATCCGGGAACCAACCATAAATAGTTGATGTAGAAAACAAAAGCAATGGAGATGGGCGGCCCGATCATCCGGAGAACTTCCCCTTGCTTGGGCTCCTCGTGCGCCCATCCCATGATCATGGTCGGAAGCCCGAACAGAAATAGCCATATACAAACATGGATAAGCCATTCGGGCAGATGCCTTATGCTGATGTTTTTTTTCTTCATATACGAATACTTATTCGTACCGGATGGCTTCAATCGGGTCCATAAGGGCGGCCTTACGGGCGGGGAAATAACCGAAACCGATGCCGATGATAGTACATACGATGAAGCTGACTACGATGCTCCACATGGGGATGGAAGTAGGCAGATTGAAAACAGATCCGCATATCAGCGTGACGAGATAGCCCACACATATACCCAGCACGCCGCCGGTGATGCTTATCATGATGGACTCTATCAGGAACTGGTTGCTGATGTCGATGCCGCGTGCGCCGACGGACATACGCAGGCCGATTTCTTTTGTGCGTTCCGTGACGGAAACCAGCATGATGTTCATGATGCCGATGCCAGCCACAAGCAAGGAGAATGCTGCGGCAACGACAAGGATGATGGTGATGGTATCCATGGTGGAACTCATGGTTTCCATCATTTCCTGTTGGGAGCGTATGGTAAAGTCATCGTCTGCGTCTTCTTTCAATTTGTGGCTGGTACGCAGGATAGCGGTCAGTTCCTCTATGGCCTCTTCGGTCAGTTCTTCCGTGATGGCCGAACAGTTGATGCTGTTCAGGTAAGTCTGTGCCTGGATGCGCTTCATGACCGTCGTGTACGGAGCGATGATCAGGTTATCCTGGTCCATGCCGAAACTGTTGTAGCCTTTGGATTTTAACAGGCCTATCACGCGGAAAGGAATGGACTTGAACCGGATGGTCTTGCCTATGGGGTCGCCTCCGTTGGGAAACAATTCGTCTGCCACGGTTTTTCCGATGACGCAAACCTTGGCACTTTTCCGGATGTCCTCTTCGGTAAACATCTCGCCGTCCTCCACGGTCCATTGCTTGATGCCGAGGTAATCCGGATTTTCACCGTAGATGGATGTTGCCGTGTTGTTGGCTCCGTAGATGCATTGGCCGGAGCTGGACACCTCGGGACTGACGTAAGTGATGAATTTGGCTTCCTTCCGGATGGCTTCGTAATCTTCCAGTTTCAGTGTCTGCATGGCACTGGGATCCTGCCGGACACCGCCTCTCATGTCTGCGCCGGGGCGAATCATGATGATGTTGGTTCCCATCTGGGATATGGTGTTGCGTACGCTTTCCTTGGAGCCTTGTCCGATGGCCATCATGATGATGACCGCCGCCACTCCGATGATGATACCGAGCATGGACAGGAACGAGCGGAACTTATTGTTGGCAATGGCCTTGAGCGCCACTTTGATGAGATTGGTGAAATTCATGATTGTTGGTTTTAGTCATCCTGCGGAAGCGGCAGCCGGGCCAATGCCTCGGCTGCTGACAGGATGTTGTGGTTTATTACGTCTTCGCGGATTTTACCGTCGCGCAACATGATGTTACGGCTGCTGTACTGAGCGATTTCCGGGTTGTGGGTCACGAAGATGATAGTCCGTCCTTCGGCATGGAGCTTCTGAAACAGTACAAGCATTTCAAAACTGGTTCGTGTGTCCAGGTTGCCGGTAGCTTCGTCGGCCAGGATAACAGCAGGATTATTCACCAGTGCACGGGCTATGGCTACGCGCTGCATCTGTCCGCCGGACATCTGGTTGCTTTTGTGGTCGAGCCGGTTGCCCAGTCCTACGGCTTCCAGCGCCGCGACGGCTGCCTCACGCCGTTGTCGGGCGTTGTAGTCGCTGTTATACATCAGCGGCAGTTCGACATTCTCCACAGCTGTGGTCTTGGCCAGCAGGTTATAGTTCTGGAACACAAAACCTATTTTCCGGTTGCGCAACCGTGCCCGTTGGGATTTGGACATGGTGCGTACGGATGTTCCGTCCAGATAGTATTCTCCGCTTGAAGGAGTATCCAGACATCCCAACTGGTTCAGCAGGGTGGACTTTCCAGAACCGGAGGTTCCCATGATGGTGACGAACTCTCCTTCGTATATCTTGAACGAAATACCACGCAACGCGTGTACGGTTTCAGAACCGACGATGAAGTCGCGTTTTACGTTATTCAGTTCGATAACAACTTTTTTATTGTCGTTTTCCATGTCCGGCCGTTTTATTTCTTGTTTTTGTTCTTTTTCGGAGGGCCCGGCATGAATGGATTGCTGTTACCGGCAGGTGTGCCGTCGGCCGGCGACATGGAGCTGAGTTCATAGTCGGTGACGACCGCCGTACCGGTTTGTATGCCGTCGAGAATTTCGGTCAGGGTGCCGTTGGTTATGCCTGTTTTCACGGCGATGGCCTTCAAGTCGTTTCCGTTCAGTATCCACACTTTGGTCTTGCCCGGGCAGTCCTTAATCTGTCCGTTCTTGTTCATCAGGTGTTCGTTGGGGGTGAAACGCAGTGCCTTGTTGGATACCACCAGTACATGGCCTTTTTCCATGGTGTAGATGGTCACGTTGGCAGTCAGTCCGGGTTTCAGTTTCAGGTCGTTGTTCGGAGCCGAGATAACAGCTTCGTATGTGACGACGTTGCTTTCCACCGTGGCTTCCTGGCGCACCTGAGTTACGAATCCGTGGAATGTGTCATTTGGAAAGGCATCCACTGTGAACGTCACGCGCTGTCCTTCCTTCACTTCGCCGATATCAGCTTCGTCAATGTCCGCTATCACGCGCATGTCTGTCAGATCTTGGGCGATGGTGAAGAGGGTAGGTGTGCTGAAACTGGAAGCTACGGTTTGTCCTTCTTCTACGGCCTTGCTCAGTACCACGCCGTCTATGGGTGACGTGATGGTGGCATACCCGATGTTTGTTTCCGCCTTTTTCACATTTTCCGTCATCATGCGGCAGGTCTCCTGCGCCTTGCGGTAGCTCAGGTAGGCCGTTTCGTATTCCGTGCGGCTGACGAGTCCTTTTTCGTTCAGCACTTTATAGCGCTCGTAGTTGGCTTTTTGAAAATCCAGGTCGCTTTTTGCGCTGGCCAGGTTGGCCCGTGCGCTGTTCAGTTCGCTTGTCAGGTTTGTCTTGTCCAGTTCGGCGATGATGTCCCCTTTTTTCACAACGCTGTTGTAGTCCACATATATTCTGCTGATGATGCCGGATACCTGCGTGCCGACTTCCACCTTGGTCACAGGCTCGATGGTACCCGTAGCGGTGACACTGCTGCGTATCGTGTCAAAACGCGCTTCCGTTATTTCAAACTTCACTTCCGTGTCTCCTTTGGGCCAGACAAGCACTGCCGCGGCAACAGCGATAATGATGACGACTATTGTCGTGATGATACTTTTCTTCTTCATATTGTCGGTATTGTAATTGTAAGAGGTATATGTTTTATAATTGAATGTTTTCGCCCTGATAGAACTTCAAAAGCTGGATATTGAGCAATGTGTTGTACTTGCTTTGCAACCGGTCCTGCTGGGCGTTTATCAACTGGTCGTGTCCGGTCATCAGTTCTACGATGTTCTTCAGCCCGTTGTCAAACCCTTCGCTCAGCAGTTCGTAACTGTCCTGAGCGCTTTTCAGTTTTACCCCGGCGGCCACGAACTGTTGTTGGCTGTTGCTGGCATTGAGCCAATATTCCTCGACAGTGCTGTAGAGCTTCTTTCGTTGATCCTGAAGAGCAAGCTCGCTGTTCAGTTTGGCTAGTTTAGCTTTCTTCATGTTCGTCTTGTTCCGTTTGTTATCAAAAATGGGAACGGACAACGTGATACCGGCGGAGGCGTTCAGGTTTTGTTTCATCTGTTCGCCTACTGATTCCCGGGAACCGGAATAATGGCTGTCTCCCACGCCTGCCGTCACGGAGATGGTGGGAAGGTAGCCAGCCCGTGCGATGCCGACGTTCAGGTCGGCAGCCTGGATATCCAGAAGTCCGCTTTGTATTTCCGGTCGGTGGTTCAGGGCGTTCTGGTATACTTCTGCCATGTCGGGGATAACCTGTATGGCCGTTTCGTCTCCTGTTTCCGGAGATTGGATGTCAAACGGGCGTCCGTCGGTGATTTCAAGCAATTCTTTCAGTTGGCGGATATAATTGGAAATCTGTGTCTGTGTGGCTACGCAGTCATATTGTGCGCCGGCGTTTTGTGCTTTCAGTTGTGACAGGTCTGCTTTTGAAATCAGCCCTTGTTCATATTGCACCTGTCCGCGCTCATACTGTTTTTCGGCAGTCTTGAGCATGGCCTGGTTTACGTTCAGGGCATCCTTTGAATACAGGATTTGTACATACAGACGGGCAATTTGTTCCTGGATGCTGTTGGCTGTCTGCCGGACAGTCAGGCCGGAGATACTGTTCTGTATTTTCTGCACCCGGATTGTTTTGCGGTTGGCGCCGCCGTCCCATACATTCCATGAGGCATTGAGACCGTAGCTTCCGTTTCCTGTCAGTTTGTTGGACGAATTGTTGGCGATGCCGTTCGTTACGATGCTGCTGGCCGTTTCCTGTAACGGTCTGTAGCTCAAACTTTGCGAGGTACTGAACGACAGGTTGGGAAACAAGTTCGCCCGCTTCTGTTCCAGATCGGCTTCGCCCTGCTGTTCCGCGATTTTGTTTTGTTTTAGACTGATGTTGTGCTGCAGTGCATAATCTATACAATCTTGTAGGGACCACTGCGCTTTTTCCTGTGCTGCCGCCGGAAGGGTCGGAAGCATCAGCAGGATGCCGGTCAGATAACTCTTGTATTTCATGCTGTTTGGGTTTTATGTAATGCAAAAGTATGAATATTATGTGCCAAATGAAAATGAAATGTACCGTCTGCCGCTTTTTTTCGACAGAATCAGGAGATTTATCTATGATTGGTATTTTGTCTGTAGCTGTTCAGGGCCGTTTTCAATTGTCGATAACCAGTGTGTACGATTGCATGGTGCGTAGGTCTATAGTCCACAAGCGGCCACACAGTGGTTCACCGTATCCGCAAATCAGTTTCATTACTTCATGAGCCTGTACACAGCCCACTACGGCGGGGGTCATTCCTACGACACCTTTGTGGGGAGGAGGCATGTGCAGGGTGGCTTCTTCGTCCGTATATAAATCGCGATAGGTGCGGGGCTGCTCACCGCAGCAGAAAACGGATACTTGTCCGCAAAAGCCCTGGATAGCTCCGTACACGTAGGGCTTGTTCAAGGCGGCACATGTGTCACTCAACAGGAAGCGGGTGGAAAAGTTGTCGCATGCGTCCACTATGATGTCGTATTCCGTAATGATGGAGGCGGCGTTTTCCTTGGTCAGCCGGCAGGAATATGTGCGGAACTGCACTTCACTGTTCAATGACCGGAGGCGTTCGGCTGCTTGCTCCGTCTTCTTTCTACCCACTTCCGCTTCGGTGTACAACACCTGGCGGTGAAGGTTGTTCAAGCTCACCGTATCGTCGTCTATCAGCCCCAAAATACCCACTCCCGCACCGGTGAGATACAGGGCGATGGGAGATCCGAGTCCGCCCGTGCCAACAATCAGCACTCGGGCTTTCTGTAGCTTCTTCTGCCCTTCCGTTCCTATTTCCGGAAGCATTGTCTGACGCTCGTAGCGAAGGAAATCAGTCGTTTCGTTGTTCATACCTGCCGGTTTATAGATTATGGATGAGGTCGAAACTTGCGTCCCAGTCTTTCCACACCGGTTCGCGGCCGAGCCGGCGCAGGGACTGTTCCACTTCCCGGGCAGTCCGTTCGTCGCTGACATGGAATTGTTCCAGTGCCTGAGGGTATGTATAATAGCCTCCGGGTTCCGTTTTGCTCTCCGCGCTCATGGTTGTTACACCCAATGTCGCCATGTGGTCGCGGATGGAGGCCGGTTCGCGTGTAGAGTAGGATATGTCCACGTTGTGGTCGAAAATACGCATGGCGAATGTCACCTGTGCCAGTTCACGGTCGCTCATGACGGCGTTTGGTTGGAAACCGCCGTTCTCCGACGGGCGCATGCGGGGAAAGTTCACGCTGTATTTCGTGCGCCAGTATCGTTTTTGCAGGTAGCGCAGGTGATAGGCCATCATTGTGATGTCTGTTCGCCATTCCTTTTCCAGACCGATGAGCACCCCCATGCCGATGGAATGCACACCGGCTTGTCCCATGCGGTCGAAACCGTTCAGACGCCACTCGAATTTCGACTTCATCCCCCGCGGGTGATATATATTGTAATGGGCTTTGTGATAAGTTTCCTGGAAACAGATGACACCGTTCATCCCGTGTCGTGCCAGTTCCGCGTATTCCTCCGTCTTGAGCGGCATCACCTCGATCTTCAGGTTACTGAAATAGGGCTTCGCCAGATCCAGTGCGCGTGACAGGTAGGGGACACCGGCCTGTGCCGGATTCTCTCCGGTCACAATCAGCAGGTTTTCAAACGGGGCGAGCCGCTTGATGGCCTTGTATTCGTTGACGATTTCTTCTTCTGTCAGTATCGTGCGCGGCATGGGATTGCTGATATGGAACCCGCAGTAGACGCACGAGTTTGTACATGAGTTTGTTATATACAGGGGGATGAACATGGATATGGTCTTGCCGAATCTTTCTTCGGTGTATTTGCGGCTCAGGCGGGCCATCGTCTCTAAATAAGGACGGGCGGCGGGCGATATCAGGGCCATGAAATCATCTACCGTACAATGTTCTTTCGATAGGGCGCGCCGCACGTCAGCCTCTGTTTTTGACTGGATGTGTTCGGTGGTCTCCTCCCATGAGATTTTTTCTAATTCGTCCGAGAACATAATGTTTTGTTTTTTAGGTGTAGCCTTTTGTCAGTCTTCGAGGAAGGCGGTCAGGGGAGAGCTTGCTTCGGCCACAAAACTGTCGGCTTGCGTGCCCAATCCGGCCTCGTAAGCCATGCGGCCTGCTTCAACGGCTTGTCTGAAAGCTATCGCCATTGTTTCCGGATTTCCGGCTACGGCAATGGCCGTGTTCACGAGGCAGGCCGATGCGCCCATTTCCATCGCTTCCGCCGCATGGCTCGGTGCACCGATGCCGGCATCCACGATTACCGGCACATTGGCCTGTTCGATGATGATGCGCAGGAAGTCACGCGTCTGCAGTCCCTTGTTCGTGCCGATTGGCGCTCCCAAAGGCATGACCGTGGCTGCTCCGGCTTCTTCCAGATGTTTGCACAGCGTTGGGTCCGCCTGGCAGTAGGGCAGTACCACGAATCCCAGTTTTACCAATTGTTCCGTTGCTTTCAGTGTTTCCACGGAGTCGGGTAGCAGATAGCGCGGATCGGGATGGATTTCCAGTTTCAGCCAATTGGTGCCGAACGCTTCACGGGCCATCTGCGCTGCGAATACGGCTTCCTCCGCGTTGCGTACTCCCGATGTGTTGGGCAACAGCTGAATGCCCGGACGGGCGATGTGTCGCAGCATGTCATCTTCCCGGTCGTCCAGTTCGATGCGTTTCATGGCCAGTGTCACCATTTCGGTACCGGATGCAGTAATGGCTTTTGTCATCAGGTCGTTGGAACTGAATTTTCCGGTTCCTAAAAACAGGCGGGAATGAAACTCGCGTCCCGCAATCACCAGTGTTTCCATATTTCGTATATATAATAATATAATGTACAGAAAAAAATGTTTTCAATCCCAGTCCATGGGTTATCCGCCGCAAGCTGCCCGGATGATGACGATGTTCATGCCTTCGGTCAACGCATAACCGTCCCATTGCATACGGGGCACCATACGGTTATTCACGGCCACCGCCACTCCGACGGGCGGCAAGGCGAGTTCTTCAATCAGTCGGGCTATTGTTCCGGCTTCGGTCTCTTTTTCCTTGTTGTTTACCGATACTTTCATATAAGTTGTATTTTGAGGTTCTTGAATATATGGTAAAGGACAAAGAAGCACCGGAAGCGGCAACACAGAAGAGAATCGTAATCCAATTCCTACGGCAGTATGGACTGCATCAGGTTCCAAGGGTATAATCTCAGCCCCGCCCGGGGGCACCCCTTTGTCTTACACATGGACAAAGGTAAAGAAAAAAAGGCAAACGACGGCGTTTTTTTTCGTTATTTATTGGTACTTTTGTTTCGTAAACGATTAAACTTACAGCTTATGTTCTCAGGAATAGTGGAAGAAACGGCCCGTGTGGTTGCCGTGGAGAGAGAATTGGACAATATGCACTTTACGCTGCAATGTTCTTTTGCAGAGGAGTTGAAAATAGACCAGAGCGTGGCTCATAACGGTGTTTGTCTCACGGTGGTGCGGCTGGAAGGAGACACCTATACGGTGACGGCCATGCGTGAGACGCTGGAGCGTTCCAATCTGGGACTGCTACAGGTGGGGGATGAGGTGAACGTGGAGCGTTCGATGATGATGAACGGCCGGTTGGACGGGCATATTGTTCAGGGGCATGTGGATCAGACTGCCCGTTGCGTGGCGGTGGAAGATGCCGAGGGAAGTTATGTATACACGTTCCGTTACGATTTTGACCGGGAAATGGCGCGGCGCGGCTACCTGACAGTGGATAAGGGATCGGTGACAGTGAATGGCGTGAGCCTTACGGTGTGCAATCCTACGGAAGACACGTTTCAGGTGTGTATCATTCCCTATACCTATGAGCATACCAACTTCCATACTTTCACCGTGGGCAGCATCGTGAACCTGGAATTTGATATCATCGGTAAGTATATGGCCCGTATGATGGGATTGACGACTGCGTAAATGAGTCAGAGGTCTTTTAGCAACACCTTGTCCATGCCTTCCAGATAACGGGAGCGCAGTTCTTTCAGTTGTTCCCATTTTTCGGAAAACTCGTACAACTGGAGGTTGAGATGTTCGCTTCCGTGCGTGTCGATGCGCTCCAGCAAGTAGTTTACGGTCATACGGTTGATGTCCTCCGCGGGCAGATAGACGGTGGGACGGTTTTGTTCTTCATTTATCTCGATAACCAGTTTCAGGGAGATTAGTTCATACAGCAGGTTGTTTACGAGGCGAATGGGGATATTGTTTTCCATGGCCAGCCCTTGGGCCGTATAACCGGTCATGCCTTTTTCAAACCGTTTGCAGATGTTGGACAGAAGCAGCATGATGACGAAGTCGTGGTAGCGGCGACTCAGGTTGCTGATATCCTTTACATAGCTGTAGTTGTCTAAGTTCTGGTTGGCATAGCTCAGCTCGGCCCCGTAGAGGCAGATGAACCACGAGAGCTGGACCCACAGCATGAACATCGGGATTGCTGCGAACGAGCCGTAGATGGCGTTGTAGCTCGACACCCATATTTGGGAATGGATGAAGAAATACTGCAACAACTGGAATGTGCATCCGGCGACAAGCCCCGGTACGACGGCATGGCGGAAACGCACTTGTGTGTTGGGCATGTATATATAGAGTCCGGTGAAAGCCAGCCCGCTCAGGAGGTAGGGGGCGAGGCCTATGAAAGCCTTGAGCGTGGAGTCCAGCACTAAGAAGTCCGGCAGGCTCTTGGCCAGTGTCGCCATGAAAATAGACAATCCGCTCGACACTACGATCAGGATGGGCAGAAGCAGGAACACACTGATATAGTCGGTTATGCGCCGGTGGATGTTGCGAGGTTTCTTGACGCCCCAGATGGTGTTGAATGTATATTCGATGTTGGTGGTGAGTTGGATAAGGGTATAGAGCAGCAACACCAGCCCCACACCCAGAAAAATCCCGTTCTGTGTCTGTGCCAGATACGACTCGATGAATTCCAGTATTGTGTTCGCGAATTCCGGACTCACGGTGATGTTGTCGCGTATCTGTTCCTCGATGAGTGGGCCGTAACCGAATCCCCGTCCGATGGCAAACACGATGGCCAGAATCGGAACGGTGGCCAGGATTGTGGAGTAGGTGAGGGCCGAGGCATGGCTTGGGATGTTGTTGTCGATAAAAGTTTCCGTGGCCAGAAACAGTTTTTTCAGCAACCGGAAGGCGATCCGTTTCACATACGGCAGCCGGTTGTCTTCCACTCGCCAGATGCCGCGGGTAAAAAAGTTTTTTATGCCGCTCGTCGTTATCTTCATGTCAAGGGGTGTTTAAAGTAAGAAAAAAGAAAAACAGTCGGCCTGTAAGCCGGGTTCTGTGCTTCCCGGGAAGGGAAGTGCCTGTCATTTATCTACACCGTGCGTCACCGCACGGCTCTATCGTTCTACCCTCCGGCTCGGACGGGCCGCCCTTCGTAATGCGCCGGTATACGCGAACTTTCAATCTCCGGAATGCACGGCACGGACGTCACCGCCCGCCCGGTGAGCTCTTGCCTCACCTTCTCACCCTTACCTCCGTTTTTCGGGAGGCGGTTATTTTCTTCTGCATGGTCTAACCCTCGCGGACTACTTCCCGTTAAGAAGCGGAGTGCCCTGAATTGCCCGGACTTTCCTCCCGCACTCCGGACGGAGTGCCGGCGACAGGCCGTCCGACTGCTTTTCCTTTGCAAAGATACATATATAAATCGACAATCAGCCATCGGGGATTGACATTTTGTTTTCAGCGGGAGGGCGGAAGGGGAATATTATGGGCTTTAAAAAAGCCGTGCGTCCTGTTTCCTATACGTGACAAGGCAAACATTACGCACGGCTCTTAAAAAATGTCGGTCTATGTTTTATGTCTTATTTCTTTTTTCCCTTGGCCGGGTTGCTGTCCGAAAGTTCTATTACCAGGCTGCGCTTGCTTCCGCTCGGGGTGATGGCTTTGATCCACAGTGTGCGGTCGGCCGATTGATTAGCCACTTTTACAGCATCCTCAAAGTCCTCGACGCTGCGCATCGGACGGTCGTTCACTTGCAGGATAATCAGTCCCTTGAAGGCGCCGGCATCTTGTAACTTGCCGCTCTTCAGCCCGCTGATGACCAGTCCGTAAGGCAGGTTCAGTTCAGCTTTCATGCGGTCCGTTACCGGGGTGAGGGCTGCGCCGAACAGATCCAGGTCTACGCTCTCGATGATTTTCGTATTGCCTTCGGCGTTGCGCAACGTGGCGGTTTTGGTCACTTTCTTCTTGTCGCGTACATAAGTGATCTGCACCTTGTCGCCGGGGCGGTGTTTAGCCAACTCCTCCATCAGTTCGGACATCTTGGAGATAGCTTTGTCGTTCACGCCTACGATTACGTCCCCTTTCTTCAATCCCATTTCGGCTGCCGCCATGTTGTCTTCTGTTTCGGCGATGTACACGCCGGAGTTTACGCCCAAGTCCACTTCATTGCCTTTCCTGCGCTCCATGTCCACGTAGACTTCCAGGTCGCTTCCGGCTATACCCAGTGTGGCACGCTGCACCACTCCGTACTCTTTCAGGTCGGCCACCACCTTGTTCATGATCGTTGTGGGGATGGCAAAGCCGTAGCCCGAATAAGAACCGGTCTGTGAATAGAGCATGGCGTTGATGCCGACCAGTTCACCCCGTTCGTTTACCAGCGCTCCGCCGGAATTACCGGCATTGATGGCTGCATCCGTCTGTATGAAACTTTCTATGCTGTTGGCTCCCAAGGAACGCGCCTTGGCGCTGACGATACCGGCAGTCACCGTGGAGGTGAGGTTGAACGGATTCCCCACGGCCAGCACCCACTGTCCGAGTTTCAGTTCATCGGAATTGCCGATGGGCACTGTGGGCAGATCCTTTCCTTCTATCTTTATAAGGGCCAAGTCCGTCTTTTCGTCCGTGCCGATGATGCGTGCCTTGAACTCGCGGTGGTCGTTAAGTTTCACGTCCAGCACATCCGCTCCGGCCACCACATGGTTATTGGTCACGATATAACCGTCGGAAGAGATAATCACGCCCGAGCCCGAGGCCTCCCGTTTCGGGGTCTGTATCTGGCGTTGCTGTGTTCCTCCCCCGAAGCCGAAGAAGTCACCGAAGAAATCAGCAAACGGGTCGCGTACAGTCTCCACGCGTGTCTTGCTGTTGGTGGTTACTTTGATATACACCACGGCGTTCACCGTCGATTCGGCTGCATAGGTCAGGTCTACCATGCCGGATGGGGCGGCTATCTGTATAGCCGCCGTTGTATTCGCGGGTTGTGTGGCAGTTCCGGTTTCCGTGCTGCAACCTTTTTCCATACTCATACAGAAAGCTCCTATCGATACAAGGAGCGTCAATCCCATGATTTTCTTAGTTGATTTATTCATAGCTTTAATTTGGTTTGATGTTAATCTAAATCTCTTTTTTAACTTTCTCGACTCAAAAGTATATATAAAAATTATAGTTTCGTTCCCGGACGATTATTTTTTGTCTTCTTTTAACCATGCCCGCCGGGGGCTTAACAGCGCTTAAACCATCCGCAGGGAATCGTTAAAGAATGTCTTATGAATCCTTAGGAATACTGAATACAATCGTGAGATCGTATTCCACTCCCATAGTGAACAGCGATCCACTCGACAAGTGAACAGCATACGGCTTGGCATGGGAACCGCCTGCGGGAGGGAAGGCCGTGGCAATCGTCATCTCTCCTTCCTACACACTATATAGGGGACGCAAACTCCGATAGATTTTAATCCCCGCCTTTTCTCTCTTGATACATGACAAATTCAGCTGATGAGAATGTGTTTTCAGAAATAACCGTTATCTTTGTCGTGTAAGGAATAAAAACGCGGAAACATGGCACTATTGAATCTCCCCATCGGCATACAGAACTTCGAGAAAATTCGCACGGACGGCTATCTTTACGTAGATAAGACTGCCTTTGTGTACAAGCTCGCCACAACGGGCAGTTATTACTTCCTGTCCCGCCCTCGTCGTTTCGGCAAGAGCCTGTTGCTCTCCACGTTGCATGCCTATTTCGAGGGCAAGCGCGAACTGTTCGAGGGGCTTGCCATCTCCGCACTGGAACAGAAATGGGAGACGTATCCCATCCTGCACTTGGACCTGAACACGCAGAAGTACGAATCTCCCGAGGCTCTCGAAAACATTCTCGACAACGCGATAAGTCAATGGGAAGAGCTTTACGGTGCGAAGGAGTCCGAGCGTTCCTTGTCCCTCCGTTTCCTCGGAGTCATCCGGCGCGCTTGCGAGAAGACGGGGCGGCGTGTGGTCATCCTGATAGACGAATACGACAAACCGAT
>CAMWUI010000032.1 GCA_947177395.1 uncultured Paraprevotella sp.
AGTCGTCCAGCAACTGTTGTACGAGTCGTACAGTAACTATTGTACGGGTCGTCCAGCAACAGTTGCACCCTTGTCAACTTAATAACTCCCGTATTTTCAGTTTAGTATGCCGTGGCATCAAATAAACTCCGAGGAATGAAAAAAGCCTGCCTTTCCATCGCGGAAAAGCAGGCTCGAGTCAAGTAAATGAAAAATAGTTAGCTTGCGCCGACTATATGCCTTGAGCTATGCTTTCATTTAGAAGATATAACCCACGGTGAAGTTGATAGCGCGCTCGCTGGCGGCAAAATCTTCTGCGTGGTCAATGAAGCTTTTTTGGATTTCAAAATCCACAGCAAGTTTCTTCCATTGTGCACCGATACCCCATTTGATACCTACGTTGCAAGGAGTGGGGTCATGCATGTAGTCGTAATAATCTTGTTCATAATCACCGACTGTGTATGTACCCTTTATGATGGCATTCACGAACAAGCCAATACGGGTGGATACGGCGATATCCTTGTTGATATCATAGCGATAACCGAAGTTGACCGGAACCCATTCAAATTCGTGGCAGGTCAGTTTGGCATCGTCCGTGTAAGTCGTGTAGTCGGGAACCCAATATCCGTAACGGTTGTAATATCCCCCGTTGTCTTTGGTCACTGTTACATCGTCGACCGTGTATCCTCTGCTGGCGAAGTTGAACTCCATGCCGTAGAAGAAACCTCTTTTTCCGAAGCGACGGTATTCGAATCCCAACTGATAACCGGTGTGATTGCCTAATTTAAAATCGCTATCGAGATCATCGCCGGTCAGCGTGGAGGCAGACAGACCCAGTCTGAATTTCCATTCCTTTTTCTTTTTATTTTCCTTTTCCTTTTTTTTCGGCTGTACGATGTCGTAGCTTGTCAACATCGTGCGTGATTCCACGAGCTGTGCATACGTTTCGGTGACGATGCTCAGCACGAATACAATTAAAAGAATCTTTTTCATGCTCATCTTCTATTATTGGGCGTTGATAATTCTACCCAAAGTCGCCACGCGGGGAGCATTGGTTGAAGTGGGTTGGTGTACGGCATTGGGGGTAGGCTCCTGCTTGTAGGTGGTGTTGATCCATTTGTAATCATCCGCAGCAGCCGGGCGCCAGTTGACGTATTTGGCCGGGTAGCCTGATACGCGGATGCTTATAGTTCCTTTGCTGACATCGTCCGTATTGATGTCATAGGTAGCGGCGATCAGAATGTCTGCGTCATGTTTTTTTGTTTCTGCAAACAATACATATTTCTTAGCCTCCTCTATCTGGTATTCGTAATTGGCGGCTGCAAAGTTGATGGGGCGGATGTACTCTTCGCTGGTGATACGTCCTTTCTCTTTCATTACCTCGACATCTCCAACCAGGGGAGTCATGAAAGCCTGAAACTTGGGTTCAATGATGCGGGCCTGCTGTTTGTGATATTCCGTCTTTGACAGGCTGGTCATTTGGGTCGTGCAACTGCCGAGCAAGGCGATTGCCAATACCGGGAGGATAAACTTTTTCATATTTGTTTGATGATTTGAGTTAATAATAATCAGTTAAAACTGTTGCAAATGTACAAACAAAACCTAAAATTACCCCCCCCGATAGTTAAATCGTGTTAACGAGTTACGTTTTATGAAAACCAAGAATGTTATGTCTCCGTATGGAAACATCCGTAAGGACACTGCGACGGAAAAAAGTTACCTTTTCTGCTGAAGAATGACATAAATGATGACAGGAGCGCCCAATACGGGAGTGATGACGTTCAGAGGGATGAGCCCCGATTCGCCGGGCAACGTGCTGATAAGATTGCACAACAGCGTGAGCGAGGCTCCTGTGAACAAGGTGCCGGGGAGCAGTGAACGGTGGTTGGCCGTGCCTGTCAGCAAGCGGGCCAGATGAGGGACAGACAGTCCGACAAAAGCTATCGGGCCGCAGAAAGCCGTGCAGACAGCGGTCAGCAGACCGGTGGTGCAGAGCAGCAGTGTGCGTGTGCGCCGGATGGATATGCCCAGATTCTCGGCATAACGGTCGCCGAGCAACAGGGCGTTGAGCGGCTTCGTCAGGCAGAAAGCCCCGCCCAGTCCGATGAGCAGGGAAGTGGCGAAAGCGGGAAGACGGTCGGCAGAGACTCCGCTGAAGTTGCCCATGCCCCAGATGATGTAGGAATGCACGCCTTCGTCGGTGGCCATGTAGTTCAGCAGGGAAATGGCGGAGGAGGTGAGATAGCTGATCATGATACCCGTGATGAGCAGCATCACGTTGTTGCGCAGCAGGGTGGAGAAGAAAAGTAGCAGTCCCGTGATGAAGAGCGCGCCTGTCAGGGCGGCACAGATGACAAGCAGGAATCCGCCCAGACTGAAAGAACCGGCCGTGAGGCTGCCTCCCCATAACAACAGCACGATGGCCACGCCTAAGCTGGCGCCGCTGTCGATGCCCAGAATGGACGGGCCTGCCAGCGGATTGCGGAAGGCTGTCTGCAACAGCAGGCCTGCCACGGAGAGGGCTGCGCCGCAGAGCAACGCTGTCACAGCCTGCGGCAGGCGGTTTTCCCAGATGATGAACGACCAGCTGGCTTTGTCCGTCTCGTGGCCGCACAGGATATCCCATACGGCAGTGGCCGGAATGTGTACCGATCCCCAGAACAGGTTGGCTGCGAAAAGCAGTGCGGTCAGTATTGCGAGGCCTATGCCGTATCGTGTCTCTTTGTTCATGGCAGGGGCGTGAAGTAACGGAATGAGTGGTTCGGCAGGACTTCCGGATGGAACAAGGCTACAAAATCGGCCAGCAGCCGTTCGGGGTGGAACGGTGTTTCTTCGTAATAGCGGACATGACTTGTGTTGCATCCGTAGATGCGGCCTTCGGCAAAGGGTCGGAAACGGGCGTAGGAGGCATAATCGGCTTTCAGATCTGAACGCGTCATATCTGTGGAACGATAGTATTTCACTAACCAGAAGTCGGCGTTCTGTGCCTGTTCAAACACGGTTTCAAAAGATAGTGCCACGGAGCCGCTTTCCGGCCGGTCGTCAAAGACGGAGCGGGCCGCGGCGTCGGCATACAACCGGCTGATGGTACTGCGGCTGCCCGGTACGTACCAGCTTCCTCCCGTACGGAGGTCGCTCAGGACTGTGGGGCGGCCTGCGCATCCGGCGGCCTGTGCCTTCAGTGTGTTGTACTGCTGTTCTATGGCCAGAAACAGACTGTCAGCCTGTTGTGTCCGCCCGAACAGGCGTCCGTAAAACCGTATCCATTCGGCCCGTCCCAAAGGGGACGTTTCCATGTAGTCCGCACATTCGATGATGGGAATCTGCAGTTTTTCCAGCCGTCCGTATCCGCCGCTGTTCTCGAACGGCGAAGGCATCAGAGCGTCGGGATGTGTGTCCATGATGCGCTCGATGTCAGGATTCATGGAGTCTCCGTAATCCTGTATCCGTCCCTCCCGTATGCCTTTTTGTATCTTTTCCATCTGTATATAGGTGGGGTCGCACACGCCTCCGACAGCGTCCAACACTTCCAGTTCATCGAGCAAGCTGCAATGGACGGACGAGTAAACGACCGCCCGGCGCAGGGGAACACGGACGACGGTACCTTCCGGCAATTGTGAGGGTTGAGGCTGGTCGCGTTCTATTAATATATAGGTATGGAGCGTGGCGGCCGTGTCCCACGGGTTGCGCAGGCGGGCCACGGTGAAACTGTCGTTGCGCAGGAGAGTCAGATTCTCGGCATAACGCAACGGAATCGTGTCGCCCTCGGCCGGAAAGGCAACCGTCTCCTGCCTGCCGCAGGAGGCTGACAGGAGGCAGACGCTGAGTAAAAGGCAGATGTATTTGTGCATGGCGGTTTACATGAAGATGGCCTGGCAGGCATTGATGCCGCCCGTGTTGAACGAGGTAAGGTAGTTGCCTTCGTGGTCGAAGCGGTAGACAACGGAGTGGTTCTGGTAGTCCGACGCTGCGATATAGAAGTCCCCGTTGTGCGGGTCCACTTCTATCATGTAAATGGAAGAGGTGCTCAGGAGTGTGGTCGCATCCGACGGTTTCAGGAACGATGTCTCGTTCAGTGTGCCGGTAGCAGCGTCGTAGGAGCCGAAACTGGTGGTTGTCGTGTAAGTGCTCCAGTCCGTTTCGCTATATGCGTAATACACGGTGTGATCATAGATTGCCATTTTCGAGGCGGGGCATACGGACGTGTAGGAGGGAGTCTCGCCCGGTGTGAGATAACCGAGGTCGTAGCCGTAGCCGTTCAAAGCGTAGTCGCCCCAGCTGAGCACATATACCTTGCCATCCATTTCCAGCACATCGTTTGGATTCACGGCTACCTGATAGGTGCCGATATGGCGGAAGTCTGTCAGGTCGATGGCCTCCAGTGTGTTGTGGTAAATGGGATTATTCTCGCCCTGCGTATGGCTTTTGGCCACATAAAGGATGTTGCCGCAGATGGCCATGCCTTCCAGGTTGGCATTCTCCACTACCTGCAGTTCCGCTTCCTTCTCCATTGTTTCCGCATCCAGTTTCAGTACGGTGCCTCCGTAACAGCTGACATAAATCTTGCCGTCCTTGGCTGCCAGCGAGCGGACCTCGGCCGTTGCATGGTAGGCCGCTTTCAGTATGCCGCAACGCCCCACATGGTAGACGGTACGGCCTCCGCTGACGGTGATGTATACCTGGTCGTTGTAGAAAATCATGTCTTGTCCCGTGTCGCCCAGGCTTATGCCGTTTTTGGTACTGAACAGGTTGTGTGTGACGCTACGGTCGGCACTGTTGTAGCGGCATAGCGAAGCATCGATTGTACCCCAGGAACCTTGGTTCAGGATGAATACATGGTTCTCATAGTCGGAGGGGGTATCCGAACAGTCGTTTCCCTGATAGCCGCAGGTGAGGCATTCGCCTTCTTCATCATCGACACATGCGGTGAGTCCTGCGTTCACGGCCATCATGCAGAGGATGGCATAAAATAGTTTTCTGTACTTCATTGTTTTTTTAATTATTGTTTTTAAAGTTCCATGCGGGCTGTAAATCTGTAGGATCGTCCCGGCATGGGGTAATTCTTCACGACGGAATACTGGGCGTTGGTGAGGTTGAGCAGCGAGGCTGTCAGCGTCAGACGACAGTGGGGAAAGGCGACCGTCCGGCCGACGGTGAGGCTGTGGTCCTCGTAGCGGTCCATACGGTATTGCGGCAGGTTCAGCTGGTGGAAATACCGCCGTCCGACAGCCAGAACAGAGTAGTTGATATCCACCCAGGGAGTGCGCAGGGTAGTACCGACGTTTCCGCTGTGGGCGGGTGTGTAGGGAAGCTGATCCCTGTAGTTCTGGCTTTGCGGGTCGGTGGCGTCGAATGCCTTCTGCCATGTGTAGGAGGCCGACAGGTCGAGCCCGATGTTCCTGTATTGCAGGGAGGTCTGCGCCGTGGCGTCTATGCCGTACATGCGCACGCGTCCGAAGTTTTGCATTCTCCATACGTAGGCTGTCGGGATGGCCACGATCTTGTCCCGGATGCGGTTGTAATATCCGTCGGCGGTGAGAGAGAGTTGCCGCACTATGCCGTGTGGAGGCATGTAGGCTGTGATGCCTCCGCCAAGCTGGTTGGCGTTTTCCGGTTTCAGGGCGGTGAATCCCAGTCTGCGGTAGTATAACTCATTGAACGTGGGTACCCTGTAAGTGTTGCGGTACATGGCGCGGAAGCGGACCGGCAGGTGGGCCGAGGGACGGAAAGAGAGGGAAAGAGAGGGAGACAGATGAGACAGGTCGTCAGGCAGTTTCCCGTTGACGGCATGTTCCGTGACATAGGTGTGCACCAGTGTGCCGGTAACTGTCAGCCGGCGGGCTTCGAATCGTCCGGTCAGGGCGGCCTGGTTCGTGAATCTCGTGGGCTGCGCCACATCGAGGCTGTTGCTTTCCAGCGTATTCAGGGCGCCGTCTTCGGCCAGCGAGAGATGCCAGTATCGGTTAGCATGAAACGCGGCTGCGACGGTGATGTATCCTTCCTGTTGCGTGGTCTTTTCTGTCAGTCTCCCGTTTTGATAGGACGGACCGAAGTCGCGGTACAGTTCCCATCCGTAGGTATATTTGGCCGCGCTCTGCAGTTCCCATCGGGGAGAAAATGTTTTGTGCCAGGTGGTTTGCGCGAAAGCGTTTTTGTTTCGCAGCCGCTCCTGTGCGTCATCCACGTACAGAATGACCGCTCCCGGCAGCCCTCGTTCCGACAGGAATCCGTAGATCTTTGTGTCCAGCCGGCTACTGTCGCGGAATGTCTGCAGCCAGCCTATTTCGGCATGCCCCTGCCTGATGTCCGAGTTATGCCGTCGTTCCTGTGTCACCTGCAGGATGTTTCTGAGTTCAAACGGATAAATGCCGTCGGCCCGCATGAAGTTGGCATATCCGTATGCGACGGCTTGGCTGCCGATGCGTTGGGCATACCGGAGCGACGGGTTTACTTCGCCGAAAGAACCCGCCCGGCATTGGGCGGACAGACGGTAGTTTCGCGTGTCATTGAACGTAGGTCGCGCGGCCTGTAGGGACAGGACGGCGCCTGCGGCCGTCAGACGGGCCGGTTGCAGCAGACGGTCGGCTTGCCCGTTGTATAAGGTGAGTCCTTCCAGATCATCGATGGCAAAACGCCCTATGTCCACTTGTCCAGCCTGGCAGTTGCTCACAGGAAGGCCGTCGTAACAGACAGCCGTGTGAGCCGCTCCCATGTTGCGTACGGAGATTGTTTTTAGGCCACCGATGCCTCCGTAGTCCTTCACCTGTGTGCCGGCAAGGCGCCTCAGCACGTCGGCCAGGTCGCGGGTCCCATGTGTCTCCATGTCCTTGAACGACAGCGATTGTTCACCCGTGGAAGACAGAGCGTGGTGCGGCAGTACCGGAGCCTCCACTCCTACTTCTCCAATCTGGCGGGAGCGGAGAGAGTCGGAACAGATATTTCCGGCTTTGACTTGATGCAGGCCGGCCATCAGCCATAGAGCCAGCATCCATCCCCGTGTGTGAAACGAGACCGTGTGTGACACGTATTGTTTGTTTAATCGTTTTTGTAAACCGGATGTCCCTTTCCTCGAGGATAACGCCGGATAAATGCAGCAAGGCAGGTCTTCTGACTTGTTCCCGACGGAGCGCCTTCCCGAAATGTGACGGCATGAAGCCGTCTGTTTCAGTGGCAGGGGTGTTGCTACATCGTAAAAAGGAACTTACAGCAGCGGGACTGTGCCGGATTCTCACCTGCTTCCCATTTTCATCGCTTTTGCAGCCTGTCGGGCTGCATCCTGTGCGAACCTTGCAATCGCAAAGATAGCTCTTTTCGGTCAGGTGAGCAATTATCTTTCTGCCTTTTTCATATCTTTGTGTGTAACTTCACAAGAAGGAGGATATAAAGGATGGAAAACAAAAAAGTAAGGAAATGGCTGGAGGAGCATGCGGAACCTAAGTTGCGCGAATTTTCTTCGGCTCTCGTGCCCGGAGCACGTCCCATGTATGGCGTCCGGTTGCCGCTGTTGCGGGCTTATGCCAGGGAACTGGCGAAAAGAGAGGATTGGCGTGCATGGATAGAGGGAGCATCGGACGATACGGTAGAGGAGACATTGTTGCAAGGGCTGGTCATCGGTTATGCCCGTATGGAGGCGGATGAGGCTTACACCTGTCTGGCTGCTTATGCCGCCAAGATAGACAACTGGATGCTGTGTGATTCTCCCTGTTGCAGTTTCACGTTCGTGCGTCGGGACAGGGAACGTACATGGATGTTCCTGCAGCCGTATCTCGCATCCAAGGAAGAGTTTCCTTTGCGTTTCGGGGTTGTGATGCTGCTGGACCACTTCCTGACGGATACTTATATCGATAAGGTATTGGAGTGTCTGGACGGTTTGCGGCCTGAGGGATATTATGCCCGCATGGGCGTGGCCTGGGCTCTATCGGTTTGCTTTGTCAAATATCCCCGGCAGACAATGCCCTTTTTGGAACAGAGCCGCTTGGATGACGAGACTTTCAATTTGGCTGTGAGAAAAATACTGGAGTCGCGCCGCACACCGGAGGAGAGTCGTCTTCTGATCCGTTCGTTAAAACGGTCCTGAAGATTTCTGCCGTTGCTTTGTTGCCTCCTGCCGGTATATCTCGAAGAGTTTGTGTGAGAGGAAAAGCACCCAGAACATACAGAAAAAACATACGCCGGACACGGCATTGTCCAGTCCGAGCGGAGCGAAAGGAATCGTACAGAACGAAAACAAAAGACAATATGTCAGCAGTTTTTGCTGTTGAAAAATGCGCCACAATATTTTGCGCCGCGTACGGCTGCTGATGAAATAGATGGTGAGCCACGTAGCTACGAGAAAAACCTTGGTTTCCCATACCGATCGCAGGCCGGTGGCTGTCTGTTCAGACAATGCGGAAATGTCGCCGGGCGTGTCGGTCGACCAGTATTGCGACTGTAGGAGCGACAATGTGGTGCCAATGGCGAATCCCATGACCATAGGCCAGCAGGCCAGCCGGAAGAAACGGTTGCGTTGCAGGTAGGACATCATAAGGAAAGCGGCGCACAGGGGAATGGTGATGCTGTCGTGTGTGTAGCTGCAGAAGATGCCCATCACCAGCATGAGAAAGTAGCTGTAGCGGAAGCTCTGGGTGGAAATCCGGTTGTATTGCAGGATGAAGAACGGGACTATGCATGTGGATATGAGTTCGACCAAAGCCGTTTCGTCCCGTTGAAAGAATGTGGGCGAGCCCGGACAAAATAACAAGGTGAACATGCCGGTTCCGAGGATGCCGACCGAGGATGCCGATGTTCCGGCGATCCGTGCCGTCAGGTATACCAGCAGAGTGAACAGAGCCGCGATGGCTGTGTTGATGAATTCCGGTTGCCAGATATATCCTCCTTCTTTGGGTGTGAGGGTCAATAAGCCGAACATGACCGCAAACACGACAAGAAAGGCCGAACGGTTCTTCATAGGTCGGGTGTTTTTTGCAAAAGTAAGCAATAATTTTTATTTTTGCACCACTTCACAAACATATAAAATGAAAACCTACCATGAAACATCGTGTATTGAAACTCTGTTTGGGAGCAGTGGGGACTGTCGGCTGGCTGTCGGGGAGTGCGCAGACTCCCGTTCTGTGTGAACATCCATTGGAATCCGTTCCCTTCCATAAAGTGCATGTTGAAGACGCTTTCTGGCAGCCCCGCATGGAAACGAATGCGAAGGTGGCTATTCCCGCGGCTTTCCGGGAATGCGAGAAAAACGGACGGTTTGATAACTTTGCGCTTGCGGCAGGACTGAAGAAGGGAGAGCACAAGGGAGATTTCTCGTTCGACGACACCGATCCTTATAAAGTGATAGAAGGAGCGTCTTACGCACTGGCCGTGCATTATGACAGGCAACTGGACGCATACGTGGACAGCGTCGTCGCACTCATTGCGGCGGCACAGGAGCCTGACGGCTATCTGTGTACCTGTGTGACCAACCGCTGCGAACGTCTGAGCGGTTGGTGGGGAACCCGCCGTTGGGAAAAGATAAACAGTCATGAACTGTATAACTGCGGTCATCTGTACGAAGCGGCGGTGGCTCACTATCAGGCTACGGGGAAACGTACGCTGCTGGATGTGGCTTGCCGGAACGCCGACCTGATATGCCGTGTGTTCGGACCGGACGAAGGGCAGATACACCGCCCCAGCGGGCATCCCATCGTGGAGATGGCGCTGTGCAAGCTCTATAAAGCGACAGGCAGGCAGGAGTATCTTCGGCTGGCCCGCTATTTTGTGGAAGAAACAGGGCGTGGTACGGATGGGCATCCGCTGAGCCCTTACAGTCAAGACCATAGACCCATCCTGCAACAGGATGAGATCGTGGGGCATGCCGTGAGAGCCGGTTATCTGTATTCCGGAGTGGCCGATGTGGCGGCTTTAACGGGAGATACGGCTTACTACCGGGCCTTGTATCGTTTGTGGGACAATCTGACGAACTGTAAACTGTACGTGACTGGAGGTATGGGTTCGCGGGCTCAGGGTGAAGGTTTCGGGCCAGAATATGAACTTCACAGCCATACGGCCTATTGCGAGACCTGTGCTTCCATAGCCAATGTGTATTGGAATCATCGGATGTTGCTGGCGACGGGAGATGCCCGTTTTGCCGATGTGTTGGAACGAGCACTCTACAACGGGGTGCTTAGCGGAGTGTCGCTCAGCGGCGACCGTTTTTTCTATGACAACCCGTTGGAGTCTATGGGGCAGCATGAACGCCAGCCGTGGTTCGGTTGTGCTTGTTGTCCGGGTAATGTCGTCCGTTTTCTGGCTTCTGTACCGGGATATATGTATGCCGTGTCGGGGCGTGATGTATATGTCAACCTTTATATACCCGGACAGGCGGAAATAAAGAACGAAGCGTTGCAACTGAAACTCCGGCAGGACGGCGGTATGCCGTGGAGGGGGGATGTGAGTCTGACCGTGACAGAAGGGAAATCACGGGCCTGTACGTTCCATCTGCGTTTACCCTCCTGGGCGACGGATACGCTGATTACCGGTTCGGATTTATATTCGGTTTCTCCGCTGAAGGGGCGTGTGCGGCTGACGGTAAACGGGAAGGAACGGCCGTTGCGGATAGAGAAAGGTTATATGCTTGTGAGCGGAAAATGGCGCAAGGGAGACTGCATTCGTTTGGACTTCCCGATGGATGTGAGGCAGATTACGGCGCGCGGCGAAGCCGCCGATCTGTGTGGAAAGGTGGCGCTTCAGCGCGGACCGCTGGTGTATTGTCTGGAGGGTAGGGACCAGCCGGACAGTCTGGTATTCAACAAATATCTTTCTTTGGGTGTCCGGATAGACACCGTTGCCATGCCTGATTTGCAGAAAGGGTGCATCGCATTGCAGGGAGAAGCCCGCCGGGTGACGGAAGACGCTTCCGGCCGCAGGGAACAGGCTGTTCCGTTTCGGGCTATACCTTATTATATATGGAATAACCGCGGATGCGACCAGATGGCGGTTTGGGTGGCGGCATCGGCGAACCGGACTCGTCCGGCTTCTGTGCCGACTCTGGAAAGTAAGGCCCGTTCGGTGGTATTACGTGCGCCTATTCAGAAAGACGCTCCCGCTTCCGCGGCAACGGAAGAATGGGCTTGGGGCGTCAATGACGGTTGGGAGCCGCAGTCTTCTTCGGATACATCCAAACCTTATCATTACTGGTGGCTGAAAAACGGGACAAAAGAAACGTTGGCTTATGTGTTCGACAGTCCGGAAGAACTGCACAGCGCGTCGGTTTACTGGCTGGATTTCGATCATTACGATGGTAATTTCCGGGTGCCTCTTTCCTGGAAACTGTATTATAAGGAAGCGGACGAGTGGAGAGAAGTGGAAGCCACTTCGGCTTACGGCGTGGAACGCGACAGGTACAATACGGTGACTTTCCGTCCTGTCGTTACATCGGCTCTGAAGATGGAAGTGCAACTGCAGCCCCGCCAGTCCGGCGGTGTGTTGGAGTGGAAACTTAACAGGTGACAAAACGACAGTGCCGAATCGAAAAAAAGTGTGTGACAAAGTGTCACTTCTCATGTCTTTGGCATACTTTTAGTACCAAACCATGTGGAAAATATTGGCGAATGCCTGATATAAACAAACAATATAAAAACGAATAGAATATGAGTATTAAACCATTGGCAGACCGCGTTCTTATCGAACCGGCTCCCGCAGAAACAAAGACAGTGGCCGGTATCATCATTCCCGATACGGCAAAGGAAAAGCCCCTGCAGGGCACGATTATCGCCGTAGGTGCGGGTACTAAAGACGAAGAAATGGTGTTGAAAGCCGGTGACACGGTGCTGTACGGCAAGTATGCCGGTACGGAAATCGAGCACGAAGGCAAGAAATACCTCATTATGCGTCAGAGTGACGTCGTGGCTGTGCTTGCTTAAGCGATTGTGACATTTATTCAGAAATAAACCGTATATATAAGAAGAAAGAAAATGGCAAAAGATATTAAGTTCAATATAGAAGCCCGCGAACAGATGAAGCAGGGCGTAGATCAGTTGGCAAATGCCGTGAAGGTTACTTTAGGTCCGAAAGGTCGTAACGTTATTATCGAGAAGAAATTCGGTGCCCCTCATATCACCAAAGACGGTGTGACGGTGGCAAAGGAAATCGAATTGGCGGATCCGTTCCAGAATGCCGGTGCGCAATTGGTAAAGAGCGTGGCCAGCAAGACGGGCGACGATGCAGGTGACGGAACGACTACGGCAACCGTATTGGCTCAGAGTATTGTGAGCGTAGGATTGAAGAACGTGGCTGCCGGTGCGAACCCCATGGACCTGAAGCGCGGTATCGACAAGGCTGTGGCTAAGGTTGTGGAGAGCATCAAGGGACTGGCTGAGCAGGTAGGTGACGACTACAGCAAGATAGAACAGGTGGCTACGGTGAGCGCCAACAACGATCCCGAAATCGGTAAACTGCTGGCTGACGCCATGCAGAAAGTAAGTAAGGACGGCGTAATCACCATTGAGGAAGCGAAAGGCCGCGATACCACTATCGGTGTGGTGGAAGGTATGCAGTTCGACCGCGGTTATCTGTCGGCTTACTTCGTTACGGATACGGAGAAGATGGAATGCGTCATGGAGAATCCCTATATTCTTATCTATGACAAGAAGATTTCAAATCTGAAAGACTTCCTTCCCATCTTGGAACCGGCTGTCCAGAGCGGACGTCCTCTTTTGGTCGTGGCAGAAGATGTAGAGAGCGAGGCTTTGACGACATTGGTTGTCAACCGTCTCCGTACGCAGCTTAAGATTTGTGCTGTGAAGGCTCCCGGCTTCGGCGATCGCCGCAAGGCTATGCTGGAAGACATTGCCGTGTTGACCGGCGGTGTGGTTATCAGCGAGGAGAAAGGTCTGAAACTGGAACAGGCAACTATCGAAATGCTGGGTACGTGTGACAAGGTTGTTGTGTCTAAAGACAACACGACGATTGTAAACGGCCATGGTCAGAAGGAACTGATTCAGGATCGCGTGAACCAGATCAAGAACGAAATCAAGAATACGACCAGCGATTACGACAAGGAGAAGTTGCAGGAGCGTCTGGCTAAACTGAGTGGCGGTGTGGCCGTACTTTATGTAGGTGCGCCCAGCGAAGTGGAGATGAAAGAGAAGAAAGACCGTGTGGACGATGCTTTGTGTGCTACCCGTGCAGCCATTGAAGAGGGTATCATCCCCGGTGGCGGTGTGGCTTACATCCGTGCTATTTCTTCACTGGAGAATCTGGAAGGTGCCAATGCAGACGAGACGACAGGTATCGCTATCGTTAAGCGCGCCATCGAAGAACCGTTGCGTCAGATTGTCGAGAATGCCGGTCTGGAAGGCTCGGTTGTCGTAGAGAAAGTACGTCAGGGCGAAGGAGACTTCGGTTACAATGCCCGTGAGGATAAATACGAGAACATGAAGCAGAGCGGTATCATCGACCCGGCCAAGGTAACTCGTGTGGCACTGGAGAATGCTGCTTCTATCGCCGGTATGTTCCTCACTACGGAATGTGTAATCTGCGACCAAAAGGAAGACAAGCCTGAAATGCCGATGGGTGCTCCCGGTATGGGTGGTATGGGCGGCATGATGTAATTGTCGTCTGACGCTCGCGGTTGTCGAGCAGAATATTAAATTAAAGAGAGATGCCTGCATGTTTGATACGGGCATCTCTCTTTATTTAATAATGCTTCTTGTAAAACCGGATAAGAGCGGGTTATCTTCTTGGCTTAATATCCAGCTTGACCGGATGCAGCATATTTTCCGGACTGAGAATTGTGTCCAGTTCCTCCTTGTTTAAAATCCCATGTTCCAATACCAGTTCGTATACGCTTCTGCCCGTGGTTAATGCCTCTTTGGCAATCTTGGTGGAGTTTTTATAACCGATTACCGGATTCAGTGCCGTTACCACACCGATACTGTTATGAACTTCCGCCCTGCAGTGTTCCTCGTTGGCTGTGATACCTTCTATGCAACGTGTTCTTAAGGTGTCGAATCCGTTGATCATCAAGTCGACAGATTCAAAGCAGCATTGAGCCATGACAGGCTCCATCGCGTTCAGTTCCATTTGTGCCGCATCGCCGGCCATTGTGACGCACAACTCGTTCCCGATGACTTTGTAGCATATCTGATTCATCACTTCCGGAATGACAGGATTTATCTTGCCCGGCATGATGGAAGAACCCGGTTGCATGGCCGGCAGATTGATTTCTCCCAATCCGCAGCGAGGACCGCTGGCCAACAGACGCAGGTCATTGCATATTTTATTCATTTTTACCGCTATTCTCTTTAGTGCCGAGGCATAACCTACCATACAGGAGGTGTCGGACGTAGCTCCCACTAAGTCGGTGGAGAGCTTGAAGTTCAGACCGGTAATCCTGTTCAATGCCGCCACGCACTTTTCCGCATATCCCGGTTCGGCGCAGATGCCGGTGCCAATGGCGGTGGCTCCCATGTTGACAGTGAGGAAGTCTTCGGCCGCTTCGTTCAAGTGGCGGATTTCATCGTTAAGAATGCTGGCGAAGCCGTTGAATGTCTGTCCCAACGTCATCGGCACTGCGTCCTCCAACTGGGTGCGTCCCATCTTGATGACACGGGCAAATTCCTTTCCTTTCGTGCGCAAGGCCTTGATGAATGCCTCGAACTGAGGCAGTAAACGCAGGTGTGAGTAATACATGCCTATATGGATGGCGGTAGGATATGCGTCGTTGGTCGATTGGGCGCAGTTCACATGGTCGTTGGGCGAGCAGTATTGGTATTCGCCTCGTTGGTATCCCATGATTTCCAAAGCCCGGTTGGCAATCACTTCGTTGGCGTTCATGTTTGTCGTAGTGCCGGCTCCTCCTTGAATCATGTCCACGGGAAATTGTTCATGATGTTGTCCGTCAATGATTTCCCGGCATGCTTGCACAATTGCTTTTTCCTGCCCGTCACTCAGCAGTCCCAGCTCGTGGTTGGCCATGGCCGCGGCCATCTTTGTGAGGGCAAGGCCGTGGATGAATAACGGATATTCGTTGAGATGAAATTTGCTGATGGCGAAGTTTTCCAGTCCTCTCAGTGTTTGCACTCCATATAATGCATCGGCGGGTATTTCCCGTGCGCCGATCAAATCGTTTTCTATACGTACGTTTTTTGTTTCCACGACTAAGGTTGTTTTTATATGGTTTAGACAAAGGTATAAACTTACATTTTGTTATCAAAACATATTCATGTATTCTTTTGTTAAACGTGATAATAATTTATTTGTGCTGTTGTAATGGGTGCAGTTGACAGAATGATAGGTGTTTGCTGTGCAACAAACGCTTGGTGCCCTCTTGTTCGGTAGTGATCCTGTGCGTACAGATGTTTTGCCGTTCGTTTCCCGGCAGAAAAGTTTATGCCGGTGTGCTGACTTTTGAAGCGGAAACGTTATCTTTGTCCACATACAATAAATTTGAAACATGAGATTACGCTTTTTTACGGGAATTATTCTTGGCTTGCTTTCGGTTCTGACGTTTTTTCCAGTGTCGGCACAGGACGTGTTTCGGCCGGGACAGAAGTGGCCCGATGAGGCCGGCAGGCACATCAATGCCCACGGAGGATGTTTGTTGCATTACGGCGATACGTATTATTGGTATGGAGAGAACAGGCCTTTCCGCGGGTTTACGACAGAGGTCGGCGTGCAGGTGTATTCTTCGTCCGATTTGTTGCACTGGAAGGATGAAGGAGTGGCGCTGGCCGTTTCCGATGAAGAAGGCAGCCCGATTGAGCGGGGCTGCATCATGGAACGTCCGAAAGTGGTGTACAATGAGAAGACGGGTAAATTTGTCATGTTGTTCCATCTGGAGCTGAAAGGGAAAGGTTATGCCGCGGCCCGTGTGGGATTTGCGGTGAGCGACACGCCGACGGGGCCGTTCCGTTTTCTGCGTTCCCTGCGGCCCAATGCGGGTGTCTGGCCGGTGGAATTCGGACGGAAAGACAGGAAGAAGGCGCAGCAGCTGAAAGAGAGTGACTACAAAGAATGGTGGACGCCGGAATGGCGCAAGGCCATTCGGGAAGGGCTGTTGTTGAAGCGGGATTTGCCGGGCGGACAGATGAGCCGGGATATGACAGTGTTTGTGGACGCTGACGGAAAGGCATACCATCTGTTTTCGGCCGAGGAGAATCTGACATTGAATCTGGCGGAACTGACAGACGATTACCTGGACTATACGGGGCGTTATACACGCATAGCTCCCGGAGGACAGAATGAGGCGCCGGTTATTCTCAAACACAACGATACGTATTGGCTGATAACGAGCGGTTGTACGGGATGGGCACCCAACGAGGCACGCATGTTTTCCGCATCGTCTCTCTGGGGGCCGTGGACACAGCATCCCAATCCGTGTCGAGGTCCTCAGGCGAATCGCACGTTCAACGGACAGGGTACGTATGCCTTTCTTCTGCCCGGAACAGAAGATTCCTATATTTTTATGGCCGACGTGTGGAATCCCCGCCATCTGAGCGAGTCGCGCCATATATGGCTTCCTGTCGAGTTTGATGCTGATGGCAAACCGCTCTTGCGTTGGCGTGAAAGTTGGTCGCTTGGCGAGTTTGCTCCTTCCCGCTAACCGGACGTGAATCCGTGTGAAAATAGTATTTCCGGGAATAAAAGAATAACTGTCGTGGCAACCGGACGTCCGCATACGTAGGCATTCCCGAACCGTTGTTGACACAGTCTTATCATGGCTGTTGATACAGTCGTGTCATAACTGTTGTGACAGCCCGTTTATACTACAGCAAGAACATTCTCATTCCAATTGGAATCTCACCCACACTGCTTTGTGGTCGCTGGGCCAAATGCCCTTTGGCGTGACAAAGGCATCCCGGCTCGTTTCGCGTTTCCGTTCGCCCCGCCGGATGCAACTCTCCGGTCCTACGATCACGGCATCAGTCAGTTTCAGTCCTTTGCGGGGATAATAAAAGATATAGTCGATGCGTTCCCGTTCATCTGACAGCGGAGCCCATGTCAGTCTCTTTACATCGACATCGGGATTGTCCGCCGGGTATGTATAGCCAGGATGCGTCACCGGATTGGGGAAACGGGTACGGTAAGCGTCTTTGAATCCGGCCTCCTGCAACCGCCATGTACAGGGCCAGGGTACGACGCAGTCGTGATGGTCGGCGCTGTCGCGTGTCGCTACCGTCCAGTCCAGATGCGAAGGCTCGTTGAAGTCGCCGCCCAGGAAGATGAGGCTACCGTGTTCCGCTTCCCGGCGGGCATCCTCCAGAAAGGCGGTCATGGCTTCGTCGCGCAACGACAGTTCGTTGCGGCGCAGAATTTCTTCCACGTCCGTAAGAGGCGCTTCCATGCGGTGCCAGTTGTTGCCGTCATACCCCCGTACTTCGTAATAAGTGTCGTTCTGATAGTCCAGATGGGCAGTATAGACCGTTGTCCGCCGTCCGTCGATTTCGGTTCCCAGTTTGTAGACAGTGCCGTGGTCGCCTTGTATGGGGAAGATGGTGGTGCTGTCGGTCAGCGGATATCGGCTTAGCAAACCGGAGTCGTAGCTGTAAAACGAATAATACGTGAGTCCCCGTTGCCGCAAGGATTCTGTAATGCGGTCGCAGAATCTCGTGTCGTGGTAGTTGCGCACTTCGCTCAGGGTGACGAAGGTGGGTTGTAGCCGGGCTATCTCGTCGGCCATGGCCTCATAGCCGCCTTTTACACTTGTTCCCTCCTGCCATACGTTGAATTGCAGTACGCTCACTTCGCGCTTTTTGGCCGACTGCCGGCCGGCGGCGCATCCGCCGCATATCAGGGTGCATCCCGCGGCGACGGTCAGCAGCCCGTATAAGAATGATTTCCGTTTCATGGTCGATGTGTTAAGGTGGAATACAAAGGTACGTAACATTCATTTCTCTTTCAACTTCCTGCCTTAATTCTTTTTCCAGAATCTTATTTTTGCCTACTTTTGCAACCGTCAAATAAAATATGCTATGAAGTTTATCTCTTGGAATGTCAATGGACTGCGGGCTTGTTGCGACAAAGGGTTCCGCGAAGCTTTTACTGCTCTCGATGCCGATTTCTTTTGTCTGCAGGAAACGAAAATGCAGTCCGGCCAGCTGGATTTGTCCTTTCCCGGTTATGAATCGTATTGGAACTATGCGGAAAAGAAAGGATATTCCGGTACGGCTGTATTCGCGCGCCATACTCCTCTGTCCGTGCGTTATGGCATGGGAGTGGAGGAACACGACCACGAAGGGCGTATCATTACACTGGAGATGCAGGATTTTTTCCTCGTGACGGTGTATGTCCCCAATTCGCAGGATGAGTTGCGGCGGTTGGACTATCGCATGCGGTGGGAAGAGGATTTCAGGGCTTTTCTGTTGCAGCTGGATGCCCGGAAACCGGTTGTGGTGTGCGGTGACCTCAATGTGGCCCATCGGGAAATAGACCTTCGCAATCCGAAGACGAACCGTCGCAATGCCGGTTTCACGGATGAGGAGCGCGGCAAGTTCGGTCTGTTGCTGGAATCCGGTTTTACCGATACGTTCCGCTTTTTCTATCCCGACCTGGAAGACGCTTATTCGTGGTGGTCTTATCGCTTCCGTGCCCGGGAGAAGAACGCCGGATGGCGCATTGATTATTTTCTCGTGTCCGCCCGGCTGAACGACCGCCTGCTGGGAGCCGCCATACACAATGACGTGTTCGGTTCCGATCATTGTCCGGTGGAGGTGGAGATTGCCTTATGACGGTCGGGCTGTGATTCTTGCGGGAGACGAACGCGGATGTCCTCGGAGGGCCGAAGACATCCGCGTATCAGCAATGCTCCTTATTTTATCCGTGAATCGTCACTAAAGTGGCGCCGAAGCCGTATTCGCGGAAGGAAGCGTCCTGGTAGGCACATGACTTGTACTTGTGTTTCAGTTCCTTGATGATGGCGTTGCGCAATACTCCTTCGCCCTTTCCGTGGATAAACACGATTTTTTTGCCTTTGTCCGCAAGGTGTTCGTCCATTACGCTGCGGAACTTTTTTAGCTGCACTTCCAATATCTCGCTGTTGCTCATTCCGTTTATGTTGTCCAGCAACTCGTGGATGTGCAGGTCGATTTCCAGCGGTCCGCTGTCCTTGGCCGGTTTGCGGGCCGGTTGTGCAGCAGGCCGTTCGTCACGGTTTTTCTTCAGCAGGGCTTCCTGCAGCTGGGAGGCGTTCACGAATACCTGGCGGGCCGGGACATCGTCGCGCACGATGTCGTAGAGCAAAGTCGGTTCTTCGAAGAAGTCTGAGTTGCGGAACGTGTGCAGTTTGTAGAATTTTACGGTGTCGATGCGCAATTCCACTTGTGCGACCGGTTTCAGCAGGAATGTCTTTTCCTTTTTGAGAGCCATGCATTGTATGCACACGTGTTCCAGCTCATTCAGTTGCGACCGGTCAAACTCCTCGATAAACAGTTTCGTGTTCGGTTCGGCCTCTCCCTCAAAACGGGCTCGCCAACTGGTTCCCTCGGCACTTAGATAAGTGAAGTTGACATAAAAATTACTGTCATTCACGAGATAGGCCTCGAATGTAGTGGAGCTCATCTGTTTAGGCTCCACGGGAACGAAAGCGAGAAACACGTTCAGTTTTTCCCCTTCGCGCCGTTCTTCCGGATGAGGCTTGAATGTGATAGGTTTGTCATCCTCGTCGTCGTCGAACGCATGGACATACGTGTCGGGCTTCTCCGAGCGGAAGCGTCCGCTGGGTTGGCCGCCTCCGTTAAATCCGCTGCCGTAGGAACCTTTCATCTGGTTCCGCTCGCCGGTGTTTACCCGCGCTATGTTGTAGTCGTCCGTTTCGATGACCACGCATTCCCGCACGGGCATCGGTATGTCGAACCCGTCCTCGTCGCGTACGAGCACGATGTTCTTGTCTTGGAATCCGGTGACGGTTCCGCCGCCCACCTCGCTTAAAAATCTGACTTTATCTCCTATTTTCATAAATTTGCTTTTTACTCTCCGCAAAGATACGTAATTTTGCAAGACTTTAACGCACTGCACATGCAAGAAACCAAACATATTCAGATAAAGGACTATGATTACGAGTTGCCCGACGGGCGTATTGCAAAATATCCCCTGCCGGAACGCGATGCGTCGAAACTATTAGTTTACGACCGGGGAAATATCCGTACGGAGCGTTTTACCGCGTTGCCCGGCCTGTTGCCGGAGGGAACGCTGATGGTGTTCAACAACACGAAGGTTGTCCAGGCCCGTCTGCATTTCCGTAAAGAGACAGGGGCGCAGATAGAGGTGTTTTGTCTTGAACCGGTCGCTCCGAACGACTATGCATTGATGTTCAGTCAGGAGCATCGTTGCGGCTGGTTGTGCCTTGTGGGAAATCTGAAGAAATGGAAGACAGGGGAGTTGCGTCGCACAGTGACGGTGGGCGGACAGACGGTGACGTTGCGGGCTGTGCGGGGGGCGGATGCCGGTACGAGCCATCGCATCGATTTCGAATGGGACGGTGATGGAGTTACATGGGCCGACATACTGGAGGCTGTGGGAGAGTTGCCTATACCGCCTTATCTGAACCGGCCCACGGAAGAGCGCGATAAGCAGACTTATCAGACGGTGTATTCCAAAGTGAAAGGCAGTGTGGCGGCTCCGACTGCCGGTCTGCATTTCACCGACCGCGTGCTGGAGGAACTGGACACGCGCGGTGTGGAGCGTGAAGAGGTGACTCTTCATGTGGGTGCGGGTACGTTTAAACCTGTGAAGAGTGACGAAATAGAAGGACATGAGATGCACACCGAATACATCAGCGTCTGCCGTCGCACGATAGAACGTCTGTTGGCTCACGGTTGCGGTTGTGTGGCCGTAGGCACCACATCGGTTCGCACGCTGGAGAGCCTGTATTATATAGGAGTGACGTTGCACGGACGTCCGGACGCGCCGGAGGAGGCGCTTCATGTGAGTCAGTGGATGCCCTATGAATATGCGGAGCAGACCCGGCCGGCAGGTTCGGTGGATGACGGACGTCCCGAGGCACTCACAACGGAAGAGGCTTTGGGTGAGATTCTGGCTTATCTGGAACGTAACGGGCTGGAGGCTCTGCACACGAGTACGCAGATTATCATCGCCCCCGGCTATGAGTTTCATGTTGTGCGTGCGATGGTTACCAATTTCCATCAGCCGCAGAGTACGTTGCTGTTGCTCGTTTCGGCTTTTGTGCATGGCGACTGGCGTTCCATTTATCGTTATGCGCTGGATTCCGGTTATCGTTTTCTCAGCTATGGAGACAGCTCGTTGCTCATTCCCTGAAGACGATCCGGCATGTTGAATTTAAAGAACGACAGATTTATATGATTGCAACCCGACAGGATAACAGTGAGGAGATGTTTCCACTTGTTGACGAGGACGGAAATATCGTGGGGGCCGCCACGCGCGGTGAGTGTCACAGCGGTAGCAAATGGTTGCATCCCGTAGTACATCTGCATGTGTTTAACAGTCGTGGGGAACTCTACTTGCAGAAGCGTCCGGAATGGAAAGATATACAGCCAGGCCGGTGGGATACAGCTGTGGGCGGACATGTGGAACTGGGCGAGAGTGTGGAGACGGCATTGGAACGTGAGGCAGAAGAGGAACTGGGATTGAAAGGAATCCGGGCCGAACGGTTGACGCATTATGTGTTCGAGTCGTCCCGTGAGCGTGAACTGGTCTTTGTACATCGCTGTATATGGGATGGTGAGGTTCATCCCAGCACGGAGACGGCAGGCGGCCGTTTCTGGTCATCGGAGGAAATCCGTGCAAATATAGGAAAAGGGATCTTTACGCCTAACTTTGAACAGGAATACGATCGGTTCGGAAGTCTTGGATGAACTGCGGATGATATCGGCAGAGCGTGGCCGCTGTTTTTGGGCTACTGATAAAGAAAGCCAGTCGTTATTTGCTTTGTGTTATATGTGATTGAAACTTTTTGGAAATATTGGTGTGTTTTTAATTGTGTCTTATTCTTGCTTTGATTGTGCTTAATTAATTGGAGATAAGATTGTTGTATAAATCCTTGCTGCGTCTGTGTGTTTTGCTTTTGGAAAACATTAGAATTTTATAAACAAAAATACTTTCCTTTTTTCTTGTGCGTTCGGATGGAATGGACTACTTTTGTCTTTCGATAGAACGGGTTGTACCGCTAAATTTTTTGTGTCTCCGTTCTATCGCTCTGCATAGAGAAAGACTAAAAACGTGGAACATAATGATACAGACAGTTGTAAAGAGAGACGGGCGCATCGTCGGTTTCAATGAACAGAAAATCGCTGCCGCCGTGCGCAAGGCCATGATGCACACCGAGCAAGGAGAAGACATGGAACTGGTAAACCAGATAACGGACCGCATCGCCGTGCGGGGGAAGTCACAGATGACCGTGGAGGCTATTCAGGATGCCGTGGAGATGGAGCTTATGAAGAGTAGCCGCAAGGACGTGGCGCAGAAATATATCGCCTATCGCAATCAGCGTAGCATCGCACGTAAGGCGAAGACACGCGACCTGTTTCTGGAGATTATCAACATCAAGTCGAACGATGTCACACGCGAGAATGCCAATATGAACGCCGATACGCCGGCAGGCATGATGATGAAGTTTGCCAGTGAGACAACGAAACCTTTTGTCGATGATTATCTCCTGAGCGACGAAGTGCGTGAAGCTGTCAAAAACAATTATCTGCACATTCACGACAAGGATTATTATCCCACGAAAAGCCTTACTTGCGTGCAGCATCCGCTGGACAATGTGCTGACCAACGGCTTTTCTGCCGGGCACGGCGAGTCACGTCCCGCCAAGCGCATCGAGACTGCGAGCATACTGGCCTGCATATCGCTTGAGACGGCGCAGAACGAGATGCACGGTGGTCAGGCCATTCCTGCTTTTGATTTCTATCTGGCTCCTTATGTACGCGCTACGTATATAGAGGAAATCAAAGTTCTGGAAGAATTGTATGTGAGTGATTTTTCCGCGCTTTACCAGCGTCCTATCGACGACTATATTACCCGTCCGCTGGAATGGCTGGGCGGAGACGAACGGTTGGTGCAGCATGCTGTCAACAAGACCGTGGCTCGTGTGCATCAGGCTATGGAAGCGTTCATCCATAACATGAATACGATTCATTCCCGGGGGGGCAACCAGGTGGTGTTCAGTTCCATTAATTACGGAACGGATACTTCGGCCGAGGGACGTTGTATTATCCGGGAAATACTACGCAGTACCTACGAGGGTGTGGGCAATGGCGAAACAGCCATTTTTCCTATACAGATATGGAAGAAGAAACGAGGCGTGAGTTACCTGCCCGAAGACCGTAATTACGATCTCTACCAGTATGCCTGCAAGGTGACGGCCCGGCGGTTCTTCCCTAACTTCATCAACCTCGACGCTCCTTTCAACCGCAACGAACTTTGGAAAGCTGACGATCCGAAGCGTTACCTATGGGAAACGGCCACGATGGGATGTCGCACACGCGTGTTTGAAAACCGTTTCGGTCCCAAGACTTCCATAGGTCGGGGTAACATTTCTTTTTCAACTGTTAATATTGTGCGCCTGGCCATCGAATGTATGGACATTCCCGGACGTGAGGAACGTATTGCCGCCTTCTTTGCCCGTTTGGACAACATGCTTGAAGTGACGGCACGTCAGTTGCACGAACGGTTTGATTTTCAGCGTACGGCTTTTGCCAAACAGTTTCCGCTCGTGATGAGCTCGCTTTGGTTGGGATGTGAGAAACTTTCGGGGGCCGACACCATAGCTCCGGTCATCAATCAGGGTACGCTCGGCATCGGTTTTATCGGATTGGCGGAATGCCTTGTGGCGCTTACAGGCAAGCATCACGGCGAGGATGCCGCTTCGCAGGAACTGGGACTGAAAATAGTGGCTTACATGCGTGACCGTGCAAATGAATTCTCCGAGCGTTACCAACACAATTACAGTGTGCTGGCGACTCCGGCCGAAGGGTTGTCCGGGCGTTTCACCCGCGGTGACCGTAAGAAATTCGGCATTCTGCCCGGCATTACCGACAGGGATTATTATACGAATTCCAATCACGTACCGGTGTATTATAAATGCAGTGCGCGTCACAAGGCGGAAATAGAAGCGCCTTATCATGATCTGACACGTGGCGGCCACATCTTCTATGTGGAAATCGACGGTGATGCCACCCACAATCCCGAGGCCATCATGCGTGTCGTGGATATGATGGATAAATATGACATCGGCTATGGCTCCGTAAATCATAACCGGAACCGGTGTATGGCCTGCGGATACGAGGACGCCGAGGCTGACCTGAAAGCTTGTCCCCGTTGCGGAAGTACGCATATCGATCGTTTGCAACGCATTACGGGCTATCTCGTCGGGACAACAGACCGGTGGAACCAGGCGAAACTTGCGGAGCTGAATGATCGCGTCGTGCATGAAAACGGATAAACAGGAATGATATCAGTCATAAAGATAGTGGAAGACACTACGGTCGATGGACCGGGGTTTAGAACGACTGTCTATGCCGCCGGTTGTCCCAATGCCTGTCCGGGATGTCACAATCCCCAGTCGTGGGATATCGGGGCGGGGCGCATGATGAGCACGGACGAAATAATGGCGGTGATTCGTGCGGATGAGTTTGCCGACGTGACTTTCAGCGGTGGCGATCCGATGTTTCAGCCGGAGGGCTTCGCGGAACTTGCGAAAGCAATCAAGAATGAGACCGGCAAGAACATCTGGTGCTATACCGGTTATACGTTCGAACATCTTTGTCGTGACGACCGTCAGTCGGAACTTCTGCAATGGATTGACGTGTTGGTGGACGGTCCTTATGTCGAATCCCAGCGCGACCGGAATATCCTTTTTCGTGGCAGTCGCAACCAGCGGTTGATCGACGTACAGGCATCCCTGCGCAAGGGCAGCGTGATTTTATATGCGCAGTAAGTCTTTATAAAGCGGCATTTTGTTTATATTTGTATCCGGAATAAAACACAGTATCATTTTTATTTTGGATGTCATGAAAAAAATGCTTTTGTGTGCCATCGCTGCCCTGATAGTATGGGGAGCCGATGCACAGACCGGAAGGGAGTTGTCTTTTCAGAAGTGGGCGCTTACGCCTCCGATGGGATGGAATTCCTGGGATTGTTACGGACCGACCGTCGTGGAAGAAGAGGTGAAAGCCAATGCCGACTATATGGCGGCGAAGTTGCTGGATTATGGATGGGAATATGTCGTTGTGGATATCCGTTGGTTTGTCGAAAATGACAAGGCCGGAGGTTACAACCAGACCAATCCGATTTACGTATATGATGGATACGGACGCTATACACCTGCGTTGAATCGTTTCCCTTCCGCTGCGAACGGAGTAGGATTTAAGGCTTTGGCGGATTATGTACACGACAAAGGACTGAAATTCGGTATTCACCTGATGCGCGGACTGCCCAAAATTGCAGCGGAAAAGAAATTGCCTGTCAAGGGGACGAATGGAATCACGTGTGATATGATTGCCAGCAACGACTCGGCTTGTACATGGTTGCGCGACAATTACAAAGTGGATTATACCAAACCGGGAGCGCAGGAATATTATAATTCCTGTTTTGAAATGTATGCATCCTGGGGAGTGGACTATGTCAAGATCGACGACTTGTCGCGTCCCTATCATACGGCGGAGATAGAAATGATACGCAAGGCGATAGATGCCTGTGGACGTCCCATCGTGCTGAGCCTTTCACCGGGCGAGACACCGATAGAAAAGATGGAACATGTGAAGACGCATGCCAATATGTGGCGTACGGTCGATGATTTCTGGGACAACTGGAGTCAGTTGAATTATCAGTTTCAGGTGTGTGCGAAATGGGCACCCTATATTGCTCCGGGTACGTGGCCCGATGCGGACATGTTGCCTTTGGGTAAAATCAGTATCCGCGGTGAACGCGGTGCCGAACGCTGGACGAATTTTACGCGTGACGAGCAATATACAATGATGAACCTGTGGACGATATTCAAATCTCCTCTTATGTATGGAGGTGACCTGCCGCAGAATGACAAGGCGACCGATTCTTTGCTGACCAACCGCGATGTGATCTACATGCACCACTATTCGGCCAATAACCGTCAGCTGAGCCGCGAGGACAACCGCATAGTCTGGACAGCAGACGAGCCGGCGAACGGTGACAAGTTTGTGGCTTTGTTCAATACGGGTGGTTCCACCTTTGTCAATACGTCGAACGCGCTTTACCGCAGCGGGACGATTTCCTATCTGACCACAGGTTATGCTACGGATGTGGATGTGAACATTCCGGAAGGAAGCCGGCAACTGGCTCTGGTAGCGACCGACGGAGGCGACGGGTATGATTGTGACCATGCAGACTGGATCAATCCGGTTGTGACGCTGAAAGATGGCTCTACGGTGGATCTGACAACGAAAAAGTATTTGCGCGGTACTTGCGGATGGGGGAGTATTCATGTAAACCAAAATATTGAAGGTGGTACTTTGTCTATCGATGGAAACACATTCAGCAAGGGTTTTGCCGTGCATGCCAATTCCATTCTGTTGTTCGCTTTGCCCGAAGACGCCGTGAGATTTACCGCACATGTCGGTATTGACAATACAGGCAGCGATCAGGGAAGTAAATCCTCGGTGGAATTCCTCGTATTTAATGAGGATCCAACGCTGCGGGAAGAAACGACAGACCGCTGGAACGGCGGCAATGTGACGCTGAAAGTGGATCCGGGCAAACAAGTGGCCTGCAGCGATTATATATGCAGGGCGGGTACTGCGCAACAGGAACTGGAAGCCGACATCACGGGGGCCGGTAAACTCTACTTGGTGGTGACGAACGGAGGTGACGGTTTGTCATACGACCATGCCGATTGGGTGAATCCTACACTGGTCAGTGAAGACGGAACGGAAACCTCGCTGACAACGATAGCCTGGGATGCCGATCCGGTAAACGGGTGGAATGCTCCTCGGCTGAATAAGAATAACGACGGCGGCACGCTGAAAGTAGGTGGCGTGTCTTACGACAAAGGATTTGGAGTAAATGCGCCCTCTCGGTTGGTGTTCACCCTGCCTGAGGGACATGACTACCGGACACTGAAGGTGCTGGTGGGATATGACAGCGGTGTGCAGAGCGCGTCGGAGGGTGTGACGATGGAATTCCGTATTTTTACGGAAGATCCATCTCCGGATAATGAAGCTCCGGTTTCTCTCGACTTGACTCGTCTGGGTTTTGCGGCAGATCAGCCCTGCCGTATTACGGAAATGTGGAAAGGCAAGGAAGAAGGTATTTTTAGAAATGCGGAATTCGCACCGGTGCTCCGCGAGCATGCCAGCGGGCTTTACCGGGTGTCGGCCGTAGAACGCACCGCCGGTGCGTCTGTCGGTATTGAAGTGGAAGACGGTGAGCACACGTCCGCCGATACATTCAATATCAGAATGACTGTAAGCGGCGGCAAGGCGGAAGGGGCTTATGTGCAATTATTGTGCGACAGAAAGATTATCGGGACTCTGCCGGTTGAGTCAGACGGAACCGCCACCTATGTGTGTTCCGGTCTTTATGGCGGCAAACACACGTTGCAGGCTTTGTATAGCGGAACGACGTCTGTAGCTTCCGCCATATCCGAAGAAGTGACCGTCACGGTGCAGGGTGCAGCCGAGGATCTTACGTTGTTGCGGAAACGTTTGCAGAATCTTATAGAAGAAGCGGAGAAAGTCGATTTGGCTTTGGTGGCCGGAGCCAACCGCACCGCTCTTGCCGAAGCGTTGGAAAAAGCCCGGCCGGTGGAGGACAAGACAAAGGCAGAGCTTGAAGAGGCCATTGCCGGACTTCAGGAGGCATTGGATGCGGCCCGTCTGACAATGAGCGCCATGGCAAAATTGCGTGCAGCCATCGATGAGGCTGCGGTTTTTCTGGAAGCCATCAGCGAGTCGCCGGCCAGAAACTCTCTGATGGCTGTTGTTCAGGAATGTGAATCGGTATATGTCGGCGCCGGTTCGACAAAGGAAGATGTGGAGGCAGCTTGTGAGAAACTGAAGAATCGGATGTCGGATACGAAGAAGACGGCTCAGCCTGTACCCGGTGCCAGATTTGATATGACCGAGTTTCTCGTGAATCCCAGTTTTGAATGGCAGACCACGGGATGGAGGACGGCAAACAAGGTCTCGGGGTGGGAGTCTTTTGCCACATGGAGCGACCGTCCGGCGGCTGATGGCTCCAGCTTCGTCAGCCTGTGCTATCAGAATATTACTTCCATTGATTTGTATCAGCTTGTGGACGGACTTCCTGCCGGCATATATGAAATGGAGGCTTCTTTGAGAAATACGGACGGAATATCGTTTGTGAAAGATCAGCATGTGTATGCACAGGTAGGTACGACCGAATATAATTCAGCTTTTCTGAGCAATGTCAGCGGTACCGATAACAACGACTGGTATCGTTTTACCGTAGACCGCATTCAATTGGGAGACGGAGAGACGCTGCGTTTGGGAGTCCGTTCTTCAGGAAACGGTTCCGGAACCGTGGGATGGTTCCAAGCGGATGATTTCCGTCTTTACTATCTGGGGCATACGCTGGAAAATGCCATTCGTGCGATTGTCTGTGAGAGGGAAGGTGTGACCGTTGTTCCTTGTGCTGGCGGAGTGCGCGTCAGCTCCCCGATGCCTTGTTTGCTTCCTGTATATACGGTCGGCGGTTCGCAGGTCGGTATATTGGACGTTCAGGCCGGAGTACAATATATACACCTTGTTCACGGGCAGTATGTTTTGAATGGTAAAGTCGTGATTGTAAACTAAAGCAGACTGTTCGAAGGTAGTTTTCATATAATATAAGTAAGGCTGAATACCTGTGTCGGGGAATTCAGCCTTACTTATATTATATATGATCTAACGGTTTGTTATCGGAGGCGGGCCAATGCTTCTTTGATGCGTTTCATGGCTTCGACGATGTTCTCGTCGCTTGTGGCGTAACTCATACGGAAGCATTCCGGTGAACCGAAAGCGTCACCGCCGACAGTGGCTACATGTCCCGTCTCGAGCAGGTACATCGCAAAGTCCGTGGAGTTCTGTATCGTCACATTGCCGTCTGTCTTGCCGAAGTAGGCGCTGCATTTGGGGAAGAGATAGAAAGCCCCGTGCGGGTCGTTTACTTCCAGTCCGGGAATCTCCCGTGCCAGTTTTACAATGAGGTTTTTGCGGCGTTCAAAAGCCAGACGCATGTCCTCCACACATTGTTGTGAACCGGTATAGGCGGCTTCGGCCGCTTTCTGCGAAACGGAGCAAGGGCCGCTTGTGTATTGCCCTTGCAGCTTGTTGCATCCCTTCACGATCCAGTCCGGTGCGGCGATAAAGCCGATGCGCCATCCCGTCATGGCGTATGCCTTCGACACTCCGTTGATGACCACCGTGCGTTCCTTCATTTCGGGGAATTGTGCGATACTTTCGTGTTTGCCCACATAGTTGATGTGTTCGTAGATTTCATCGGCTATGATGATGACCCGTTCATGCTTGGCCAATACATCAGCCAGCCCTTTCAGTTCGTCGCGGGAATAGACCGAACCGGTCGGATTGCTGGGGGAGCAGAGAATCAGGGCGCGTGTGCGGGGCGTGATGGCGGCTTCCAGCTGTGCGGGCGTAATCTTGAAATCCTGTTCGATACCGGCTTCGATGACTACCGGTTCGCCTTCGGCCAGTTTTACCATCTGGGGATAACTTACCCAGTAAGGAGCAGGGATGATAACTTCGTCTCCGGCATTGATTAGTGCCATGAGCGCGTTGCACACCGATTGTTTGGCTCCGTTGGAGCAGAGAATCTGTGCAGGCGTATAGTCCAGTCCGTTCTCGTTCTTCAGTTTGGCAACGATGGCTTCGCGCAGAGCGGGATAGCCCGGTACGGGAGAATAGCGTGAGAAGTTCTCTTCTACGGCCCGGATGGCAGCAGCCTTGATGTGGTCGGGGGTGTTGAAGTCCGGTTCGCCCACACTCATATTAATGACATCCACTCCCTGCGCCTTCAGTTCGCTACTTTTTTGCGACATGGCCAGCGTGGCCGACGGAGAAAGTCTGTTCAGACGGTCTGATAATTGATTCATATTTTTATATGTTTATTGAGGTTTACGTAATGCAGATGAACGCTTTTATTTCCGCTTGCCCAGAATGCGCAGCAGGTAGATGAAAAGATTGATGAAATCCAGATAGATGGACAGGGCTCCCATAAGGGCCATCTTCTGCGTTGTATCGTTTACTTCGGTGGCATGGGCCTGCAACATCCGCTTGATGCTCTGGCTGTCGTAGGCCGTCAGGGCGGTAAACAGCAGTACACCGATACAACTGATGATGAGGTCGAACATGGAATTTTTCCAGAAGATATTCACAACGAGGCAGACGATAAGCCCGATAAGTGCCATGAAAAGCAGGTTGCCCCAGGAACTGAGATCACGTTTTGTAAGACTGCCGTAGGCGCTCATGATGCCGAAAGTGCCGGCCGTGATGAAAAATGTATTGGCTACGGACGCTTCCGTATAAGCGAACAGATAGATGGACATGGTGGCGCCGTTGAGTATGGAGTAGAGGATAAACAGCAGGGTGGCCGTAGTGAAAGAGATACGGTTGATGGCTGCCGTCACGGTTAGTACGAGTACCACCTCGGCGATGAGCAGGCCTAAGAATACCGGGTTGTTGTAGATGATGAAGTCAGTCAGTCCCGGACTGTTGTACACGACCAATGCGGTGAGTCCCGTGATGGCCAGTGCGAGGGTCATCCACAGGTAGACTTTACGAAAGAGTACGGAACTGGCGGATTTGGCGACGCCGTAGTCCTGAACATAATTTCCTTGTGACATAATGAATAGCTTTTGAAGAGTAAATAATTTGTTTATTTGTTGAATTGTAGCGTATGTCCCATGCGCTCCTTCTTGGTGTGCATGTAACGTTCGTTGTAAGGAGTTGTTTCCACTTCGATGGGTACGTTCTCCACGATTTCCAGTCCGTAAGCTTCCAGTCCGACACGTTTTACCGGATTGTTGGTGAGCAGTCTCATCTTGCGTACTCCCAGTTCTTTAAGGATTTGTGCGCCTACGCCGTATTCCCGTTCGTCCGGCAGGAAACCCAAATGGGTGTTGGCGTCCACCGTGTCATAGCCCTCTTCTTGCAGTTTGTAGGCTTTCATTTTATTAAACAGGCCGATGCCCCGTCCTTCCTGGTTCATGTACAGGACCACTCCTTTGCCGGCTTCTTCCACCATGCGCATGGCCTTGTGCAACTGTGCGCCGCAATCGCAGCGTTGGCTACCGAATATGTCCCCTGTGGCGCAGGATGAGTGAACGCGCACCAGCACCGCTTCGTCCGGTTCCCATGTGCCTTTGATCAGTGCCACGTGTTCCAGTCCGTTGCTGAGCTGCCGGAAAGTGATGTCGCGGAAATGTCCGTAATCGGTCGGCATGTCCACTTCCGGTCCGCGTTCCACCATGGATTCGCGTTTCAGGCGGTAGGCGATAAGGTCGTGTATGCTGATGATTTTCATGTCGAATTTCTGTGCCACCTCCTGTAGTTGCGGCATGCGTGCCATGGTGCCGTCGGGGTTTAGTATTTCTATCAGAGCGGCGGCAGGGCGCAGTCCGGCCAGTCGTGCCATGTCGATGGCAGCTTCGGTGTGTCCGGCCCGGCGTAGTACGCCTTTATCCTGTGCATACAGCGGATTTATATGTCCGGGACGGCCGAATGTTGTCGGAGTGGAGGCCGGGTCGGCCAGTGCGCGTATGGTGGCGGCACGGTCCTGTGCCGATACACCGGTGGTACATCCTTCTAATTTGTCCACAGTGACGGTAAACGGTGTACCCAGCATGGATGTGTTGTCCTGCACCTGGTGGGGTAAGTCAAGTTCCTTGCTGCGCGAGATGGTGATGGGGGCGCACAGGACGCCGCGGCCGTATTGGAGCATGAAGTTCACTTTCTCCGGTGTGATCATTTCGGCGGCGGTGATGAAGTCGCCTTCGTTCTCACGGTCCTCATCATCCACCACGATGATGAATTTTCCTTCTTTGAAGTCTGCTATGGCTTCTTCTATAGGGCTGAGTTTGAATGATTCCATGTTATATTTTAAGAGTAGTTGTCTGTTATCTTTTTGATACGTTTTTCAATATATGTGCAGTATTTCTGTATCTGTTGCATGTCGTGGTAAAGGCGTAGCCGGTAGCGCCATACGCGGAAGAAGAAAAACACTCCCAGCGGAACCAGCAGTCCGGCTGCGAGGTTCAGTCGCCTGTCGTCCGACGGGCGCGTGTGGGCGTCCGGTGACAGGATAGGCAGATGGTTCAAACCGTCGATGATGCCGGAATCGCGGCTGTTCGACAGCTCCTCTGTCAGGGTTTCCAGATGCTGGCTGATGCCGGTCACGGCACGGTCCTCTTCGTATCGGAAGAAAAGCCGTAGGTAGTTGGGCATACGTTTCAGATGGGCTTTCTTTGAATAATCCCGGCAGTCTTGTTTCAGTTTGGCCAGTTGTTTCAGCACTTCCGGGTAGTCGGGGTCTTGAATGATGACTTCCTTGCGTGCGATGTGGCGGGCGTCCCGCAATCCCAGCAATCGCCGGAAGAATGAAACATAGGCTTCGATGTTGAACGCCACAGAGTCGCGGTTTGCTTTGTAGGTGAGGAAGATTCCGATGGGGGCCAGTACGAAGGAACTGAGCCATACGCCGAACCAGATGGGCCATTCGCCCGTCTTGGCCATTTTTTCGCCTGATACGTTGACAATGTAGTAGAAGATGAAAATGGAGACGGAGACAACCACCGGTACGCCCAGTCCGCCTTTCCGGATGATGGCTCCCAGCGGAGCGCCGATAAAGAAAAATATAATGCAGGCCAGTGAGAGGGTGAACTTCTTGTGCCATTCCAAGCGGTGGAGCCGGATGGCGCGGTTCAGGTCGTTGGTGACCATTTCCCGGAATTCGTATTCACTGATGGCTGTCTGGCTTTTGTTCAGGGCGGAACGCATGGCGCGTTGTTGCATCTGGGTGGACTGTTGCAGGAACAGTGTATCGAACGGTGCGGCTGTGGCAACTTTGGCCACGATCGTGGCTGAATCCTTGCGTCCGTTGCCCAGTCCCCTGTTCGTGAGTGTGCGGTCTGTCATCCGGTAGACAGCGTGTCCCAAACTGTCGCTCCGGCTGAGCAATGAATCCAGTCCCCGTTCGATGGCGCGGATATCCTTGGTGGCCGCGTTGCCGGCGAACAGGGAGGCGTCCATCATGTTGAAGTTGTTGTCAAACGGAATCAGGTCGACTTCTTCGATGAATGTCTCCCGCATGTACGGTACGTTCGTGCGTTGCATCACACCGCCTTGCGTCTCCATGTTGCGGAAGCGTTCGCCGCTGTAGAGTGTCAGTCGCAAGTGACGTTTGTCGGCGGTGGACTGCAGGCGGGCCGAGTCGGCCAATACGATTTCCGCATCTTCATATCCATTGGAATTTGTGTAGAACATGGTGCCGTATAGCATGCCCGTTTCTTTGTCTTTTCGCTCTACAAACAGATTGTAGCCGGGCAATTCGTTGTAGAATATGCCTTCGGGAATCTCCACTTCCGGTGATTTCTGGCGCATGGAGTATATCAGGGTATATAGGTCTCGGGTGGCTTGCGGGCTATTGACGTTCTGGAAATAGAACGACCATCCGGCCAATAGGATCGTGAAGAGAAAGATGGGGCGCAGGATGCGGACAAGCGGAATGCCGGCGGCCTTCATGGACAGGAGCTCGAATCGTTCTCCGAAGTTGCCGAACGTGATCAGCGAGGCCAGCAGTATTGCCAGTGGCAATGACATGGGTATCAGCATCAGGCAGGCATAATAGAAGAATTGAAGGAGTACATCTATCGTCAGACCTTTGCCGATGAGGTCTTCCAGATAGCGCCACATGAATTGCAGCATGAACACGAACAGACAGATAAAGAACGTTCCGGCGAACAGCAGGGCGTAAGATTTGAATATGAATATGTCCAGCTTCTTGATGAGCCTCATTCTTTTTGTCTTTCTACGGGTGTCCTTTTTATGAATCCGAATGCAAATTTACGACAAAAAAACCACAGCGTAGCTATCTTTCATTCTTTTTTATCAGGATACATCTCTTCCTTTTGGGGCTTCGTGCGCACGTACGCGTTTGTGTTAAGGTGAATTTTGAGCTAATGCGGAGGACCGTAAACGGAAAAAATGCGGTAGCCGTATTTATTTTCCTGAAGAATCTTTTGTCGTTTCAAAAAGAATGCCTACCTTTGCAACCGCAAAGAAGGATGGCGGGATAGCTCAGCTGGTTAGAGCGCATGATTCATAATCATGAGGTCCCGGGTTCAATCCCCGGTCCCGCTACAGAGGAAACAGACAACAGAGTGAATCTTGATTGTCTGTTTTTTTTGTTTTATGTGTCCTTTGGGGGCAGTGGAAATTTAGTGGGGGGAAGCGTAAATTTTGGCTCAGTCGAAAATTAGTGGGGATAAGCGAATAAGTTTGCGAGACGGAATAGG
>CAMWUI010000033.1 GCA_947177395.1 uncultured Paraprevotella sp.
TTTGAATTTTCACACAAAAATAGAGACTGCCTAACTTTGCTTGTTAGACAGCCTCATGACAGGTCGCAGTTTTGCAGGTGCGTGCCGGACGTATATCGCAGTACCCGTTCTTTGTCCTGCAAGGTCAGCGGGTGGAATGGTATATGCATGTCGTTGTTTGTGTAAAGTGAACTTCAGGGGCAAAAATAAGGAGAAAAAACAGGTCGCCCAACTTCGTGAGGTTAAAGAGTGCAAGCGGAAAGGGGGATTTTTCTTGTCTTTCGTTAAAAGACTTCCTGTTACAGCCGCGCTTTTTACAAATCAGTCCGAAGGGGCGTTCTCCTGTTGAAAATAATGGCGTATTTTGTTATGAGAATAGGAGATAAATAAGTACCTTTGCAGGAGTGAAATTGCAAAGTACAGTTATCAAAATAAATAGTTTTTATGGACTTAATACAGGAAATTGTAGCGCGTGCCCAAGCTAACCGGCAGCGTATTGTTTTGCCCGAAGGAACGGAAGAGCGCACGCTGAAGGCTGCTAACCAAATTCTTACGGACGAGGTTGCCGACCTTATTCTTTTGGGGAATCCGGAGGAGATTGCCGAAGCTGCCCGGAAATGGGGATTGGGAAACATTGGCAAGGCCACGATTATCGATCCGGAAAATAATCCGAAGGCGGAAGAGTATGCACAGTTGTTGTGCGAGCTTCGCAAGAAGAAGGGCATGACGATAGAGGAGGCCCGCGAACTGGTGAAGAATCCGCTTTACCTGGGGTGTCTTATCATCAAGGCCGGCGATGCCGACGGACAGTTGGCTGGTGCCCGCAATACCACGGGCGACGTATTGCGTCCGGCCTTGCAGATTATCAAGACCACTCCGGGCATCACTTGCGTATCCGGTGCCATGCTGTTGCTTACGAAAGCTCCCAACTATGGTAAGAACGGCGTGTTGGTGATGGGTGACGTGGCTGTGACTCCTATGCCGGATGCAAACCAATTGGCACAGATTGCCGTGTGTACGGCGCGGACGGCCAAGGCTGTGGCCGGTATAGATCCGAAAGTGGCCATGCTGAGTTTCTCCACAAAGGGGTCTGCCAAGCATGAGGTGGTGGACAAAGTTGTCGAGGCTACCCGTCTGGCACGCGAAATGGCTCCCGGTCTGAGCATCGACGGAGAGTTGCAGGCCGATGCCGCATTAGTGCCCCACATCGGTGCCAGCAAGGCTCCCGGTTCGGAGATTGCCGGTCATGCCAATGTGCTGGTCGTTCCTTGTCTGGAAGTGGGTAATATTTCTTATAAACTGGTGGAGCGTCTCGGACATGCCGAGGCCATCGGTCCCATCCTTCAAGGTATCGCCCGTCCGGTCAACGACCTGTCTCGTGGTTGCAGCATCGAGGACGTGTACAAGATGATAGCCATTACGGCTAACCAGGCCATTGCCGCCAAGGGTACGAACAAGTAATCATTTGTAAAAGAAAAAAGAAATATGAAAATATTGGTATTGAATTGCGGTAGTTCCTCTATCAAGTACAAGTTGTACAACATGGAAGACCGTACGGTCATGGCACAGGGTGGTATCGAGAAGATTGGTTTGCCCGGTTCATTCCTGAAAATGACCTTGCCCACGGGGGAGAAGAAGATTATCGAAGAACCGGTTCCCGAACACACGAAAGGAGTGGAATTTATTTTCCGTATCCTGACCGATCCGGAACTGGGTGCCCTGAAGTCGCTGGACGAATTGGATGCCGTAGGCCACCGCATGGTTCACGGAGGTGAAAAGTTCAACAAGAGCGTCGTGCTGACAGAAGAGGTGCTGGAAACCTTTGTGGCTTGCAACGACCTGGCTCCGTTGCACAACCCTGCCAATCTGAAAGGAGTGAATGCCGTGTCGGCCCTGTTGCCCGATATTCCTCAGGTGGGTGTGTTCGATACGGCTTTCCATCAGACGATGCCGGATTATGCCTACATGTATGCCCTGCCGTATGAGTTGTATGAGAAATATGGTATCCGTCGCTACGGTTTCCACGGAACTTCCCATCGTTATGTGTCGCAGCGTGTATGCGAATATCTCGGTGTGAGTCCCGAAGGCAAGCGCATCATTACTTGTCATGTGGGTAACGGCGGTTCCATTTCGGCCGTGAAGGATGGCAAGTGCGTGGATACGTCCATGGGACTGACGCCGCTCGAAGGACTGATTATGGGTACCCGTTCGGGTGACGTGGACGGCGGTGCCGTGACATTTATCATGGACAAGGAGGGATTGAATCCGGCGGAAATGTCCGACCTGCTGAACAAAAAATCCGGTGTGGCCGGTATCACAGGAGTTTCCTCCGACATGCGTGAGGTGATTGCTGCCGCTCTGCAGGGCAATGAACGTTGCCGTTTGGCTCTGGAGATGTATGCTTATCGTGTAAGGAAGTACATCGGTGCGTATGCCGCTGCCATGAACGGTGTGGACATCATCTTGTTTACCGGTGGTGTGGGTGAAAATCAGTCCGACATGCGCGAGGCGTTCTGTGCCGGCCTGGGGTATCTTGGTGTGAAACTGGATACGGAGAAGAACGATACGATTCACGGTGACGAGGCTATCATTTCCACTCCGGACAGCAAAGTCACTGTCTGTGTCATTCCCACTGACGAGGAATTGATGATTGCCAAGGATACGATGGCACTGGTATAATTTATACCTTATTATAATATAGGACACGTCCGCCGAACAGGAGAATCGGCGGGCGTGTCTTGTGTTTTGGGAGTCCGTTGACAGATTATCTGCCGTATTTCTTTTCAAAGAGTTCCATATGCTCCTTACCCCAGTTGAGCATAGAATCGATAATGGGTAGCAGGCTTTTGCCTAAATCCGTAATCCGGTATGCCGAGCGTGGAGGCAGTTCCGGGAAGATGGTCTTGTTTACAAGTCCGTCCTCTACCATCTCTTTCAGTTGTATATCGAGCACGCGTGGAGTTGCTTCCGGCAGGCATTTGTGAAGTTCACTTGGCCGCATTTCCGCGCCACTACGAAGTTCGTCAAGCAGGCAGGATTTCCATTTGGACTCTATAAGGCTCATTGTCAGTCGTAGCGGACAATCGAGGTCAACGGGTATTTTCTTTTCGTAAGTCATATTGATTTTTATTTGGGTGCACAAAGGTAGTCAATATCTCTGAAAATCAGAATACCGAGAAATTATTCCATATACGAATAATTTTTCGGTACTTGTATGGGCGGGAGTGTGGTTGTAACTTTGCACTCAGTTAAATAATTTAAAGATAAGAGTATATGAGAGACCAGATTAAGGAGTATGAAGCGGTGGCCAAAGCCGCGGAGAAATTCGTAAAGAGTGTTGCCGAGGGCAACAGCGAATATGCCAGAACCCTGTTCACCGATGATGCCGTATTGTTCGGTATACTGGACGGTAGGCCGGAACGCGGTTCCATCGAGCAGTTCTATCACAATGTGGACACTGTGGGCGCCGGCGACAACTTTAAGGCCCGTATAGACGTGTTGGCCGTGGAGGAGACTGTAGCCGTGGTGCGTGTACTCGAAGAGGGGTGGGGAGGTCGTATAAACTTTACGGACTTTCTGCTGTTGCTCAAGCTCGACGGAGAATGGAAATGTGTGGCGAAAGCCTATAACCAGAATTCAAATACCATACAGAAATGAAAATAACAGTTATAACCGGAAGTCCGCGTAAAAAGGGCAATACGTTTGCGATGGTCAATGCCTTTATTTCTGCAGCCGAAATCAAAGGTCATGAGGTGGTACGGTTTGATGCCGCCATGATGAACATCGGCGGTTGCCGTGCTTGCATGACTTGTTTCAAGAGTGGAAAAGCCTGTTCTTTCGACGACGACTTCAATACAATGGCTCCCCATATATTTGACGCCGACGCAATCGTCTATGCCATGCCCGTGTATTGGTATTCCATTCCCGCCCAGATAAAGGGAGTGATTGACCGGATATTTTCTTTCTGTGTGGCGGAAAAAGAGGTTTCCGGAAAGAAAATGGGGCTGATATGCTGTTGTGAGGAGAGCGATCCGGCGGTAATGGACGGCGTAAGAATCCCCATGGAGCGTACAGCTGCCCTTTTGAAATGGGATATAGTCGGAGAAGTCCTTGTTCCCGGTGTGTTCGGCGCGGGGGACATCGACAAAACCGACGGTTGCGCCCGGGCTGCCGCTCTCGCTGATAAATTCTGATGCGACGGGGTTGCTGGTTTATAACCAAGCCTAAACAGAAAGAAGAGGAAAATCCTGCCGGAGATTCCTCTTCTTTCTTAAAAGAACTTTAAGGTCAGCCTATGAAGCTTGGGTTATCGTTTCTTAAGCAATACCTTTTTACCGTTTTGGATGATGATGGGTGATGGATAAGATTCGTCTACTCTCTGTCCTGCAAGATTGTAAATTACTCCGGAGTGCGGATTGCCATCAGTCTGTATGCGGTCTACACTGGTGATAATCGTCTCTATGGGGATAGAGCCGGGTAAGGTCGTCTTGTTGGAAACGAGGTATGCTTTGTGTGCCGGATTGACAAAAGTCGCTCCGCTGGATGCAACCCAATGCCAGCCAGTCTGTGCGTTTTCATTTTCAGTCAACGTGTAGTAACATTCTCCACCGCGTGTCATCTCCTCTGCGTCGGAGCCGCGAAGGCGGTTTCGGGTGTCTAAAGACTTTTTCCTTGTTGTGGGAATCATTTCGTAGATCCCGGGGCTTGCTTTCAAAACAACGGCCTGACCGGCAGGAAGTACGGTTCCGACTGTGCTGAAGTGCTGGCTGACTTCAAATCCTTGTTCAGTTTCCTTTATTGTATAGGCTTCCATGCCTTCGGGAAGGAGGAAACTCTGATTGCTGTAGTAGAAAGTAGTATAGCCCGACTGAGGAATCTCTACGGTGACAAACGGTGTCCGGTATATCAGTTTGAAGCCTTGGAAATTGATCCACTGCGTGCTGCTTTTCACTACGGCAGACAACTTCATCTGGTGGTTGTCTACAATAATACCTTTCAGGACCGTTTGTGCCTTGTCGCTGGTAAGTGTCTGAGCGGCACCGGCAGTGGTTTCCGCCGTTACCATCATCACTTCATTGTTTATGACGGTCGTTCTTGACACCATGTTTCCTTTTACCGTATTAGTCGCTGAGGCAGATACGACGGGAGCTGCATCGGAAGCATCGTTGCGGTAGAATCCGTGGAACACGATGTCGTAGATGCCCGTGGGAAGGTCTGTCTGTGCCTGTTCCAGTGTGAAAGGCTTGTGAAGTACCTCTATATTGCCGTCTTTGATGGTAGTGGCTGCTTCTGTCCAATCGGAAGTGGAGTTGTTTCCGAGCATGTCTGCATTGTCAAACAAGACGGTGGCATCCATGTCGTGCAGGCAGGGCGCCGCTGCTATGAAGAGGTCGCGTGCGGCATTGCGCAACTCGCTCACGGTAGCGTCGGGGTTCAGATAGATGTTCCCGGCCTGCTGTATTTCATTGGCGTAGTCGGTCTCTTTCTTTGCCGCGGCTATAGCCTGACGTATGGCATATAGCCTTTTTCTCTCTTTGTACTTGGCATAAGAATTGTTGGGCGATATGTCTTTGGTGGAGACAAAAGCCCACTGGATAAATCCGCGTCCGTTGCGTGTGGTAAGCGGTCCACCGTAGGCATAAGATACATCGAGGGGAGCGTTCTGTTTTTCTGATGTCAGTACGTACGATACGCCCGAAGATGATGGCAACTCCTGGTATGTGAATGCGGCATCGGCTATCGAACGGTCGGTCCATACATTGTTGGCATCGGACAGGCAACCTATATATACATAGGGTTTGTCGTACATGGAGATACGGATCTTCCCATTTGTGATTTTCGTCACTTTGACTCTGAATCGATTGTCAAGACTGCAATCGCCTTTGGCGAGACGTTGTGCCACAGCCTGGGTGTTCCAGTCCATTCCGTATGTGACGAACGCGTCGGCATCCACATTGTAGAGGTAGAGAACCTCGGATGTAGTGATGTCTTTCATGGCTTTGCCGGGCACAGCAGGAGCCGGCCATGCATCTCCGTTTCCGGGGTCGGTGACAGCTTGCTTCATCAGAGACTCTATATCCGAGTGGGGCAATGCATAGTTGTATATACGCAGGTCGTCCACGTAGCCGTTCATTAACGGCACGTCATGTGTGTGGCCACGACCGATATAGTTGCAAATGGGATTGATGTCGGTCAGTCGCACAGAGACAGGCGAATCTATACCTTTCATCTCGCCATCCACATATATAGTTATCGTTTCGTCGCCGATGGTCAGAGCCAGATGATGCCATCCCTCAGGGAAAGTGCCGGCATTGACAGTCTGTACGCGCTCACCATCCTTCAAAGTCAGCCGGATACTGTTTCCGTGGTTCAGTGAGAGATGTGCATAGTGAGTATCGTCCGAACCGAAGTCGAAGAAGCGGCTGTCGGCGGCAAAGGTGCCGGGATTGTATATCCAGGCTGCAATGGTTAGTTGCGACAAGTTGACCGCAGAGGGTGCGATGCACATGTAGTTATCAATACCGTCAAGCAGCAGTGCTGCCTTCCCGGAGCGGCAATCGGTGGTGCCAAAGGTAAATCCTTGACTGTTGAAAACCACACCATTGAGATGGTTCTCGGAAAGGTCGGCGGCCGATTGCTCGAATTCATACCGAGCTACCAGTCCCTGTATGCCAGCTACTGTCGCTGTTACGGGGGCAGACTTTTCCGAACGGTTTTGTGAATAATCCACACTCTGTATGGCGTAGTAGTATGTGGTGTTTTCACGGCAATCATTATCAATGAAATGATTTGTCATGACATTGCGTCCGATGACATCGTATCGCACTTCTCCCATATCGTTCTTTTCGCCTCGGAGCACGATGAAGCAGTTGAAGTCTTTGTCATGCGTGTTTGCACCCCAACTAAGTCTGATAGAGTGTACCTGAGCTGTGGCTTTCAGTCCTGTAGGAACTTCGGGAGCAACTTGTTCACAAGCTGCGTCGATGGGCAGGAATTTCCATAACTGATGGTCTTGTGTGGCATCGGCGCACAATTTGACACTGGCATTGTTGAGGGTGCTCTTGTTGGGGACCTCGAGGTAGAGTCCCGACTGATAATTGCGAATCTTATAATAGCCGTCTCCTGCATATTCGAAATTCCAGCGCTGGTTCTCGATTTCTGTGACAGGCCATATGCTCACAGTACCTCCTACCTTGACCTGGAAGCCTCCTGTCTCCATATTCATGTTGGTATCCTTCAGGCTATGGACATAATATCCTGTAAGATCTCCGTTATTGTCTTTTAGGGCCTCGAGCGTCCATTGCTGATATTTCTCGCCTTTATTTTCATATTGTACGACAGCGGTCGCGTTGCTTACCGCCCCGGAAAGAATCGTCAGCACTTTCTGACTTTTTTTGTTGACGATGATGTAGTTGCCGTCTGTCAGCGGACATAGGGGAACATCTTCTCCCTGACAGATTTGAACGCTTCTTTCCGCACTTTTCTGATGCTTGTCGCCGTAGCGGTATCCCCCCGGCAGGGCTATCTTATAAGTATAGGAGGGTCCATATCCGTCGAAATAGACAGGTTTGTCTGTGCTCACATATTCATAGGTACACGGAAAAGCCTGCCGTTCACTGGCTCCGGCAAATCCCTTTATGTGGCCGTCGGGCATCCTGTAGACAGCCGCTCCTGTCCAGGCGGCCCGATTCTCGCCATATCCTAAGCGCGAACCTCCGGGACTGGTGGCTAAGCAGAAATCGCCGCGTGTGGGGCCTACCGTTCCCCACCAGATGCCGTTCTCCATACCATACTGAGCGCCCACGATTCCTTCCATAACATTGTGCAACTCATCGTTGGTTGCCACATTGCCGTCTGCCTTTACCTGAGAATAAAAATCCGCGTAATGGTCAAAGTCGCCGGCCAATTGATGCGTATTCCCCTCGTTGACGTATGGTTTCATGTAGTCATACCACCCTTTGGCCTCGTTATTGTTGCAAGTATTGCCGGCAACGATGCGGATTCCCTCGAAGAACGGATCCTCACGAATCAGTTTCGCTACGGCTTTGAAATCGTCTTTGTTTCCCTGATTGGTGTCTGTCACATCCGGCTCGTTGAAAGGCCCGATAGACACCACCTTCACGCCATAGTCCATAATATATTGCACCGTAGCCTTGATGACCTTGTACCATGCTTCGGGGTGATGAGTGAAAGCTTCTGTATTGATATCTACGGGGTCGCTGTTGAGCATGACACCCGCCGGACGGGTGAGCATGATATGTTGCAAGCGCGATTTGAGAAAATTCTGCTGCCGCTCTGAAAGAGTTCCGTCTTCGTTCACCGTGTCCATGACCTGAAATGACACTCTGCCGTACGTAAGGTTGTCCGTACCGATAAAGTTGATGCCGCGCAGGACGTTGCCTTCGTCGTCCCATGCCGTGTCCATGCCCCAGTTTATAGGTGTAGGTAAGCCTGTTCCCATACTGCAGAACGGGACTTTTACCGCATCTAAGCTGCCCAAGCCTAAAAACATGGATGAATGTGGGGTGGATTGTCCATCGGCATATTCTTGGGCAAAGACGTGCCCGCACAGCAGCATTGCCGCCATTAAGCCCATTATTCTCTTTATTTTTACCATTATTTGTGCTTTTGATTGTGTAACAAACTATTGCTTTGCGCAAAGATATAATTATTGCGGCAAAGAAACAACAACAATAACGGAAATAGCACAAGTCAAAAAAGAAAGAGGAAAATCCTTGCGGAAATTCCTCTAAATAAAAATCAGTGCGCCTGATAGGACTCGAACCTACACGCCGCGAAGCACCAGATCCTAAGTCTGGCGTGTCTACCAATTTCACCACAAGCGCAGGCAGAACGGATGCAAAGATAGTGTATTCTTTGCGTAGTTGCAATTATTTTTTTAAAAAAGTGCGGGCTGTCTCTATCAGGCTGTCAACGCCTTTCAAAGTGTCGTCGGACGATTGGTTGACGGCTATGTCGGGGTCTATGCCGAACTCTATCTGTTCCATACGGGCATTGTACATGGGGCAGGCGGAGAAACGCACCAGCCATCCGTTGGGAAGTTCCGAACTGAACGGCAGGCCGGAACCGCCTCCCGTCCGGTCGCCCATGATTGTGACGAGAGGACATTCTTTTATATCGCGCACAAACGTGTTGGTGGCACTGTAACAGCGGCGGTTGGTCAGCACCACGGCACGTTTCTGCCAGCGGATGCCGGTGGACGGGGACAGATAGTCGGCCGTAGGGGTGGAAAAGTCATTGTGCCCCGTACCGGTTTTGTGTGAAGTGTATCCTGTCAGGATGTGTTCGTTTGTGAAACGTTGCGCCAGCCGTTCGGCATAGTCCAGCCGTCCGCCACTGTTGTTGCGTACGTCCACGATAAGCCCGTTGCAGGCGCGCAGATAGTGCATGATTTCGTCCAGATTGCCCTCTCCGATACCGTTGCTGAAACTTTCGTAATACAGATAGCCGGTGTTGTCGTCCAGGATACGGTATTTGATGCCTCCGGCTATTTTATAGTCCGTGCCGAGATAGGTACGCTCTATGACGGATGCCGAGAAATTGTCCGGGTAGTCTTCGTGCCAGGCCCAGTAACGTCCCATGTCGGAGGGAATGGATAAATTGACATGGCCGTCCTGCAACTCGGAAAGCATGTCGCACATGACTTCGAAGAGCTGGTAACTATTCATCCCCTCGCTGAGCCGATTGCTGTAGCGGCTGTAGGCACCCGACCAGTCCAGCCCCGTGGCCTGTGCCTTGTAGTCGAGGAAGCAGTACCGTTCGTCAATGATTTTCCAAAGGGCGTAGAGGTTGCCTTGCGGGGTGTTGTCGATTTCATCCTCGCGGACACAGCCTGGCAACAGCAGTGCGGCGAGTAGCGGACATAGTAGGATGTATAGTTTTCTCATAGGCATGGAAAGCGGGGGAAAGGGATTACATAATCAGCCGGTTGCGCTGCCGGTCTTTACGTTTGATAAATTGGAAGTGTTTTACGTACCCTACCAGAAAACTGTGGTTGTAGGTGTGGCTTTTCAGTGCGTTTACGCGGCTCTGCCGGACGTCGCACAAGTAGCCGACGCGGAAAGTGTAATCTTTAACAGGGAAATCCAGCGTGAGCAGTTGGCGGAAAGTGGGAGCATTGCCGGGGTGGGTGAAGCGGACGTTATGGTCATAGTTGCCTTCGGAGAAGATTTCATAATATGCCTGTCCGTAAGCGGGGGAGAACATCATTCCCATGACTGGCATGTCGCATTGGTAGCGGATGGCAAACGGGACATGGCGGATGCGGAACGGATAGATGGCAACGACCGATGCGGACAGTTCCGCTCCGGCTTTTGCCTGTGCCGGGTTGTTGCCGTTGCGTGTGTTGTAGACAAAGCCGGCGTAAGCGCCGATTTGTCCACCGGCCATCAGGCGCAGGCGGAAAGGCAGTGTCCAGTTGGAGTGCCATCCTGTTCGGTACTCTATCATTCCGGCCATGTCTTCGGCATTCCGTACCGGGTTTTGCGTATAGGCGAAATATCCGCCGAGCAGGCTTTGGGTGCTGACACGTCCCTCGGCCCAATGGGTTTTCCGTAATGTTTCCCGGAGGAACGTGAGTTGCGGACCTGTATATTCTAAGGGCGATAGATAAGTTTCCAGCAGGCTGGAACGCCCTGCGCCTATCAAGGTGGCATGAGTTGTATACCGGTTGTCCGGCACGTCTCTTTCCTGTGCGTCGAGGTGTGCCGTCATACCGCACAGAAGCCCCGTCATGCCGTATAGGAATAGGCGTATCCGTTTATTCATCCGGAAAGAGTTTGGTTTGTCCCGTGATTTCGTCTACCACGTCGCTCATGCTTTTTCCAGCATCCGGATCCAAATTTTCTTCAATGTCCCCTCCGGCGGTTTCTTCCGTTTTTCCGTCGGTATCTTCTTCGGGGAAACGCAACGGTTCCAGTTCTTCGATGGTGTCTATTTCAAAGGTGGTGATACGTTTACCTTTGGCTTTGAAACTCTTGACGCCGACGAACGTGTCTGCCTCTATTTCCTGGCTTCCGCGGAAAGCGTCGTTGCCGCCGAACGTCACTTGCAGACGAGGATAAGCCGTGTCGGTCAACAGAATGAGACGGCTGTTTCTATTCTCGCCCAAATAAGGTTGCGGCTTGCTCCCCGCTTCAAAACTGAATCGTTTCAGATAAGGGAAGTTCTGTTGGTCGGCATCGTAGAGCAGGGCCGTCCACACCTTGTGCGGGTTGAATTTCTCAATGCGGAGGATAGGTTGTTCATAGTGGTTGTTCACGTCGAAATTCGTCGTGTAGAACTCTCCGCTCTTCAGCACCACCAGAATGAGGTCTTCGCTCAGGAATTCCCCTAAGTATGTGCCCCGCTCGTCATAGTTCAAACGGTTTACATCGTGGTCAAACCATACCTTGCGACCGCCTAAGGTCGAACCGCCACGTGATTTCAGGCTGATGCGGAACACTTCGTTTTTGGTCAGCAGATTGCCCATGCTCTGGCGTCCTTTGATGGCGATGTCGCTGAAGTCTTTGTCAAAGAATATCTTTTTGATTTTCGGATTAGGTTTCAGTGTCACCTTGATAACTTCGGCTTCTCCGTTGGGGTTGGCCGTGAAGTAAGTCACCTTTGACCCCGGTTTGCCTTGGGTCAGGTCGTATTCGCGGTCGCGCGTCATGGATGTCACGTTGAACCGCTTGATATAATAGAAACCGCCCTTTCCATCCCTGTATACGGCGTTGTAGATGGTGCGTTTGTCGCTTTTCTTAAACACGGCCACGTGTATGATTTCCGCTTTCCGCTTTTCTGCCTTGCTCTTTTCCGTCTCACCAACGAAAACCTTGTCGCTGATGCGTATGACTTTGTAGGTACCGTCTTTGTAAAACAGGATGACGTCGTCGATGTCCGAACAATTAGCCACAAACTCATCTTTCTTGAGCCCTGTGCCGATAAAGCCCTCGTCGCGGTTGATGTACAGTTTTTCGTTAGCTTCCACAACTTTGGTTGCCACGATGGTGTCGAAATTGCGCAACTCCGTGTGGCGCGGATGGTCGACGCCATACCGTTCTTTCAGCATGCGGAACCAGTCGCAGGTCACTTCCGTCAGATTCTCTAGATCGTGGTTGATGCGGGCTACCTCCTCGTTCATGCGGGCGATGGCTTCGTCGGCTTTGTCCTTGTTGAACCGCAGGATGCGCGCCATTTTTATCTCCATCAGCCGCAGGATATCGTCTTTTGTCACTTCGCGCACGAACTGGGGATAGAACGGTGTCAGACGCTCGTCGATGTGTTCGCATGCCGCGTCCATGTTCTTGGCTTGTTCAAACTGCTTGTCCTTATATATGCGTTCTTCGATGAAAATCTTTTCGAGCGATGCGAAATGCAGGCTTTCCTGCAATTCTCCTTTGCGAATGAGCAATTCTTGTCGCAGCAGGTCGCGGGTGTTGTCTACCGAACGCCGCAACACCTCGCTCACCGTGAGGAAGCAAGGTTTCTGTTCGTCGATGACACAACAGTTGGGCGAAAGGCTCACTTCGCAGTCCGTGAAAGCATAAAGGGCGTCGATGGTCTTGTCCGAACTGACACCCGGTGTCAGATGTATCAGTATTTCCACATTGGCTGCGGTGTTGTCTTCCACCTTGCGTACCTTTATCTTGCCTTTATCCACTGCTTTGAGGATGGAGTCTATCAAGGAACTAGTAGTCTTTCCGTACGGAATTTCCGTGATGACCAGTGTCTTGTTGTCTATCTTGTTGATTTTTGCGCGCACCTTCACCACGCCGCCCCGTTGTCCGTCGTTGTAGCGGCTCACGTCTATGCTGCCGCCTGTCAGGAAATCGGGATAGAGTGTGAACGGTTCGTCGTGCAGATAGCTGACGGCGGCGTCGCAAAGTTCATTCAGGTTGTGCGGCAGAATCTTGGAAGATAATCCTACGGCGATACCTTCCACACCTTGTGCCAACAGCAGGGGAAATTTTACCGGCAGGGTGATGGGCTCCTTGTTGCGTCCGTCGTACGAGAGTTTCCATTCCGTCGTTTTGGGATTGAATACGACGTCTAGTGCGAATTTCGACAGTCGTGCCTCGATATACCGGGCGGCGGCGGCCGAGTCTCCCGTGAGGATGTTTCCCCAGTTTCCCTGACAGTCGATGAGCAGTTCTTTCTGCCCTAGTTGTACCAGTGCGTCGCTGATGGACGCGTCGCCGTGGGGATGGAATTTCATGGTGTCGCCCACGATGTTGGCCACCTTGTTGTAACGGCCGTCGTCCATGCCTTTCATCGAATGCAGGATACGTCTCTGCACGGGTTTGAATCCGTCGTTGATATGCGGGACGGCCCGTTCCAGAATTACATACGATGCATAGTCCAGGAACCAACTCTGATACATGCCGCTCAGGTGGTGTGTGATGCTGTCGCCTGTCTGTCCCGCGGGCTGATAGTCGGAATGGTTGTTCGCCGTATCTTCGTTCTCTGCAATTTCGTTCGTTATGATATCGTTGCTCATCGTCGTATATATCCTTATGCCGCAAATTTACTAAAAAGAATCGGCATTAGAGACTGTTATTTGGCGGTAATTTTCTCAATCTGGCTGATTATTTAAATAATAGATTAAATAATGTGTCAAGATGAGTGGTTTTCGATAAATAGTCGTACCTTTGCCAGTGGATAATGGATATTTGATAAATATATAGTAAAATGGCACAAGAAGACGTTTTTAAAAAGATTGTATCCCATTGTAAGGAATACGGTTTCGTTTTCCCTTCAAGCGATATCTACGATGGGTTGGGAGCCGTGTACGACTACGGCCAGAACGGCGTGGAACTGAAAAACAATATCAAACAGTACTGGTGGCAGAGCATGGTGTTGCTCCACGAGAATATCGTGGGTATCGATGCCGCTATCTTCATGCACCCCACGACCTGGAAAGCCAGCGGTCACGTGGACGCGTTCAACGATCCGCTGATAGACAACCGCGACAGCAAAAAGCGTTATCGCGCCGATGTGCTTATCGAAGACCAGATTGCCAAATATGAGGAGAAGATAAACAAGGAAGTGGCCAAGGCCGCCAAGAAGTTTGGCGACAGTTTCGACGAAGCCAAGTTCCGCGAGACGAATCCCCGTGTCTTGGAGAACCAGCAGAAACGCGATGCCCTGCACCAGCGTTACAGCGACGCGATGAATGCGGGTGATTTGGAGGCATTGAAGCAGATCATTTTGGATGAAGAAATCGTGTGTCCCATCAGCGGAACGCATAACTGGACGGATGTCCGCCAGTTTAACTTGATGTTCAAGACCGAGGTCGGCTCTACGGCCGAGGGAACATCCACCATCTATCTCCGTCCGGAGACGGCACAGGGTATCTTTGTGAACTACCTCAATGTGCAGAAGACCGGCCGTATGAAGTTGCCCTTCGGCATCGCACAGATAGGCAAGGCCTTCCGTAATGAGATTGTGGCCCGTCAGTTCATCTTCCGTATGCGCGAGTTCGAACAGATGGAGATGCAGTTCTTCGTGAAGCCGGGTACGGAACTGGAATGGTTCGAGAAATGGAAACAGACCCGTATGGGATGGCACCAGGCGCTGGGCTTCGGAGCTGAGAACTATCGGTTCCATGACCATGAGAAACTGGCTCACTATGCCAATGCGGCCAGTGACGTGGAATTCAAGATGCCGTTCGGTTTCAAAGAAGTGGAAGGTATCCACAGCCGTACGAACTTCGACCTCGGCCAGCATGCCAAGTACTCGGGCAAGAAAATAGAGTACTTCGATCCCGAGACGAACGAAAGCTATACACCGTATGTCATAGAGACATCCATCGGCGTGGACCGCATGTTCCTTTCCGTGATGTCCCACAGCTACTGCGAGGAGACGCTCGAAGGCGGCGAGAGCCGTGTCGTGCTGAAGTTGCCGCCTGCCTTGGCGCCTGTCAAACTGGCTGTCATGCCGTTGGTGAAGAAGGACGGACTGCCCGAGAAGGCGCATGAGATTATCCGAGACCTGCGGTTCCATTTCAACTGCAAGTATGACGAGAAAGATTCCATCGGCAAGCGTTATCGCCGTCAGGATGCCGTCGGCACGCCGTTCTGCGTGACGGTGGATTACGATTCGCTGAAAGACAACACTGTGACGCTTCGTTACCGTGACACGATGGAACAGAAGCGTGTGCGTATCGAGGAACTGCGTACCCTTATCGAGGATGAGGTAAGTATCACGTCGTTGCTGAAGAAAATCATGTAATTTATCCGATAAATCTTGCGAAACGAAATGAAGAAAGGACTTTGGTGGCTGGTTACTCTGTTCGGTGCGGTGTTCGCTGTGACGGCATGCAGCGAGGATGATGACACGTATGACAAGTACGCTGATTGGGAATCGCGCAATGCCATGTATTTTGCCACGGCTATGGATTCGGCGCAGATGGCTGTCAGTGAAGCCAAGGCTGCATACGGCGAAGATTGGGAGAAGCATTGCGAATGGCGGCGCATTCTCAGTGCCACGAAGGCCGATAAGGGAAACAACGCCATCACGGATTATGTCTGTGCCCGTGTGCTGGAACGGACCGCGGGCGGGGAGGTGCATCCCTATTGGAACGACTCCGTGCGTGTTCATTACCGGGGATGGCTGATGCCAACGACGGCCAGAATGGATGACGGTACGATGGTGACCGAACGTCTGGTGTTCGACCAGACCTACCGGGGCATATTCAACGAGGCTATAGCCCGTCCGGCTCTGTTGGAGGTATCATCTTGTGTGCCGGGTTTTGCCACGGTGCTGACTTGCATGTCGCCTGGTGACAACTGGCGTGTTTATATTCCTGCCGCGTTGGCCTACGGCAACAGTACGGCGACGGGTTCCATTCCCGCAGGATCGACATTGTGTTTCGAAATACGGATGGCGGCGGTCTACCGGAAAGGTACGGCTGTGCCGGACTGGAAGTAGGTGCAATAAAAAAACGATGAGGGAGGGATTATGGTTATAAGTATTGCAAATCCGATATATGATTCGGTCTTCAAATACCTTATTGAGGATGAGCGTATCGCAAAGACCTTGTTGTCGGCTCTGCTGAAAAAGGAAGTGGTGTCGGTACAGATGCGCAGGCATGAGTATACCAATGGTGTGCGTGACAAGATTTCCATGTTCCGTATCGACTTCGGTGCGGAGGTCGTGGAGGCAGATGGTCGGCATCAGCTTATCCTTATTGAGTTGCAAAAGACATGGCTTGAGACGGAAACCTTGCGTTTCCGTCAATATCTCGGTGCGCAGTATGCCAATCCCGAGAACATTATCAAGGACAATAACCCCGAAGGCTATGCCATACCGACGGTAGCCGTGTATCTGCTCGGCCATCGTGTGGGGGACATTGAGGAGCCTGTACTCTATGTGAGTCATAAATCGTATGATTATAACGACAAGGAGGTGACGAAGGGGTTGCCGGATCCGTTTGTTGACAGTCTTGTTCATAACAGTATTATTGTACAGATACCTTTGTTGCACGGGCAGGTGAACAACCGTCTCTACAAAGTACTTAGCGTGTTTGACCAGTCGCAAAAGGATTGCAACAACAGACAGATGTTAAATGTGGATGAGAATCTGTATGAAGGCGATGCCGACATGCAATACATTATCCGTCGTCTTCTTTCTGCTGCATCCAACCATCAGTTGCGTCAGGACATGAATGTTGAGGATGAATATTTCAAGGCCATAGAAAACCGTGATACGGCAATCATGTCTCGCGATAAAAGGATTGCGGAGCAGGAGGCTCAGTTGGCTGAGCAGGATGCCCAATTGGCAGAGCAGAAAACTCAGTTGGCTGAGCAGGATGCCCAATTGGCTGAGCAGGAGGTTCAGTTGGCTGAGCAGGATGCCCAATTGGCTGAGCAGGATGCCCGGTTGGCTGAGCAGAAAACTCAATTGGCTGAGCGTGATGCCCAGTTGCGCTCTCTTGCGCAAGCCTTGTTGCAGAAAGGCGTTGATACGGCCGGTATTGCAACAATTATGGGGCTCAGTCAGGAAGAAGTAGAAAATTTGCTGAAAGACTGAGAGAGTATACAGCATAAGGGAACTGCCCGGTACTACATGCAGTATGTCCCTTCTTGGCTCTTTGTTATAGTAAAAATCGCATCACTTTGACGGAATAAACAAAGTGATGCGATTTTCTTTTCAGTGGAAGGGGAAAAACCTTACTGTTTCAGGAACTTGTCACAGCGTACCGTGCCGTCGCTCCATGTCATACGGCGCAGATACAGGCCGCGGGCCAGACGGTTATCGTCGCAACCCAGCTGCATACCGTTCAGATCGTAGTAGATGATGGAGGAAGGTGTTCCGCTGACGGAGGAACCGGCTACAGCCTCTATTCCCGTACCTGGTTCATCATCCAGCGATACGGGCGAAATACCTTTTTGGGTGGGGATGACGGGCTGTAGGGTACCGTCCTCGTTGAACTGGAGACGGTCGATGCATACCTCGCGATGGTAGCCCGGTCCGTTGGTATGATAGTTTTTGTTGATGCGGTGGTAAACGATGTACCATTCATCACGTCCTGGTATCTGAATGACGGAGTTGTGTCCGGTTCCGTAAATCTTTTGTGCCGGATCTTGCTGCAACACCACCGGATTCTTGGCCACTGTGATGGGACCCAGTGGCGAAGTGGCGGTTCCGTAAGCCACGTGGTAGTTGTCAGCTCCCGTGTCATCCACGCTCCACATGAAGTAATATACTCCTTTACGGTAGAACACATATGTACCTTCGCGGTAAGCGTACGTGCTGAGGCTGCCGCCGCCCGGGGTGAGGATCCGGGTTGTACCGGGCTTGAGCGACGTCATGTCATCCTCCAGTTCCGCGCCGGCCATGTACCCGTTGCCCCAGTACAGATAGGACTTGCCGCTCACGGGGTCCGTGAATACGTCTGCGTCAATCTGCTGACCGCTTCCGGTAGGTGAAGAAGTGATGAACGGAGCTCCGTTGTCTGCAAACGGGCCGGCGGGATAATTGGCCGAAGCTACACCTATCTGTTTCCCGCTCGGAGTGTTTCCGCTGAAATAAAAATAGTAATTGTAACCGTAGTCTGTCTTCTTTTCGACGATGCAGGGAGCCCATGCGTTGCCATCAGTCCAGAGTACTTGGTCCGTAGCAAGGTCGAGGATTGTGCCTTCGTCCGTCCAGTTCAGCATGTCGGTGGAAGAGAACACATTGAAACTGTGGCCGCCCCAACCGCTGTAACCGTCGCTGGTAGGATAGAGGTAGAAACGTTCTGTCTTCTCGGAATACAAGATTTCCGGGTCGGCGTGGAAGCCGGGCAGTACGGGATTGCCGCATACGGCCGCTGTCACTTTGTAGACATTGCTTTTCGTGCCGCAGGTGACAGTGTATTCCACCGTGCCGTTGCTGAAGTCACAGGTTCCCTGCGGCGATACGCTTGTTCCCGGGGTACCGGTCAACTGCGGGTCAAAGGCTGTCAGATCTGTGCCCGGACGAACCGGCAGATAGACTGTATGAGCCGTGTGGTCGTATTCCGTATTGTCGTTCATGACAGCCGGAGCGGAGGCACCGGTTATCTGTGCGTTCAGGGCTGTGGAAGGCCATTTGGCCACAATTCGTTCGGTCTCTTCCTGAGTGATGGGCATTACGGTACCGTGGCGCGGGGTGAAGGCTCCGCTGGTGGTCGTGTTCTTGACCCATGTGAAATTCTCCAGGTCGGGTGACGAACAGAACTGGTAATGACCGGACGTGTAGCAGTCGTACATTAGAATCCAGTCGTTGCTGTTTATCTTTTTGAATACGCCAGAACCTTCCACGGCCACGTTGGTCTGTTGCAGATACCGTCTGTGCGGTGTCCACGGGCCTTTCAGTGAAGTGGCCGTTGCTTTCTGGATGCCGTTGCCTTCACCTTCCGTCTTATAGAACAGGTGGTAGATGCCATCGCGCAGCACGATGTCGCCGTCGATGGTATTGCTGCCCAGGTCGAACAGCAGTTTCGGTTCCGTCAGTTCCGTGAAATCGTCGTTGGCATACGAGTAATAAAGTTTGTAATGCTCGCCCCGTTCGCCGATGGAATAGTATACCATGTAACGTCCGGCTTCGGGATCGTAGATGGTCTGCGGAGCCCACACCTGTGTCAGTTTGTTGCGGTCGAAACGGGCTGGCCATGCCGTGGGGAAGTCGATGGCCGAGTGTGTCCAGTTGACGAGATCAGTTGATTTCATCAGCACCAGTCCGTCGTTGGAGTCCCATCCTTCGCCGGACTTCATGTCGGTCACTACCATGTAGAATGTCTTTCCGTCCTCTCCGCGGAGGATGTGGGGGTCACGTACCGCCTTCTTGATGGCTATGGTGTCGGAGGAAATGATAGGGCTACCGTTGTTCAGTGGGACAAAGTTGTACCCATCGGTACTCAGGGCAAAGCAGATCTGTTCCTGTGACTGATTGTTGCCGGTAAAATAGGCAAACAGATAATTCGTGTATCCCTCGTCCTCGGCTACATACACCGTGAAGTCGCGTTTTGCGCTTGCATTGTCCCGTGTAGCCGTTGCGGTCAGTACCACGGGCTGCTTACCGGTACCGTGCGTGGCCAGACGCATCAGGCGTCCGTTGTCCGCCAGATATTCGGGAGCGGAGGATTTCCATGTGATGATGGAACCTTCCGGTGTCCGGTAGGGCAGTGTGATGGATTCGAATAAGTTATCCGTTCCGTTCAGTATCAGGCTTTGCAAGTCGATGGCGACGCTTTCTTCGGGAGAAAGACTTGCTTTGACTGTCACCTGATAGTCTTTCGTCAGAGTGATGTCTCCTTTGGTGAAAGAGCCCGTCAGGGTCACTGTGATATCCGGTTGTCCGTAGGCGGGACGGTTGATGAATCCGTTGCCGGACAGGACGTTCTCGTTCGAGGAAGTCCAGGTGATGGACACGCCGAAGGTGTTTTCCTGTGCAGGCAAAAGGATGGATTCGCGTACTTCTTTCGGCAGTTCCGTCAGTTCCATGGCTTTCTCAACCTCCATACGCATCCGGCCACGTTCCAGGATGGGAATCTGCTGGCACAGTTCCTTTATCTCGTCGGCAGTCATGGCGCCTTCATATAGGCGAAAGTCATGATACCAGGCATTCGTCAGATACAAGTCACCGTTGTAGCAGGAGCGCCCCAGGTAATTGTAGGTAGTGGAGCCCAAGTCTTTGATGCCCAAAGTGATGTCCGACGAAGCACCTGTCACTTCGCCGTTTAGATAAAGACGCATGTTACCGTTGCCGTTCCGGGTGCAGGTCACGTTCACCCACTGCCCGGCCGGTATGCCTGTTCTGCCGCAGAATCCTTGTTCGGCTGCATAGTTGGTTTTCGTGACGGCATAGCGCAGGTCACTGGCACGCAAGAATACGCCGCCGTTGGCCGCACCAGCCAGATTGTCGGAATTGGCAAATGTCCACAGGAAATTGCCGTTGCCGGTCAATGGATTGGACTCGGGGATATAGACATCGGTGGAAATGGTGAAGCTGTCCGCTTTAGCAATCGCAGTGCCCAATTCTTTGCCCAGATCGAAATAACCGTTGCCGGCGCCCAGTTTCAGGACAGGAAGTCCCTCCATGGTAGTGCATTCGGCACCGTTGCGGAGCGTACCTTTATATCCGTTTACGACATCGGTGGCCTGCCGGAAGTCGTAGTGTGCTTTCAGAGTTACGGTCTCTTTCTTCTCTTCCATTCCGGCCAGTTTGCATATCTCGCCAGTTTCCAGGGCGCCGTCGTAAATGCGGAAGTCGGAAATCATGGCATTACTCAGATATTTGTCTCCGTTGTAGCACGAACGGCCGAGCCAGTTGTAGGACGTGGAACCGATATCCGACGGAGAGAGGCTGACAGAAGCTTCCGTCATCTTGATACCGTTGAGATAGAGTGATGCGGTACCCTCTTTCTGGATAAGCGTCAGGGTTTGCCAGCTGCCTTTGGTGAGCGCTTTGCGGATGCCCAGTCCCAGTTCCGCTGAGTAGTTGGTTGGTGTGATGGCATAACGCTGGTCCTGGGCGTTCAGGAACATATAGCCGGTGGGGTACGTCTGTATGTCCGATGCATTGGAGAACGTCCAGATGAAGAAACCGTTACCGCTAAGCGAAACGGACGTCGGAATATAGATGCGTGTGTGGACAGTGAAATTCCGGAGCGTGCCGATGATTTCGCCGACGCTCTTCCCCATGTCCGCATAGCCGTTGGTATTGCCGAGGCTGATTACTTTCTGCCCTTCGAACTCCGCGATGCGGGCTGTTCCCTTGAGCGAGGCGTCCCTGCCTCCGCCGGTTTCGTCGATGACGGTCCGTGCTCCGGCTTCGTCCTGCGTCAAACCATAGTGCAGACGCAGTGTCTGTGCTGTACCTTCTCCCGGCAGACACAACCAGAGAACTGTTCCGAAGAGGCTAAGGACCCGGTTCAGATAAGTTTTGCTGATTCGTTTTTTCATGTTTTGTTCGTGTTATTATGGTTAGATATAAAGTTTTTAAATCCCAGTCTTATTTGCAGCATGTGTTTGGAACGACCGGGAGGTTGCTTCCTTTGTTACGGAAAGCAGCCTCCTTACAGGTTAATCCCATACACGGCAGGATTTATTTCACGTTGCCTGTTTTTATTAGGTATTCGGCTATCTGTACGGCATTCAAGGCGGCCCCCTTCTTTATCTGATCTCCTACGAGCCAGAACGTCAGACCGTTTTCATGGGCGATGTCCTTGCGGATGCGCCCCACATACACGTCGTCCTTTCCAGCCAGGAAGAGAGGCATGGGGTAGATTTTGTTGGCCGGGTCGTCCATCAGTTGTATGCCTTCGGCACCGGCTATCGCATTGCGGGCTTCCTCGACAGTGATGGGGCGTTCGGTTTCAATCCATACCGCTTCGGAGTGGGAGCGCAGGGAAGGCACGCGCACGCACATGGCCGAGCATTGCACGTCGCTGTGCATGATTTTGCGCGTCTCGTTGAACATCTTCATTTCCTCTTTTGTGTATCCGTTGTCCTGGAATACATCAATTTGGGGAATGACATTGTATGCCAGCTGGTATTGGAATTTCGTTACGGTGGCTTCCTTGCCGTCCAGCACTTCGCGGTATTGCTGTTCCAGTTCGGCCATAGCGGCTGCACCGGCACCGCTGGCGGCCTGATAGCTGGCGATGTGGATACGTTTGATGTGGCTCAGTTTCTCCAACGGCTGCAATACGACCACCATCATAATGGTGGTGCAGTTGGGATTGGCGATGATGCCGCGCGGGCGGTTCAGTGCATCGGCCGCGTTGCATTCGGGTACGACCAAGGGCACGTCTTCGTCCATGCGGAATGCGCTGGAGTTGTCTATCATCACGGCACCGTACCGGGTGATGTCTGCGGCGAATTCTTTTGAAATGCCGGCGCCGGCGGAGGTGAACGCTATGTCTATGTCTTTAAAATCATCATTGTGCTGCAGGAGCTTCACTTCGAGCTCTTTGCCGCGGAACATGTATTTCTTTCCGGCACTGCGTTCGGAACCGAACAGCGTCAACTCGTCCATCGGGAAGTTTCTTTCTTCAAGCACGCGCAGGAACTCCTGTCCCACGGCACCGCTTGCACCTACGATTGCTACTTTCATTTTTTGTATCTATTTAAAGAATGGATGATTTCAAATGCAAAAGTATACAATTTATTATAGAAAAACTCATGATACGAAAACTTTTTCGTTACTTTGTAGACTGAACGAAAGATAAAAGAGATGGAATTGTCTGTATTGTCTTCCTATTTTCCTGTGACGGATCCTACATGGATTTTTTTCCTGGTGTTGAGCATCGTTCTCTTCGCCCCCTTGTTGCTTGGCCGGTTGCGTATTCCGCATATCATCGGCATGATTCTGTCCGGGGTGGTAATCGGTCCCCACGGACTGCATATATTGGACCGGGACAGCAGTTTCGAACTGTTCGGGCAGGTGGGGCTGTATTATATCATGTTTCTGGCCAGTATGGAGATGGACATGCAGGACATGAGGCGCATACGGGGAAAAGCGCTGGTGCTCGGACTAGCCGCTTTTATCATTCCGCTGGGACTGGGCATTGCCTCCAATCTCCTGCTGTTGAAGTACGGTCTGGTCACGTCCGTGTTGCTGGCCAGTATGTATGCTTCCCATACGCTGATATCCTATCCGATAGTCATCCGTTACGGTGTGTCCCGGCATCGCAGCGTGAGCATTGCCGTGGGCGGCACAATTGTTACGGACACGCTTACGTTGCTGGTACTGGCGGTTATCGGCGGTATGTTTAAAGAAGACACGCAGGGATGGTTCTGGATCATATTGCTGTTGAAGGTTATTTTGCTTTCGGCTGTCATCATCTATGCTTTTCCGCGCATCGGCCGCTGGTTTTTCCGCCGTTACAACGATGGCGTGCTTCAGTATATATTCGTGCTGGCCATGGTCTTTCTGGGGGCGGGCCTGATGGAGCTCGTGGGTATGGAAGGCATTCTGGGCGCTTTTCTCGTGGGGCTTGTGCTCAACCGTCTTATACCGCATTCCTCTCCGTTGATGAACCACTTGGAGTTTGTGGGCAACGCTCTGTTTATCCCTTATTTTCTGATAGGGGTGGGGATGATTATAGACGTGCATGTCCTGTTCGGTACGGGGGATGCGCTCAAGGTGGCGGCAGTCATGATAACGATGGCGCTCACCGGCAAATGGCTGGCATCGTGGCTTACGCAGAAGGTTTTCCGAATGAGCGGATTGGAGCGGGAGCTGATGTTCGGACTGAGCAATGCCCAGGCAGCTGCCACGTTGGCTGCCGTATTGGTAGGGTATAATATCGTTTTGCCGGATGGCAGCCGTTTACTGAACGAGGATGTACTCAACGGTACCGTCGTGTTGATTCTGGTTACATGCGTGGTCAGTTCGCTGATTACGGAACACACGGCGCGGAAACTGGCTTTGAGCGGTGAGGGGATGAGCGAGGAGCGGGGACCGGTGGAAGACTCCACCCTGATAGCGCTGGCTTATCCGGATACGATGGAGGCCATCGTGAACATGGCGCTGATGATGAGGCGGCCGACGAACGACATACCCTTGCAGGCGATTAACGTGGTGCTCGACGACGACCATCGGGCACGTGAGGCCGGGCGCAAGCTGCTGGACAACGCCGTGCGCATCGCTGCCGCGGCCAATGTGCAGATGCAGGCCCGGGTGCGTCTGGCTACGAACCTGTCCAACGGCATCATTCATGCCGTGCGCGAAAATGATTTCTCGGAAGTGATGGTGGGACTGCATCTACAGTCATCGCCGGACGAGTCGTTTTTCGGTCCCGTCCTGCTGAATCTGTTGAGCGGGCTGAACCGTCAGATTATGATGGTGCGCAGTACGATTCCGGTCAGCACCGTGCGGCGCATCCATGTCGCGATTCCGGCCAAGGCCGAATATGAAGCCGGATTCACGCACTGGGTGGAGCATGTGGCCTGTCTGGCTAATTCTCTGGGTTGCCGTATCACATACAACGGCCATCCGGCCACTCTGAGGCTTGTCGGGCGTTATCTGCAGAAATACTATCCTTCTGTGCGGGCGGAATATTACGAGACGGATGGCGGGAACGAACTGAAACGTATGTCAAAGGAGATTCGTCCCGACCATCTGCTGGTGATTGTTTGTGCCCGTCGCGGCTCCATCTCTTTCCGGCCTTCGCTGGATCACATTCCTCACCAGATAAAGAAGTATTATATGGAGACCAGTCTGCTGGTGATATTCCCCGACGGGTACGCCGATTCGGCGACCCACAATCTGAGTACGGTGGAACCGATGAGCCCCAAGGCACGCTACGAGGCGGCTAAGGAATGGTTCGGCGGATGGCTGAAAAAAACGGAGGACGACTGATGGAACCGGAACTGAAAGCGGCGGCGCACGATGAGTGGAAACAGCGCACAGAATTGTTGTTGGGCGGGGACAAAATGGCTCGACTGGCGGCGGCGCGCGTGCTGGTCGTGGGACTGGGCGGCGTGGGCGGCTATGCCGCCGAGATGCTGATACGTGCCGGGGTAGGGCATTTGACATTGATGGACGCGGATAAGGTGCAGGAGAGCAATATCAACCGCCAGTTGTGTGCGTTGCATTCCACTGTCGGCCGGAGCAAGGCAGAAGTGCTGGCGGAGCGCTTCCGGGATATCAGTCCGGCAGCGGGGTTGGACGTGCGTCCGGTCTATCTGGAAGCCGGAGCGGCGGACGTCCTATTGGAAGAGGGTGGTTATGATTTCGTGGTGGATGCCATCGATACGATAGCGCCTAAATGCTCCTTGATCGAAGCCTGTCTGCGCCGGCGGGTGCCGGTGGTATGCAGCATGGGGGCCGGGGCGAAGACCGACGTCTCGCAAGTGAGGTTCGCCGACTTGTGGGATACGTATCATTGCGGACTGAGCAAGGCTGTACGGAGCCGCCTGAAAGCCGATGGCTGGCGACATGCCCGCGTGCCCGTGGTTTTCTGTACGCAGCAGGCCGACCGTCATAGCGTGGTGACGGTGGAGGGAGAGAGAAACAAGAAATCCACAGCGGGCAGTATCGGTTATCTGACGGCGGTGTTCGGATGCTACCTGGCACAATATGTGTTGGAACGTTTATGACAAGAAAAGGAATCGTATTATGATAGATATAAGAGGTATTACCAAAAGTTTTGGTACGTTGCAGGTGCTGAAAGGCATTAATCTGCATATAAGAAAAGGCGAAGTGGTGAGCATCGTGGGACCGAGCGGAGCCGGTAAGACCACTCTGTTGCAGATTGTCGGCACGCTGGACAAGCCGGATGCCGGGCGCATCGTGCTGAACGGTATCGACGTGCAGGAATTGTCGAAGAAGGAACTGGCGCATTTCCGGAATACGCAGATAGGATTTGTGTTTCAGTTTCATCAGTTGCTGCCAGAGTTTACGGCGCTGGAGAATGTCATGATACCGGCTTTCATCGCGGGTAAAGGACGTAAGGAAGCGGAGCAGCGTGCCCGTGAACTACTCGATTTTATGGGGCTGGGCGAACGGGCATCCCACAAGCCGAACGAACTTTCGGGGGGGGAGAAGCAGCGGGTTGCCGTGGCGCGTGCGCTGACAAACAATCCGGCCGTGATTCTGGCGGACGAACCGTCCGGCAGTCTGGATTCGCGCAACAAGGAGGAACTGCATAGCCTGTTCTTCGACCTTCGCGACCGTTTCGGGCAGACGTTTGTCATTGTGACACACGACGAGGGGCTGGCGCGGCTTACGGACCGGACTATCTTTATGAAAGACGGACTGGTGACGAATCCGTTGGTAGCCGATGTCGTCGGCGACCAGGAGGAAGGATAAAAGCGAAGGAGAATCTATAAAGAAGAACAGTAGTAGAGCGTATGAAGATAAAATTGGGTCAGACCAATAGTCTGAAAGTCGTGAAGTCCGTAGATTTCGGAGTATATCTGGATGGCGGAGAGGCCGGTGAGATTCTGTTGCCGGCCCGTTATGTGCCGAAAGGTTGCAAGCCGGGTGATGAACTGGACGTTTTTGTTTATCTGGACAACGAGGAGCGTCTGATTGCCACGACGGAGATGCCGCTGGCGCAGGTGGGCGACTTCGCTTGTCTCAGGGTAGCGTGGACCAACAAGTTCGGAGCTTTTCTCCACTGGGGGCCGATGAAAGACCTGTTCGTCCCTTTCCGGGAACAGAAGATGAGGATGCAGCTCGACCGTTTCTACATCGTGCATGTGCATATCGACGAGGAGACTTATCGCATCGTGGCGTCGGCCAAGGTCGAAAAGTACCTGTCGGAGGAAAAGCCGCCTTATGCTCCGGACGACGAGGTGGAGGGGCTGGTGTGGCAGAAGACGGACTTGGGGTTCAAGGTAATCGTGGACAACCGTTTTGCCGGTCTGCTGTATGATACGGAGATATTCACGTCGCTCCGCACCGGTGACAAGAGACGGATGTTTGTTCGTCAGGTGCGTCCGGACGGAAAGATCGATCTGGCGCTGAAGCCCCGGGGACAGGCGGCTGTGGAGGACTTTTCGGATGTCCTGTTGCACCATCTGCAGACGAATGCGGGGAGCACTCCTCTCTGTGACAAGAGCCCTGCGGAAGAGATTTATTCCGTGTTCGGCGTCAGCAAGAAGGTGTTTAAGAAAGCCGTGGGAGACTTGTACAAGAAGCGGCTTATCGAACTTTCGGACGCCGGATTGAAATTGATTGAGAAGTAAACGCCTTACGCTTCCCTCCGTTCTCTGAGAAAACGTTTCAGCAGGAAAGCCAGAAAATAAGGGAATGTGTAGAACTGGCCGTTGAATCCGATGTTATTGTATCCGAATTTGATTCCATACCTGATATCGCCGTAGCTGTTGCTCTTGACAAGTCTCCGTAGCGAGGCTGTGGCCCCATCGTTCGCTTTTACCTCGACCGGTATCAAACTCTCCGCGTCACGCACGAAGAAATCCATCTCCAGAGCCGGACTGTCCTGCTTGTAATAGTAGAGACTGTAACCTTGTTTGACAAGCATATCGCCGACGATGTTCTCGTATATGGCACCTTTGTATGTGCCGAAATTGCGGTTGGTGCGTAGGTCTTCCTGTGCCTCCTCGTCGAGGGACGCGATCAGCAGTCCTGTGTCCTTGAAGTATATTTTATAGAGTTTCGGGTCATAGTTCCCTTTGAGCGGGAGTTCGACATCGGCCAGACAATAACAGGGATTGACGATACCGGCCGACGAGAGCCATTCGACCACTCCTGTATAATCGCGGTTGCGGGCGTTTTTACCCACTTTCGATATCTGGAACCGCTTGTTCTCTTTGGCAAGGAATACAGATATGTGGTTATATACATTTCTGATTTTTGCTTTGTCGAGCCCCTCCGCATACTTTGTGATGTCCTCGTCGTAGTCCGCAAGCAGTTGCCGCTGTATGGCGAGAGTACCGCTGAAATTCCTGTTTCTGATGTATGTGTTCACCACGTCCGGCATGCCTCCCAGCACCATGTAGTCTCTGAACAGGCCGAAAAGGGTGTCGAGTTCCAGTTGTGAAAAAGGAACGAGCCCGGCCATGTGGCGGTACATATCTTCGACAAACTCCTGCGGGTATCCTTTGGCCCATAGGAATTCCTCGAAATCCATCGAATGCATTTCGTAGTCCTCTTTGTAACCCACCGAATTGGATTCAATCTCTTTGTAGTTGATTCCCATCAGGGAACCTGAGCATATCACGTCAAAACGGCCGTCGAGCTTGAAGAACTTCAGGGCGGTGGCGCACTGCGGGCACTCTTGCAGCTCATCGAAGAAGAATATCGTATCTCCCGGGATGAATTCCACCGACGGGTCGAGCAGCGATATGTTTTTCAGGATATTGTCTACTTCATAACCGTCATCGAAGATGCTCTTGAACTTCTGCTGTTCCACAAAGTTTATGGCTATGACGCTCCTGTAGTTCTTCTCGGCAAAGGCTGTCACCGACCGGGTTTTACCTATCTGCCTTGCGCCTTTCACTATCATCGGTTTTCTGTCCGGGCTGCTCTTCCATTTCGACAGTATGCTATCTATCTTTCTTTTAAGTGGTTCGCTCATTCTTTTCACGTTTTCGGTATTGCAAAGATAGTGATATTTCACAGAATCAGCTATGTTCTCAGGGCTGTTTTTCACAAAATCGGGGTAAATCCGGGCTTTTTACGTCTTCCATAGGATGGGATTTATGTCTTTTTTGCACAAAAGTTTGTGGCAAAGGAGAAAAGTCGTAGTTTTGCGGAATATTAATGATAACACAGATGGCAAGACTTATACGAAATACTCCGGCTCTCTATGGCAAGGACGCAGAGCGTTTTCTTGCCGAAATATCACAACTTCCTTCCGCAGAAGAACGAAGATGTGAACGTCAGCGTATTAAGCGAAGCGTAGACGAATTTATGTAAAAACATGAATTTTGACAGGAACCAGACAAAAAAGAACGGGTTGGTGACAATAGCCGGAAAATGGGCTAAAAAAGGGGTGCCTGGAAAAATAAAACTTTCCAGTTGGAAAAATGAAATTACCCAGTTGGAAACATAAAAATACCCAATTGGAGGCTTTGGAGTACATTCTATGAAACATTCATCTTCCATGTTTTAAAAAATATGTACACTACACTTTCTACACGGAGAAACAGAGAAGAACGGATATATCATTTCCGGTAATAAACCATCCTCGTAAAATATTCTAATTGTCATGGATATTCAATATAACAATTATCTTCTCCGAATAGGATGACCGTACTTTTTTTTGTTACCATGTAACACTTTTCGTCTATAAGCCCAGGAACACTCGCTTCTTATTACCTCATATCTCTTACTTCTTGATAAAACAGAATCCCCCGGAGAAATTGCTCTCCGAGGGATTCCTGTAAGAATGTGGATGCAGTGGATTATTCCTCTGAGCTCCAGATGTTCCATTCGCCGCCGTTACCCAACTGTTCGTTGCCCGGCGTGTCGCCGATGGAGAGGGAAGCGGCAATCATGCCTTCCAATTGTACTGTCGTAACCTCCACGGCAGGAGCCATATATTGTTTCTTTTTCATGATCTGATTTCCTTTTTATTACTTAACAATCACTTTCTTACCACCCTTGATATAGATGCCCTTCACCGGTTTTGCCACGCGGCGTCCGGCCAGGTCGTATATTTCGGTAGTCTTTTCGCCAGTTTCCAATGCGGAGAGGATTTCCTCGATGCCCGTGGCATCTCCGAAGTCGAATGTCAGGCCCTGTACCTCGGCATCAGCCGCAACGGTAACGTATGCCTTGAAACCGTTGATGTTTTCGCCCGTGTAAGGATAGAAGCCAACCTGGCCGTTCTGATTCTGGAGCGTGTAGACGTTCTCCGGAGTAGCGGTGGTGCTTATGGTACCTAAGAGGGTATTGTTCTCTACAGCTGCGGCCTCTCCTGCGATTTCAAAGTTATAAGTGCCGGCGGCAGCTTTCACCAATACGGCTGTGTTGGCCAGGATGACGTCTGCAACCTGGGACAGTTCGATAGCGGATTTCTCTGTGTTGATGGTACCCGTATAGACTTCTACGTCGGCCGGGATGGTGAGGGCAGTCGGGGCAAACAATGTTGCATAGCCGGCTGCGCTTACAGTAACAGGAAGCTCCGTTACAGGTTCTACTATCCATAATGTATTGTTTCCGGCCAATTGACCATTACGGTTAGCTTGTGTTTGGCTGCCTTTGTCGTGGTTATACAGGTAACGTCCTCCACCACCGGGAACTGGGCTAGCATAGAAGATGTATTGGTCGTTTCCGTTATCTATGACTTCCCATGTGTTGGAATTGCCTACGGCGCCGGTTTCGCTGGTTTTGTAGGTATACAAGCCGCTGGCGTAGTTGAGCAAATGTTTGTCATAGTCATAGTAGAAGATGCTGGCGGCTGTCGTGCCGTCTTCTATCATCGGCATGCGGCTGCCTGTTGCACCTGTTGTCAGATACATTTCGTTGGCTACGCCCTTGATGCGGTAGAATGCCTTGGTCGGGATAGCGGTGGTCTGTGCATATACACGGCAGGAAGAACCTTCGTCGTTGCCGCCCCATCCTTTTAATGTACCGTCCTGGTGGTTCAGGTAACTTGAGTCATCGGTCAATTTCCATGCGAAAGAGTGCTCGATGTGGCCGTTCGTTTCGTATAGGAAGAATACGTTCCGGTCGTCGGTCTCCGACATAACGGATATCGTATTATTGCCGTTTTCGCCCTTGCGGAGGGTCATTGTCTCGCCGGCAGCCTGGTTGTAAATCTTAAATCCGTTGAACGGGTCGCCCACAAACGCCCATCTGCGGTTCTTCGTTACATAGCCGGAATTGAGATCCTCCTGAGATAAATCCTGAGACAATTTGATGTTGTTTTCCTGATCGGCTTCATAAGCCCATGTCCATGACGGAGTCTGATTTCCGTGCATGTCTACGGCATACCAAGTGGCGTTGGCGTAGCTTTCAGAAGTTGTGAACGGCAGGTTGCATGTACAAGGAACAGTCACCGTATTGTCGCTGTTGAGCGTCATTTCGCCGATGGTCACGAATGCATAGGTGGCCGGTGCCTCGGGATTGGCCGTGTCGTAGTTGCCTATGATGCTCTTCTTCACCACGCCGTTTACCGTATAGTTGAACGTAACGTTCTCTAATACGACTCCAGTAGGCTCTTCCACTTCGTGGATGTACCACGCGGAGCAACCATCGGCGCCTCCGTTCCAGCCTACAGCAGTTCCGCTGACTCCGGCACCGCCCTCATGCTCTCCGGCGTGCATGGAATAGGCACCATTGGACTTCGGCTTCACATTGAATTGGCCGGGTGCACCAAGGAAAACCAATTCCGTTACCGTTGCTTCCTCGCCCATGGCAAATGCAGCACTTTGGGTGCTTTGGGGTTGCGGATATTTTTGGTCGGTATAGTTGCGTACTGCATAGCCGCCTTCTGTGGGTGTGATGGTCCATACCTGCTTTCTGTCATATTCATTCAGGTTCCCCCATTTCACGTTTTCGCCATTGCTGTACATGGCTTTCTTCACTCCTTGTTGGGTTTCGAAACCAGGGAGTGCGTTGATAATCCTGTAGAACTTACCGGCCTCCGGCATAATGCGGTCTGTCAGTAAGGCGTTGATGATTTCGGTTTGAGCATTTACTTCAGCAGTTGTTGCATTGGATTTTGCCAGGACGGCTTGAGCCGTTGTTATTTTCGCACGATTTTCTTCGGTATCGGCGATATAACCGGGATCCGTACCCCACATGGTTTCTGTTATCTGTCCCAAAGCAGCAGCCAGTGCCTCTTTGGCGATATCTGCTCCAGCGGCATCGAATTCTACCTCTGTAAATGTGAATGTGCCGCCGAGGTCCGATGCGGAAGCTGTTGCGGTCCAAACGCCCAGCGTATTGTTTACGTCATTGAGGTGCGTGCCGTCGGTGCCGACGAGCTTGAACTGGTAACCGCTTGTGTTGTTTTTGTAAAGGCCGAATAAAGCTCCTTCCTCTGCAAATGTGCAACTTTGGCTATTTGTGTTTGTTACATACAATTGTTTGGCCGCTCCGGCTGCCGGGTTGTAAATCTTGAAGCCGTTGAATGGGTCTCCGGTGAAGGCAAATACATTGTAGGCACTTGCCTCTCCTAAAGCCGTAGCTGAATGTTCTACATGTCCGCTTTCGGGATTATAAGTGGCATATTTGGGGGCAGAACGTTGAACAGCGAGTTGATACCAGTGGTTGTCTGATGCGAATGCTCCATTGATTGTGCTTACGGCGAAAGGTAAAGCTGTAACGTTTATCGTTACGTCATATTCTCCGTTAGCCGTAACCGTACCTTCCGGAATGTTGTAGAACTCTGATGCGGAGACTCCGACTGTTACTGCCGGGAACGGGTCGCCTTCCATCGCTTCTTTTGTCTGAGTAGCTACGGTGTTACCGTTGAAATCCTTTACTATATATGTGATGCTGTATGTGGGTAGATCTACATTTACCGGATAGATTTCCCACTTTCCGTTGCCATCATTTTCGTCATTCCAAGTTGTCATCACCCAATTGGCATCAGAAGGAGAATTCGCTACGGTGGTTGCCGCGTTCATGTTTGCATAGGTATTGGGCATCTTGAGATTCCACACGCCAGCCGCCGCATTGGGCTTGGCCGAAAGAGAGAATACGGTAGCGTCATCGGGCGAATCTACCAAATCGGGTGCTTTTACATATTTTCCGTCCTTGGTTTTCAGTTTGAAACTATCGCTAGTACCTTCGATGTTGAAAATGTATTTTTCAGACAAAGTCGTTACGGCATTCGATGTATTGTTCAAAAAAACTTTCAGCAATTCATTATTGGTGCCTGCAATTCCCGCAAAAGCATAGCCGGAACGTGCGCCTGCGCCTTTGATTACATAATCTTGTCCTTCTACCAGACGGTTGGCATCGACGAGTGCCTGTCCTGCATTATAAACAGCAACTTCATACAGATTAACAATAGACCAGTTGCCTATTCCTGTAGCAAACTTGATTCCCGATGTTGCGGAATTTACATTAAAGAAAGTGGTAGCTCCGTTTTTTGCCGTAGTAATAAGGCGAATGGTGGTGGCATCTGAACCTGTAACACCGGATGCTAAATCAGAACCTGTGTAGTTGATAGACGAAGCGGTAAACCAAGCAGCCGTTTCTTTGGCGCCGAAAGTGGCACTGCCGTCATTCCCGGCAGGTTGCTGGATATATCCTTCTTCTCCGGTTTTTACATTGCGCAAAGCAAAGGCGTTTCCGGCTTCGTTATAAACCAACTCAAATGCACAATTCGGTGCATATTCCGAACGTCCTGCAGCGGTAACTGTAATCCAGTTTGTGTTGTTGTTGGCGATGGCTTTTATAGCCACCATTTTGCCGTTGGCCAATTGGTCCGGTGTTAACAAACCGGACTGTGCCCACGCATTGACCCAGCCTGTGAGCAGGAACAACACGCTTAAGAAAGTGATTTTTCTCATAATGTTTGAAGTTAATATAAAGTTTTTAATAGTATTTTTCCGGTTACGCCCGAACCTGATACGGGCTTGAGTTTAGATAGAACGGCCAAAGATAATAATAAAGTGGAAAAGTAACAATCTTTATGATTATTTTTGTGATTTTTTTGTTTGTGCGGCTGCTTTGGGGGCTAAAAATTCCTACACTTCCTCACACACGACCATCTCCATGCCTCGGTATACGACCACGATGCGATGGAGCGTGGTATGCCCCACGGCACGCCGCACCG